>ONGE01000013.1 GCA_900317325.1 uncultured Prevotellaceae bacterium
TCCGTCGCCCATCTGCAGCGATTGCAGGGCGGTGATGATCTTCTCGTATTCCTTCTTGACGATGGCCTCGTCAAAGAGTTCGTTGAGCTTTGACATCCTGAGCGTCTGTCGGTCAGCCTCGCGCATCCAGGGCGATGCCAGCAGGGTGCCGATCTTCAGGTCCTGGTTCTTCTGGAGCATCGACACGAGAGTGCTGTCCTCGTTGTGCTGCTTCCAGTAGGTCACCGCCTCCTTGATCTGGGGTTGTGCCTTGGCTACACCTTGTGCTACTTGCAGGGCAAACAGGCTGTGGACTGCATGGGTTGCCGTGCAGTAACTGTCGCTGAAGATGGTGGGCAGAGCCAGCACGCAGTACCACACGGGGTTATCGCAGTATTCCAGCGTCACGCGGGCATCCTTGGGGAACTTGGGCAGCGGCTGCTCGAAGTGGCCTTGTGCTGCTTCAATATAGAAGGGTTCGGTCTCGATAACAGGCGAGATGGTCGTCAGCACGGGCACCATCACCTGCTCGCCGTCGCCGAAGCGGTTGTTGGCGGCCTTGATGCGGAAGCCCACAAAGGCGATGGTGTCGGGCACCTGCCAGTCGATGGTGACTGCCTGGCTGCCCATCGGGTCGAGCGTCAGGTTGAACTTGCGGGTGTCATAGACGTCATTGGAGCGCGGGTCGAAGAGTTCGATCACGGCGTCACAGGCGGCTGCCTCGTCGGTGGCGTTCTGCACGGTGGCGGCCAGCGTGGCCTTGTCGCCCTGGCGCAGGAAGCGCGGCATGTTGGCGCGCACCATCAGCGGCTTCTGCGTCAGCACCTCGGCCATCCAACTTGAGCCGGTCATCTTCTTGTCCCATGCCACGGCTTGGGTAATCCAAGTGGTGTTGAAGTTGGGCACCTCAAACTCAACGCTGATGTTGCCCTTGTCGTCGCTGGTGAGCATCGGCTGCCACAACGCTGTCTTCACATCGCTCTCACGCAAGGTAACCTTGTCCAGATTCTTCTCGTTGACCTTAATCTCTTCTTTTTCACAATGTGCATTCGCTGCATTATAGTATCCCTCAGGCATTTCATCCATGTCCTCTGCGTCGAGTGACATATCTATCATAACTTCTTCCTGCGCCATTTGGGCTTCAGCTACCTGAACACCAGCAACACGGCCTTCAAGGCCATTAGCGGCGTCAAGAGCGCGTGACTTTCTCAACAGCATACGTCCTCGGCCAAACCCGTAGTCGAAGAAGTTTTGGTTATAAGTGTACAGCATCGGCAGCAGGGGATATGCATCATCAGGGATATTCAACATCTTGCCCGTCCAGTCTCCTCTGGTTCTATTGACTAGCTCCAGACGCTGTGCAAAAGCAAAAAATGAATTGATGACTGGGCTCCAGTCGCCGAAGTCCCAATCGTTGACCTCGATACTGTTAATCGCCTTGTCGAACATGTCGAGCAGCATAGCGCCCTGATGGGGCTTGCCGTTCTGGTCGGTGAGACTGAATGTCCAATGCTCCATGTTGCCGGGCACGAGTTTGTTACGGAACGACGTGGCGGTAATCTTGATGGCTTCGGCCTTATAGGGATTCTGCAATATCACGGTCTTCTCCCACTGCTTGGTGCCGTAATAGGTGATGAACTTCACGGTAACATCTTTGCCTGCTTCTTTGGGCAGCTTTACAGTGAAATCGTGCATTCCCTTGTCATAGGTGAGCCAGCCCTGGCCGATGATATCATTGACAGCCGATGCCACATAGTAGATGTAGGCCTTGGGCGTTGAAACACCGATGGTGATGTGTCCCACGTTTTTCTTGTCCACGGTCTGCTCCAACGGGGTGAGCCATAGCGGGCAGTCCTTGACGGGTGGCCTCTTGTCGCCCTTGCGATAGAGGGTGATCACGCGCTCAATGTCAACGTCCTGCTCGCCTTCCTCAGCATCAAGGATGTGAATTTTCAGCTTATATTGTCCCGAGGGCAGGCTGGTCAGGTCGATGGTCGGGTCGGCGGTGTTGAGATTTCCTGTCAATACGGGCGTTTTGCCGTCGACCGGTGTAATTTCCCAAGTACACCAAGTGTCGGGGTGCTCCTCATCGGTGGTGTTGTACTTCAGCGGCAACTTGATGGGTTTGTCGTTGATGAAAATGTTGTCGTTCACAACACCCAATTCAATGCCGCGTCGGGTGCCCACAATAAACGAAGTGCTCTCCTCGTGGGTCTCGCCGGCATCGGTAGTGACGGTGGCCATGACCTCGTAGTTATAACGTGCCCTACAACGCTTGCCGGGTTTGTAGCCCTTGTTTTCCTCGAACAATTCGGCGGGATACTCAATCATGAAGTTGCCCTGCTCGTCGGTCATGACGATAGTGTCTTGCAGGTGTTCACCCACGTCATGGTTTATGTTCCACCACCACCATGACCATTGCTTCTGGATGAGCGACAGGCGCACCTCGGAGTTCTGCACGGGCAAGCCGCTGTAGGTCATTGCCTTACCCGTTACCTTAACGGGCTGGCCAGCGACATAGCTGAGGCGAGCGTCAGGGAAGGTAACCTCAAACGTGGGCGTCTTGTACTCGCTCACGGTGACGGGATGGTAGGCAAGGGCTTTGTTCTTTGGGCCTTTCTCTTCGAACTGGATGCCGAAAGTGCCGTTCATGCGGTCTTTGGGAACCAAGAAGGTCCCTTCGATGCGGCCATATTCATCGGTGGTCATTGTCACCGTGTCGATGGGCTCTTGGTTGCTGTCTTTGAAGATGGCTACAATCGGCTTGCCGGGCAGCACCTTGCGTTCCTTTTCGGTCCAGTTATAGACGATGGCGGCCCACTGGATGGTCTCACCGGGGCGATATACACCCAGGTCGGTATAAACCTCGGCATCATTGTTGTTGATGCTGCGATCTTCAACTCTATCATAATAACCGGAGGGTCCAAAACGGTCATTACCCTTGATGGCAAAGAGGAATCCAAGACCGAGGCCATCGTCATCATCGGAGAGTTGCTGAATAGCCAGTGTGCCGTCGGCACCTGTGGAGCCCAGCGACTTGCCGTTGCCGTCCTTGATGGTTACGCCTTGCACGGGCTTGCCGGTGTTGATGTCGACGGCACCCACGCAGTCCTTGTGGTCATTACGGCTGATGGTGAACAGGGCAATGTCGGTAACGTGCAGGATATCGTCTCGGTAAACACCGCCACCAGGCATACCGTAAAAGTCCTCGCCAAAGACGGGGTAAAAAATGTAGGCCCCATAGGGCAGAGGCGGCAACGTGATAGAGGCTTCGGCCGTAAAGGGTACTGTGCCCTGCACGTTGACGGTGTGTGTCGAAACAAGCTGCAACTTGCTCCTGTCAACACCGTAAGTGTCCCTTTTGTACTCCTGTTCGGGGATTTGATAGACCTTGATCATGAACGTGTTGGCGTTCGTGACATCGGCCTTGACCCAGATGCTGTCGCTGGAAGAACGCACACTAGGGTAATTGAGGTAAACGGTCTTGCTCTCCAGGTGGGTGATGCTGTTCTTCACTTCGGCCATGTAGATGGAGTTGGGGAAGCGTGCCACATACTCCTGCAGCGCCTTGTAGTGTTCCTTATCGTTTTCCCATCCGATTTGGTTCAGCAGGAAGGCGCAGTGCTCATTGTCCTGATACTGCCGGTAGGTCTCGATAGGAATCCACGTCTGGATTTGCGTCAGGGCGTAGATGTGGGCGGGTATATCGCCCTCGGTGGCAGCGAGCCAATCGGCCTTGATGCGCTCGGCAAGGGTGTCATCACCAAGGTCTATGCCTTGAGTCATATCCAGACCTTTCGTCAGCAGGAACTCGCGCAGGGTGGGGACGTAGGTCGCGCCCAGCTCGTTGCAACGGATGATGCCTGGCAGCGAGGCCACCGGAATGGCCTTAAGCGCCGTCGGGTCGGCCAGCGATTTCTCGATGAGTTCGACAATCTTCTTGTCGAATTGCTTGCGGTCCCACTCGCTGATGTCGGCAGGCGTTTCTTCTACGGGATTCTCACGGTTGCTCCAACGGGCATAACGGTCGCGGTAGCCCTGATAGATCATCGCCTCAAGGTGGTAGAGCAGCGCACGGATGTGCGGTTGCTTCTCCCTGGCGGCAGTGGCCTCGACACGTGAGATGATGTCGGCCGCGTTGTCTTGCGAGATGCCGCTCTGGGCCAGACTGTAGCGCACCAGCGCATCGACGGTCAACTCGCAGTCACCTGTCTTTAGCGCCTTGTCCAGGTCGGTCAACGCCTCCTTGGACACGTCCTGCGGGAAATTGAAGTCAACGACCTTGTCCTTTCCCGATGAGTCAAATGGGAATGCCATGATGAGTAATACTATGGTTAAGATTTGAATGATTGTCTGTTTCATAGTCTTTCGGTGTTTGGTTTTTTTATTATAACTCCAAAATTACATAAATAATGTGCAAAATCCTCGCCAAGCCTTAATATTTTGCAATAATTAACGTCAATGCACTTGGGAGAAGTTCCTCTGCTATATCTCACGCAGGCTTGAAAAAAATGGTTCCGCTCTATCGGTGTGATACAGCGGAACCCTATATTTTGTCTCCCTGGCGGAGTGATGTCACTTCTTGTTCTTGTTCTTAGCCTTGGAGATCATCTCGCGTGTGAACTTGGCTTCGGCCTGCTTGAGCTGGTAGAGTTGCTTCTTGCTCAGTATCTTGGAGAATTTCTCGAAGTACTTGGCCTCGATTTCACCTTCCTGGACGCGGGTGTTGGACAATGCCGACGCGGCTACTTCATAATCGCGGTCGCTGGGATTCTTCTTCTTCTCGACCTCGGCGGCCAGGGCGCGGGCGTTGCGGTTCACCTGATAGATTTCACGCTCCATCTGCTCATAGAGCGGCATGAACTGCTTTTGCTGCGTTGGGGTCAGCCCCAGTTCCTGGATGATCATCTCATGCTTGGCCTGGTACATGTCGTTGGCAAACTTGGTGCGCCCGTTCTGGGCCATCGTTGCCGACGCGAGGGCCAATACAATTGTCAATATCGCAACTATCCGTTTCATAGGTCAAATCCTCCTCTTTTTCTTTGCTTACTGGTTATCACCGGTGAAGTCTTCCTCGTTGCTCATCATCACCGAGTCCTCGTAGCTGATGATATCATAGTCGCTTACCGCGCCACTCATGATGAAATCCTCGACGTTGCTCTTGTCATTGCCCATCTTCTCGGCTACGGCGCTCACGGTGTTGATGCCGCTATTGTCAGTGAAGTGGGTGAACACTTGCATCATACACCACACGCCTGCAAACATGGCGGCCATATAAACCAACGGCTTGAGGCGCTGCCACATCGTAGGCTTGACGTCAACGGGAGTGATTTCAACATCGGGCAGCATCTCGGTCATGCGCTTGTTGAAGTCCTCAAAGAAATTCTCGGGCACCTTGAAGCCCGGATCCTTTCCGTATTTTTCTAATATTGTGGAGTCTTCTCGTTTCATAACGCCTATTTGACTTGAAGATGTCAAAAAAGTTTAATGGGGAATGAAAAAATTATTCCGATTCACCCAATAATTGTTCTATTTTCTTCACCGCATGATGATAAGAGGCCTTCAAGGCACCCTCGCTGGTGCCCAGAATCTTGCTCATCTCGTCATACTTCATCTCATCGTAGTAGCGCAGGTTGAACACCAGACGCTGCTTCTCGGGCAGGGAAGCGATGGCCTTCTGGAGGTTGATTTGGGCCTGGTCGCCGTCAAACCACTCGTCGCTCTCGAGCTGGTTGACTAGGAAACTCTCGTCGTCATCGATCGAGAGCTGGTTCATCACCTTCTTCTTGTTGACAAACGTGATGCTCTCGTTGATGGCAATCTTGTAGAGCCAGGTCGAGAGCTTGGCATCGCCGCGGAAGTTGTCGATGCTCGTCCACGCTTTCATGAAGGTGTTCTGCAACACGTCGTTAGCGTCGTCATGGTCGATCACCATGCGACGTATCTGCCAGTAAAGCTGCGAGCTGTAGTGCTCGATCACCTTGCCGAATGCCACCTTGCAAAGCTTGGGGTCGTGCAGTTGCTCGACCACTACCGCTTCATCATATTTCTCACGTGTCGCCATTAAAAAACATTTTGAGCCGTAAAGTTAGCAAAAAAAATGCCAATTCTCGCAGGAACTGGCAATTTTTTATAATTTTTTTAGCTTTCAGGCCTCCTTAGAAACCATTCAGCCGTTTGACACCACGCAAAGGCGCGAAGACGCTAAGCTTTTATCTTATTGCTTAATGGTAAGAGGCCGTAAAACTTATGTTGTAGCCGTTGCACTTGAACGAGCCTACGATTACCCTGCACTGGGATTTGATAGTGATGTCGACATCGGTGATGGTGCAATGGCTGCCATAGGTCGATTCGGCCTGATCGGTCTGGATGATGTAGCCGTCGGGCGTCGGGGTCATCGGTAATCCCAGGAATTGGATGACATCGGCTTCCACGACTCCGCTCGTGTTGGCGACAAAATTGTTGATTTGCAAGATGCACTTAGTGCCCTGGTCAACGGGAGCGAACAGGTAGTCCGACATGTTGTGCGAGTAATAGTTGCTGTCTCCGATTCTCTGGACCCTGCTCTCGGCAGAGGGGAAACTCAGATAGGTGGTGATGACGACTTTCCCGATCTCGTTGCTGAATGTGAACGATACCACGCCAGTCACCGTGTTGAGATAGCCGCTTGAGGTGCTGCCGTCATAGCTGGTGGTCATGGTCGGGTCGTTGAACGTGAAGGTGGCGCCGTCGATATGGGATACCTGCATCACGTTTGTCGTAAACGAGTGGGTGTGACCCTCAAAATCATTGTATTTACACGTCAGCTGGATGGTGCCCTTGGTGTTGTTGATCACAACTGAGCCCTTGCTGTTAAGAAAGGCTACATCATTGCCGTGGATCGTTCGGCTGAAAAAGTCGATATCGTCGGTGGTGATGATCTCGTCGGGCTTCTCTTTGGGTTCATCATCGTTGCCGCATGCAGCGAATGTAAGGCCCATCATGATCGCCAGAAAATAGAATAGTACCTTTTTCATCGTTTTATCTTGATGTTGATTGGGTTGAATTGTTTGTCAAATTGCTTGATACATTGTCTTCTTGCCCATCGGTTATTGATGAGCGGGAGACATCGCCAGGTTATCGCGCTTGGAAGGTGCGGCCTTGGATGGTGAATACCAGGTCATTGCACTCGAATGTGCCTGCGAGCGTGCGGCACTGATCATCGAGGATGATGTGCAAGTCGGTGATGGTGTAGAATCCCTTGTAGGAGGACTCGGCTTCGTCGGCTGTGATGACGTATCCAGTCGTGGTGGGCGTGAGCTTCAGGTTCTTGTACTGAATCTCGGCAGCTTCGACCGTACCGCTGAGGTTGGGCGTGAAATTGAAGATTCTCATCTCGCAAGTCTCGCCGGTGGCATCGGGGATGAAAACGTAGGCCGATTTCTCATGTTCGCCCTCATTGTTGTTCTCGGGGTTGATAATCTCAGTCTGCACATAGACATAAGCCAGATTGGTCGTGCTGTAAACCTGTTTGCCGTCAACCATGTATTTGAATGATATCATGTAGGTATCGAAGTCGAAGTAGCCTTCCAGCTGCTCAAAACCGCTAGCGGTCGCTGTTGCGTCGTTGAATTTGTAAACGTTGCCGCTGCTCAGCTGCAGTTTCATGTTGTAGGCACTCAAGACGCGGCTCTGCTGATGGTTGTCCTTGTATTCCCATGTAATCGAGATCAACCGGTTGTTTAAATCTAATTCCACCTTGACGGCGCTCTGGGAGAACCCAACGTTATTGCCGTCAATGGTGCGGCTGTAGAGGGTATCGCCAAAGGTCTGCTTGTTGACGTTATCGTCGTCCTTGTTGCAGCTGGTGAACAGTGTCACGGCCAGCAACGCGATCAGTAAGAATGATAATTTCTTCATCTCTTTATTGTATTAATATTGTTTTTCTTTAACCTGTAACCTGTAATTAATGACGCTCCAGATAGGTCTTGCCGGTCGCGGTGACGGTGGCACTGGAGCCAATCATGTAGTTGGCGTCGAGATGATCGTTCACCAGGTCGATGGTGGCGTTGAACGTCTTGAACGGGTATTTGTTGGTGGTGCTTTTTCCGCTGCCGGTACTGTCCACATAGTTGAGATAGGTGGCAGTGGTGGGCAGGTTGGTGGCATTGATGCTATAACCGATGGGAGTGACGGTCACCGGCACCGAGGTGGCTGTGATGTTGGTGAAGTTCTTGTTGTCCTTGGCATGGACCACGTCGTTGACCTTGACGGTGGCCGTTTTGGCGGCCGGGTCGATGGTGAACTCATACATGACGTTCTCCAGCGTCGTGGCCTCGGTCTCGTCGTCATAGGTCACCACGTTATGGGTGTTGAGGAAAAATACCTCGGGCATGGTGGAGATGATGCGGATGCCGCCGGTAGTGGTGTAGCGGAAGCGATAGGCACCGTGCTCACTGAAGTCGACATAGCCGCTGAACGATTTGTAGCTTGCCGAGGTCAGCACATAGAAGCCCGAGCCCTCGGGCGTTTCGGTTGCCGTGATGTCCTCGAGAACGAGTTGCTTGTCGCCTTGACCGTCATTGTAGTTGAGCTCGACCGTCGCCTTGTGGTTGTTGAGGTCGAGATTCAGTTTGTTGTGGGTCATCGAGATGCCGATAACAGCTTCGCCGCCTGCATTGACCATGTGGTTGATCATGGCGGGGTTGACGTTGATCTTTCCGTCCCTGTGTATGGGTTCATCATCGTTACCGCACGAGACGATTGCCGTCAGCGTGCCCATTAAAGCTATGATTAAAAGCAGTTTCTTCATGTCCTTCTTGTCGTTATAATCAATTAAACGCGGCAAAGTTACACCTAAAAAACAAATGGCGCATTGAATCTTGCGCCATTTGTAATGTTTTTTATATTAAATCTCGTTAAAAACGTGACTATTTCAGCTTGCCGCTCTCTTCGAAGTGGCCGCCGTGGCAGTCAAACTTGATCGAGTAGGTTTTGGCTTCGGGATTGATGCTGCAGGTCAGGTTGTGTACCAGATAGGTATCACCGGGCATGGGTACCCACGAAGTGCCGCGCAACATGTAGGCCACAATTCCAGTACCGGAGAAGGTGTACACCTTGCCGCTCTTGTCAACGGTCACGGGTGCGTCCACGCGCAGGGTCATCGCAGGTGACGTGGCCTCGCCGATGCGGAACACGATATTATACATATAGATAGTGCTAGAATCCTTGTCCAAGTCGATGTCGAACTGGAAATGGGTATCAGTATCACTCTCATGTTCACTCGCGGCTGTGAAACGAACAAGCTTCTCACTCTTGGGAATAGTAAGCTTTAGAGTCGTAACCTCGCTGATCCTCTGTTTGGCTTCTTGAGCGGTAGCTGTAAAGACGGCTTCGTAATCTTTATAGCTTCGTTGCAGGATTGTGGGGTTAGAAGTGCTTGCTCCATCAAGGTAGAGTAAAACTTCGCCCTGCCCCTTAGCAGTGACAACCGCTTGATTTTCCTGGATTTCAAAGGAAATTTCAGGAGCGGCAGTTTGTGCGGGTTCATCATCGCCACAGGCCGTAAACATAATGCCCAACATATTGGCAATGAATAACATACTGAAAAATTTCTTCATTTCGATATCTTTATAATATTATTTAGTGTTAATTAAAAGGTGTTTTTGAGCATGCAAAATTAAGCGATTTATCGTTTGTCGCAAATTTTTTAGATAATAAAAAAGATTTCATAGACGAATCGGAAATAAGGAACCGATTAGAAGTTAAAGCGCAGGGTGGCGCCAAGCGAGCGGCCGTGGCCACGTTGCAGGAAGTGGTGCTGGATGGAAACGAAATAGAAGGTCTTGTATTGCGTTCCGGTCAAGTTGCTGCCCCACAGTTGCAAGCTGTAATGTTTTTGTTTCCAGGAGATTGAAGCGCCAAGCTGCGCATAGAACGGCTGGCACAGCGTGTTGGCCTCGTCCCAATAGATATCGCCAGTGGCGCGCACGTTGGCGGCCAAGGTAAGCAACTTGTCGGGGTCGCCGCCGATTTTGAAGCCCTGGCTGGCCTCGGCAAACAAGGTGTGCATCGGGGCGTAAGGTACGCGTTTACCGCTGTGGTCCACCTTGCCGTCGTTGTAGTCCTTGAAGGTGGCATGGGTGAAACCGTAGCTGATGTTGAAATGGGTCAACTCGATGGGATTCACTGTCATGGCGAACTCGGCGCCCCAGCTATGCGTTTTTCCGGCATTGGTCATCATGCGGCCTGTGGTGGAGCCCGGCGGGAAAACAGTGAGTTGGCGATCGCGGCAATCCATGAAGAAGACGCCCAAGTCGCTCTGCACACGTGCACCCCAACACTCGAAGTGACCACCCATTTCATAGCTCCATGCTTTCTCGGGTTTGTAGCCCACCATCTTGTCTACGTCATATTGCATGCCGATGCCCATCATCTTCATCAGGCGCTGCTGCAGTACGTCGCTGAACATCTGGGTATTGAAGCCACCGGCCTTGCTGCCACGCGAGAAGGCGAAAAAGACCGTATGGTTCTTGCCCACCCACGGATGCCAGGTGAGGCTTATGTTGGGCAAGATGTCAAAGAAATCCTTGTTAAGTGTGCCACTGTCATCGATGTCGATGGCTTCGTGTGCAAACACTTCGCCTGTGTTGCCCTTGAGGATGCTGTAGCCCGTGTGCGTCACGCTGCGGAAGTTGAGACGCGCGTGCTCATAATCCAGGCGCACGCCTGCCTGGAGTGTAAACTGCCCCCAGTGGTAAGTGCTTTCGTGATAGAGCGCAGCCCCCCAACTGGGACTGGTGAAATGGCTGCCCAGCTTAAATGAGCGGGTATCCCACGCTACAGGATATTCGGGCAAGGCATCGTTGGCATGCTTCTCGATCAACTGCGCGATGCCGTAGTCATAGAAGTCCACCGGCGCATCCATGCGGTAGCGGCGATAGAAGCCGCTCAGACCCGTCAGCCAGCTGTAGCCCTCGGTCTTGTCGTGGCTGCGGGCGATGAAATCCTGCGTCACGGCGTGTTCGCGGCGTGCCTGGGTCAGGGTGAAGTAGTCGTGGACCGTGAAATCCTGGTCCAGTGTCATGTTGTCGTCAAGATACTGGTAACTGGTGATGCTAGACAGGGTGAAGTCGGTAAGGCTCTTGCGCACCGTCAAGCCATCGGTCACCGACGTGCGGCGGTAGAAACACGTGTCGTTGTAGGCGATCTCGCCCGTCTCGACCCACTCATAGGGGTAACCGCCTTGACGGCCTACCGACAGCGATGCCACATTAGACAAGTACCAGCCGTCGTTGTTGCGCCACTCCACCTTGGTGCGGACGCCGAGCTGTCGTTCCCAGTCGCAACGGCGGCCGTTATACCGGTTGGTGAATTCTCCCTGTGTCGAGCCGTATTGGGCCGATAACGAGAGACCCAGGTTGTCGTTCAGCAACGCGTAGTGGCTTGCCCCCACGCGCCATGTGCCATGGCTGGCCCCCTCGAGCAGGGCACGTGTGCCCTGGTAGTTGAGCGGCGACAGGGTATAGATGTTCATCACGCCGCCCAGGGTGTTGCGCCCGTACAGCGTATTCTGCGGGCCGCGCATCATTTCAAAGCGGGCGATGTCCATCAAGTCAAGATCGTAGTTCTCCTTGGTCATCACCGGCACGTTGTCGATGGTCAGACCCACGGCGGGCTGGTCGATGCGTGTGCCGATACCGCGCACATACACCGTCGAGGTCATCCGGCTGCCGTAGTCGGGGATGAACAGGTTGGGGACCAGGTCTGCAGCTGTCTTGACCGAGACAGCCTGGTTGCGCTCCGCCTCCTGGCGGTCGATGACGGTCAACGCTGTTGCCTGGGTGCGCAAGTCGGCGCTCTGCTTGATGGCGGTCACCGTCACCTCGCTCAGCGACAAAGTGTCGCCCAGAGCGTGTGACTCAATGCCCGGCATCGCTGACGCAGCAAGCGCCACCAGGCACGATGTGATAAAGGTCATCCTTTTTTTCATGCCTGCAAAGGTAGTGCAAGCCGAATACAATGGCAAGAAAAACCTTTTTTTTCTTGCATTGTAGAGGCGCCGCCTACCTTCGCCGCAAGGCAACGGGTGCAAGCCGAGCGGAGAACAAAAAGAATTTATTCTTTTTTTATCCCGAGGCGCCGCCAAAACCCTGCGGGGCTAATGCGAATTTCGCGAATTAAACGAATTTATAGGCTGAAGCCAGTTCGTTAAATTAGCGTAATTCGTAGTTGCGATTCAAGAATGGGTCCATCAGTGGGTTTCTGGTAAATTTTGGTGGTTTTTTTGTTTTTAGGGGCTTTTCTCTGAAAAAATAATTATTTTTGCGCGATTTTTTAATATTCAATCGCAAGGTTGATGAATTCGAGCATATATTTTTGATAAAAAGACGATGAGAAAGAACAATTGCTTAAAGAAGACTGTGTTGAGTCTTTGTCTGTTGGCCATTTGCTGGCTGCCGGTTATGTCCCAGAACCCTTCGACACGAGGTGATGTCAACACCGACACCAATGTGAACATCAGTGATGTAGTAGCGCTGATCAATAGTTTGCTGACCAATAACATGGATGCCATTGATCAGGCTGCAGCCGATGTCACCCGCGATAGCCAGGTGAATATCACCGACGTCGTAGCCCTGATCAACTATGTGATGACCGAAGAATGGCCCGACGAAGTTAAGGTCGAGACGTTTACAGTGAATGGCGTGACGTTCAACATGGTTTATGTCAAGGGCGGAACCTTCATGATGGGTGCCACCGACGAGGATTCTTATGCCCGACCTTGGGAGAAACCTGCCCATCAAGTGACCCTCTCAGATTACTACATTGGCGAGTTTGAGGTAACCCAGGCCTTGTGGAGGGCAGTGATGAATAACAATCCAAGTTGGTTTACCAGCTCCAACGGCTACGGCACCGACTTGAACCGCCCGGTAGAGCGCGTGACCTATAGCAATTGCAAGACGTTCATTAACAAACTGAATCAATTGACAGGCAAGATCTTCCGCTTGCCTACCGAGGCCGAATGGGAGTATGCAGCCCGTGGTGGCAGCAAAAGCAATGGCTACCTCTTTTCAGGCAGTGATGAGGTCAGCGAGGTGGCTTGGTATAAGGGCGCTGCCGACGACAAGACTCACCCAGTGGGTTCCAAAGCCCCCAACGAGTTGGGTCTCTATGACATGAGCGGCAACGTGGAAGAATGGGTCAACGATTGGTACGATCTTTATACTGATGAACCCCAAACCAACCCCCAAGGTCCCTCGACAGGATCTTACCGCATTACCCGTGGCGGTAGCTGGGACCAGGCCTTCAGGACTTGCCGTGTAACCTACCGCTACGACGCTCTCACGACTGCCAATTCTAGTCACATCGGCTTGCGCATCGCACTGACGCTGTAAGCCTACACATAACACAAATACAATGAGTCCCGGAAGTTTTTTATCAGACTTTCGGGGCTCTTTTTTCCTGCAGCAGCTGATGCGAATCACGCGAATTCTTCGAATTATAATTGGTGGAATCACTTGGATTAGTGAAATCAGCATTGTTTGAAACCGGTTTATTGTTTTGAATGGGCATGTGTGTGGATAGGGTGAGATTGTATGTGGACAGGGTAGTTAGTTGTTAACAAGTGCCATAATTGTTGCTCTTTAGGTTTTGATAATTCACCATTGTTTTGTAAATTTGCAGGTGAAAACTGAATAGATCTATCACATGAAACGATTATTACTCATAATGATGGTTTGCCTGACTGCAGCACTATCTGTCATGGCCCAAACTCAACGCGGCATTGTCAGAACGTTGGAAAGGCCAAAGCAACCGAGTCAGGGCATTAATGGTGCTATTGTGAACATCTTAGAGTATAAGAACAACCTTCTTACTGACAAGAATGGCAAGTTTTCTTTCTCAATCCCAGGCAAGAAGCCAGGAGAACCTTTTAAGGTGTCGCGGGTGCAGAAGAAGGACTACACACTGGTTGATAAGCAGTTGCTGGGCCGCAAATTCTCGTATTCCTCCACTGTGCCAATTGAAATCGTGATGGTGAGCGACAAGCAGTTGGCAGCCGACAAGAAACGGATTGAAGATAAAGCCTATGCTAGGGCCCAAAAAAAGTATGAGGCCCGCATAGCCAAATTGAAACGACAGTTGGCCGAGAAGACGATTACCGAGCAAGCCTACTATGCTGAACGTGAACTTGCCATCAATGATTACGACAAATACATCCAGTTGATTGAAGAGTTGGCCGAGCGCTATGCGACGACTGACTACAAGGGTCTGAGTGACATCAACCGCCAAATCCAGGAATGCATCGAGAACGCCGAGCTGGAGCGTGCCGACTCGCTGATCAACAGCAAGGGCGACTTCGACCAACGAGAACAAGAACTTCGCTCGCAGATGGAAATGAATCAGGCCACAGCCGAGTTCCTTGCCCAGTCCCAACAAGACGCCGAATTCAAACTCAACGACCTGGCCCAAGACTGTTACAACAAACACACTATCTTCGTCGCCAACTATCGCAACGACTCTGCGGCCTACTGGCTTGAACGTCGTGCCGCCCTCGACACCACCAACTTAGATTGGCAGAATGATGCTGGCCGTTTTATTAATGACTATCTGGCCAACTATTCGTTGGCCATGGAATACTTCCAACGAGGATTGCATGAGGCTGTTGTCCAAGATGGCGAACAGAGCAATTGGGTAGCCACTTTCTACAACAACATCGGTTCGGTTATCAAAGAACAGGACAATTATGCCCAGGCATTGGAGTGCTATATCAAGGCTCTTGACATCTATAAGAAAGAATGGGGCGAAGATCACCCTATTACTGCAACTGCCTACAGCAATATCGGTGGGGTTTACTTTACATGGCAAAAGTATGACCAGGCATTGGTGTACTATAGCCTAACGCTTAGCATTAATGAGAAAAAGTTGGGAGAAAAACACCCTATTACTGCAACTGCCTACAACAATATCGGTGCGGTTTACGATAACATGGACGAAGATGCCCAGGCATTGGTATTCTACAACAAGGCGCTTGAAATCTTTAAGACGTTCTTTGGTGAAAATCACCCAAATACCGCCACGTCCTATAGCCATATCGGCGGAGTTTACGTTGACATGGAGGAGTACGACCAAGCATTGGAGTACTACAGCAAGGCGCTTGACATTCGAAAGAAGGTGTTGAGCGAAGACCACCCCGACATTGCTCTATCCTTCAACGATATAGGCATGGTTTTTAATAAACTAGAGGCCTATGACGAGTCATTGGAATACTACAACAAGGCGCTTGAGATAGACGAGAAAAAGTTTGGGAAAAAACACCTTAATACTGCAATTGACTACAACAATATTGCTGCGGTTTACTATGAGCAGGAAAAGTATGACCAAGCGTATGAATATCTTGAAAAAGCTTATCCCATTTTTAAGGAAAAGTTGGGTGAAGACCATCCAGTTACAGAAAAAGTGCTAATGGGTATTGTCGACGTGATGATGATGTTGGTCGAAGAGTGAGGATTGTCCCTGTTGCTGTTATGTTGTGATGGTTGTTTGAAAAGAGTTTTTGATTGTTGTTGTGGATGTTTGAAACCGGTTTAATGTTTCGGGGTGACGTGGATGAGGATGGTTGTGGATTGGTGGGGGATGGTGGACGGGTGGGGGATAGTTGTTAACAAGTGCCAAAAATGGTGCTCTTTTGGTTTGGCCGTTTAATTAATATTTTGTACATTTGCACCGCATTTAGGGGCTTTCTTGTACAGCTATACGCGTGCGTGCGTGCGTAATCAGTTGTGCAATAGGGTCTTTGGTTGCATTAACCTGCCAAAAATTATAACAACAATACAAAAGAACTTCTTTTATGGATTTATCAATTTTCGGAGTACAGAGCACGACGATGGCGATAACGGCGGCGTTGACCGGTGTGTTGCTGGTAGTCGGTGCCCTGGTCATCGCGTGGTTAATCGGCCCGCGCAGTTACACCAAGAAGAAAGGTGAGCCCTTCGAGTGCGGTATCCCCACCCGAGGCGATTCGATGGCCCAGTATCATGTGGGCTATTACCTGTTTGCCATCCTGTTCCTGATGTTTGACGTCGAGACGGTCTTCCTGTTCCCGTGGGCCACCATCTGCAAGAACATCGGCAGCCAGGCGCTGTTCGCTGTGGGTACATTCCTTGTTATTCTCGTTTTAGGTCTGGCTTATGCCTGGAAGAAAGGAGCGTTGAGATGGAAGTGAAAATCAAGTCGATGAAGCATGAGGACTTCAAGGACAACGAGTATATCGATAACCTGGTCGAGCAACTGCGTGCCGGCGGCACCAACATCATCGTCGGCAAGCTGGATCAGCTTATGAACTGGGGCGTGAGCAACTCGCTGTGGCCGCTTTGCTTCGGCACCAGCTGCTGCGCTATCGAGTTCATGTGCCTGGGCGCTGCCCGCTACGACATGGCCCGCTACGGCTTTGAGGTGGCCCGCAACAGCCCCCGTCAGGCCGACTACATCATGTGCCAGGGAACCATCAACTACCGCATGGCTCCGGCGCTGAAGCGCCTGTATGAGCAGATGGCCGAGCCCAAGTACGTTATCGCGTGCGGCTCGTGCACCGTGAGCGGCGGTCCTTTCAAGAACAGCTACTGCGTGGTCAAGGGCGTTGACGAGATCATCCCCGTCGATGTCTATCTGCCCGGCTGTCCGCCTCGCCCCGAGGCCTTCTTCTATGCCCTGATGCAGCTGCAGCGCAAAATCAAGGTGCAGAAGTACTTTGGCGGTGTGAACCGCAAGGAGAAGCTCGACAGCCTCAAGTATGCACCCGAGGAGAGTAAATAAAATAGTTAGGAGTTGGAAGTAAGAAGTTAGGAGTTAAAACTAACAACTTAAAACTGAAAATAATTTCAATATGGCAGATATAGATAACAAAATCACTCAGTTGTGCCCCCAGGCCCAGGTGGACACCACCGGCGAGTTCCCGCTGGTGACTGTGGCCGATGCCCAGTGGCATGATCTGGCAAGCGCACTGAAGACCCAATTGCACTATGACGTGCTGAGCGCTGTCGTGGGCATGGAATGGCCCGATGCATTCGGCTGCGTTTATTACCTGACCAACCCCACGACCCACGAGTTGCTGCACGTCAAGGTGACCGCCCCCGACCGCGAGAATCCTCGTCTGCACTCGGTAGTGGACCTGTGGCCCGTGGCCAATTTCCAGGAGCGCGAGGTGTATGACTTCTTCGGCATCGTGTTCATCGGTCATCCCGACATGCGCCGCATGTTCTTGCGCAACGACTGGGTGGGTTACCCCCTGCGCAAGGACTACGACTCCGCCAGCAATCCCCTGCGTCTCGAGGACGAGACCAACGAGGACTACACCTGTCGTTGGGTCGAGGACGAGAACGGCAAGGTGCAGAAGATCGACGGCAAGGTGTTCGAGGACGACGAGTATGTCGTCAACGTGGGCCCGCAGCACCCGTCAACCCACGGTGTGATGCGCTACCGCGCCAGCCTCGACGGCGAGACTGTCAAGAAGATCGACGTCGTGAGCGGTTACATCCACCGCGGCATCGAAAAGATGTGCGAGAGCCTGACCTATCCCCAGATGCTGCTCTACACCGAACGCATGGACTACATGGCCGCCCACATCAACCGCCACTGCATGTGCATGTGTGTGGAGAAGGCCCTCGGCCTTGAGGTGCCCCGCCGCGCCGAGCTCATCCGCTTGATGATGGACGAGCTGATGCGCCTGTCGTCCCACTTGTTGAGCTACGGTTGCTTGACGATGGACCAGGGTGCCACGACCGCCTTCTTCTACGGTTTCCGCGAGAGGGAACTGATTTATGATATCTTTGACCGCACCTGCGGTGCCCGCATGTCGATGAGCTACAGCACCATCGGCGGCGTGGTGGCCGATGTGCATGAGGACTTCGTCAAGGATGTGCGCCACGCTTGTGACGTCATCGAGAAGAGCCTCAAGGAGTACCACAAGCTCTTCACCGGCAACGTCATCGCCGTGAACCGCATGACGGGCGTGGGCATCCTGAGCAAGGAAGACGCCATCGCCTACGACATCACCGGACCTTCGGGCCGCGCCAGCGGTTGGCACTGCGACGTGCGCAAGACCAATCCTTATTCGCTCTACAACGAGTTCGACTTCGACGAGGTCGTTTACCAGAACGGCGACTCGATGGACCGCTACATGGTGCGTATGAAGGAGATGGAAGAGTGCATCAAGATTCTGCGCCAGGCCTGCGACAAGCTCGAGGCCGAGGGACTCCAGGGCGAGTATTGTGCTCCCAAGGTGCCCAAGCTGATGAAACTGCCCGCCGGTCACTGGTACCAGCAGGTGGAGGCCAGCCGTGGCGCCTTCGGCGTGTATATCGAGAGTGACGGCAACACCAAGCCCGTGCGCGTCCACTTCCAGTCGCCGTGCTTCAACCTGATCGGCGTGGTGGACCTGACGTGCCGCGACAACCTGATTGCCGACCTGATCACCATCACGGCGTCGCTCGACTTTGTCATCCCCGACATTGACCGCTAATCAACGAGTTAATCCATACGAACAAAACCACTAAAGAGAGATAAGATATGTTTGACTTCGGAATAGTCACGAAATGGTTAGATGACTGGATGAACGGTTTCATGCCAGGCTGGCTGACCACGACAATCGAGTGTGTGCTGGTGGCCGTGGGCCTGCTGGTCGCTTATTCACTCATCGCCATGTTCTACATCTTCTACGAGCGCAAGGTCTGCGGTTGGATTCAGTGCCGCCTGGGCCCGATGCGCGTGGGTAAATGGGGCTTGCTCCAGGCCGATGTGATCAAGATCTTGCAGAAGGAGTTGATCACCCTGTGGAACACCGACAAGTTCCTCTTCAAGTTGGCGCCCTATCTGGTGCTCATCGCTTCGATGCTCACCTTCGCCTGCCTGCCCTGGGGTAAGGGCCTGCAGGTCATCGACATGAACATTGGCGTGTTCTTCATCGTCGCCGTGTCGTCGATTGGCGTGCTGGGTATCCTGCTCGCCGGTTGGGCAAGTAACAGCAAGTACACCCTCATCGGTGCTATGCGTAGTGGCGCCCAGATGATCAGCTACGAGCTGTCGTGCGGCATCTCCATCCTGACGATTGTCTGCCTGGCAGGCACCATGTCGGTGACGGGCATCGTCGAGGCTCAGCAGGACGGCTGGTTCCTGTTCAAGGGCCACCTGCCTGCCATCCTCGCGTTCATCATTTATATGATTGCAGCCAATGCCGAGAACAACCGTGGCCCGTTCGACCTTCCCGAGGCCGAGCATGAGCTGACCGCCGGTTACCACACCGAGTATTCGGGTATCCACTTCGGCTTCTTCTATCTGGCCGAGTACCTGAACCTGTTCATTGTCTCGGGTATCGCCACGCTGCTCTTCCTGGGCGGCTGGATGCCCCTGCACATCCCCGGTTGGGAAGGCTTCAACAACATCATGGACTTCATCCCCAGCGTGGTATGGTTCCTGGGCAAGGCCTTCTTCATCACTTTCATCTTCTTCTGGATCCGCTGGTCGTTCCCGCGCGTGCGCATCGACCAGATGCTGGCCCTGGAATGGCGTTACCTGATGCCCATCGGCCTGGTCAACCTCGTTATCATGGCCATCATCGTGACCCAGGGATGGTACTTCGGTGCATGATATCAACAGCTAACAACAATACAAACAAAATAAAAAGTCAATCATAGCATTATGGCTGAAAATTATGGTAAAATAACCCAAGTTATCGGACCTGTTGTCGATATCGCGTTTGAGAACGAGGGATCATCGCGTCCCCCCATCTACACCGCGTTGTCGGTCGAGCGTCCCGATGGCAGCGAACTCATCCTTGAGGTGGAGCAGCATGTGGGCGAGAACACCGTTCGCTGTGTCGCCATGGATAGCACCGACGGCTTGAAGCGCGGTGCCCGCGTTTTGTCCAAGGGTCGTCCCATCTCGGTACCCACCGGTGACCAGATCAAGGGTCGCCTGTTGAATGTGATCGGCCAGAGCATCGACCACCTGCAGCCCTTGCAGGAAGGTGCCCGCCGTGCCATCCATCAGCCCGCTCCCCCCTTCAGCGACTTGTCGATCTCGCAGGAGATTCTTTATACCGGTATCAAGGTCATCGACCTGATTGAGCCGTTCAGCAAGGGCGGTAAGATCGGTCTGTTCGGTGGCGCCGGTGTAGGCAAGACCGTGCTCATCATGGAGCTTATCCACAACATTGCCCATGGTCACAACGGCTTCTCGGTGTTCACTGGCGTCGGTGAGCGCACCCGTGAGGGTAACGACCTGCTGCGCGAGATGATCGAGAGCGGCGTTATCAACTACGGTGAGAAGTTCAAGGAAGGTATGGACAAGGGCGAGTGGAACCTCAAGGACGTCGATATGAAGGCTGTGGCCAGCTCCCAGGCAACCCTGGTGTTCGGTCAGATGAACGAGCCTCCCGGTGCCCGTCTGCGCGTGGCCCTGTCGGGTCTGACCGTGGCCGAGCAGTTCCGCGACCAGGACGGTGGCGGTAAGGACATCCTGCTGTTTATGGACAACATCTTCCGTTTCACCCAGGCCGGTAGTGAGGTATCGGCGCTGTTGGGCCGTATGCCCTCGGCTGTGGGTTACCAGCCCACGCTGGCCAGTGAGATGGGTAAGCTGCAGGAGCGCATCACCTCGACCAAGACCGGTTCGATCACCTCGGTACAGGCCGTGTATGTGCCCGCCGACGACTTGACCGACCCCGCTCCCGCTACCACGTTCAACTTCCTGGATGCTACCTGCGTGTTGAGCCGTAAGATTGCCGAGCTGGGTATCTATCCCGCTGTGGATCCCCTGGCATCGACATCGCGCATCATGGACCCGAACATCATCGGCGAGGAGCACTATGATGTCGCACAGCGCGTCATCCACCTGCTGCAGAAGTATAACGAGTTGCAGGACATCATCGCCATCCTGGGTGTTGAGGAGCTGAGCGACGAGGACAAGCTGGTCGTTTCGCGTGCCCGCCGCGCCCAGCGCTTCCTGTCACAGCCCTTCTTCGTGGCCGAGCAGTTCACCGGTCTGCCCGGTGTGATGGTCCCGCTGGCCGAGACCATCCGCGGCTTCAAGATGATTCTCGACGGCGAGGTTGACGACCTGCCCGAGCAGGCCTTCCTGAGCGTCGGCACCATCGACGAGGCCATTGCCAAGGGCAAGAAGCTGCTCGAACAGAACTAAAGTAGAGAAATACATTATTATATATATCATGACACTGAAAATCATATCGGCTGAACAAATCGAGTTTGAAGGCACCGTCGAGCAGGTGACGCTTCCCGGCGTCATGGGCCAGTTCCAGGTGCTCAAGAACCATGCCGCACTCATCGCCGCCCTGCAGGCTGGCAAGATGAGCTACGTGGCCGATGGCAATACCGTGGAGCGTGAGATTCACGGCGGTGTGGCCGATGTCAAGGATAATGTGGTGTCGGTGTGCTTGTATTGATACTGAGAGGAATGAAAAGCAAAATCATAACTGCGATTGTCGCCCTCGTGATTGTGGCGCTGATGGGGTGGGGCTACTACAGTAACGCTCAGCATCGCGCTCACGGTCATGTCAGCGAGCTGAACCCCAAGGAGACCATCTTTGAGCACTTGGGTGACGCCTACGGCTGGGAGGTGCCTTTCAATCACAGCCTGCGCATCCCGCTGCCCATCATCGTGTGGGGGCAGGACGGCCTGCACTGTTTCATGAGCAACCGCATCACTGGCGGCGAGACCTATGACGGCTTCAAGATCTCGACCAGCGAGGACCATCACGGTAAGGTCGTGCAAGTCATGGACGACGGCACCGAGGTGCGTCCCTGGGACTTCTCCATCACCAAGAACGTGGCCGGCATCGCCATTGCGGCCCTGCTCGTGATTTGGATGGTGATGAAGCTCAAGCGCTGGTATGTGCGCAACGGCATGAAAGCGCCTCGTGGCGGCACAGGCTTCCTGGAGCTGATTGTGGACTTTGTGTATACCGACACGATCCGTCCCATCCTGGGCAAGCATGCGCCCAAGTATGCGCCTTATCTGCTCACGGCCTTCTTCTTCATCCTGACGATGAACCTGCTGGGCCTGATCGTCATCTTCCCCGGTGGCGCCAACCTGACCGGCAATATCGCCGTGACGCTTGTGCTCGCCCTGTTGACGTTCCTGATCACCACCTTCAGCGGCACTAAGGAGTACTGGAAGGAAATCTTCTGGCCCGAGGTGCCCATGATGCTCAAGTGTCCCGTGCCCATGATGCAGCTTATCGAGGTGCTGGGCATGTTCACCAAGCCGTTGGCTCTGATGGTCCGACTGTTTGCCAACATGATGAGCGGCCACATGGTTGTTCTCGTGCTGGTGTTGCTCATCTTCATCTTCACCAACCTGTTCGGTGTGGGCGTGGGTATCGGCACGAGCATCTTCTCGGTGGCCTTCACCCTGTTCATGCTCTTGCTGGACGTGCTGGTGAGCTTCATCCAAGCCTATGTGTTCACTATCCTGAGCACCATCTTCATCTCGATGGCCCTTGTGGGACCGCATGAGCATGAAGCGGCTAAATAATTAATTATCAAGAATATAAAAAACAATAAATATTAACAATTAAAAATTTTTGGACTATGTTAGACATGATTTTATTAGATGCTATGGCCAACCTTGGCGCAGCTATTGGAGCAGGTATCGCAGCAGTTGCAGCAGGTATCGGTATTGGTAAGATTGGTGGCAGTGCCATGGAGGCTATTGCACGCCAGCCCGAGTCGACCGGCGACATCCGCAGCAACATGATCGTTATTGCCGCTCTGATCGAGGGTGTTGCATTCCTTGCCCTCATCGTTTGTGTACTGGCAATTATTATGAAGTAATTTTTCTGGGTTCAGATGGAACTTTTCACGCCTGAATTTGGCCTGGTTTTCTGGATGTTCGTGGCATTCCTGTGCCTCTACTTCATCCTTGCCAAGTGGGCATGGCCCTTCATCATCAAGAGTATGGAGGAACGTGCCGACAAGATTGACAAGGGTGTTGCCGTGCATCAAGAGGCCGAAGCACGCCTGAAAAACGCCAGAGCCGAGGCCGACAAGTTGCTTGCCGACGCCCGCAGCGAGCAGGCCGACATCCTGCGCGAGGCAGCCAAGATGCGCAATGAGCTCATCGAGAAAGCCCGCAACGACGCTGCCGACGAGGCCAAGAAGGTGAGCCAGGCCGCTCAAGTCTCCCTTGAGCAGGCCCGCAAGGAGGCCGAAAAGCAACTGCGCACCGAGGTGGGTGACCTGGCCCTGCAGATTGCCGAGAAAGTGATCCGCAAGAATATCGCCAACGACGACGCCCAGCGTGCGCTGGTTGACCAATATCTGAGTGAGGTTGAGACTAAAAATTAATGCGATATGAGTGACGGACTGATTCCACGCCGATACGCTAAAGCGCTGTACAAGTACGCCGTCTTTAACAGGGACTCGGAGGAGATCTATGAGCTCTTGAAGAAGCTCAGTTTCCGCCACACCGCTATTGACGAACTCAAGCGTGCCGTGCTCAACCCCGAAATCTCTGACGAGGAGAAGGGCGCTTACATGCTGCAACTCGCTGGCGGCAGGCCCGGCAGCTCGCTGGACAAGTTCCTGCTGCTGTGCGTGCGCAACAACCGTGCCGAGTATCTGCAGAAGATAGCCCTTGCCTACGTCGACCTTTACCGCGAGGCGCATCAGATTGCCCACGTGGTCATCACCACGGCAGTCCCCATGCCCGAGGCCGAAATCAATGCCATCATCGACATTGTGAAGAAGCGCCTCGGTGCCATGACTCTGGAAATCGAGCAAAAGATTGACCCAGAGCTGATAGGTGGCTTTACAGTGGAAATCAACGGGCTCGTGCTCGACGCCTCGGTAAAGAGAGAACTGAACGATTTGCAATTACAACTGCTCAAGAAATAATTACAAGAGATGATTAATCCCAGTGAAATATCTGATATATTAAAGCAACAGCTCGTCGATGATATAGTCAAGCGGCAGGTTGCCTTCGAGGAAGAGGGCACTGTACTCGAGGTGGGTGACGGTGTGGCTCATGCCTATGGCCTGCACAACGTCGAGGCCAACGAACTTGTGAGGTTCGAGAACGGCGTGACTGGCGTCGCCATGAACCTGGAAGAGAGCGACGTGGGTATCATCCTGCTCGACGAGGTGGATTCCGTCACCGAGGATATGAAGGTGCGCCGCACCGGCGAAATCGCCTCCATCGAGGTGGGTGAGGGCTTGCTGGGCCGCGTAATCAACGTGCTGGCCAAGCCCATCGACGGCGGTGGCCCGATTGAGGGCGACAAACTGCGTCTGCCGCTGGAGCGTAAGGCCCCCGGTGTGATTTTCCGCCAGCCGGTGAACCAGCCGTTGCAGACGGGCCTCAAGGCCATCGACTCGATGATTCCCATCGGCCGCGGCCAGCGTGAGCTCATCATCGGTGACCGCCAGATCGGTAAGACCGCCATCGCGGTGGACACCATCATCAACCAGCGTGCAGGCTATGATGCCGGCAAGCCGGTATATTGCATCTATGTCGCCATCGGCCAGAAGGCATCGACCGTTGCCGCCCTTGTAAACAAGCTCAAGGACTCGGGCGCCATGCCTTATACCATCGTGGTGGCTGCTACCGCTGCCGACTCGGCGTCGATGCGCTACTATGCACCCTTTGCCGGTGCCGCCATCGGTGAGTACTTCCGTGACACCGGTCGCGACGCCCTGGTGATCTACGACGACCTGTCCAAGCATGCTGTCGCCTATCGTGAGATCTCGCTGATCCTCAAGCGCCCCTCGGGCCGTGAGGCTTATCCCGGCGATATCTTCTATCTGCACAGCCGTCTGCTGGAGCGTGCCGCAAAGATCAACGAGAATCAGGCCGTGGCCAACGTGATGAACGACCTGCCTGCCCCCCTCAAGCCCATTGTCAAGGGTGGCGGTTCGTTGACGGCATTGCCCATCATCGAGACTCAGGCCGGCGACGTGAGCGCCTATATCCCTACTAACGTGATCTCGATCACCGACGGTCAGATCTACCTCGAGTCGGCGCTGTTCAACTCGGGTATCCGTCCCGCCGTCAATGTAGGTATCTCGGTATCGCGTGTGGGTGGTAACGCTCAGATCAAGTGTATGAAGAAGGTGGCAGGTACCCTCAAGATCGCTCAGGCACAGTACCGTGAGCTTGAGGCCTTCACCAAGTTTGGTGGCGATATCGACCCCGTTACCGCACGTACCATCGACACGGGCCGCAAGAACGAGCGTCTGCTCGTCCAGCCGCAGTACACCCCGATGAAGGTCGAGGAGCAGGTGGCTATCATCTATTGCGGTGTGAACGGCCTGTTGCGTGACGTGCCTCTGGAAAAGGTGGCCGAGTTCGAGAAATTGTTTATCGACTACTTGCGTGGCAAGCATCAGGAAGATGTGCTGGATGTGCTGCGCACCGGCAAGATTGACGACGACGTCATGTCCAAGCTCAAGCAAGCCGCTGCCCATGTAGCCGCCAAGTATGTTGAAGCCCCTGCCAGTTAAGGTATATCATTAAGTTAGCAAGATGTCAACGTTAAGAGAACTCAAGACGCGAATAGGTTCGGTAGCCTCCACACAGAAGACGACGAGCGCCATGAAGATGATCAGTTCGTCCAAGATGCGTAAGGCCACCGGCCAACTCCAGCGCCTGTCGCCCTACCGCCACATGGTGCAGCACGTGATCAGCCACCTGCTAGTGACCGATCAGCAATTCGACTCGCCGCTCATCGTCGAGCGTGAGGTACAGCGGATTGCACTGGTGGTGTTCGGTAGTGACGACGGCCTGTGTGGCGGTTTTAATGTCAACATTTTCAAGCAGTTGCTTGTTACCATCAATGACGTGCGCAAGCAGTATGGCTCGCAGGTGGGCATCACCGTGATTCCCGTGGGCAAAAAGATGACCAAGGCAGTCACGAAAATCACCGGCAAGGACATCCAGATGGAGCGTGTGGCCCTCAACACCCGCAGCGGCAACGAGGACCTGTATGCCTTCACCGACCTGATGAAGACGCGCTTCCTGGAGCACACGTTCGACCGCGTGGAGATGCTGTACATGCATTTCATCTCCACCGGCAAGCAAGTCTTCGCCCGTGAGCAGCTGTTGCCCGTGAGCTATCAGGGCCTGGCCGAGAATGTTGACCCGCGTGCCGCCAACAGCCCTTGCCTGTTTGAGCCCGATGCCAACACCATCTTCAACACCGTGCTGCCCCTGCACATCAAGTCGATGCTCCAGGATGTGTTCATCCAGAGCGCGGCCAGCGAGCAGAGCGCACGCGTGATGGCGATGCAGGCCGCGAGCGACAACGCCAAGGAGTTGCTCGACGAGTTGCAACTGGAGTACAATAAACTGCGTCAGCAGGGCATCACCACCGAGCTGCTCGACATCCTGGGCGGCCAGGTGGAACGCTAACATGAAATTCTAACGAAAACAAGAAAAGACTAAGAGAATATGAGCATCAAGGAGTATTTCGTCTCGATCTTCAAAGGCTTCTACAGCCTGATCAAGGGAATGGAGGTGACCGGCAAAGAGCTGGTGACCCCCAAGGTGACCGAGCAGTATCCCGAGAACCGTGCCGAGCTTCACATCCCGGAACGTTTCAGGGCCACGCTGGAGTTCATCTACGATGAAAACGGTTATCACAAGTGCATCGCTTGCGGCAGCTGTGAGCGCAACTGCCCCAACCAGACCATCGCCATCACCAAGCGCATGGTGGAGCTGCCCGACGGCAAGAAGAAGCAGAAACTCGACAAGTACACGTATGACCTGGGCAGCTGCACCTTCTGCGGCCTGTGTGTCCAGGTGTGCCCAACTAACGCTATCCGCTTTAGCAACGACTTTGAGCAGGCGGTGTTCACGCGCGAGAAGCTCGTCAAGCAGCTCAATTACCTGCCCGAGAAAGACGATGCTCCCGCTCCCGCACCTGCTGCCAAGCCTGCGGCTCCCAAGCCCGCTGCACTTGCAGCCGAGAAGCCTGTAGCTGGCGAGACCAATCAAGAAACTAAAGAAAACAAGGAATAATGGAATCAGTAGGTAACATCATTTTGTATTTTATCGTTGCCATCGCCATCATCGTGTTCTCGGTGCTGACGGTTACCACGCGCAAGATCCTGCGCTCGGCAACTTATCTGCTGTTTGTGCTTTTTGCCACAGCCATCATCTACTTCCAGATGGACTATCAGTTCCTGGGAGCTGTACAGATCGCCGTTTATGCCGGCGGCATTCTGGTGCTGTTCGTGTTTGCCATCATGCTCACGCAGCAGCCCGGAAAGAATGCCGAGGCCCTGGCCACGCATCGCCGCTGGCTGGGATTGACGGCAGCGCTAGCCGGAGTCGCCGTGTGTGGCTACGGCCTGTTCAGCTATGCTGGCTTCGCTGGCCGACTGCTCAGCAGCGGGGTGGACATCAATATGGAAAAGATCGGCCAGTTCTTGTTGAGCACCGACAAGTATGGCTATCTGTTGCCTTTTGAGGCCATCAGTGTGTTGTTATTGGCTTGTATCATTGGAGGTGTGGTTATTGCCCGTCGCCGCTAAAAATGTGATAAGATTATGGATTTGACATTGTTTATGTATCTCATCCCCAGCCTCATCATGTTTGGCTGCGGTGTTTATGGTTTCATCACCCGCAAGAACATGATTGCGATCATGATTTCGCTTGAGTTGATGCTCAACTCGGTGGATATCAACTTTGCGGTGTTTAACCGTTACCTGTTCCCCGGTCAGATGGACGGCATGTTCTTCTCGCTGTTCGCGATTGCCATCGCGGCAGCCGAGACGGCCCTTGCCCTTGCCATCATCATCAATGTGTTCCGCATTGCCAAGAACGTGGACATCAACCAAATCACTAAACTGAAATTCTAACGATTATGCCATTAAGTTTAGCAATAGTAGTTGTAGTATTGCCCTTGGTCATGTTCCTGTTCCTGGGACTTGTCGGGGTGAAAATGGGTAGGAAAATCACCGGTGCAATCGGTGTGCTGGCTATGCTTGTCGACACCATTCTCGCCTATGGCGTGGCGCTGACCTATTTCTTTGGCAGCGGTGAGCAGTTGGTGAACGGTGTGCGTCAGGCCGTCGTTGTTGCCAATCCGGCGTGGTTGTCGTTTACCGACACGATGGTGGTGCGCATGGGTGTCCTTGTGGATCCCATCGCAGCGATGATGCTCGTGGTCATCACCACGGTATCGCTGATGGTGCACCTCTACAGTATGGGCTACATGTGTGACCACGACGGCAATGCCGAGAAGGGTTTCCAGCGTTACTACGCTTTCCTGGCGTTGTTCACATTCTCGATGCTGGGCCTGGTGGTTGCCACCAACATTTTCCAGATTTTCGTGTTCTTTGAGATGGTGGGTCTTTCATCCTACCTGCTCATCGGTTTCTATTATTCGACCCCTGCTGCCAATCATGCCAACAAGAAGGCCTTCATTGTCACCCGTCTGGCTGACTTGTTCTTCCTGTTGGGTATCATGATTCTGAGCTATTACACCAAGACATTCGACTTCGACGCGCTCGTCTTCGGGCCCACGATGTCGGGTAGCTTGGATACGGCCCAGAGCGCCATCAGCACTGCCGGCGGAGCCACCTTCCTGGGTTGCTCGGTCATGGGTTGGGCGCTGACCTTCATCTTCATCGGCGGTGCCGGTAAGAGTGCGATGTACCCGTTGCACATCTGGCTGCCCGATGCTATGGAGGGTCCCACTCCCGTATCGGCGTTGATTCACGCTGCGACCATGGTTGTCGCCGGTGTGTTCCTGGTGGCAAGGTTGTTCCCGTTGTATGTCCTCGAGCAGGGTGCGATGAACATCATCCTGGTTGTTGGCGCCTTCACGGCCTTCTATGCCGCCGCCATCGCCTGCACCCAGAGCGACATCAAGCGTGCGCTGGCCTTCTCGACCATCTCGCAGATCGCCTTCATGATGACCTCGCTGGCCGTGAGCTCCAACAACAACTCGCTCATCGAGATTCACCACGGTTACGGTCTGGGCTACATGGCGTCGATGTTCCACCTGTTCACCCACGCTATGTTCAAGGCGTTGCTCTTCCTGTGCGCTGGTGCTATCATCCATGCCGTTCACAGCAACGAGAACGACAAGATGCACGGTCTGCACAAGTTCATGCCCATCACCAGCATCTGCTTCCTCATCGGCTGTCTGGCCATTGCGGGTATTCCTCCGTTTGCCGGCTTCTTCAGTAAGGACGAGATTCTCGTCGCTGCCTACGAGCGCGGTCTGGGTTGGGGCCTGTGGATGTCGATGGTGGCTTGCATGACCGCCTTCTACATGTTCCGCATCTACTACCTCATCTTCTTCTGGAAGAAACATGAGGTTCACGATCCCCATCACGCTCCCAAGGACCAGCCCTGGACGATGACGCTTCCGCTCATCATCCTGGCTGCCATCTCGTGTGTAGCAGGCTTCGTGCCCTTCCACGATCTGGTGACCTGGGACGGCAAGGTGCTGGAAACTGCCCTTGACATGAAGGTGGCCGGTTCGAGTGTACTCGTCGCACTGGTGGGTATTGCTCTCGCTACCGTCATGTATCGTAAGGAGAACCCGCTGCCTGACCGTCTCGCCAACGCGATGCACGGCCTGTGGCAAGCCAGCTACAAGCGCTTCTACATGGACGAGCTCTACCAGTTCATCACCCACAAGGTGATCTTCCAGGCCATCTGTGTGCCCATCGCATGGTTTGACCGTCACATCATCGACGGCTTCTTCAACCTGCTGGCCGATGCCACCAACTCGCTGTCGTTCGGCATCCGCCGTCTGCAGTCGGGCAGCATCCAGGCCTATGTGTATGTTTATCTGTTGGGTGCCCTGCTGCTTGCAGCGATCACCATGGTGTGTGTATTGTTCTAATCAACGGTCTAACAAAAGGAAAGGATATATCAAATGGAAATTTTCAATAATATACTGATTTACTTTGTGATCGTGCCTCTGTTGACACTTGGAGGCCTGGCCGTGTGCCGCAACCAGGGCATCAAGGCCATCAGGACCGTTGCTGTGATTGGCGCCAGCGTGCTCATGGTGCTTGCCGCCATGCTGGTCAAGATTTTCCTTGACGCGCGTGCCGGTGGCGACACCAGTGAGATGATCCTGCGCAGCGATCTGTTGTGGTATGCCCCGTTCAACGTGCATCTGGCGCTCGGCGTCGATGGCGTGAGCGTGGTGATGATTCTGCTGTCGGCGTTCATCGTGTTCGCCGGTGTGTTCGCCTCGTGGAAGATGAACCCGCTGCCACGGCAGTTCTTCATGTGGTTCTTCCTGTTGTCCACGGGTGTTTTCGGTTTCTTTATCTCGATCGACCTGTTCACGATGTTCATGTTCTATGAGGTCGCTCTGATTCCCATGTACCTGCTGATTGGCGTGTGGGGCAGCGGCAACAAGAACTACAGTGCCATGAAGCTGACGCTGATGCTGATGGGTGGCTCTGCCTTCCTGATGCTCGGCTTGATCGGCATCTACTTCCACTCGGCTCCCGAGGGTCAGGCCCTGACGATGAACATTCTGGACATCGCTCATAACGATGCCATCCCGCACAGTTGGCAATATGTGCTGTTCCCGCTGACGTTTGTCGGCTTCGGCGTGCTGGGTGCCATGTTCCCGTTCCACACATGGTCTCCCGACGGTCATGCCTCGGCGCCCACGGCGGTGTCGATGCTCCACGCCGGTGTGCTGATGAAGCTTGGTGGTTACGGCTGTTTCCGCATCGCCATCTACCTGATGCCGTTTGCTGCCAATGAGCTGGCTTGGATCTTCCTGCTGCTCACCGGTGCCAGCATCGTCTATGGTGCGTTGAGCGCCTGTGTGCAGACCGACCTCAAGTACATCAACGCCTATTCCAGTGTGAGCCACTGCGGCATGGTGCTGTTCGCCATCCTCATGTTCAACACCACGGCGATGACCGGTGCTGTGATGCAGATGCTCTCGCACGGTCTGATGACGGCCCTGTTCTTTGCCTTGATCGGTATGATCTATGGCCGCACCCACACGCGTGACATCCGCGACATGGGTGGTATGATGCACATCATGCCTTACCTGGGTGTGGGCTATGTGATTGCCGGTTTGGCATCGTTGGGTCTGCCGTTCCTGAGCGGTTTCGCTGCCGAGATGACAATCTTCTTCGGCTCGTTCCAGCACACCGACACCTTCCACCGCGTGCTCACCATCATGGCGACCACGTCGATCGTCGTGACTGCGGTTTACATCCTGCGTGTTGTCGCCAAGCTCTTGTTCGGCGAGGTACAGGATGAGCACCACCGCTCGTTGACCGACGCCACCTGGGAGGAGCGCCTGTCCACTGCAACGCTGATTTTTGCCGTGGCAGCCATCGGTTGCTTCCCCAACTTCTTTATTGACATTATCAAGGGCAGCTTCTACCCCGTTGTCGAGGCCTTGCAGGCTGCTCTGCCCAATGTGATGTGATGAAAGTGTTTAACCTGATAATAAAAGCATAAGATAAAGATATGAATTTTAATCTTGATTATTCACAAATCTTGTATATGCCGCAGGAAATCGGCCTGTTGGTGGTTTTCTTGCTCGTTTTCTTATACGACACTTTCATGCCCGAGCGCACTAAGCGTTACACGGCCGTGTTCTCGGTCATCATGATGGCAATCTACACGGTATATTGCTTCTGCATGCCTGTAGTGACCGGCTTTGCCTTTGGCGAGATGTACGAGACCAATGCTCCCACCTGGGTGATGAAGAACATCCTTAACGTGGGTGTTGTGCTGGTGCTCCTGCAGGCTGTCAAGTGGACCGACAGCGACTTCGTGAGCGTTCGCCGCGGCGAGTTCTACGAGTTGATCCTGTTGACGCTGCTGGGTATGTTCCTCATGATTTCGTCACGTCACTTCCTGCTGTTCGTCATCGGTCTCGAGACTGCCTCGCTGCCCATCGCAGCGCTGGCCGCGTTCGAGAAGCGTCACTACGAGTCCCATGAGGCTGCAGCCAAGTACATCTTCACTGCTGTCTTCTCGTCGGCGATTTTCCTGTTGGGCATCTCCTTCGTGTATGGCATGAGCGGCACGCTCTACTTCAAGGACATCGCCACGATGCTGCTGGGCAACCAGTCGGCTCTGCTGATTGCCGCCCTGGCATTCGTCATTGCCGGTGTGGGCTTCAAGCTCTCGCTCGTGCCCTTCCACCAGTGGACTGCCGACGTTTATCAGGGTTCGCCCACGGCCGTGACCAGCTACCTGTCAGTTATCAGCAAGGGCGCTGCTGCGTTCTCGTTCCTGATTATCCTGGTGCAGGTCTTCGGTGCAGCCTACAGCCATGTGTGGGAATGGATGCTCTATGCCGTCATCATTCTCACCATCACGCTGGGTAACCTGTTCGCCATCCGTCAGCGCAACCTGAAGCGCTTCCTGGCCTTCTCGTCGATTTCTCAGGCCGGTTACATCATGCTCGGTGTCATCGCCGTGAACGTGATGGGCATGAGCTCGATGATCTACTATGTGTTGGTTTACATCTTCAGCAACCTCGCCGCCTTCGGTGTGATTGCCGCTATCGAGCGCCAGACCGGTCGTGTGACCATGGACGATTACAACGGCCTGTTCAAGACCAACCCCTGGCTCGCCTTCACGATGATGCTTGCCATGTTCTCGCTGGGTGGTATTCCCCCGTTTGCGGGCTTCTTCAGCAAGTTCTTCATCTTCGTTGGCGCTTGCCATCAGGGTTCGGTGGCCATCTACGCGCTGGTACTCATCGCGTTGATCAACACGATCATCTCGCTGTACTACTACCTGCTCGTGGTCAAGGCCATGTTCCTGCGTCAGGACGACTGCGTGATACCCACCATCAAGAGCCACTGGACCGAGCGTCTGGGTCTCATCCTGTGTGTGCTGGGTGTCATCTTCATCGGTTTGATCAGCTGCATCTACACCTACATCAATGGTTCGGTAGATGCCATCAGCTCGATGTTCGCAATCATCCAGTAAGCAAGTATCACTGGAGTTTGGTGTTTAGAGATTGTCGCAAGCGGCATCAGCCCTGATTCTCGCAACGATCTAAACACCCTCTAAACCCTAAACTCTAAACTTTAAGTTTGCAGCGCAAACTTAAATAGAATACTACTTCTGATATCATTTAGCATAACCAAACAGGAGAAGATTTGTTTCATGTTAGGGGAGCGCAGTGGCAGTCCACAGCGCTCCCGCTTTTTTTTGGGGGGGGGCATGAGTTTGTGTGATAGACGGGAAAAATAGAAAAATGCTACAAAAAATTAAGGATTATCTTTCGATTATGTTAAAAAATCACTATATTTGCGACAGAATTATATATTAACCTCATTAAAAATCCGTAATCATGATGAAACGACTACTTTTCAAACTGCTCACTCTTGCGGCGTTCATGGCGGCGTTGCAAGCGAGTGCCGCGATGTACATCGTGGGTGATGGCCCTTATTTTGGGGACTGGAACCCTAGTGCCGGCGTCCAAATGACCGACAATGGCGACGGAACCTACAGTTACAGGACAACGCTCTACAACACGGTGATTTTTGTGTTCGCCGACGGTTTGGTCTCTAATTCCAGTGATTGGGAGACCTTCAGCAACAATTATCGCTATTCCCCGACTGACGAAGGCGTTGAGAATGTCTCTTCCAACACGTGGGTAACGACTCAGAAAAATGCCACCGGAGCCTATACTTACAAGGCCAACGGGACCGAAGTGGTGATTACCTTTGACAAAACCAACAGTCGCTTTAAAATCACCAGTAACTCGCCTTATGCCTTCGAGTCCGATGGTTTCTATTTCAATATTTTTTCAGAGGATTGCGTGACCTTGACTCGCAGCGAGTATGGCAACGACTATATCGGTGACGTTGTCATTCCTGCCTATGTTGAGCATGATGGCATCAACTACAGGGTGGGACGAATCGGTGAAAATGCTTTTATCTCTTGTCACGATATGACATCGGTGAGCATTCCCCCGACGGTGACAACCATCGAAGAGTCCGCCTTCTATTACTGCACTTCGTTGACCGAGGTGATCATTCCTGAGGGGGTTCAAGAGATATATGGTTGGAATTTCTATAAAAGCGATAACCTGACAAAGGTTACCCTCCCCACCACTTTAACATGGATGGGTAGCGATTGTTTTGGCTCGTGTGTCCAGTTGAACCAGGTGACCTGCAAGGCGACTACACCACCGTCACTAGGGTCATACTGTTTCAATAATATGTTATCTAAAACGCTCTATGTGCCCGAGGAATCAGTGAACGCCTATCAGGCTGATAGTAAATGGGGCCAGGCTTTCAACACCATCACGGCGATGCCCGATCATGACTTCACCTACTGGAATCTCAAGTTTGTCATTACGGGACCCAATACGGTCAAGTGCGTCGGACCGGCGACTACGCCTTATGGAAAATGGACTATACCCTCGGTGGCCGAGGGTTACAACGTCACCGAGATTGGTCAAGATGCATTCTCTGGGTATTCAACTCTCACTGGAATAGAGATTGGCAGCAATGTCGAGACAATCGAGTCGTATGCGTTCTATAACGCGGGATTGACGAGTGTGGACCTGGGCCAAGTCAAGACGATTGGAGATTGTGCCTTCGGTGACTGCCATAACTTGACATCAGTCACAATCCCCAGCAGCGTGACCTACCTTGGCGAATATGGGTTTGGAGGCTGTGGATTGACGACGGTCAACATTCCTGCCACGTTGCTGACTCTTTATGAGAATCCATTCTATAACTGCCGGTCGTTGACTTCGATCAATGTGCAAAGTACTCACCCGAACTACCAATCGGTTGATGGTGTCTTGTTCAACAAGGACTTGACCGAGCTGATTGCTTATCCTGCAGGCAGGACCAATACAACTTACTACATACCTGAGAGTGTGACCATTGTAGGAAGGGGTGCTTTCGGGGACAGTAAGTTGCATAGTGTGACATTGCCTTCACGACTGGCAGAGTTGTCCTTTGTGTCCTTCTCCTACAATGAATCGTTGACCGACGTCTACTGTCTTGCCAAAACGCCTCCCACTATTACATATGATGCATTCCCCGGTACGATCGAGAATGCGGGCATTACCCTCTACGTGCCTAAGGGTCGCAAGGATAGCTATCAGGCTGCCAACGGCTGGCAAGACTTCCCCACTATCGAGGAGATGGCTTACGACTTTGCCTCGAGCGGCATCTATTACAACATCACGAGCGAGAATACCGTCGAAGTGACCTGCACCAACAGAGACGGAGGCGACTACAGCGGCTCAGTCACCATCCCCGAGACCGTGGACTATGCCGGCAAGACCTTTACTGTCACGGCCATCGGTAGGTCGGCATTCAACCAATGCTTCGACTTGACACATGTTGATTTGCCCTCGACATTGACCTACATCGGGGTTTATGCCTTCTACAACTGCTACAAGTTGGATAATGTGACGATTCCCAAGGGTGTGACCACGCTTGACATCTATGCCTTCTGCTTGTGCTACGGCAGTAATTTCAACGAGGTGGTCATTCCTGAAAATGTCACCACTGTCAACTACGGTGCATTCTACGGTTGCAGCAACTTGTCAAAGGTTACCATTGGCGGCAGTGTCAATAACATGGGCGAAGATGTCTTCAAGAATTGCACATCGCTCACCAAGGTCATCTGCAATGCCAACACGCCACCCACTATTCAGAGCACAACCTTCACCTCCAATCACTACAGCAATGTGCAGCTGACGGTGCCTAGGTTGAGTAGGTCGGACTATCAGGCTGCTGACTATTGGAAGAACTTCACGAGCATATTCTCTGCGGCCTACGACTTTGAGAAGGACGGCATCTTCTATAACATCACCACCACCAATCCTGCAACGGTTGCGGTGACCTATATGACCACCAATTACAACAGCTACAGCGGTGAGGTGAACATCCCCGCTACCGTGGAGTACGGCGGTGTGACTTATACCGTCACGACCATCGGCACGCGTGCGTTCCAGCAGAGCAAAGGCATGACCTCGGTAACGATGCCCAACACCATCAAGACCATTGGTAGCTATGCCTTCTACTATTGCCAGGGCCTGACCAACGTGATTATCCCCAATTCGGTAGAGACGATTGGCAGCAACGCTTTCTGGATCTGCGACGCACTTACTCAGGTGGTTATCCCCAATTCAGTACAGACGATCGGCAGCATGGCCTTCCGCAATTGCTCGGCTCTGAAGCGAATAGTGATTGGCGAGAATGTGACCTCGATAGGCGCGACTTGCTTCCACTTTGATCCCGAGCTCACCGAAATCATCTGCTTGGCGCCGACGCCTCCGACGGTGAGCGTCACGGAGGACTTCTTAGATAACTATAACGCCATTCTGCGAGTTCCCTATGGCTCTCATGATGCCTATCGCGCCGCTTCGCCCTGGAACCTGCTTGCTGGCATCGTCAGCGAGGATGTCATTGAGCTATCGATTTCAGGAGATGTGAACAATGACGGTGCCATCAACGTGAGCGACGTGACAGCGCTCATCAATATCGTGATGAGCAGTGCTGGCAACAGCAGTGTTGCCAGCAGCAACGCAGCCCAGGATGTGAACGGTGACGGCGCTATTAACGTGAGCGACGTGACAGCACTCATCAATATGCTGATGAGCGGAGGCGAGGGCACAACCATTACTGTGGGAGAGACGCGTATCAACTACCTCATCAACGGAGTGCCCTTCACGATGGTCAAGGTTAAGGGCGGCACCTTCATGATGGGTTTAGAGGGCGATAATCTGGCCGAGCCAGTCCATCAGGTGACCCTCTCGGACTACTGCATCGGTGAGACCGAGGTGACGCAAGCCTTGTGGCAGACTGTCGTGGGCTACAACCCGAGTCACAACAAGAGCAATGAAAATCTGCCCGTCGAAAACATGACTTGGGATGCTTGCCAGACGTTTACCAATAGATTGAGCCAACTCACCGGCCAGAATTTCCGTCTGCCCACCGAGGCCGAGTGGGAGTTCGCTGCTCGTGGCGGCAACAAGAGCAAGGGATACACCTACGCCGGCAGCGATAACATCGGCGACGTGGCTTGGTACAGGGACAACTCAGGCAATGTGTCGCATGTGGTCGCTACCAAGGCGCCCAACGAGCTGGGCCTGTATGACATGAGCGGCAACGTGTTCGAGTGGTGCCAGGATTACTATGGCGCATACCCCGATAGTGCCCTGGTTGATCCTCAAGGTCCTGCCTCGGGTGAGTATAGGATATGCCGCAGTTCAGCCTATCTCCGTTACAATAACAACAACTGGTTTAAGTGTGGCGGCCGTACTTTTGATTCAGCGACTACAGCAGCCGAAGACACGGGCCTTCGCCTGGCCTGCGGTGGCGACGGCGAGGTGTCGGAGAACAACGAAGGACAGCCGGTCGATGACCACCTGTTCGTGCGCATGGGTGACGTCGACAATCAGGTGACCATCAGCGGTACCGGAGCCACACGCGTGGCTTTCTGGCTCGACGATGACCAGATCTATACCAACGCTGAGGTCCAGGCACTCCCGCATGAAGCCTACAATGCTAATGGTGACCTTTATCATGAAATCACCTATAGCGGGGTTCAATTTGACCTGTATGTGCCGTCGAATCTCGAGATCGTCACTAAGAGTGACGGTCTGCCCTCAATCACCCCTGGAGAACGTCTGCCTAGCACTTCATACGTCTTCTGTGGATTCAACGGCGAAACCAAGTTCATTGAAGGGGTAGAATACAACAGATATAGAGTGTTGATTTACAATATAAGCAGGTACGGTACTCATTTCTCTGGTAACAATGTAGATTATGCCCTGGCCGGTGCGTTGAAGAAAGACGACGGACCACTCCTGAATATTGATTTCAGGCGGGTTCCCAACGTCGCCACTCCCGACGGTGACCAGCAAATCATTATCGCCAATACGATATTCGCCATCTCCGAAGTCACCAATGCCGGTTGGTCGCATAACAAGAGTAACTTTGTCTATGGCTCTGGCGGTAATGGTGAGTCTCCACGCTATCAGAAGTATGTTCGCATCAAGGTGAAGTGATGCTCGCTTCGCTCGCAGATTAGAGTTTAGAGATTAGTGATTAGAGAGGCATCCGCATTCCAAAAGGAGTGCGGATGTCTGTTGTCTCACGTCAAGGCGAGGCGCTACAAAAACCTTCGCGTCTTAGCGCCTTGGCTTGGGGCAAGCAGCGCGGATGCAGTCAGAATATTCAGATGAATCAGTTGTTTTCTTGACTGATTATAACATTTTTTTGTCGTTATGTTGCAAGATTGTGATAAAATCGTTATATTTGCGGTGTTATAAAAAGAAATTGATGATTAACCTAATAAAACTGATTTGTTATGAAAAAGACATTACTTCTCCTGATTGCGGTGATGATGGCATCGCTGGCAGCGCGCGCCGACTTGCTAATCAATGCCACCACCTTCCCTGACGTGAACTTCCGCTCCTACATGATGAGCGAGTATCCCAGCGGTGTCATCCCTTCGATAGATCTCATCATGCGCACCGAGCTGAACCTGAGTTACAAACAGATCTCGGATGCTACCGGTATCAAACACTTCCGCAATCTGACTCATCTTGATTTATACAGTAATAATCTGTCATCGATTGATGTGAGCGAGAATACCAAGTTGACTTATCTCAACGTGGGTTACAACCATCTGACTACAATCGATGTGACCAACAACAAGGACTTGGAGGAGCTATATTGTCAGAGCAATCAGTTCACCACGCTCCAGATTACCGATATGCCCCGGCTCAGGACATTCTGGGTGTTCAAGAACCCTTCGTTGACGGGTCTTTACTGTTGGCGTAACGTATTGACTAGTCTCGACGTGAGCGATTGCCCTGAGTTAATACAACTCAAGTGTTACAACAATGCCAATTTGAACAAGATCTATGGCCTGGCCGGTTGCACCAAACTGACGTGGCTGGACTGTGAGGATTGCTCATTCAGCACCTTGCCCGAACTCAGCAGCTTGACTAAACTGGAAACGCTCCTGGTGGGCAACAACTACTTCACCTCACTGGATGTGTCAGAGCATTATTATCTCAAGTCGCTCTATTCTGCTGGTAACAGCCGCTTGACCGAACTCTACTGCGGTCAGTGCCGGCTGTCCACTCTCAGAATCACGAACTGTACCGCATTGACCAAGCTGTATTGCTATGGGAATCACTACCTTGAGACGATCACCGGTTTAGCCACTTGCACAGCGCTCGAGAATGTATCGTGTTACAGCTGTTCGCTGACCAGCCTTGATGAGCTGCAGAACATGGACAATCTGCAGACCCTCGTCTGCTCGGCCAACAAACTCGTCACACTCTCGCTCACCGAATTGCCTAACCTGTGTCAGCTCTGGGTTGACGATAATGCGTTGCTCACCAGTCTGGAGTGCAATCGCAATGACTTGACCTCGCTCAACGTGACCAACTGTACCGCCTTGACTTCGCTGGATTGTATTTTGAACCACAACCTGCCCGAAATCATGGGTCTGGAAACTTGCAGCGCCATGACAATGTTGAATTGTATCGATTGTTCCTTGACCGACTTGAGCAGCGTGGCCAATATGCCCAACTTGCAATACCTCTACTGCACCGATAATCAATTGACCTCACTCGATGTCTCAAGCAACAATCAGCTGGTCTATCTGCATTGCTACAATAATGATTTGACCTCGCTCAACGTGACGGGATGCACAGCATTGACCAACCTGCAATGCTATGATAACGAAAACCTGCCCGAAATCACGGGTTTGGAAACTTGCACAGCGATGATCTTCCTGGACTGCGAGAATTGTGCGCTCACCAGCCTGCCCTTGTCCGGCATGAACAATCTGGTACAGTTGCTTTGCCGTTTCAACCAGTTCGAAACTCTTCAGGTGATCAATAAACCCAATCTGACCGTTCTGCTGGTCTCGGACAACCCGTTGCTTGAGAATTTAGAATGTTATAGTTGTGCCTTGACCTTATTGGACTTGTCCGATTGCCCATCTCTCTATTATTTGGATTGTTCTGATAACCAGTTGAGTAGCTTGGATGTCGGCGACGGACCATCTCTCTCTTACCTTGATTGCTCTAATAACCAGCTGAGTAGCTTGGATATCAGCCAGTGCCCCGAGCTTTATTACCTCTTGTGCAACAGAAATCAGTTGAGTGAGATAGACCTCAGTGGCACTAAAGTGAGCCTGCTCTGGTGCAACAGCAACCAATTGACAAGCTTGGACTTGAGCCCTTGTCCCGACAGCTTCTATTCCCTGGATTGCCGCCAGAACCAGATATCCGGAAGCCTGGACTTCGCCAACTTCCCGGATATGTATCAGCTCTATTGCAGTTATAATGAGATTACCGAGTTGAAAAATGTCGCCAACCATGCCAGCCTAATAGGTATTAATTGCCATGCCAATGAATTGACCAGTCTGGACGCCAGCGGCTGCAGCAATCTTGAGGTCATCGCTTGTGCGGGTAACCACCTCAGCGAACTGCGTGCCGATAATTGCCCCTCGTTATGGTCGTTGCAGATCTATTACAACAAGATAAAAGCACCCGAAATGGGACAGTTGGTCGCTGATCTGCCCACCCGGTCAGCGGATAACATGGGCATCATATATGTACTCGGTAACTATGGCGCATCTTATGAAGAGGCTAACGTCATCACTGTTCCTCAGGTCAACGAGGCTACTGCCAAGTACTGGAATGTTGTGCACTATGATAATCAATCAGGATGGCAGCCCTATGCCGGCATTGAATACTTGCCTGGTGACGTGAACAGTGATGGCAACGTGAACATCACCGACGTGACGATGTTGGTCAACATGTTGGCTACCGGCAATCCCTCGGCCAGTGTGTATCCTGCAGCCGACCTTGACGCTAACGGAGTCATCAACATCACCGATGTGACCATGCTCATTAATCAGGTGATGCTCAGCACCAAGAAGGTGGCTCATCAGTCACCTGAGAGCAAGGCCAGCCTTATCAAGGGTGGGCTGCTCATCGACGATGAACCTGTCATCCTGGAGATCAATCCCAACCTCAATTGACATGGATCGCTCCCGGATCATCGGTTCCGGAATGCCGGTCTTTGTCAGGTTTGCGGCATGTTGATCTGAATCATTGACACCGGCCGAATAATCAATGCGCCAGAGATGTACTTCTACTGGTGCATTGATTTTTTTAGTGTAAAGCAATAAAAAACGTGACGAAAAGCTGATGATTATTAAGTTTTTCATATCTTTGCTTGTTAAAACGTAATTTCAACGGCAAAGTGATATGAAAAGAATCTGTTTGGCAATGACGATGCTGTGTCTGTGGGCCTTGTGCAGCACGGCCGCCGGTGTGATTCCCGGCAGCGTGAAGACGCTGGTGGACAGTTGCGGCTTTTTCCCTCAACTCAGCCCCGACGGGCAATATGTGCTTTATTCGCCCACCGAGGGCACCAGCCTGATGCTCAAGGACCTCTCGACGGGCACGGTGAAAACTGTGGCCAGCGAGGGCTACCCGGGCTTTGACGCCATCTGGGGCGGCGACGGTAAGGTGTATTACGTCACCCAGAAGTGCAAGAAAAACTGTCTGGTCTATCGCACGGGCCACTGCTATGACCCTGCTACGGGCAAGAGCAGCGTCGTGCTCAAGGCGCAGCACGGCCGCGTGCAACCGCTGCGTGCAGCCCATGGCGTCGTCATCAACGGCGAGCGTCAAGTCTATCGCAGCGCCAAGCAGGTGGGGGCCTATTGCTACACGCGTGGCGACATGCTCTATCTGGTGGACGAGGGCGGCACGACCCGCTCGTTGCAGCCTGTCAAGAACAGCAACGGCTACCTGTGGGCTTCGTACTCGCCCGATGGCACCAAGGTCATGTTTGAGGCGGCCTCGCATGGTGTGGTGGTGTGTGACCTCAACGGCAGCATCCTTGCCGAGTTGGGCGAGTTCCTGATGCCCTGCTGGTACAACGACGACTATATCGTGGCCATGAGTAATGCCGGCAATGTGCGCACCAACGGGTCGCGCATCTGGCTGGTGTCGCTCAACGGCGATGTTTTCAAGCCCTTGACACCTCAAGACGAGCGTGCCGTTCAGCCCATGGTGGCTGGCGATAAGGTCGTGTACAGTGTCATCTATGACGGCACGGTGAAGCAGTTGGGACTCGATGTGCCTGCCGCCCCCGCGCGTATCGAAGGCACTGGAAAAGGCAAGGCCGTCAAGGTCAAGAATCCCGTGAGCAAGAAAGATGTGCCGCGTGTGTTCATCAATCCCGGCCACGGCGGCCACGACAGTGACGACCGCCACATTCCCACTTGGGTGGTGGGAGCACGCGACACGCTGCACTACTACGAGTCCAACTCTAACTTGACCAAGGCTCTTGCGCTGGAGGAGATTCTCACCAACAAGGGCTACGAGACCGCATTGTCGCGCCGCACCAACAACACCGAGGACGACCTCGATTTGTTCGAGATCGTTTCGCTGGCCGCCAACAGCGGGGCCGACATCTTCTTCTCGATCCACAGCAATGCCACGGGCATCGAGAAGCGCATCAACTTCCCCCTGGGGCTCTATCGCGGCTGGGACGGCAAACCCGCTGTAGAGGGCAGCCTCAAGCTCAGTGAGGCAGTGATGCGTCATGCCGCCAGCAACCAGCTTGCCGTGTGGACCCATGACCAGCGCAGCCGCGGTGACTGGTCATTCTATACCAACTGGGGGTACAAGGTGGGCCTGGGCGTGCTGCGTTTCAACAAGTTGCCCGGCATGTTGAGCGAGGGTTCGTTCCACGACTACCTGCCCGAGCGCGAGCGCCTGTTCAGCGACAGCTACTGCTGGCTGGAGGCTTGGAACCAGTCGCTGGGCATGGACGACTACTTTGGCCGTGAGACCAAGTTCAAGAATGGCGTCATCGCCGGCACGATACGTTGGAGCGACCGTCAGCGCAACGACGATGACCAGCGCCTCTTCGGTGAGGACCAGCTCAAACCCGTGAACGGAGCCTTGCTGCGCCTGTACACCGGCCGTGGCGTGATGTCACGCATCTACACGCTCGACATCATGGACAACGGCGTGTTTGTGTTCACCAACCTGCCCAAGGACAAGTACAAGCTGGAACTGTACTACGGCAACGAGGACCTGTACGAGACCGTCAAGGTCAAGGTGCGCCCCAACGAGACGTCGTACAAGAACCTGAAACTCAAAACCGACCAGAAGCCGAAGAAAAAGAAGTGATTTTTTAGCTTTTAATCTTCATGGTCCTTAATCAAGAAAGAATACTCTTAACTGATAATCTATTATAGTAATGAACAAGAAATCAACTATTGTAACGGTTCTGCTGGCGGTGGTGATGCTGCTGCCGGCGATGGCTCAGGAGGTGGAGGTGACCTCGCGCCAGCGGCTGCTCGAGGGCGTTGAGGGACCGGCCTTCTATCCTGTGCTCAACACCACTGGCGATCGCCTGTTGTTCTCGACCCAGGACGGAGCCTTGAAGTGTTATGATTTTGCCGATGACGTGACCACTGTCGTGACCCGCGACTATGTGGCCGGTAACGATGCGTGCTGGGGGGGCGACGGCAAGGTGTATTTCGTTACCCAAGAGACGGGCGACAACCGCCTGATTTACCGCACGGGCCGTTGCTATGACGTGAGGACTCGTGAGACCGCAACCGTCACCCAGGCGCAGCATGGCGCAGTGCGTGCCGTGCCTGCTACCCGTGGTGGCGCATTGAGGGCTCCCGGAGGCCAGAATTATGCCTCATCGACCGACATCGGTAGTGCCGCCTGGACCGAGGGCAACCGCGTCCACGTCACCGTGAACGGCGAGGAGCGCGTCTTCAGCCCTGTGGACTCATGGGCCGGCTACCTGTGGGCCTCGCTCTCGCCCGACGGCAAGCGAGTGGCCTTCTTTGCTGCCGGCAAGGGCATCGTGGTGATTGACTTGCGCGGCCAGATGCTGGCCATGCTGGGCAACTACGAGATGCCGTGCTGGTACAATAACGACTACCTGGTGGCACAGAACGCCAAGGACGACGGCCACCAGTTCACCTCGTCGCAGCTGATGCTGCTCAAGGCCGACGGCACGTGGCAGGCCGAGCTCACCAAGCCCGCCTCGATGTCGATGCAACCCACCTGCGGTGGCGGACGCATCGTCTATACCACCATCGACGGCCTGTTGTATGAAATGAGAATCAACATTCACGAATAAACCGTTACAGCGTCATGAAAAAGAATATCTTCAAATCGATGATGGCGGCGTTGCTGGCGGTAATGGCCGTGAATGTCGCCACAGCCCAGCAGCCTCATGTGTACATCAATCCGGGTCACGGTGGCTATGACAGCGATGACCGCAACATGGTCATCTATCCCTTCCACCAGGGCGACAGCGCCGGATCGTGGGAGTCGAAATCCAACCTGCGCAAGGGCTTGGCCCTGCAGGAAATCCTGCAAAGGAAAGGTTACCAGACCAGCATCTCACGTGTGACCAACACCACGGCCGACGACCTGGCCCTCTCGACCATCGTCGCCCTGTGTAACCAGAGCGGTGCCGACGTGTTCTATTCCATCCACAGCAACGCCACGGGCTCCAGTGCGGTGAACAACTTCCCGATGGTGTTCTATCGCGGCTACACGGGCAGTCCCCAAGTGGCCAACGCCGATGTGCTGGCTGCCGACCTGGAACCCTACCTGTATGCCAGCCAGACCACGGTGTGGACCCATAACTACCAGATCTGGGGCGACTGGTCGTTCCGTCCCGAATGGGGCACCCAGGGCTACGGCGTGCTTCGCGGCAACCGTGCGGTGGCCAACCTGAGCGAAGGCTCTTTCCACGACTACATCCCCGAGGCTTACCGTCTGCTGGGACTCCAGTACTGCTGGATGGAGGGTTGGAATATCTCGCTGGGTGCCGACAAGTACTTTGACCGCTTGGGCAACTTCAGCCAGGGTGTGATATCGGGCAACGTGCGCGATGACCGCATTAAGCGCCTGCAGGAGAATCCTCAGCCGTTCATCGTCTATGGCGACGACAACCTGATGCCCATCCATGGCGCCACCGTGCGTCTGCTGGACGATAATGGTACCGAGGTGCAGCGCACCATGACCGACACGCTGAGGAACGGCATCTACACCTTCAAGTATGTCAATCCCGGCACCTACACCGTCGAGGTGACCGAGCCGAGCCACTTCACCCAGACCGCTACAGTGACTGTCAACGCCAATGCCTCGACCTATCAGAACTTCTACTTGAAGCGCGTGCGCGACACCCCGCCCGTGGTGGTGGACTACAGCCCCGTGTGGCACGAGGACGACCCTGCCGTGAAGTGCAGCACGCCCATCGTCCTGTCGTTCAACTGGGACATGGACAGCGTGACCACGTGCAGCGCTTTCACGCTCGACCCGCCCGTCGAGGGTAACTTCAAGTGGGAGGATTCCTACTACCGTCTGGTGTTCACGCCCAAGGATGCCTTTGACGTGAACACGCTCTACACCCTCACGCTCAAGAAGAGCGCCGAGCATGGTGGCGGCACGGCAATGGACGAGGACTTCACGATGCAGTTCTACACCCAGCCGCGCAACCACTTGAGTGAACTGGCCGTCTTCCCCTACGAGGGCGCTCCCGTCCACTTCAAGACGCCCACCGTGGAATTGCGTGTGGACTCGCTGCTCGACACCTATAACCTGTTCCAGAAACTGCGCGTGCTCGACAGCGAGGGCAACGAGTTGGCCTGGAACAAACGCAGCATCAAGTACAACAAGAATGGTGATGACTACGGCTTTGTGCGCATCCCCTTGACGCGTGACATCGAGGCCGGCAAGGATTACCACTTCATCCTTGACGTGGACATCGCCGACACGGCCGGCATCCACCTGCCTGCCGCGCGCCACATCGTCTTCAAGGGCGTTGACGCCGGTGCCGACAAGCCCGGCATGGAGGTCGTCGAGGAATTTGAAAATGCTGCTGACTTCTACGCAGGCACAAAGAGCACTGTGTCCGCATCTAACGAGAGGCTATTTGGAAGCAAGTCATTGCAGGTGGATTATCAATTAGAGTATAGTTGGGAAGGGTATGAGACAAAGATTCAGCCTGCGGGTTCACCTCCTGCAATAGATGTGCCGTATGCTCCAGGAGACACCCTTGGTGTCCATGTGTGGGGCGATATGAGTTACAACGATTTGTATGCTGTGATTAGGCTTGAGAACACGGGCGGCGAGCAGTGGTACAAATTGGGCACGATTGATTTCCATGGATGGCGCTATCTGAGTGTTCCGTTGAACACGTTGCCTGATGATGAAAGTGTCTTTAGGTTCGACCGCTTTATGGTTATGGAAGGTGATAAGTCGTTCAGCATGAAAGGCACGATACGCTTTGACAACTTGTTGAGGGCTGAGTGCAGCGGCATCGACGAGGCGTCTATCGCTGGCCTGAAAGTGAAATGCGAGGGCGACTACATTGTCGCCAGTGCCGACACTTGGATCCAGGGCATGGAACTGCTCGACATCCAGGGCCGCAGCATCAAGGCCACGGGCGGTAACTGCCTGAACGTTGCCGATGTAGCCACGGGCGTCTATCTCGTCCGTGTCCACATCAACGGTCGCACCGCCACTAGTAAGGTTGTGGTTAAATAACTTGTTATCAATGCGATAGCGCTTTTTTACAGTACCTATAGCATCTATAGTGACTATAGTGAATTAAACAAGAAACTGACATTTTGTCAGTTTCTTGTTTAATTTTTGTGAAAAAACTGACACGGTGGCTGAGGTTTTTAACGGTGGTTAAACATTGGGCCTTTGGCACCGGTTTTGCTGAATAGGAAAGTGCTAGCGGGTCGCAAGCCCCGCGAGTGATAACAAGAATAATTAAAGACTCATAAAACATAAATAAAAATTAGGAGGTAAAAACTATGTATTTTCCTGTAATTCGCAACAACAGCAACAATTGGTTAGACACCGCATTCAATGACCTGTTTGACATGGATTGGACTCCCCGCCATGTGACCACTGCTCCTGCCGTCAACGTCAAGGAGAGTGACAAGGCATTTACTATGGAGGTCGCCGCTCCTGGTCTGAAGAAGGAGTATTGCACCGTGAACATTAACAACGAGGGTAACCTGGTTGTCAAGATCGAACACAAGGCCGAGCACGAGGACAAGTCCGGCGAGGAAGAGGGCGCTAAGTTCCACTACGTGCGCCGCGAATTCTCCTACTCCAACTACGAGCAGACCTACATCCTGCCCGACGAGGTAGATAAAGAGGCCATCAGCGCCAAGGTCGAGGACGGCATCCTGTCCATCGAACTGCCCAAGCTCGCTCCCGAGCCCGAGAAAAAGATGGATCGCACCATCGAGATTGGCTGACGCCATACCAATCAACACGATTTCTTTTCATACGCTTGAATAAAACAAAAGGCGCTCGTTGCATATCGCATCGGGCGCTTTTTAGTTTTTGCGATTTTTATAGTTAACTAATGTTGCTTTATGTTAATTATTATTGAATTTATGCGATAATCCGGGCGTTTAGGACCTTCGGAATTGAATTTTGCGTAACTTTGTGGTCTGAAAAGTCAGCGTGATGCTGGCTTTAACGATTTATTAACACAAAGGTACATTCGTTAACCCCTATGGCATCGATAAAAGGTCAAAATATCACCTTGATTGCTGAAAGCAGCACGACGCGCACCGAATGGTCGTTGATAGATGGCGGCGAGGTGCTGGCGCATGCTTTTACTTCGGGTCTGAACCCGTTTTTCATGACGCGCCGCGAAATCAGCCACAGCATCCGCTTGGAATTGCCGCCAGAGTTCTTCAAGCGTCGCTGGAGTCATGTCTATTTCTATGGAGCCGGCTGTTCTGGTCCCGAGAAGAACAAGATCATCGAGGGATCGCTGGTCGCTCAGTTCAAGACTCCGGTAACGGTGATGAGCGACTTGCTGGGTGCAGCGCGCGGTCTGCTGGTGCGTGAGCCGGGTCTGGCGTGTATCCTGGGCACGGGCAGTAACTCGTGCTTCTACGACGGCAACGAGATTGTGAAGAATGTGCCCGCCCTGGGTTTCATCTTGGGTGACGAGGGCAGTGGTGCCGCGCTGGGTCGCGTGTTCCTGGGCGATGCCCTCAAGGGGCTGGCGCCGCATGAACTCACCGAGGCCTTCTTCGACAAATACAAGGTGACGCGTGCCGAGGTGCTCGACGCCGTCCTGAACAATCCTGCTGCAACGCGCAATCTGCGTGCCTACTCGTTCTTCCTGAGCGAACATCTGGACAATCCCTATGTCCACGAGACCATCGCCCGTGAGTTCAGACGCTTCTTTGAGCGCAACGTGGCCCAATACGACTACAAGAGCTACCCCGTGAGCTTCGTGGGCTCGATCGCCACCACCTACAGCGAGATTCTGCTCGAGGTGGCCAATGCCTTAGGTGCTACAGTGAAGAAAATCGTCCTCAGCTCGATGCCCGGCCTCGTCGCCTACCACAGCGACCAAGAGTGAATTGGCTGTATCCCGCGCCATCATTCGGGAAAGAAATACCAGTTTTTGGGTGAAATAGAATAATTCTATTGTCGCCCATTAAACCTTTTTAACAAACTCTGGTCAATTATCAAGATGAAACAATATCCAAATGATGAAGCATAAGATATTGCACTTGATAATCATGGCGATGGCCATTGTGGTGAATGCTAGAGCCCAGGATGTTCAAGCCATTGCTGAGCGTCTTGACCTTCAACGCTATGAATTCCCACAGGAAAAGATTCATGTGATGACCGACCGCGGGGCTTACCTTGCCGGTGACACCCTCAGGCTCAGGGCCTGGGTGGTGGATGCGGCGACGCATCATCCGGTGTCGGCAAGCAAATTTGTATATGTAGAGTTGCTGTCGCCGACCGACTCGCTTTGTGCCCGCGTGAAAATCCATCAGGACGATGACGGCGTCTTCCAGAGCTATCTGCCGATACCCGATGATCTGCCCGAGGGCCGTTACCAGCTGACAGTCTACACCCTGTTCATGCAGAATGCCGGCATCGACTACTTCTGCCGCCAGCCGATTGAGATAACGGGACTGATGTCGTTGAAACGGCGCATCATCGCCCAGTGTGTGCGTTTTGACGACGAGGTGGACGTGAGGCTGCGCTACATGGACTTGTCTGGTGAGCCTTGCCCGTTCGATGGCTTCTATTATATGAACCGATATGGATATATGAAATCCCAGGGCGGCGGCAACGGTGAGGCGCATTTCACCCTCAAGGGTCAGGAAGCCCGTGATGCCGTGGTGCTCGTTGAGATTGACGGCTATGCCAAGTATATCCCGCTGCCCCCAAGCCGCAAGGTAGAGGTGGGTTTCTATCCCGAGGGCGGCTATCTGGTGCCCGGTGTAGAGAATGCGGTGGCCTTCAAGATGCATGACCCGGGCAACCTCACGGATAAAGCCTCGGGCGAACTGGTGGACGAACAAGGCCTGGTCATCGCGCCGCTACGCGTGGAGCACGACGGCATGGGTGTGGTGAGGTTCACGCCGCGCGCCGATGGACGCTACACGGCACGGTGGCGCGACAATTTTGATGTATTCACCACCTTTGACTTGCCCCAGGTTCGGTCCGATGCCACGGTAGTACAGGTGCGACGCGACGACGACGGGTTGGTGATACTGCAGGCCGCCGGTTCCCATGCCGCAGGTGCAGTGCTGGTGGTGCAGCAGCGAGGCTGTCTGGTCACGGCATCTCAGGATGCCATCTCCATGGATGATGACGAATTCTCACCTGGTGTGGTGCAAGCATTGCTGCTGGACGAAAACGGACGCTGCCTGAGCGAACGCCTGTTCTTCGCTGGGCATGAAACGCTGTCGGCAGCCCGTGTCGAGACGGCACGCCCCGAATATGGCAACCGCGAGGCTGTCCAGGTGAGTGTGGACCTGAGTGAGCTGGCTGCTGCAGCCGATGGCGACAACTGTGCTGTGACGGTCGTTGATGACCATGCTGCAGTGGTGGGCGAGGGTGACATCTGGTCCAATCTGCTGCTGCAGAGCGACCTGCGCGGCAGCATCCACAATCCGGGTTATTACTTTGAACAGGGCGACAGTGTGGATGCCCGTGAGCGTGGCCGTCACCTGGATATGCTCATGCTCACCCAGGGCTGGCGCCGCTACGACATCCCTCGCGTGCTCAAGGGCCTCGTCGCCGAGCCGCAATACCCCCTTGAGGTCTCGCAGGTAGTTGCCGGGCGCGTCCTGAGCGAATTTCGCAAGAAGCCGCTTGCCAATGCCGAGGTGGGCTTGATTATCCCCAAAATGGAATATGCCAATGTGGCCACGACCGACTCGCTGGGCCGTTTCTCCATCCCGGTGCCCCTGGTGCCCGATGGCGTGGATTGCGTGGTCATCGCCATGAATGACAAGGGCAAAAAGCAGACTAATCTGGAACTGACCGAGGAACAATACCCCGACACCTATTACCTGATTGACGCCGGTGCGTCAAACGGGGTGACGGCCGATGTGCAGGAAGAGCAGGCCTGGCGCTTGATCAACGAGGATGACTGGCGCCACATCATGCTCGACGAACTGGTGGTGTCGGCGGCTCGTCGTCTGCGCAAACCCACGGTCGAGTCAAACCGTTATTTGACGGCCGATGACATTTCCCGATTGGGCATCACCTCGGTCGATGGAGCTTTGCGGGCGATAGGGGTGACCAACTTTGATAAGGTCAGTATTACCATCGACGGTGAACCGCTCAGTGACCTTTATTTCACCGATACCGAGACTTTCAAACAGGCGTTGACCTTGTCGACGGCAATAACCGATTGGAAAAATGATAAGCTCAAGCGCGTCTCGTACGCGCCATTTGCAACGGGCTCCGACTATGATTTGTCTGATGTCTCCATTGCCGATGGGTTTATCAGCATGCAGAATGTCGACTATATCGATTTCTCTCACGGTCGTCGAGGCAAAATCAATGTGAACTTCAGCAGGAAACCTAACTCTGGCAAAGTATGGAAGGAACCCAGCAGATATGTCAAGATTGCCCACCCGATGGGGGCGCAGCGGCCTGTGGAGTTTTACTCGCCCCGCTACGATCAGGGGGACTGCGGCATTGATCCCGGGAACGACCAGCGTCGGGTGCTCTACTGGAATCCCGATGTGAAAGTGGGCGAGGACGGCAAGGCTCGCTTCGATTTCTACAGCAGCGATGCCCGCAGCACCACCTACACCATCCTGGTCGAGGGCGTAACCGCCGACGGTGAACTCATCCGCGGTACACAGCGCGTCACTAAGCATTAGTCTGGACTCTTGGCTGCAAATGTGCCCGTGAGTTTAGCGGATGTGTTGGTATTTTCCTTAAAAAATGTAGTTAATTCATAAAAAATGTTGTAAAACGGGGCTCTGAGTGGCCTCGGTTTTGGTTTTTCGTTTGGTTTGAGTAATTTTGTTGCATTAGAAAAAGCCAAAAAACTAAACTAGACGATATGAAAAAATCGATTCAAGTATTGCTGAGCCTTGCCGCATGTGCATCAATGGCCTTGCCGATGCATGCCCAAGACCAGGCTCAGGTCCAGATGTTCACTCAGGAGCAGCTGGACGCCGTGCAGCGTGTAGTGGCCAGCAAACTGCCCGAGCACATGGGTGTGGGCGAGCTGAAGGTGCGTTCGGTGACATTCGAGAACGACACCGTCAAGGTGGACGTGAGTGAGAACTTCGGTGACGTGCCGTTCACCCAGGCCGGGGTAGAGCAGATGCGTGGCGAGATACGCCAAGCGCTGGGTGCCGAGTACGACGACAGTCCGGTGCTTGTTACCATTGTGGGCAACGACATCAACAAGTACTTCGCCGACTATGAGCCGGCCTATAAGCGCAGTCATGCCCCCTTCATCAGCGAGCTGGATGCCAACCGCCACTACAAGCACGGCCTTGACGGCAACATCGTGGCGATGTGGCCCAGCCACGGCTGGTACTTCGAGCCCAAACTCAACCGCTGGGAGTGGCAGCGTGCCCGCCTGATGCAGACCGTCGAGGACATGTACACCCACAGTTATATATTGCCCTTCCTCATCCCCATGCTCGAGAATGCGGGTGCCTATGTGTGGAACGCGCGTGAGCGCGACACCCACAACTACGGAGCCGTGGTCGATAACGACGGGGAAATGGCCTTCACGAACTACAGCGAGCACAACGGCAAGCAGAAGTGGCAGGACGGCACCGAGCCGGGCTTCGGTTACCTGCATGCCGAGTACAAGGACTTTGAGAATCCCTTCACCGAGGGCACTTACCGCATGGTCAAGGCCGAAAAAGACAAGAAGCATGTCTCGACCGCCACGTGGGACGCCGAGTTGCCCTACGGTGGTGACTATGCCGTCTATATCTCCTATAAATCACTGCCCAACAGTGCCCGCGACGTGACCTATACGGTCAACAGCCTGAGCGGCACACGCCAGTTCCGCGTGGATCAGACCATGGCAGGCGGTGTGTGGGTATATCTGGGCACCTTCCCGCTGGCCCAGGGAATGAATAAGGCCGTTGTCGAGGTGTCTAATCTGAGCGAGGACAAGAACGCCGTAATCACCGCCGATGCCATCAGTGTGGGTGGCGGTAAGGGCAATATCGTGCGCCGCGTGGCATTGCCCACCGAGGAAAACTTGGCTATCGTCGCCGAGCAGAAGGCCAATGGTGAGAACAATGAGGCTTGTCTGGGCAAGCCTGGCCTGCAGTATAACTATATCGGCAGCGGTAACCATCCCTGGTACCACCTGGGCTCGCGCTACTATCTGCAGTGGGCCGGCTTCCCCGACAGCGTGTATTCCACCTCACACGGCATCAACGACTATACCGACGACTACCGCAGTCGCGGCGAGTGGGTCAACTATCTGGCCGGTGGCAGCGACGTGCTGCCCGACCGTGGAGGCCTGCGGGTGCCGGTGGATTTGTCATTCTGCCTTCACACCGATGCCGGTGCTACGCTCGACGATGAGATCGTGGGCACCCTGCTGATCTACTGCACCCGCGCCAACGGAAAGCAGTTCGGCAAATATGCCAACGGCACTCCGCGAGAACTCTCGCGCCGCTTCGCCAATCTGCTCTCGACCGAAATCGTCAAGGACATCCGTGCCAAGTGGGAGCCCAACTGGACGCGTCGCGGCATGTGGGACAAGAGTTATTACGAGGCCCGTGTGCCCGAGGTGCCCGCCGTGCTCATGGAGCTGCTGTCGCACCAGAACTTCGCCGACATGAAATACGGTCTCGACCCGATGTTCCGCTTCGACGTGAGCCGAGCCATCTACAAGGGCATGTTGAAATTTATCGCCCAGCGCGACCACCGCAGTTACGTCATCCAGCCGTTGCCTGTCAACACCTTTGCCATCACCAAGATTGCCAAGGGACAATACCTGCTCACGTGGAATCCCACGCATGACGACCTGAGTGAGGGCGCCGATGCCACGAGCTATATCGTGTGTGAGCGCATAGGGCTGGATGGTGGCTTCAAGGAAATTGCCACCGTCAAAGGACCGCAGTACAGCGTGCGCATCAGCGACAACAAGATGCACTCTTATCGCATCATCGCCATGAACGATGGTGGCCGCAGTTTCCCCAGCGAGACGTTGAGCCTGGGCGAGACGGCTGGCAGTAAGGGCGACGTGCTGGTAGTCAATGGCTTCACCCGCGTGAGCGGCCCTGACTGGTTTGAGGACAGCACGCTGGCGGGCTTTAACGATAACAAGGACCACGGTGTGCCCTATATCCAGCAGATCAACTACCTGGGCTCGCAATATGAGTTCCGCCGCAGCCTCGAGTGGAAGGATGACGACGCACCTGGTTTCGGCGCCAGCCGCAGCGACTATGAGACCATGAATATCGCGGGTAACTCCTTTGATTACCCTGCCGTGCATGGCGAGGCATTGATGAATGCCGGCTACTCCTTCGTGTCCTGCAGCCAGCAGGCGCTGGAGAACAACTATAACACCGAGGGCTACTATCTGATGGACCTCATCCTGGGCAAGCAGAAGGAAATCAAGACCGGAAGCGGACTGAAGCCCACACGCTTTAAAATCTACACCCAGGGCCTGATGAACGCCCTGCGTGCCTTTACCGGAAAGGGTGGCAGCGTGATGATGACAGGCTCCTTTGTGGGCAGTGACCTGTGGGACAATGCTGCAGGCAACAACGACGACGCGGGCAAGGCCTTTGTCAAGCAGGTGCTCGGCTTTGAGGGCTTGAACGGGCGCGCATCGCTCGATGGCACCATCTACACTGTCGATAGCCCCGACCGTGGCCTGTCCAGTGACGGAGCATGGAGTTTTGTCAATAAGTTGAACGACTTGCAGTATGCCGTCGAGTCGCCCGATGCCATCCGTGCCAGCGACAGCCGCGGTTTCACCTGGATGCGCTATGGCGAGAACGGCCTGCCCGCCGCCATCGCTAGTGAACGTGGCGGTTACCGCACCGTGGTCATGGGATTCCCGCTCGAGGCAGTGACCACCACTCAGGAGCGCACTAGCCTGATGTCCCGCATCATGGAGTACCTGCGCCAATAATCACTCCTAAAGTCCTTAATGACGTTAAGGCCCCTGAACAAGAAACAACCTATAACAATCATAATAAAGAAAAAGAAATCATGGGAAGAATTAATTGCTTTATTCCGTTTGTGAGCCCCGAACAGGCTGCACAGACCATCGAGCACCTCAAGGAGCAGGAGCTGGTGAACAAGATCTATCTGCTTGCCACTGTGGACAAACCCAAACCTGTCGAGGGTTGCGAAATGGTGCCCGTCAACGTGCTCTTCTCGAGCGCCACAATGCGCGAGATCGCTCAGCGCGCCGATGCCGACTATGTGCTGCTCTACACCAAGTATGACACCCTGAAGATGGGTCCGTTCTCGCTGGAGCGCTTCACCAAGTTGGGCGACGACACCCAGTCGGGCATGCTCTATGCCGACCACTACAATGTGACCGAGAAAGGTGCCGACAAAGCCCCGGTCATTGACTACCAGATGGGTAGCCTCAGGGACGACTTCGACTTCGGCTCGGTGATGTTCTTCTGCAGCAAGTGCTTCAAGAAGGCCGTTGAGGCGATGAAGGCCAACTATGAGTTTGCCGGCCTGTATGACCTGCGCCTCAAGTTGTCACAGTTTGCCGCCATCACCCACATCAACGAGTTCCTGTACAGCGATGTGGAACTGGATACCCGCAAGAGCGGCGAGAAAATCTTCGACTACGTTGACCCGCGTAATCGCGGCCGCCAGATCGAGATGGAGAAGGCCTGCACCGAGCACCTCAAGGAAATCGGGGGCTATCTGTCGCCCACGCGCGAGGAGAACGGCGAGAGTGTGCCCAACTTCCGTCACATTGAGTTCGATAAAGGCGACTTCGAGGTCGAGGCCACGGTGATGATTCCCGTGCGCAACCGCATTCGCACCATTCGCGATGCCATCGACTCGGTGCTCAAGCAGGAGTGCAACTTCAAGTTCAACCTGATGGTGGTGGACAATTTCTCCACCGACGGCACCCGCGAGGCTATCGCCGAATACAAAGATCCGCGCCTGATCCACATCATTGCCGATTTCTATGACATGGGTATCGGCGGTTACTGGAACCTGGCTGCCCACCGCAAGAACGTCGGCAAGTTCATCGTGCAGCTCGACAGCGACGACATGTACAAGGACGAGCACACCCTGCAGACGATGGTGGACGCTTTCTACGAGCAGAATGTGGCTATGGTGGTAGGTACCTATCAGATGACCGACATCCACCTCAATCCCATCCCCCCCGGTATCATCGACCACAGGGAGTGGACTCCCAGCAACGGCCGCAACAATGCCCTGCGCATCAACGGTCTGGGCGCTCCGCGTGCCTTCTACACGCCCGTGCTGCGTGAGGTGAAGTTGCCCAACACGAGTTATGGCGAGGACTATGCCTTAGGTCTGAACATCTCGCGCTTCTACCAGATTGGTCGCGTCTATGACCCCGTGTACCTGTGCCGCCGTTGGGATGACAACAGCGATGCGTCGCTCGATGTCGAGAAGATGAACCGCAACAACCTGTACAAGGACCGCATCCGCACCTGGGAACTCCAGGCCCGCATCGCCCTGAATAAGAAGTGATTATCTAGATACTCTAGAGATTCTGGATTATCTGGAACTAAATAATAGCAATGGACTACAGCAGGGTAATTGACCGACTCATTGCCAGGCAACTGCGTGACTGGGACTTGGCCGGCGCCAACTATGCGGCGCTGGCGGGTACCGTGACGCGCACGCTGCAACTGGGTGAGGCATCCGTTACATTGCAATTCAATCCCGAGCGGCGGCGCTCATCGACTGCCGCCCTCGACAAGCATTCGCTGGCGCGTCGCCAGTGCTTCCTGTGCCGGGAGAACCAACCCGCCAAGCAGAAGGCCGTGCTGTGGGGTGACCATTACAAGATTCAGGTCAATCCTTATCCCATCTTCAAGCGCCACCTCACGATTGCCGACCTGCACCATGAGCCGCAGCGCATTGCTGACAGGGTAGGGGATATGTTGTCACTGGCCAAGACCCTGCCCGAATTTGTGGTCTTCTACAACGGGCCGCAGTGCGGTGCTTCGGCCCCCGACCACGCCCACTTCCAGGCGGGCGCCAAGGGCGAGATGCCGTTGCCCGACGAGGTGGCCCATGCCACGACCCATCTGATGGCCGACGGTGATGAGGGTTTCATCGGTTACGTGGATTCGTTGGGACGCAGCCTTTTCACTATCGAGACTACGACCCAACGCACAGCCGTGCGCTATGCCCTGCGTCTGCTTGACCAACTCCCCGTCCCCGAGGGCGCCGACGAGCCGATGATCAATGCCTTGTGCTGGTGGAACAGGACCAATCGTCTGTGGAACTTGGTCATTTTTCCGCGACGCAAGCACCGTCCTGCCTGCTACGGCGAGGGAGAGGGCCGTTTGTTGCTCAGCCCCGGAGCTGTCGATATGGGTGGCTTGTGGGCCGTTCCCGAGCGCCAGGACTTTGATGCCCTCACGCCCGAGATCATCCGTGCCCTCTACAACGAGTTGTGCATGAGCCGTCAGGAACTGCTTCCTGTCATCAACAACTATAACCAGCATTGGGAAGACCTGCAACCGTTTTAGTCCAATTACGCATTTTTCGCAATTGGAAGTTTAGAGCTTAGGGTTTAGAATTTTTAAGAAAGAAATTATCAATATGGACGAGAAACAAATACCGCAAGTGAGGGTGGGCATCATGAACGAGCCTGAGATTGACTTTGTGCTCAATGGTGACTACCGCGTGAATGGCATTACCTGCAGCGGCGCTCACTCGGCTCGCTGTGTCGATGGACAGGTGGAGTGGGGTGGCAACCGCTACAGTGAGCTGTTCTTTGAGCCTGTTGATGCCGAGAAAGCCTCTTTCACGTTGAAGGCAGTGACCATCGGCGTGAGTTTCCACTGGAAACGTCAGGAGGACCAGACCTTTAAGGGCGCCTTGCACCTTATCGTCGAGGACGGCAAACTGACACCCGTCAATGTGTTGAGCGTCGAGGATTACCTGCTGAGCGTCATCTCCAGCGAGATGAGCGCCCATGCTTCGCTCGAACTCTTGAAGGCCCATGCCGTCATCTCGCGCAGTTGGCTGTTGGCACAGATCCATACCGAGGAGACCGTCAAGCCGGTCGATCGCGACCCTGACGCTCCCGGTGAGATGATGGATACCCCCGAGGAGCAGGTCAAGTGGTGGGACCGCGACGACCACGTGAACTTTGACGTGTGTGCCGACGACCACTGCCAGCGCTACCAGGGCATCACCCGCGCCACGACCCAGAAAGTGGAGCAGGCCATCCATGCCACTTGGGGCCAGGTGCTGATGCACGGCGGTGCGCTGTGCGACGCCCGTTTCTCCAAATCCTGCGGCGGTGTGATGGAGGAGTTCGAAAACTGCTGGGAACCGCATCATCACGATTACCTGGAGGCGCGCCGTGACGGCGAGAACGAGGAGGATTTCCCCGATCTGACCCGTGAGGACAACGCTGCCGAGTGGATCCTGTCGGCTCCCAGTGCCTTCTGCAACACCACCGACCCCGAGATCCTGTCCCAAGTCCTCAACGACTATGACCAGGAGACCAAGGACTTCTACCGCTGGAAGGTGGAATACACCCAAGACGAGCTTGCCGCGCTCATCAAGGAGCGCACGGGCATCGACTACGGCCGCATCCGCGACCTGCAGCCCGTGGCGCGCGGCACCAGCGGCCGTCTGTACCGCATGCGCATCGTCGGCGAGAAGTGTGAGCGCATCATCGGCAAGGAACTCACTATCCGCTATGCCCTGTCACCCTCGTGCTTGTACAGTTCGGCCTTTGTCGTCGAGAAGCACGACAAGGACGAGGAAGGCTATCCCGCCAAGTTCGTCCTGCGTGGCGCAGGGTGGGGCCATGGCGTTGGCCTGTGCCAGATCGGTGCTGCTGTCATGGGCGCCAAGGGTTACGACTACAAGCAGATCCTGCTGCACTACTTCGTGGGCGCCAGCATCGAGAAACGCTACTAACAACCCTAAAGACCTATAGAATAATAACAATTAACAAGATATAAAGATATGAAAGAAAGTCCGGTTCAAGAGGCGAAGAAACGCTCGCCATGGTTGTGGATTCCGACGCTCTATTTTGCCGAGGGTATCCCTTACTTCGTCGTGAACAACATTTCGGTGCTGATGCTTGCCAAGATGGGTGTTCCTAACGGACAGATGGCGCTCTTCACCAGTTTGCTCTACCTGCCGTGGACCATCAAGCCCTTCTGGAGCCCGTTTGTTGACATTATCCGCACCAAGCGGTGGTGGACCATCTCGATGCAGGTGCTCATGAGCATCGCGTTTATCCTGCTCACGCTGACGATGCCCAAACCCGACGCGGCAACCATCGCATCGGGGCAGACGCCCATCAGCATGTTCACCATTACGCTCATCTTGTTCGTGATCACAGCCTTTGCCAGCGCAACACATGACATCGCTGCCGACGGCTTCTACATGCTGGCATTGCGCCAGAACGAGCAGGCCGCCTTTGTGGGCATCCGCAGCACGTTCTACCGTCTATCGTCAATCTTCGGCCAGGGTGTTCTGGTCGCCATCGCTGGTGCCATCGAGCTGAAGAATGGCAATATTCCCATGTCATGGACAATCACGATGGCTGTTGCCGCAGTGCTGTTCAGTGTCGTCACACTGTATCACACTTTTGCCATCCCACGGGTGAAAAGCGATGCCTCAACCCTCAAGGATGAGAAGCCCACGGTGGGTGCAATCTTCAAGGAGTTTGGCCGCACTTTTCTGACATATTTCACCAAGCCTTATGTCTGGCTGGCCATTGTCTTCATGCTGCTCTATCGCTTGCCCGAGGCTTTCCTGATCAAGATGTGTACCCCCTTCCTGGTCGCCAGCAAGGATGTCGGCGGACTGGGGCTCTCAACGGCCGAGGTGGGCATCGTCTATGGCACTATCGGTGTGCTGGCGCTGACCATCGGTGGTATCCTGGGTGGCTTGTTTGCCGCTAAGGTGGGCTTGAAGAAGTCCTTGTGGTGGATGGCGGCCTGCATGACGTTGCCTTGCGCCACGTTCGTCTACCTGGCTGTCGGACAACCGACTAACCTTGTTGCCATCTCGGTTGCCATTGCTATCGAGCAATTCGGTTACGGTTTCGGCTTCACGGCTTACATGTTGTACATGATGTACTTCAGCGAGGGTGAGTTCAAGACGTCGCATTATGCCATCTGCACCGCCTTCATGGCCTTGAGTATGATGATTCCGGGCATGTTTGCTGGCTATATCCAGGAAGCCATTGGCTACGCCAACTTCTTCTGGATGGTTATGGTCTGCTGCATCGCCACCCTGGTTGTGACCTACATGGTCGATCGCCGCATCGACCCCAACTACGGCAAAAAGAACGACTAACCCATATTTTTTAACTACGAATTTTTCTGATATTTCTGATTTTGATATGGAAAGGTTCTTATATGAAAAAGAGTCATATGCAATCAGGGGATGCTTGATGAGCGTTTTCAATGAACTGGGTTCGGGTTTTCTTGAGAAAGTATATCAAGAAGCCCTTGAAAGAGAGTTTATTGAAAACGAAATTCCCTATGAGCGAGAAGCTCCACTCAGAATCATGTATAAAGGTCTTCCACTTCGGCAGGAATATTTTGCGGATTTCATCTGCTATGACAAAATTATCGTAGAATTAAAGGCCGTTACTGAATTAACAGAAGTGCATTCAGCACAAGTTTTTAATTATCTGAAGGCTACGGGTTTTGATTTAGCTATTCTCGTGAATTTTGGAGAGAAGCAATTAAAGATTGAACGTCTTTTCAATTTCATGAAGAAAAGACAGATTCAACAATGATTAATAATCAGAAAAATCAGATTAATCCGTAGTTTAATAAATAATCAGTTGTATGAAGAAGATATTGTTTATAGTAGCGTGTGTGATAGTGGCGGTGACGGCAGGTGCTGTTGTCAAGCCGGGTGTTGAAGTGCTGCGTGACGGCGGTTTCGCCCAACTGCAGGGCAAGCGCGTGGGACTGGTGACCAATCCCAGCGGCATCGACAACAACCTCAAGAGCACCGTCGACATCCTCAACGAGGCGCCCGGCGTGAAGCTCGTGGCGCTGTTCGGTCCTGAGCACGGCGTGCGCGGCAATGCCCATGCGGGAGACGCCGTGGGCGATGCTGTGGATCCGCTGACGGGCATCAAGATGTATTCGCTGTTCGGCAAGACACATGAGCCGACGGCCGAGATGCTCAAGGACATTGATGTCCTGGTCTATGACATCCAGGACGTGGGTTGCCGCAGTTACACCTTCTATGCCACGATGGGCGTGTGCATGGAGGCATGTGCCAAGTACGACACCGAGTTCATGGTACTTGACCGTCCCAATCCGCTGGGAGGCAACAAGGTTGAGGGTAACCTCGTCGAGGACGGCTACTTCTCCTTTGTGAGCAAGTATTCCATCCCCTATATCTACGGTCTCACACCCGGCGAACTGGCCAAGTTCCTCAACGGGGAGGGCATCATCGCCGAGCGTTCCAAAACAGGCCATGGCTGCAAACTCACCGTCATCCCCATGGAAGGCTGGAACCGTGACATGAAGTTCCGCGACACGGGTATGCCTTGGGTAGCCCCCTCGCCTCAGATTCCCACGCCCGAGAGTGCCTTCTTCTACCCCGTATCGGGTATTCTGGGCGAGTTGTACATCTTCAACACCGGCATCGGCTACACGCTCCCGTTCCAGACCTTTGCTGCATCATGGATCAATGCCGACTCGCTGGCGATGCGCATGAATGCGCTCAACCTGCCGGGCATGAAATTCCGTCCCATCAACTACAAACCGTTCTTCGCCCTGAGCGTGGCAGTGGACAAGTCGCTGCAGGAAGTGCACGGCGTGCAGACCTACATTACCGACCTTGATGCTGCCGACCTATGCCTGACGCAGTTCTATTTCCTTCAGGTCATCCACGAGATGTATCCTGATGTGGAACTGTTTGAACAGAACCCCAAGCGCTATGCCATGTTTGATAAGGTGTGCGGCAGCAAGGAAATCCGCGAGCGCTTCATCAAGCGCTACAAGGTAGCCGATATCGCCGACTATTGGAACAAGGATGCCGCCGACTTCGTCAAGCGCTGCCACAAGTATTACATCTACAAGCCCGCTTTGAAGGATAAGATGCGCATCAATACACTTCCCGCAAAAAAGAAAATGGGACAAATGAAAGGTTCTGTCGTCTCAAAAGATAAAGATTGAGAATTATGGGTAAAGAGAATAAACGATTACTGTCGCTCGACATCCTGCGAGGTATCACCATCGCGGGAATGCTGCTGGTGAATAATCCGGGCACGTGGAGTTACATCTATAAGCCTCTGGAGCATGCCGACTGGATTGGCTTGTCGCCGACCGACCTGGTGTTCCCGTTCTTTGTCTTCTGCATGGGAGTGTCGATGGCTTTCTCGCTGAAGAAGTTCAATTACAAGATGTCGGGCCCGCTGATGTGGAAGATCCTGCGTCGTGCAGTCATTCTGTTCCTCATCGGTTGGGTGGTGCAGTGGTTCGGGCACTTGGTGCGTGGCCTGTGCAAGGGTGACCCCTTCAGCGAGGCGGTGAACAACCTGGAAACGTTGCGTTACCTGGGTGTGTTCCAGCGCTTGGCGCTGACCTATTTATTCGGGTCGCTGTGTGTTGTGCTGTTCAAGCGCAAGTTCATCCCGTGGCTGGTGGGCATCATCCTGGTGGTCTATGCCCTGATATTGGGCTTCGGCCACGGCTATGACTTCTCGCTCGAGAACATCATCGCCCAAATCGACAACAGCGTGCTGGGCACCAACCACATGTATCACGAGTGGGCCTATGGCGAGCAGCTCTCGTTCGACCCCGAGGGCATCTTGAGCACCTTGCCGTGCATTGCCCACGTGCTCATCGGCTATCTGGTGGGTCGCATGATCCTCAGTGTTCACAACAACAGCGAACGCGTGACCACGATGCTGCTGTGGGGCGTGATGCTGGTGCTGGGCGGCTGGTTGCTGCAATACGGCATCCCCTGCGGCAAGAAGATGTGGTCATCGACGTTTGTGATGATCACCTGCGGCATGGCAATGTGCATCCAGGCGTTGCTAATCCACTTTGTTGATATCAAGGGACATAAGGGCGCTTGGACTCGTTTCTTCGAGTCGTTCGGTGTGAACCCGCTGGCGCTGTACGTTATCGGCACTGTGCTGGCCATCTTGTTCGGTGCCATCCCTGTGGGTCACGATGCCGATGGCGGCAATATCTCCATCCACAGTGCAGTTTACAACTTCTTCACGACCTTCTGCAACGAGTACACGGCCTCGGCACTGTATGCCATCTGCTTTGTGCTGCTCAACTGGGTTATCGGCCACGTGCTTTACAGGAAGAAGATTTATATTAAGATATAGTTCCTATAGTATCTATAGTGCCTATATTTACTGTAGTTGAGATGATTAATAATTTAAAAACCAATATATTATGATGATTCTTATTGCTGACTGCGGCTCCACCAAGATCAACTGGACGCTGCTTAACGGAAAAGAGAAGGTGGCGCAGATCTTCACCACTGGCATGAATGCCCTGCTGCTCACCGAGGAGGAAATGAAGGAGCAGATCAAGCATGAGCTGATGCCCCACTTGACCAACTACAAGGTTGACGAGATCCACTACTATGGCGCTGGCATCATCTCGGACGAGATCAAGCAGCAGGTGGTGAACGCCCTGCGTGCCAACTTGCCCAGTGCGGGCAAGGTGGAGGTGGCTAGCGACTTGCTGGCTGCCGCGCGTGCCGTGTGCGGTCGTGAGCCCGGTATCGCCTGTATCATGGGCACAGGCAGCAACTCGTGCTACTACGACGGCGAGAAGGTGGTGATGAACGTGTCGCCGCTGGGCTACATCCTGGGTGACGAGGGCAGTGGTGCCGTGCTGGGCAAACTGCTCGTGGGCGATGTGCTCAAGAAACAGCTGCCCGAGTACCTGTGTGAGAAGTTCATGAAGGAGTATAACCTGGACTACACGACCATTATCACGTCGGTGTATCGCAAGCCTGCCGCCAACCGCTTCCTGGCTCAGTTCGCTCCCTTCCTGGAACACAACATCGACGAGCCGGCCATCCACAACATTGTGCTGAAGTCGTTCACCGACTTCTTTACCCGCAATGTGGCCAGTTACCCCGGTTACAAGGAATTGCCGTGCAACTTCGTGGGGTCGATCGCGTTCTTCGAGAAGAAGGTGCTTCAGGAGGCTGCCGACGCCCTGGGCATCACCATCGGCACCATCATCAAGGACCCGATGGAGGGCTTGGTGAAGTACCACTCGACCGAGGCGTGAGCGGGACGCTTGGCCCATCCGAGGCGTTGCCTCAAAAAAATATCATGCCGATAGGCATGGCTGATGTTGAATATAAAAACAGAATTGATTATGGCTTTTGTGAAAATCAGCGAACAAGAGTCGCTATATGATAACCTGGAGAAGAAATCGGTGCATGAACTGCTTACCGAGATGAACCAGGAGGACCATAAGGTGGCCGATGCGGTGCAAAAGGCGATTCCGCAAATCGAGAAGCTTGTCAAGGGCATTGTCGAGCGTATGAAAAAGGGCGGCCGCATCTTCTACATGGGTGCGGGCACCAGCGGGCGCCTGGGCGTGCTTGATGCCAGTGAGATACCGCCCACCTTCGGCATGTCGCCGGGGTGGATCATCGGAATCATCGCCGGTGGCGACACGGCCCTGCGCAATGCTGTCGAGAATGCCGAGGACGATACCACCCAGGGTTGGAAAGACTTGCAGGAGTACAAGGTGACACCGCTCGACACGGTCATCGGCATCGCGGCCTCGGGGACAACGCCCTATGTCATCGGCGCCCTGCGCGACGCACGTGCCAATGGTTGCCTGACCGCCGCCATCACCAGCAATCCTGACGCTCCGGTGAGCGAGGCGGCCGAGATTCCCATCGAGATGATTGTGGGTCCGGAGTATGTCACCGGCAGCTCACGCATGAAGAGTGGAACGGGTCAGAAACTCATCTGTAACATGATCTCGACTAGCGTGATGATTCAGATGGGCCGCGTCAAGGGTAACAAGATGGTGAACATGCAGCTCACCAACCAGAAGCTTGTGGACCGTGGCACCCGCTGGCTTGTCGAGGAACTGAAACTGCCCTACGACGAGGCAAAGCGCCTGTTGCTGCTTCACGGCTCGGTCAAGAGAGCTATCGATGCTTATCGCGGCGAGTAAATTTCATGCATGGTGCGAGGCTATCGCACCGCAGTAAACCAATAATAATGAAGAAGATAGCATTAATGGCGGTGGTGGCGCTGATGTGCCTCACCGCCGCGGCTCAGGCCAACCAGGACCCGTATTATGCCCGTCGTGCGACCCTGTTCGACGAGTTGCCCATCGGCAAGAAGGACATCGTCATGCTGGGCAACAGCCTCACCGACGGCTGCGAGTTCAACGAGTTGCTGAATAACCGCCACATCAAGAACCGCGGCATCGTGGGCGATATCGTCCAGGGCCTGATTGACCGCATCGATCCCATCATCAAGGGACAGCCCAAGAAGTTGTTCATCATGAGCGGCGTGAACGACATCTCGCACGACGTGAGTGCCGACAGCATTGCCCGCGTGACCGAGCGCCTCATCGTCATGGTCAAGCAAGGCAGCCCCCGCACCAAAATCTACCTGCAGAGTTTGCTGCCCTTCAACAACGACGTGCGAGAGTGGAAATTGCTCAAGGGACGTGACCACGTCGTCGTCGAGGCCAACATCCTGCTAGAGCAAGTCGCCCGACGTCAAGGTGTCACATGGATCAACCTTTACCCGTTGTTCGTCGACGACCAGGGCCGCCTGCGCGCCGACCTTACCAACGACGGCCTTCACCTCATGGGCAAAGGCTACCTCATCTGGCGCGACGCCATCAAGCCCTACGTCAAATAGCGCCCGCTCCTGTTTCGACATGTGATGGGAATGGTGGCTCTGCCGCCATCATCATGATTTATAGTGCCACGGTTGTGCCGTGGCCTTTTTTTTGTGCCAATTATCGTGATAAATTTGCACACATCGCTAAAAAGAGCTAATTTTGCCGTTTAATGTGGCAGCCAAAGCCGCCGAGAAACAACTTTGCGACTGGCCGCGCCACAAGACATACAACAGGTAACTCGCTGATAATGACGACTGAGATAGTGTCTCCAGCCTTACCCGCTCTTCACATGCTCACCGCAGCTCACAAGCCACGGTGACCCTTGTTGTATACTTGCCCTAAAAACCGATAAACCTTTGCCTGAAAACCATATCTCCAATAATGACACTGTAAAGAGTGCTTCTGTCTCTAATGAGCCTGAAGTATCACAGAGTGCCATCGAAACTACGCAAAAGGAACAGGAGGATGCAGGAGGAACGCGGCGCATTGCTAAGAATGCGCTGATGCTCTACATCCGAATGTTCATCACAATGATTGTAGGGCTCTACACCTCACGTGTAGTGCTTCATACGCTCGGCGTAGAGGACTACGGTACCTATGGCGTAGTGGGAGGTGTGGTGGCCATGATGGGTTTTCTGAATGCCGCGATGGGCGGTGCCACGAGCCGTTTCTTGACATTTGAACTGGGGCGAGGAGACAAGAAGCGGCTAGCCGATACATTTTCCAGCGCACTCATCGTTCACGTAGGTATTGCCCTGGTTGTCCTGGTCTTGGCCGAGACGATTGGTCTGTGGTTCATGACCCACAAGCTTGTCATTCCCGAAGGGCGCATGACCGCTGCTCATTGGGTTTATCAGCTGAGTATCGTGAGTGCCATGCTGGGCATCACACAGACCCCTTATAATGCCAGCATCATCGCACATGAGAAGATGGGTGTGTATGCCTATGTCGAGATTCTCAATGTCACTCTCAAGCTGCTGATCGTCTATCTGTTAACCATTGGGAACTTCGATAAACTCATTCTTTATGCAATTCTGGTGTTTGCAGTGAGTGTCATCATCATCATGGTGTACCGCATCTACTGCATCCGCCATTTCGAGGAAACCCATTTCCGTTGGGTGTGGGACAAATCAATATTAAAGCCGCTGCTATCTTTCTCGGGTTGGAATCTGTATGGAAACATGGGAGGCCTTTTCCAGCAACAGGGTACCAACTTTGTGATCAACTTTTTCTTTGGGGTTGCTATGAATGCCGCAGTCAGTATCGGTTTGACGATTGCTAACACGGTAAATCAATTTGCCTCCAATGTGATGCTCGCTTTTCGCCCTCAGATCATCAAGAAGTATTCAGTTGGTGATAAACAGGGGATGAGTGACCTGACGATACTGGCTATCAAGATCATCATGTTCATCTATTGCTTGGTAGCGGTGCCGGTTTTTGTTGAAGTGCATAATCTGTTGGAAATCTGGTTGGTTGATGTTCCCGATCATTCTGCGGTGTTGTGCCGCTTGTTCTTGATCAGTATCTTTTTTGAAACAATCAGGTATCTGCTGATTATTGATATCCATGCATCTGGTAATGTGAAACTGGTGAGTTTCATTGCTGGATCAGTATTCATCTTGATACCGTTTGTCACATACTTTTTCTTCTACCTCGGCTTGAGTGTCGAAGCTGCATTTGTCATTCTCATTGTTGCCAATGTGATCTTGTGCACGGCCAATGTCGGGTTAGTTCGTCATTACTGTGGAGTGAATGTCTTTCCCTATGTAGGTGCGATACTCAGGGTGATAGTGACAAGTGCTTTAGCACTGTTGGTGTGCATGTATATCAAGACCTGGATTCCACCGTTGTATATTCACATGATAACCAATACCGTTATCGCGCTCACAGTAGTGGTTTCAAGTTACTTTGTCTTGTGTTTTAATGCTCACCAGCGACAGTACGCGATTGATTTTGTAAAAACAAAACTACATCTGAAATGAAGAATATACTTATCCTGGATACATCAGTTGCATCTGATAATAAAGGAGATGACATCATTATGGAGTGTGTTCATAAAGAATTAGAACCGCTCTTGAGGGCTTGCTATGAGTTGACATTACCTACTCAAGTTTCTCCTTTTCATTGGTATCAGGTGTGGCGCAATTCTTCACGCCTCCAGTACTTCTCGAATTGCGAACTGAAATTCATAGGCGGGTCCAATATCTTGTGTAAGAATCTGTTGACCCACTATCCCCAGTGGAATATCAATTGGTTTAATTGTAGGCCCCTGATGGGTTGTGTCGGGGTAGGCGTTGGTGCCGGTGCTGGCGAGAAGATCAATTGGTACACGCGCAAGATGTATCAACGTGTGCTCAGTCATGACTATTATCACAGCGTGAGGGATGAGCGCACCAAGGCTTTTGTTGAGAGCCTGGGTCTCAAGGCTATCAACACGGGCTGTGTGACGATGTGGATGCTTACGCCTGATTTCTGTAAAACCATTCCGTCAACAAAGTCTGAGCGGGTGGTGTTTACCTTGACGCGCCGAGCTGGTCATGACAAGGATTATCAGATGTTGATTGACACGTTGAACAAGAATTATGCCGAGGTGACCTTCTGGCCCCAAGGTATGGGCGATTTCAATTATTTTCAGCAATTTAAGAATATTGAGGGAATCAGGGTGCTGCAGGCCAGCAAGGAAGCCTATGATGAATACTTGACCAACAACGACACCGATTATGTGGGTTCTCGCCTGCATGGTGGCGTGTATGCGATGCGCCATGGTCGCCGTGCCATCATCATAGCCATTGATGAGCGAGCCCGTGAAATCAATGCCTCGAATCATCTGAATTGTCTGGAAATGAAGGATATGGCTCAATTGTCGGATTACATCAATTCAACCTTTGAGACAAAGGTGGAGATGGATTACAAGGCAATCAATAAATGGAAAAAACAATTCTTGTCATTTTAACGAGAATAAGTTTATGGAGAAGATTATTCTACACAAGATTGTAGTTGATGGTCATCTTATTGAATACCATTATTCTGTTACTGATGGTCTTAAGCGCTTCTTTCAGACAGACAAGATGTTCTTGGAATATGAACAAGATATGTCATCTGTGCCAATTTCCATTCTAACGATACCATTTGTCTCATGCATGGCTGGATTGATGTGGCTGAGCAATTGCGCAGTTTACGTTGACGAGATAGACAGGACTTTTTATGATGCTCTCAAGCAAATTAAAAGCGCTTTTCAGGAATTACATTATGATACCCCCTTGAAGGGAGTACTGATACCGTCTATATTCCGACATAATGTGATAGCTGAGTCGCAGAATTGTTTGTTGCTATTTGGCGGTGGTGTGGATTGCCATTGTTCATACTTAAGAAATAAGGACATAATTAGCGATGTCTGCAATATCAATGGATGGTTGAATACCCCTGAGTCGATGGATAAGGTTGATCAGTCAGACAAGAGGATTACAGAGGGTTTTGCCAAAAGTATGAGCATTAACTCATCACATGTGCGCTCAAATTTTGCTTCTCAGTTCAGACTTGCTTCGTTTAATGAGTCGTTTGATGTAAGTTATTGGTATGAGTTCTTACATTCAATGGCGTTTATTGCAATCTCGATACCTCTTTGTTGTGTAAAAAACCTTTCCAGGATAATAATAGCGAGTTCATTTACTAAAGGCAGAACTATTGCGCGGTGTTCTTCATATATCACAACTGATAGTGAGTTCAGGTTTGCTGCAAGTGGTTCGGTTGTTCATGATGGTTTTGAACTAAGCCGACAAGATAAAGTGAGGTTCTTGGTAGAGTACCAGAGGTTATCGGGAAAGCCATATCCGATACAGGTTTGCTCATTTAATGACAATAATTGTGGTGGGTGCGAGAAGTGTTTCAGAACTATTATAGCGATTGTGGCTGAAGGTGGAATTCCATCAGATTTTGGTTTCAGAATCCCCGGTGGTTTATTGAACCATTGGAAAAAAGTGGTATACAATAATGTGGGTTTATGGGGAGTAGAAAAAGAAAAATATTACTATAATCAAAGCCGTCAACGGATGCGGGAGAATTACGGCATCATTCAGGACAAGGAATTTGTGGACTGGTTCTTGAGTTTTGATTTTGACAAAGCTCACCGCCAGGGCCTCAGGCGCTATTATCGCCAGAATTTCTTCTCGATACTCAAACGAAAACTAAAATTGGGATAAAACACCTATTCATTGAATTGGTGATTACTTGGCTCTTTTGTTTTTACTGTTAATCGTATGAAATTCAGAGAACTGTTTTATAGTGATTATTATAACATTGCTTTCCGCAATAAAAAGGAAGACAAAGCCAATTCTGACAGAGAGTGGACTGTTGTGAAATCATCAAATCATGAGTGGTTTGCTGATCCATTTTTATTTCAATGGGGTGGCAAGCAATTTATTTTTGCTGAGAGAATGAACGTTTGGCAGACTAATGGCACTCTTGCTTATTGTGAAGTCTTAGATGATGGTACAACTTCACCTTTTAAAGAAGTACTGACAGAACCGTTTCACTTGTCATATCCCAATGTGTTTGAATATTCCGGAAGCGTCTATATGATTCCGGAAACAGGCCATAACAAAGATATAAGATTATACAAAGCAGTTCAGTTTCCAGATAAATGGACTCTTGTGAAAAGTTTTTGGACAGGAGCTAATTTTGTGGACACATCTTTTGTTAGTGGTTTTCATGATGGAATTGTATATCTTTGTAGCTATGATTGGGGTCATAAAAGTTCACATTTCTATAAGTTTGATTTAAAAGATTTGTCACTATCCGAACTGCCGAATAATCCAAATATGCAGAATGAGCGGAGCGGTGGTAATTTCTTTGAAGAAAGAGCAGCAAGACTTCGAGTTTTACAGGATTGCTCTCAAACCTATGGAGCCAAAATAATTATAAACAGAATAGAATGTGATGATTTTGAGGCTGGAAAAGCTTCCGACACCTTCGATTTTGAGATTCTTCCACAGAACTTAAGGCTTAATTCAAAAGGTATGAAGCCAAAATGTTGTCATACGTATAATCAAATTGTTTCTCTTGAAGTTGTGGATTTTCTGGCTGAAAGATTCGTCTGGTTCCAGCCGTTTTTAATACTGAGAAGGAAAATCCGCTCTGCATATAATAAAGTGCTTAGATTGTTCTAATTATTCTTTGTCATCATAGTATTTGAATGATTAAGATTCAGTTGATTTTTAGATGAACAAGCCGAGAATTTTTATCAATATGCATTATATGGAGGTGGGCGGAGCCGAGAGGGCTTTGCTGGGCTTGTTAAATGCACTCGATACAGACCGCGTGGATGTGGATTTATTCATTAATCAACACACAGGAGAGTTCATGCAGATGATACCTGACAAGGTGAACCTTTTGCCTGAAATCCGTAGCTATAATGCTATAGAGCGTCCGATGAAGCAGATTCTTTTAGAGGGTCAATTGGGAATCTTTTATGCTCGTTTGAAGGCTCGTAGTCAACATGCCAAATACAGCAAATCTTTGCCCGGTCCTGAAAAGAGTATTGATTGCAGTGCCTTTCAATATGTCGCAGATGCTGTACAACCTTTCCTGCCGTCGCTTGAAAGACTGGGTGAGTATGATTTGGCTATCAGTTTTATCACTCCACACAACATAGTCCTTAGCAAGGTGAAGTCAAAGAAAAAAATTGCTTGGATTCATACCGACTATTCAGCTATACACGTGAATGTCGATAAAGAGTTGCCTATATGGGACGGTTATGACTATATCGCGTCAATTTCACCGGATTGCAAACGCTCGTTTCTTAAGCTCTTTCCGTCTTTAGAGAGAAAGATTATTGACATTGAGAATATTTTGTCACCCGAATTTGTTAGGCAACAGGCAGAATTGTTTGATGTTAGTGATGAGATGACGTCAGATGGGTTAAAACTGCTTTCTGTTGGACGGTATACCCAGGCAAAGAATTATGAAAATGTACCAGATATCGCGAGAAGAATCGTTAATGCGGGTTATTCGGATTTGCGCTGGTATATCATCGGCTTCGGTGGCTTGGAATCTTTAATCCGACAAAAGATTGCTGAAGCAGGAATGGAGAATCACGTGATTCTCTTGGGTAAGAAAGATAATCCTTATCCCTATATTAAGGCTTGTGATATTTATGTCCAACCGAGTCGCTATGAGGGTAAGAGCGTGACTGTTCGAGAGGCGCAGATTCTTTATAAACCCGTAATAGTGACCAATTATTCAACAGCAGGTAGTCAGATTCAAGACGGTATTGATGGTGTCATTGTGCCCTTAGATAATGAAGCTTGTGCCAATGGAATCATCAATGTGGTTGAAAATAAGGAACTGCTGAATTCCATATCAGCTTGGCTTTCCACCCACGATTATGGTAATGAAAGCGAAGTGGAGAAAATATATAATTTATTTTAGGTAAAATGGTTGAGGCATTATGATACCAAAGGTAATACATTATTGTTGGTTTGGGCGTAATCCATTGCCTAAGAGTGCTGTGAAGTGTATTGATAGCTGGCGCAAGCTAATGCCCGACTATGAGATCAAGGAATGGAACGAGGATAACTTTGATGTCAACATGATTCCATATACCGCTGAGGCTTACAGCGTGGGGAAATATGCATTTGTCAGTGACTTTGCGCGGTTTTGGATTTTGTATAATTATGGAGGTGTGTACTTTGACACTGATGTTGAGGTGATAAAGTCAATTGATGATATTGTCGAAAAGGGAGCTTTTATGGGGGTTGAGGTGATGTGTGAGGTAGTTCCAACAGATCTCATCGGTTATCCAATGGTTGCTCCTGGCTTAGGCATTGGTACTCCTGCTGGCACTGAGTTCTATAAGAAATTATTAGACTATTATTCCGGCCTTCATTTCTTGCGTGAAGATGGTAGCATCATGGGTGGAACTGTGGTGGCTCACACGACAAGATTACTGGTTAAAGAAGGTTTGCAGAAGCGTGCCGACATGCAGCAAGTTTCTGGTATCTGGATTTATCCAGAGGATTATTTTAACCCGTTTGATGACCTTACTGGTCGGTTGAACAAGACGGAGCGGACATATACTATCCATTGGTATTCAAGGTCATGGCAGAGAAAACAAAGTGCTTTTAGGCTGTGGCTTTCACGTATGTCTCACAGAGTGTTTGGCCTAGCGTTGTTCAAGTTAAAAAAGAAACTAAACCTAATCAGTTGGCGCATGTAGGCGTTCGATATGAGATATAGCAGCGGGCCGGTTCTGATTTGAGCCGGCCCGCTGTTTCAAGTATTACTTGAGGTTTGATCATCGGGTTTTTGTTTTGAAGAAAACTGATTTGAATTGTTAAGTGTTTGGTTTTCAAATAGTTGTAAATTTATTAGGTCAAAAAAACATAAATTTGAGGTCAAAAAAACGCAAATTGTCCTAATTGTTTTAGGCGATTTTCCAAATGTGGTAAAGGGTAAGGCAGTAATTTTGTGCTGTCAAGAAAGACCCTCGACAATTAAACCGTTACTTGGAAACTATACCTCCAAAAAGGATGATGATGTCAAGAACGTTAACTGCGTCCTTGACATCGTTTTTTCTTGCCGTGGGGTATAGTGTGAAAAAATGTTGGCGCGACGAGTTTTTTTGGCTCGGGCGGTGTTTATTTTGTGGGTTTTATTGTAATTTAGCGGGTTAAAAGACAGCCATGTGGCTGATTGATAAAGACAATGAGACGTATACTGTTATTATTCAGTGCATTGATGTTGACTAGTGTTGTTGCTGTGGCACAGGATCAGCTTGCCGAGCAGCAGCCTGGCACTTTGTTCGCTTATCCTATGGCTCCTGACACGTGTTCCACGCTGGAGAGCCGCTGCAATTACATCATCACGCACTTCTGGGACAACTACGACATCAGCAGGCCCATCACTGACATGCCCGCGTTCGAGAGGACTTTCCGCGACTTTGTGGACTTCTTCCGCTACGGTCACCGCAATGTGGTGCTGGGGACTGTCCGCGACCTGGTGAACAAGGCGCAGTCCAATACTGGCAATCTGCAGAAACTGGGCGAGGTGGCCGAGCGCGCGCTGTACGGCTCCGAGGCCGAGTATTGGAGCGATGAGGTCTATGTGGCCTTTGCCAAGTCGCTTGCTTCTTGCAAACAGCTGCCGCGTGACGTGCGTGACCATTATGCCGAACAATTGGCGCGCATCAATACTGTTCAAGTGGGCTCAGTGCTTGATTTTGAATATGTTGACCTTGACGGACTGAAGCATCGCTTGAGCGAGAAGAGCGACACGGCTCTTGTTCTCTTGTTCCTGGACGACAGTACCGACAGCATGATCGGGCGCCTGCGCCTGAGCACCGATGTGGCCCTGAATGGCCTGTTGAATGGAGGTAATATGCAACTGGTGTGCCTGAGTGTGAACAAGTACAGTGCCGAATGGGCGAAAGCCGCTGCAGGCTTTGCCGACAATTGGATCATCGGATGCGGGGAGAACTTGGCGCGCGACCTTGACCTGCGTGCTTTCCCGTGCTGCTATTTCCTTGACGATAAGCACACTATCCTCAGCAAGAGTCTGTCGGTCGAGGGTTTGATGCAAGCGGTCAATCCCAATTTCTGATTGCCCTCGTCGGCGTTAGTCGGTTGGACGTCAACGGTTAAGTCGAGCCATAATAAAGTAAAGATTTAGAACAATTCAAACGATAATGATATGACTGGCTTTTTCAAGAATCTGTTCCTGTATAGCGCGGGCCATACCTATGGTAACCTGTCGCGCTTGTTCCTGCGCTTGTTCACGGGCATCATGTTTCTGCAACTGTGCATTCGCCAGATGCTGAATTTTGACCAGATTGTGCCCACGTTCAATGGCTTGATGGGACTCTCTCCCGAAGCCTCCATGACCGTGCTCGTTGTCATCGAGCTGTTGTGCGCCGTGTGCATCATGCTGGGTCTGTTGACAAGGTTGGCGGTGCTGTTCCCGCTGGGACTGATGCTGATAGCCGAGCGTGTCTTCATGTCGTCCCAGTCTGCTGTGACCGATCAGTTGTTCAACTTTGCGCCGGGTTATCCCGTGATGTTCATCGGCATCTTTGTGTATTTCCTGCTGGCGGGCCCCGGAAAGATTTCGCTGGACTACATCATCGCCGCTCATTTCACCGAGAATGCCACCGACGAGAAAGTCCTGGACAACGCTTGACCGTGTGTTATTCAATAATTGACAGACGTTTAGGTTGAAAAGAAATTGAGCATCGCAGTACTCATATCAGGTGGCGTTGACAGCGCCGTGGTGGTTCACCAGCTCAAGGAGCAGGGCGAGGAACTGCACCTGTTCTACATACGCATCGGCATGGACAATGACGAGGGCGATTGCAGCGCCGAGGAGGACATCGAGATGTGCACCCTCATCGCTCACCGCTACGGCTTGCCGCTCGAGGTGGTGTCGTTGCACGAGGAGTACTGGGATCACGTGATGGAGTATGCCCTGCGCACCGTCAAGGCCGGCCTCACGCCCAACCCCGACATGATGTGCAACCGCATGATCAAGTTCGGCTTCTTTGAGCAACGTTGGGGCAAAGACTTTGACATGACGGCGACGGGCCATTATGCCACAACCCGTGTCATCGACGGCGTGAAATACCTGGCCACGGCAGTCGATCCCGTCAAGGACCAGACCGATTTCCTGGCACAGATCACCTACGAGCAATTGTGCCATGTCATGTTCCCCATAGGCAACATGCCCAAGGAGGAGGTGCGCCGCATCGCCGAGGAGGTGCGCTTGCCCAATGCTCATCGCCGTGACAGCCAAGGTATCTGCTTCCTGGGCCAGATTGACTATAACGACTTCATCCGACGCCACCTGGGCGAGCGTCCCGGCCCCATCATCGAGCTGGAGACAGGGCGCAAGCTGGGCGAGCACCGCGGCTACTGGTTCCACACCATCGGGCAACGCAAGGGCTTGGGCCTGAGCGGCGGCCCGTGGTATGTCGTGCGCAAGAACGTCGATGACAACGTCATCTACGTCTCGAACGGCTACGGCACGGCCAAGCAGTACGGTCGCACGCTCAACCTTGACGAGATGCACTTCATCTCGGGCAACCCGTGGGAGGGTGTCGACGGCCCCGTTGACATCATGTTCAAGAACCGCCACACTCCTCACATCATGCGCGGCAAGTTCACCCGTACCGGCGAACGCCAGTGGGTCATCGAGAGCGAGGAGGACGTGCAGGGCATCGCACCGGGCCAGTTTGCCGTAGTCTATGACGCGCAGGGCCAGTTGTGCTATGGCAGCGGCATCATTACCGCATGAAACAATACCGATGTCATCAAGAGAACCATTCTGTTGATGGCACATTGAGATAAAGATATAAATGGAGAATGAGAAATTGATAGAACTCAAGGTGCTGGGCATCACACGCAGTGAGGTGCAGCCTGGGGCTTATGCATTGCTGCTGGAGAATGCCGACAGTACGCCCGACGTCGCTCGCCGCATCCCCATCGTGGTGGGCGCAGCCGAGGCCCAGTCCATCGCCGTCCATCTGGAGCAGGTGATGCCGTCTCGCCCGTTGACCCACGACCTGTTCGTGAGCATGTTCCATGCCTTCAAGATAGAGCTGCAGCGTGTCACCATCTACAGTTTCAAGAACGGCGTTTTTGCCGCGATGATGCACGTGAGCAATGGTGATGTGGAACTGGATATCGATGCCCGCACGAGCGATGCCATCTCCATCGCGCTGCGCACCGGGGCACCCATCTACACTACCGACGAGGTGATGGAGCACACGAGCTACGAGTGGCGTCGCGACGGCGAGTACAAGCCGCAGAAGCCCGTGCGTCTCGAGGACTTGCCTGTTGAGAAACTGGAGCGCCGTCTGCAACGATATGTTGACCGGGAGGAATATGAAAAAGCTGCCCGTGTCCAAAAAATCATCGAGCAGAAAACTAATCCCGGCTCGGGTGAGGCTTAATGCAGCATTTTTAGTACCTTTGTAAGTTGAATATATTCATTAAAAAATACGTATTTCTTATGAAAAATCTGAAGTTGAGACTCATTGTGATGAATTTCCTGGAGTTCGCCGTGTGGGGTGCCTATCTTACCTGCATGGGCAACTACCTGGGACGAGCCGGCATGGGCAGCGAAATCTCGTGGTTCTATGCCATCCAGGGCATCGTGTCGATTTTCATGCCCACCCTGATGGGTATTGTGGCCGACAAGTACATTCAGCCGCAGCGTTTGCTGGGCATCTGTCACCTGATAGCAGGTATGGCGATGATTGCGCTGGCCTATATGGGAATGACCAACCCCATGCCCAATAAGGTGGCCTTCATTACCATCTATACGCTCAGCGTCGCCTTCTACATGCCCACCTTGGCCTTGTCCAACACGGTGGCGTTCACCATCCTCAAGGACAACGGCATGGATACCGAGAAGGATTTCCCGCCCATCCGCGTGTTCGGTACCATCGGTTTCATCGCCACGATGTGGTTTGTCAACTGTGCTGTGCTGGATAACGGCAGCTTCGGCTTCACGCTGGGCGAGAACGACAACAAGTTCCAGTACACCTTCATGCAGTTCATGGTATCTGGCCTGCTGAGCATCGTGCTGTTCCTGTACTGCATGACCTTGCCCGCCTGCAGGCTGGTGAAGAAGGAGTCTCAGTCGCTGGCCGAGCAGCTGGGCCTGAGTGCCTTCAAGCTGTTCAAGACCAAGAAGATGGCCATGTTCTTCATCTTCTCGGCTATGCTGGGCATGTCGCTTCAGGTGACCAACGGCTTTGCTACGCCTTACCTGACTCACTTCAAGAGTGATCCCACGATGGCCGACACCTTCGGCGCCAACAATGCCACGATGCTCGTGTCGCTCTCGCAGATCGCCGAGGCCCTGTGCATCCTGCTGATCCCGTTCTTCCTCAAGCGTTACGGCATCAAGATTGTAATGTTGATTGCCATGTTCGCCTGGGTATTGAGGTTCGGCTTCTTCGGTGCCGGTAATCCTGCCTTCCCCGGTGTCATCCTGATTGTGCTGTCGTGTCTGGTCTATGGTGTCGCTTTTGACTTCTTCAACGTCTCGGGCGGTATCTTTGTGGACAAGGAATGCGAGCCCAATGTCAAGGCTTCGGCTCAGGGCTTGTTCATGCTGATGACCAACGGCTTGGGCGCCACCATCGGTACGCTGGCCGCCGGTGCCATTGTCAACAGCCTGTGCCACTGGACCGAGGACGGCTTCCTCGTGGGCAATACTCCGACGAGCTGGAGCACGGCATGGTACATCTTCGCCACGTTTGCCCTGGTGGTAGCCGTGTCGTTCATGTTCCTGTTCAAGTACAAGCACGTGAGAGAGGACCAGAAGTAAAGAACTATGCACCGTTTCTATTGTCCTGACATAGCCGACACGTTGACGCTGGGCGAGGAAGATTCCAAGCACTGCGTGAAGGTGTTGCGCATGACTGGGGGCGATCTCATCGAGATCGTTGACGGGAACGGTAATCTGTATACCTGCCGCATCACGATGGCGCACCCCAAGCGGTGCGCCGTCGAGGTGGTGGAGCGAGTGGAACAGCTTCCGCATTGGGGATGCCGCATTGTGTTGGGCATCGCGCCCACCAAGCATCTCGACCGCATGGAGTGGCTTGCCGAGAAATGTGTTGAGATGGGTGTGGACCGTATCGTGCCACTGCGCTGCCACAACAGCGAGCGCACGGTGCTGAAGACCGATCGCCTGAAGAAAATCATGGTGTCGGCCATGAAACAGTCCCTCAAGGCCACCTTGCCGCAGCTCGACGAACTGACGCCTGTCGAACAGCTGATGAAAGAGCCGTTCGACGGTGTGCGCTGCATTGCCTATTGTGACGAGCAACTGCCGCGTGAGCAGCGCCAGACGCTGGCCAGCGCCTACAAGCCAGGCTGTGACGTGATGGTGCTCATCGGCCCCGAGGGAGACTTCAGCCCCGAGGAGGTGCAGGTGGCCTGCGAATCAGGATTTGCTCCCGTAACGCTGGGCGATAGCCGCCTGCGCACCGAGACCGCCGGCATGATGGCCGTGGCGTTTATTCACGCTTTGAATTCAAAGCGCGAAGTTTAGAGTTAACAGACAAACACGCTGACAGCTATAGGTTGATAGCCGATAGCTGACACTTAAAAGCTTAAAAACTATATGTTGAACAAATTGCTGTCGTCGCCCAACTTTTTTCTGCTCGCCGGTCCCTGTGTGATCGAGGGCGAGGAGATGGCGATGGATATTGCCGAGAAGGCGCTCAAGATCACCCAGTCGCTGGGCATCCCCTATGTGTTCAAGGGCAGTTACCGCAAGGCCAACCGCTCACGCATCGACTCGTTTACCGGCATCGGTGACGAGAAGGCGCTGAAAATCCTGCGCAAAGTGGGCGAGACCTTCAAAATTCCCGTGGTGACCGATATTCACGAGCCCGTCGAGGCCGATATCGCTGCCGAGTATGTCGATGTGCTGCAGATTCCCGCCTTCCTGTGCCGCCAGACCGAATTGTTGGTCGCTGCGGCCCACACGGGACGTCTGGTGAACATCAAGAAAGGTCAGTTCCTGGCGCCCGAGTCGATGCGTTTTGCCGTGCAAAAGGTGGTTGACGCTGGCAACGACCAGGTGACTATCACCGAGCGTGGCACCACCTTCGGTTATCAAGACCTGGTGGTGGATTTCCGTGGTGTGCCCGTGATGCAGGCTTTTGCGCCTGTCATCGTGGACGTCACCCACAGTCTGCAGCAGCCCAATCAGGGTGGGGGAGTGACCGGAGGCCGTCCCGAGCTCATCGAGACGATGGCCCGCGCTGCCATTGCTGCTGGAGCCGACGGACTGTTCCTCGAGACTCACCAAGACCCGTCGGTGGCCAAGAGCGACGGCGCCAACATGCTGCGCCTTGACCTGCTGGAAGGCCTGCTGACACGCCTTTCCCGTCTCAAAGCCACCATCAACGAAATTGATAACAAACTGTAATACAAACTAGAAGATATCTGCGATATGAACACCAAGAAGTTATTCCTGCTGCTCGTGATTGCTGTCACCGCGTTTACTGCTGTGTGCCAGAGCAATGATGTCGTGTTCAGGGACAAGATGACCAGTGCCGTGATGAAGGTCTATGATGAACATCTGGCACAGAATCCCAACGATTACAACATCCTGTTCGCCCGTGCTCACCAGAATTTCTATAACGGTGACTACACTGCCGCCCTGGCCGATGTGAATCAGGCGCTCATGCTCACGCCCAAGACCGACAAGGACCTTAGGTTTGACGAGTATATCTTGCGTGCCCGCATCAGCGATGCCCGCCGTGACTACACGAGCGAGCTGGCTGACCTGCGTCTGGCTCAGGAACTGCAGCCCAAATCGCTGCCTTGCACCGACCTCATCGCCAAGGCCAACCTCAAGGTCGGTGACCTCGCCGCCGCCGAGAAAGCCTTCAAGACCATCCTGCGCGCCGAGTCGATGAACTACGACGCGATGTATGGCCTGGCCCAGGTGGAGCAGGGACGCGGCAACGACAAGAATGCCATTGCCCAGGTGAGCAAGGCTGTGGAGTTGTTCCGTGCCGAGCCACAGGTGTATGTGAACCGAGCAGATATCTTTAAGCGTCAAGGCAACATCGAGGCTGCCGTTCAAGATCTGCTGATGGGTATGGCCGTGGGCAACGGCGGCAATGCTGCACAACGTCTGTTTGACTTGAGCGACACCCATTACGATGCCGTGATGCGTTCTCTTGACGATATCGCCAATCGCAGCACCGAGGGCGGTGGACTGTTCCGCTATCTGCGCGCCAACATCGCTCTGGACCATTGCCGCTATGCTCAGGCCCTGAGCGACTTGAACCGAATCGTGAACCAGAACTTGTATAACAGCCCCGAGGTGTATAACAACATGGCCAAGTGCTTGCTCGAGTTGGGCCGCTACGACGAGGCTGTGGCTAAAGCCGACAAAGCCATCTCCATCGATCCTACGCAACCCGAATTCTATCTGGTGAAGTCCCAGGCCGAATACAATGTGGGCGAGGGTGGCAACCATGAGGCCGCCATGGAATGGCTGAACCGTTGTTCGCTCATGGCTCCCCAATATGTTCCCATGTTGCTGGCCAAGGCCGCCTTGTTTGCCCGTCAAGGCAATGACAACGAGGCCCTGGGTTACCTTAACGCTGCCCTGGCCAACGAGTCGGGTAACGCCGAGGCCCTGCTGTCGCGCGCCCTCGTTCTCAAGCGATTGGGCTATGACCGGCTGGCAGTCACCAACCTGAACACGATGCTGCTGTTGAGCGACGATATCTATGACTTGAAAGGCTTTGCCTACAACGAGTTGGGCCGCGACAACGAGGCTTTCGCTTGGCTGAATCAGATCACCTCGACCCCGATGCCGGGCGGCGAGAATTACTACTATGCTGCGCTTTTCATGGCTCAGCGCGGAGACAATTTCAAGGCTAAAGAATATCTCGAGAAAGCGATTGAACTGGGTTACGGTAGTCGTCACAACCTGCTGCGCGACGACCTGTTCCCCATCACGCTCAAGGCGTTGCGTGCCGAGCCGGGCTATGACCTGATTGTAGACAAGGCCCAGCGCAACTTCGTGGAGTGATGCATCCTTTCAAGGGTTAGGAATTATTGCTGGAGATGAAACGTCTGGTCGACAGGATATGGACAGGCCTTGCCATGGCACTTGTGGTCATGGCATTGCTCACGTCATGCCGCTCGACCAAGCATGTGCCTCAGGGCCAGTTGCTGCTCGACAAGGTCAACATCAACATCGCCGACCCCCGTGACGACGTGAAGTCGTCTCAACTTGCCAACTATTTGCGCCAGAACGCCAATCACCGCGTATTGGGCGGCCTGAAGCTGCAGTTGGCGTTTTATAACATGTCTGGTCGTGACTCGACCAAGTGGTTCAACAGGTGGATTCAGCGCGTGGGAACCCCGCCTGTCATCTACGACAGCACATTGACTGCGGCCAGTGCCGAGCAGCTGCGCACGGCGCTCATCAACTGCGGCTACATGAACAACCAGGTGGGTTACCGTGTCAAGACCGATTCGGTGAAACGCAAGGCCAAGGTGGACTTTGACATCACGCTGGGTGAGCCCTATTTCATCCGTTCGATAGCCTACGACATTCCTGATGACGCCCTGGAAGAGCTCATCCTGGCCGACACGAGCAACTTTACCGTGCACACGGGCGACTTGCTGAACTTCAACCGCCTGAACGAGTGGCGGCAGCAGATTACCGAGGACTTGCGCAATCACGGTTATTACGCGTTCAACAAGGAGTACATCACCTTCATGGCCGACACGGCGGCTGATTCTAAGGCGGTTGACTTGACCCTCAGCACCCGTGACCCCTATCGCAACGACCACATGCCCTACTACACCGAGCACGAGCCGTTCTATGTTCGTCAGGTAGTGTTTGTGACCAACTACGACCCTGTCGATATGCATGACGGCTATTATGGTGTCGACACGGTCACGCTGAAAAGCGGCGCACAGGTGTATGAAGACCCTGAACACTATATCCGTCTTGACCTGCTCGACGAGTGTAACCATATCGAGCCCGGGGTACTGTACAGTGCCGATGCCGTGAGCCGCACCTATCGTGCATTGGGACGCCTGAATGTCCTCAAACAGATCAACATTGACGTGCGCCCGGTGGGCGAGGTTGACGGTGTGCTCATGGTCGATGCCTTTGTCCTCCTGCAACCCGACAAGACGCAGACCGTGTCGGTCTCGCTCGAGGGTACCAACAGGGAGGGCGACCTGGGATTCGGTGTGGGATTGGACTATGAGCACCGCAACATCTTCAAGGGTGCCGAGGTCTTTCATGCCAAGGCGAGGGTATCCTATGAGAGCATTTCGGGCAACGTGAGTGGCCTGATCAACAACAACTACAGCGAGTACAGCACCGAACTGGGCATCACTTTCCCAAAGTTCATGGCCCCCTTGCTCAAGAGTTCTTTCAAGCGCAAGATACAGGCATCGACGATTTTCAGCGTTAACTTCGACTATCAGGCGCGCCCCGAATTCACCCGCGTGATTGCCGGTGGCGGTTGGCGTTACCAGTGGAGTGAACCAAGCCGCCGCATGGCCCACACACTCACGCTGGTTGACCTGAGCTTCATCAGTGTGCCCAAAAAGAGTGAAGAGTTCAAGAAACGCATCATTAATCCGTTACTGTCCTACAGCTACGAGGACCACTTGATCATGAGGATGGGCTACAACTTCTACCGCACCAACAAGGCCGTGATGAATGTGCAGCAGATGGGTTTGTTCCAGCGTGACGTGTTCACCATTCGCGCCTCGGTCGAGACCGCCGGCAACCTGCTCTACGGACTGTCTCGCCTCACTCGTCAAAAGACTGATGAGAACGGGGCCTACAAGGCACTGGGTATCCGTTACTCGCAGTATGTCAAGGCCGAAGCCGACTATGCCTTTACCCATTACTTCGACCGCCGCCAGAGCATCGCTTTCCACGTGGGTGCAGGCATCGCCATCCCCTATGGCAACGGCGACGAGTTGCCGTTTGAGAAGCGCTTCTACAGCGGTGGCGCTAACAGCGTGCGCGGTTGGGGTGTGCGCACCCTGGGACCTGGCAGCTTCGACAGCAACAACAGCCTCGAGAACTTCATTTTCCAGTGCGGTGACATACGCTTCGACGTCAATCTGGAGTACAGGGCCAAGCTCTTCTGGGTTGTTGAGCTGGGCTTGTTCCTGGATGCCGGTAACATCTGGACCATCAAGGACTATGATCTCCAAAAAGGAGGCGTATTCAAGTTCAACAAGTTCTATGAACAGATTGCGGCGGCCTATGGTGCCGGTATCCGCCTGGACTTCAAGTATTTCCTCGTGCGTGTGGATATGGGTATGAAAGCCCATAATCCTGCCAGCGGCCAGGAACATTGGCCCCTGTTCCATCCGCAATTCAAGCGCGACAGCGAGTTCCACTTCTCGGTGGGCTACCCGTTCTGATAACTGTCAACATCGAGAAAAGTCCACTTGAGGGAAAAATAAAGAGGTTGGTTTTCCATCCTTTTCCTCTTGATGTGTCGGCTGATGAAAGTCAATTTTGGCCATGATTCCTTTATTTTCATAGTATTTTTAGTTTTTCTCTTATTTTTTGTGTGCTTTTGTGTGTTTTCTCTAATAATTTTAATACATTTGCAGCATAATTCCACTTTTGTTTAACTTTTTAATTTTATTCTTTATGAAAAAATTATCTTTAATTTTGTTACTGGCTGTACTCGCTCTGCCGATGATGGGCCAGAAGACCGCGGTTTCTAAGGCTGTGGCTTTGGATCGTAACAGCGTTCCCGCGTTGAAGACCATGCCGATGAAGGCTTTCGACATGAACATGCATCCCCGTGCTAACATGCTCAGAGCTGAGCAGGTGCTCTACTCATGGGACTTTGAAACCGATGATCAGCTCAATGACTGGATGATCTATGATTCTGATGGCGATGGCTACAACTGGGGTGTTTATGTGTATGATGATGTCTATGACTACATGAACTATGCTAACAGCGGCGTTACGGCACTGGTATCGTCCAGCTACATTAGTGGTGAGGGTGCTCTCACACCCGACAACTATCTGATTTCGCCCACTGTTAACCTGAACGGTACTTTGTCGTTCTGGACCAGGAACTACAGCAGCACTTTCCCCGACATAATTGCTGTTTACGTTTGTGTAGGCGAGTTTGATGTTGATAACCTCGATGCTCTCGTGAAGGTATCGGACGACATTCAGCCTGGTACCACCTATCAGGAAGTAACTGTTGACCTGAGCCAGTTTGCTGGTCAGGAGGGTTGCTTCGTTATCCGTCACTACAACTGCTATGATGAGTTCCGCATCTACGTTGACGACTTCACCATCACTGGTCCTGCCGTTGAGGTGCCCACCAACGTAACCGTTAATCCCGCTGCTGCCACTGCCGAGGTGGCATGGGAGGATGCCAACAACAGCGCTTGGAACCTGCGCTACAGGGAGGTTCCTGAGGGTCTGGAGAATAACCTGCTTTGGGACTTCGAGGAGCCCCTCGTAGATGAGGACTACTCTCTGACCGGTGGCTGGACCAGCATCGACGCCGATGGTGACGGTTTCGAGTGGTACCACTTGAATGGTGTTAGCGGTCTGCATGCACATAGTGGTCTGGGTCACGTGACCTCGGCTAGCTACCAAGGTGCAGCCCTCAACCCCGACAACTGGCTGGTATCTCCCATGGTGAAGCTCGATGGCAAGCTCTCGTTCTGGGCTTGTGGCCAGGATCCCAACTATGCTGCTGAGGTATTCGCTGTTTATGTATCGACCGACATGGCTAACTGGCAGCCCATCAGCGAGGATATCACCGCTACCGGTGAGATGACCGAGTACACCTTCGACCTGACTGAGTACGCTGGTGTTGATGGTTATGTTGCTATCCGTCACTACAATTGCTATGACATGTTCCGTCTGAACGTCGATGACATCGCTATCACCTACGTTGAGCCCACCGAGTGGATTGTTGTTGAGAATGTTTCTAATCCTTACACTATCGAAGGCTTGAATCCTGAGACCAACTATGAGGTTGAGGTACAGGCTATCGGTGAGGATGGCGTTAGCGATTGGACTCCTGTTGTTACCTTCACCACGCTCGCTTCTGGTGAGGAGCCCACCGAGAGGACCGCTGCTCCTACCTATAACGGCTACACCACCGATGGTATCCACGCTTACTTCGTTGAGATCATTCCCACCGAGCCCAGCACCATCTACTATCGTGTTCAGTACCCCGATGGCACTTGGACCGAGTGGGCTGAGTATGAGGAGATCCTGAGCTTCTCTGGCAATGGTCAGTATCGCGTTGAGGCTTATGCCATTGCTCCCGACAAGCTGCCGAGCTATGAGATCGCTTATGAGTTCTCTGTAAGCCCGCTGACCGGTTTGAACGAGGTTGCCAGTGGCAAGACTGTAAGCAATGTACGCTACTTCAATGCTGCCGGCCAGGAGATGAGCGAGGCCAATGGCCTGACCATCATGGTTGTTACCTACACCGACGGCACCACCAACGCTGTTAAGGTTGTGAAGTAATTCAGCAAGCAATCAGCTATTAGCTGATTTCCGATAAAAGAGGAGACGCAAAGCCTTGCGTCTCCTCTTTGTTGCATTACATCTCAGCTTGTATGAGCGCCCTCACGTTTTAATGATAATCCATGTTTGATTTCTCGCGCGTAGCGCGATCATTAATTGTTCGACGCTGTTGCGGTGGCCATGGCGCACGGCATTGCCACAATGACCAGGGTCATGCGACGGCAAAGATGATGATCAACTCGGCGATGAGGACGCGCATGAACATCGTCAAAGGATAGACGGTGGCATAGGCCACAGCGGGTGCATCGTTGCCGGCAGTGTTGTTGGCATAGCCCAGGGCGGGCGGATCGGTCGTCGCACCGGCCACAAGGCCCATGATGGTGCAGTAATTAAGGTGCAATTTGCCGCGTGCTACGATAACGGCAATGATAAGCGGGATGATAGTGATGAGGAAGCCGTAGAGGACCCACAAGGCTCCGTTGGCGCTCAGGATTGTCGAAACAAACTTGCCGCCGGCGGCAAGACCCACCGAGGCAAGGAAGAGGCACAGACCCAGTTCGCGCAGCATGAGGCTGGCGGCAGTGCTGGTATAGGTAACCAGACGGGCCTTGTGGCCGTAACGCCCGATGAGGATGGCGACGACGAGAGGACCACCCGCGAGACCCAGTTTCATGGGAACCGACATGCCAGGCAGCATGAAGGGGATAGAGCCCACGATGATACCCAGGAAGATGCCGATGAACATGGTGAACAGGTTGGGGTGCTCCAGACGCTTGTAGGAGTCGCCCATGCGCTTGCCCAGACGGTCCACATCCTCCTCGCGTCCCACGACGGTGAGGCGGTCGCCCACCTGCAGCGACAGGTTGGGGCTGGCCAGCAGTTCCACGCCGGCGCGATAGATGCGGGTGATATTGACTTTGTAGCCCTCGTGCAAGCGAATGGAGCCGATTTTGCGGCCATTGAGCTCGTTGTTGGTGATGACGATGCGCTTGCTCACGATGCCCTTAGGCGAGGTCTCGAGCTGCCAGTTGAAATCCACGTGAGGCCCGATGATGGCGTCGAAGATGTCCTGATCGTGGGCGCTCATGACGATGCGCAACACGTCGTCCTGATGGATGCAGGTCTCGCCCTGAGGTATCTCGACGGTGCCGTCGGTACGCTTCATGCGCGAGATGGTGAAATTGCGGTCGATGATGGTGTGGAGGCGCGTCACGGGAATATCATAGATGAGCTTGTTGGTCACCTGATAGGTGACAACGTGGGGCTTGAGCTGGCTGTCCTCCTTCTCACGCTCGATGTCGTCAATCTCCTTATCGACATTGATGCGGAAGAAGGCTTTCAAGAGCACCATCGACAAGATGATGCCGATGACACCGAGAGGGTAGGCAGCAGCATAACCCAGCGACATCGACTCGTTGAGGTCGTTGGCGTGCTCTCCAACAGTCTCGATGAGTGCCTGTTGTGCGGCACCCAGTCCGGGTGTGTTGGTCACGGCGCCGCTCATCACACCCACCAGGTCGGTGACCGAGATGTTGCCGGCGATGAAGTAGATGGCAAAGGCTACCACGACATTGAGTGCCACGATGAGCATGGCAATGCCGTTGAGCTGGATACCCTCGTGCTTGAACGACGAGAAGAAGCTCGGACCCACCTGCAGACCGATGGAGAAGATGAACAGGATAAGGCCGAATTCCTGGATGAACTTGAGAGTGGCACCATCGACGGTCACACCCAAGTGGCCCGCGAGAATACCGCAAAACAAAACGAAGGTGGCTCCCAGCGAGATACCGAAAAACTTGACCTTGCCCAGGACAACGCCTATCGCGATGACGATGGCATAGATGAGCAGTGTGTGGGCCACACTGTTGCCAATCCATAATTCAGTGAACCAGTTCATGATATCGTTATTTAGTTTTTAGACTTTAGACGTTAGGAGATTGTAATGCCGTTCTCGACGATTTCGAGAATATCGGTGGGATTATTCACGATCGCATTGGCATGGTACTCGACGAGCTCTTTCTTGCTGCGGAAGCCCCAAGTCACGCCCACCGAGTCGATGCAGGCGCGGCGAGCAGTCTCCATGTCCACGCCGCTGTCACCCACGTAGAGGCAGTCGGCCTTGGGCACGCCAGCCTGAGCAAGAATCTTGAACACCACACTGGGGTCGGGCTTGACATTGACGCCCTCGCGGTGCCCCTCGACGGCGACGAAGTTGATGTCGGGGAAGAAGTGCGGGATGATCTTGTCAACCGCTTTCTGGTACTTGTTGCTGGCGACTGCCATGGTCACGCCCAGGTCGCGCAGGTCCTGCAGCAGCTCGGGCATGCCGTTGTAGTGCTTGGTGAAGTCGGTGCAGTGCACGTCGTAGTACTCGAGGAAGTCTCCGAGCACGCGATCCACGGTCTCGTCGTCACGTGCGTCCTCGGGCAGCACTCGGGTCATCAAGCGCCGCACGCCATTACCCACAAAGTAAGGGTAACTGGCCATGCTGTGAGTGGCATAGCCGTTGCGCTCCAGCGCATAGTTGGCGGCTTGCCCAAGGTCCTCGATAGTGTTGAGCAGCGTGCCGTCCAGGTCAAAAATCACCAGCTTTTTCATCTTGTCTTCTATTTTGCTGCAAATGTACTGCTTTTTTAGCGTTTTCGAGACTTTATCGGCCAAGAAGTCTCCGTTGGGCCGAAAAATTACTCCCAAGGAGAGAACAAATGTCGCCTGGAACCCGCTGCTTGCCGCTGGAATTGCTTGGGTGTTTCTGCATGCTCTCTATAGCGGATTGTGAGCGGCTGGCGTGCAATCGTTTGCGTTGATTTTTATAAGGTGATTGACAATGTAGTGATGCCGTGAAAGGTTAATAATGAGTAATTTTGGGGAAAATATACGATTGGCGCCCTGCTAGGCGTGTTGCCATCTGAATAACCAACAATTCTCAATAATTCAAAATTAACTCATTATGAAAAAGACCTTTACTTTCATTCTGTCGCTTGTGGTGTCGTTGATGGCGCTGCAAGCCAGTGCCGCGATGTATATCGTGGGCGATGGGCCCTTCGGCGGCTGGAACCCCGCTGGCGGCGTCACGATGACCGGTAAGGCCGACGGCACTTACAGCTACACGGCCACCATCAGCGGCAAGGTGTACTTTGTGTTCGCCGATCAACGGTCATCGTCATCCGATGACTGGGACACGTTCAACAACAACTACCGCTATGGCCCCAATGGCGGAGACCAAGCGGTTGCCACCAACGGCATTTGGATTTCAACCCAGAAGAGTGCCGCTGGCGCTTACTACTTTACGGGCAATGGCTCGCAGTATGTTTTCACCTTCGACACGATCAACAAGCGTTTCTGGGTCTCTGGTGATGGCGGCGCACTCAATCCCGTCACCGGTCATCTCTTCATCCTGGGTGAGGCCCAGGGTAACAGTTGGGATGCCAGCGTGGGTGTCGAGATGAATACCACCGACGGCAACGTGTTCACCAGCCAGGTGACCTTCAACGGCGAGTGGGCCGAGGAGGACGCCAACGTGAGCTATTTCTCGTTCACGACCAAGCTCGGCCAGAACAGTGACGACTGGGATGAGATCATGCCTTACCGTCTCACTCCGGTGAGCGACGGTAACTTCTGGGTGACTTCGGCGACGTTGGGACAGACGATTCCGCTGAATCAGTTGGGCGAGAACGTGGATGTGGCTTTCCGCATCCCCGCCGGCACCTACACGATCACTGTCAACGTGAGCAGCCGCACTTGTGTCATCACGCGTGACAGCGGCGGCGGTCCCGTTGCCGGCAAGGGTTGGCCTGCCATGTATGGCGGTGTGATGTTGCAGGGCTTCTACTGGGACAGCTTCAAGGCCACGCGCTGGGATTCCTTCACCGAACAGGCTCAGGACCTGTGCCAGTATTTTGATGTCGTGTGGGTTCCCAACTCGGGTAGCGTTGACGCCAGCGGCACAGCCCAGAGCATGGGCTACATGCCTGTCTATTGGCTGAAACACAACTCGTGCTTCGGCACCGAGAATCAGTTGCGTGACATGATCTCGACATTCCATAACCACAACACCAGCGTGATTATGGACATGGTCATCAACCACAAGAGCGGCAAGAGCGGATGGGTGGACTTTGCCGACGAGACCGTTACGGGTCCCGTGACCGGCGAGGAGTACAGCATGACGTGGTCGCTCGCCGACATCTGCCGCAACGATGAGTGTTCCGGTGCAGGCTATAGCCCCACCGGAGCCTATGACGAGGGCGAGAACTTTGACGGCAGCCGTGACCTGGACCATACCAGCGCCAACGTGCAGAAGAACGTCAAGACCTACCAGAAGTACGTGATCGAGGAACTGGGCTATGACGGTTTCCGTTACGACATGTGCAAGGGTTATGCCGGCTACTACGTGGGCCTTTACAACAAGGCCTGTGAGCCCACTTTCTCGGTGGGTGAGTATTGGGACGGCAATGCCGAGACCCTGCGCTGGTGGCTCAACGAGACCAAGCAGGACGACCGCATCCAGACGGCCGTGTTCGACTTCGCGTTGAAGTACCCGATGCAGAGCGCCTTTGCTGCCGGTAACTGGAGCGCCTTGAACGACAAGGGCCTCGCTGCCGATCCTAACTATCAGCGCTACTCGGTGACCTTCGTCGATAACCACGACACGGGCCAAAACACCAACTACGACTGCTTGAAGACCAACATCATGCCGGCCAATGCCTTCATCCTGGCCATGCCCGGCACGCCGTGCATCTTCTACAAGCACTATATCGCCTATACCGACGAGATCAACAACTGCATCAAGGCACGCCGTGCCGCAGGTGTCCACAACCAGAGCGCCATCCTCACCCAGCAGGAGAGCAGCGGCGGCTACATTCTGGAGACCCAGGGCACGCGTGGCAACCTGTATGTGCAGGTGGGTGGTGCCGTGTTCAACGGTGCGCCCAGCGGCTACACCCTGGTGCAGGGAGGCAACGGCTACAACATGTATATCTCTAACGGCATCGACTGGCAGCACGTGGGCAAGGATGGCAGCATCCTGGGTTATCCCGTGGTGAACAAGCCTGCCGGCAACTATGTGGGCAGCGTGACCCTCAGCGTGGCTCCCAGTAAGAGCAATACGGTGCTCGTCTATACCACCGATGGCAGCGAGCCCACCACCGCCAGCGCGACCATCACGGCCTCGACCAGCTTGACCTTCAACGAGAACACCACCCTCAAGGTGGGTGTGCTCAACGGCGACCAGGTCGAGAACGTGGAGCACTACATCTATACCATCACCAATACCCCGACCACGGGTATCAACGTGTATATCAAGAGCTCGATGAGCAATGCCCACATCTGGGCTTGGACCGACGAGGGCAGCCTGACGGGCGCCACTTGGCCCGGCAAGGCCATCAGCAGCCTGGACAAGGTGACGGTGAACGACATCGAGTGGTACTGCCTGCATGCCGACGCCGATGAGCTGTCGCTCATCTTCAACAACGGCCAGAGCGGTTTCGAGAACCAGACGTCGGACATCACCGTGACGCGTGACGCCTTCTTCATCTATCCCAACAGCGACATGACCGGCTTGAACTATACCGCTGCCGACACCTATCTCGATGTGACCGAGAAGTATGCCGGCGCCGGTGCCTCGAGTTACGAGAAGGTGTATGTGCTGGGTAACATCAACGCCGCTAGTTGGTCTCCCAGCAACGGCTACGAGATGACGACCACCAATGGCGAGAAATACACCGCTACCATCGACTTTGTGGATCCCTATGGCGGCTACAGCTACTTCAGCTTCACGACGGCCCTGGGCAATAGCTGGGACGAGATTGCAGCCTACCGCTTCGGCGCTACCAGCAACAACTTCCTGATCAACGAGGCACGCTTGGGCACCAACCTGACGGTAGTGCCTGGCCAGAACCCGTTCAGGATTCCCGTGGGCAAGTACAACCTGACGCTGTACTTGAGCCAGGGCATCCTCGTGGTCGAGAAGTGGACCGAGCCCGTTGTGTCGCGTGGCGACGTGAACGCCGACGGTGTTGTCAACGTGAGCGATGTGACTCTTCTCATCAATGCCGTGTTGAAGACCGATGTGACCGGTATCAATGTGATGAATGCCGATTGTGACAACAACGGCTCACTGACGATTACCGACGTGACCCTCCTCATCAATTACGTATTGACTGAAGCCTGGTAATACAGTAATAATTCAAGTAATTACAGTGTGCGGGTGAGCCACAAGGCTCACCCGCTTTATTATTCCTGTGGAGAAGTGTGATCTGTCCCTTTCAGCCATCTGATTGCAGCTGTGGGCTATGCCGACCCTGAGCAGTCGCATGCTCGGCTGTGCATGATATGTTTTCTCCACAGCAAATATCGACAGAGGCCCTATCGGCCCAACTGCACACTATAGCAAAAAAATTGAGACGCAAAATCTTGCGTCTCAATTTTTTAGTTGTCAATTAGCTGATAGCTAACAGTTTACTTGATAACCTTAGTGGCAATGGTGGTGCCGTCGGTGTAGGTAATGATCATGATGGTCAGACCATTAGCCTCCTGCATCTCCTGACCGGCAGCGTTGAAGTAGCGTACGCCAGCAACGGTCTTGCTACCCATGAGCTCATCAAGCTCGGTGTAGGTACCGCGAGAGATCTGCATGTACATCTTGCCGGTCTCGGGATCGATAACGATACCGATTACATAGTTGCGGCCAACAGGAATGTTCCACATGTTCTCGTTCTCGTTCAGCGGGTTCTGGTTAGCATCGCCGTAAACGGGAATCATGTTCTCCTCGAGTGCACCGTAGCGAACACCGTCAACCA
>ONGE01000005.1 GCA_900317325.1 uncultured Prevotellaceae bacterium
CTCGATGTCGCCGCTATAACCTCCAGATTTCTTGACCACGCGCAACGTGGTCATGTCTTCAAACCTGGTGTATCCATAAGCGATGCCATCCACTACAAAGCCCCCGGCTTCAAGGGCAGTGCCAAGCATCAGTAATAGCAACATCGCACTGATTAGAGTTGTTCTTTTTCTCATCGTCATGACTATTTTGATTATTTGTCTGTTGCAAAAATACTCTCCGGTTTAGTGGCTCGCAATACCCATTTGGGTGTTTTTTGCTCTGTATCGTGATGTGGCGGCCACAATGTGGTAACCGGTCACTGCAAAGTTACTGCAAATAACTGGATTTTTCGTGAAATTTGGCTTCATTGTGACTTCATTTTGACAGTTATAAACCATTGATTATCAGATGCCCGAAAAATAAAAAGTTCATTTTGATATAATTCGGCCCGTTAAAGCTGAAATTGTTGCCCAAAAATGACGTAAATTTGCGAGAAGAAAACTACGAATTACGCTAATTGAACTAATTTGGCATCCGCGTTCAATTGCTACGAATTGGACTCCATGTTAACTGGATTATGAATACAAGAAATATCTCTTTTACCGCATTAATAGTTGTTCTTGCTCTGGCATTGGCCTGTTGCAACGGGGGCGGTGATACGGCCACTATGCGTGAATTGGCTGCCATCGACTCGCTGTTGTCAAAGGCTCGCCAGTATGAACTAGCGCAGCACCGTTTGGATTCTCTCCATCCGGGCGGGTTCAACAAGGGCGAACGCGCCTACTATAGCTTGCTGCTCACCCAATCACATTACAAGAACTATATCGACGACACGACCGACGCCGTGATCAACGTGGCGGTGGACTACTATGAGCACCACGGCGACCGCGAGAAATACACCCGTTCCCTACTCTATCAGGGCTGTGTCTATCAGATGATGGGCGATGCCGAAAAGGCGATAGCGTCCTATAAGGATGCCGAGAACGCGGCCGAAGCTGGTGACCTGGAGAATAAAGCCTTCGCCAAGCTGCGATTGGCGACCCTCTATGCCGACAATTCAAACTATGCCGACCTGAAAATCAGGAAATACAAGGAGGCCCTTGACCTGTACAACCAGCTGGGCGACAAGCACTACCAGATTGTGTGTCTGACCGACATGGGCGGCTATTACCGCAGCTTGCCCGATAAACGCGACAGCGCCCTCTATTACATCAATCAAGCCATCCAGCTGGCTGAGGCCGAGCACGAGAACTGGTTCCTGTTCCAGAACCTGTATCAACGCGCCGAGATGTACTGCCTGTTGACCAAGGAGTATGACAAGGCCCGGGTTGATATCCTGAAAGCCATAGCGGCCGGCAAGGATGAGATTGACCATCCCCGCGCACACTATGTCGCTGCCGAGACCTATCTGAACCTGGGGCGGCCCGATTCGGCCCTCTACTATCTGAATCATGTGCCCGCCAGCGGCATGATGAGCAACCACACCAGTGACACGGTCATGTATTGTCGGCTCATGAGTGAAATCGCCAAAGCCAACTGAGTGGGCCAACAAGATGGCCGACTCTATACTGGTGACCAACGTCAACAAGAACTACCTGGCCATTGAGAAGAAATATGACATCCAGCTGGAGGAACTCAAGAAGGTGAAGAGCGAGTCCCGCACAAGGGGAGCCATCCTGCTGGCTGCGCTGCTGGCCCTCATGGCGCTGGGCGTGACCTTCCTGGCATGGCGCTACCGCAGCCGCCTGAAGCAGAAGGAGACCGAACCTCGATGCGTCGCTGGCAAGCCTGGAGCAGATGAGAACGACCATCAGCACCCGGGAACAGGAACTGAAGGCAGCGCAGGACGAGTTGCGAGGTAACGAGGCGCGCATGGGCGAGGAACTTGCGGCCCTGGAAGCCAAGCAACGCAAGAGTGACGAGATGCGGTCCATCGTCGACAACCAGATACAGGTGATTCGCCAGCTGCTGGAGCTGTCCTATCAGCCCAACGAGGTGCCTTTTACCCGCAAGTTCAACGAAGTGATGACACTGCCCGTCGAGGGTGCCATCCCCACCGACTCCTATTGGAACAACCTGCACAGCCTGACCAATGAGCTGCACCATAACGTGCTCGATGAGGCACAACGCATCGCCGGAGGCACGCTCAACGAGAGCGAGATGAACTTCCTGGCCCTGTACTGCTACGGCTTCTCCCGCACGGTCATCATGATCTGCATGAAATACAGCAGCCTGGGCACCGTTTCCAACAAGAAAATCCAAATTGCCAAGAAGCTCGGCGTCAACAACCTCGACGACTTCGTCAACAACTACCGCTAACAAGAATCAAAAAGGAAGACAATAAGTACAATAAAAACAATAGCTTTCGCGCTGTTGAACTTGTTGTACTTATTGCCTCCCCTTAGTGTGTCGTGGGGTATCAGAAGCGGTAACCCACGCCTACGCAGAAGAGTACCCAGTCGGCATTCTTGAGGTACTCATACTTGATTTCGCCGTTGAGCATCAGGTGATCGCCGATGAGGTAGTCGATACCGCCACCCACATTGAAGCCAATCTTCATTTCGCTGTCACCATCGACCTTGATGTGGACATCACCCACGCTAGCATTGATGTCATCCACTTTCCAGAAAGCGGCACGGATACCAGCAAGAGGATACAGACGGATCTTGTCGCCCAACTCAAACAGGTAGTGCTGCTCGGCGTTGAGGTCAAAGCAGGACACGCCGTTCTTCTTGAAGTAGTAATTGCCCGAAACGGCCGAGCGCCATGCGTGAGAATAGTTGCTCTGGAACTTCAAACCCACACCGGGCATGCTGCCCTCGGTGCCAAACACAAACTGACCGCCCAGGGACCACTCGCCCACGTCGGCACTTGCCATCATCGAAGTGACGGCCATCAGCATGATCAATAAAACCTTTTTCATTGTAACTGAGTTTTTTAGAGATTTATAAAAAAATTATAGCACAGAAATCGTCTATTCAGAATCGCCAAGCTACCCCAATGCTGAAAAGCCCTTGGGTCTTGTCTCCATTATAGTGGCACTTTGACTTGACATCCAGCATCAGGTGTTCACCGATGAGGTATTCCGCTCCAAGGCCAGCGAAGGCGGTCATGTGCTCGTCGCTATCCGTCTCCCTGCCACCTAAGCCCTCAAAGGTGATGTGATCGGTTTGGAATCCTAATCCAGCCAACGGGAAGAGCCTCACCTTATCGCCCAAATAAATGAGGTAGTTATGCTCCAGGGCAAAATCGGTGCTCCACACGTCATTTTTCTTGAAGTAAAAGTCGGCAAGCAGGTTGATGCGCCAGTGATAGAAGAAATTATACTTCAGCGATACACCAGCCGCCATCGCTTTTTTATGGGTCCCATAGGTGGCCTGTGTTCCCAGGGCAAATTCGCCCATGTCAGCTCTTGCCACAAGCGCGCTCAAGAGCACGAGTAATATTATGACTGTCTTTTTCATTATCTTATCATTATTTTTGTCGGTTTATTTCTTGAATACGACCTGACGGGTGGTGAATTCGTCGGCTGCATCAATGATTTGCAGCAGATCCTGCCACTGCGATGCCGGATAGTCACCCTTGTTGTAACGCATATTGACCGCCAGCGTCAGCCGATTGCCCTCGATGCTGGCCGTGGCGTTGAATTCGCCTGCCGAGTTCTTTACCTGCTGTTGCAGTTTGGCCAGGCTCTCTTGTGACACCTGATAGCCGTCGGGCACATTGATGGTGATATTCCAGCTGACCAGCGCCGGGCAGCGCCTGTTCACATCGAAGGTGCGGCGGCGGTCACTGCCCTCGATCTTGCTTTGTGCACCAATCAGTTTACCAGCACTCACCACCAGGTTGGAACCGGCGCGTTTTACCCAGCCGTCCATCGTGTAACGGGTCTTATAGACGAATGCGGGCTCACTGGGGTTGATGCCGGTATTGAGTATCTCGCTACTGATGACGCTGGCAGCGGCCTGATCATGATAGGCCTTGATTTCTTCCTTGAAATCGTCCTGCTGTTCCTCACGCTCCTTGGCAAACTTCTGCGCCGTACCTTTTTTCGCACCCCCTGCAATACGCTCCATGTAGGGCTTCTTGCGGCCCAGGTACAGGTCATAGGCATCAAACTCTTGCTCGTCGGTCATGATGGCGGCGATAGACTCTTTCATGGCGCCAGTGAGCGACTCGGAACGCTCAATGTCCATAGCCATCCCGTCTATGCTGGCATTCACGGTTACTTGATTGACGTTGTCGTCAGCAGTGGACTGCGGCAGGGTTACCATGTCGCTTTGGGACTTATCGCCCTTGAGTTTGTTGACCACTGCAGCACGGCGCCCTTGGAAACAGGCGGGTAACAGTCCTGCTGTGGTCCCCTGGTAGGTGGGCGGTGCGAAGTAAGTGCCGCCCTCGGTCTTGATGAGCCAGCTCGTGTTGCCGCTGTAGATGAGCTGATCGAGCGGTTCATTCTCATAGTCGGTGGTGACGACAAACTGGTAGGGAATGTCCCGCATGTCCAGCATCTCGCTCATCATCAGCATCAAGCGGAATGGCGAATAGGTGTCATATTTGTCAAACGCCCTGTAAGTATACACTAGGCCGCTGTAGATGAGTTTGGCGGCCTCTTCTTTGTCTGCCAGTTTTTTAGCGGTAGCGAGCTCGTCTTTCATCTGCTTCTTGTTCTCGGGCCAGTCCAGATACTCCTTGATGATTTTCTTGTCGGCCTTCATGAAGTTGAGGTCATCGGCCAGGATGCTGCTGAAGTCGGGGTTGGCCTGCACATCACGATTCTTGACGCTTTTCATCTGCTTTTTGGTCACGCTCTTGTCAAAGATATAGAGCAGGGTGACGGGTGACTGCTCGATGGGATTGTACCACAGCGTGGGTTCTACCTTGTTCATATTGTTGACTTCGGCCTCGAGCACGGTGTTGCCCTCGTCGTCAAGGCTGCTGGCAAAGTCGGGAGCGCCGTTGAGGGTACGGTACTGCACCGTAAACTTCTTGTCGATGACACATCTCACCTTTTGCTTGACGATAGGATACTCCTCCAGAAACCAGAACCTGAAGTGCGGCACGTTGCGGTCGTGGACAACGAGTTCGTCATAAGTGAAGATGTCCAGAATGTCGCCCACTTCGAGGCCCGGGACTGCCAGCTTGTGGCTCACGTCCTTATCCTTCTTGCCCTCGCGAGTGGTCATGTAGTCGTCGGTGTTGACATCTACTATACGCCCGTCGGGCTTAATCACGCGCACGCCCAGCACCTGACGATGCTCATCGGTGAATGCACCCGAACGTGCCTTCTTGAACGTGGAATAGTCAAATTCCGAGAATTTCTTCAGCGCCGCAGCATCATTGAGCTTGATGAGCATGCGGTTGAGCTCATGGCGTCCTAGCTGCTTGCTGGTTTGGGGAATCCACAGCGTCATGTAAAAGCGAGACTTGCGGGTCACCTCAGCATCAGTGCAGCTGGCCAGGATGACCGCCGAGCACACGTCAGGGTCACTGTACTGCTGCGGGCAGGTATAGTTCTTGAACATCGGGTCGTCGTCACTCCATACCTTCTCGCGCAGTTCAGCCGCAAATTTCAGGTACTTTTTCTCGTCATCGGCATGTACCGGGGTCAGCGTCAGCAGCATCACCAGCAATGCCAGGCATTTAATCATTGATTGTCTCATATCGTTTTGCAATTGGTTGTATTATGGTCTCAACTATTCTCCACTAGTCCTTGACAAGCACAATCTGCTCGTGGGCATGCTCGTTCCACTGCTTGAGCTGTGCATTCCATGCCATGATCTTGTCAAGGGGCACACGTGGATGGTGCAATGATATCACCTTGCGGTAAATTATTGTGTTGACTTCCTGCCTGAAGGTGCATGACAGGTCTGCTACATCGGTATGGCGGTCATAGTCATCAGGCAGTTGTTCGCACCTGTAACCCGCGGGCAGGGTTAATGCCACTTCTCGCACCTGGCGACATGGGAAAGGCAGTACATAGTCGTTCTTGCGGTCGGTGGTGTCGATGGGGGCGGTCATCAGCATGTTATCGGGATCCAGCTCGACAAACAGCTCATTCTCGACCTGCTCGACCGAGTGCCCGTCGGTCATGGTCGCTGCGACTACTGCCCACTCGCTGCGGCAGTCCTTATCTTGCCAGGCGGCACCTTCAATCTTGTTGGCGTGATCCTTATCGTTAAGGGCATTGTTCATGAACTGCATGCGGTCGGCAGCCTCATTGTCGTCAAGCATGCTGAGCATCATCTCCTTCATGTCGCCCTTGAACCAGCGTGAGGCCTTTCCTGTCAGCTGGAACTCATGGTTCATTGTCAGGTCGATGCGCACGCTGTCGCAGTTGGCACTGGCGGGTAGAACGGGCACGGTGCGCAACGAGGGGGCACCTCCCGGTTCCTCGACCATGACTTCCATGCCCTGCACATTGCTGGGGATATGGCCCAGCGGGATGTGGTTGCAGGTGGCGTCCAGGTAATAGGTTTTGCCCTGCCACTCCAGCGTACAGATGGCATGGTTGATGGCTGCAAGAGTGGGAATCTCGCTCATCTGGAGCGTTTTCAACAGCAGCGCCATGCCTTTACAGTCGCCGTAACGCTTGCGCACAACCTCGGCAGGCTTGTCTGGCTGATGTCCACTGATGCCTTCCTCAAAGGCGACATAGCGGATATTGTTTTGCACCCAGGCATAAGTGTTCTTGATCTTGTCCAGGTCGCTATGGCATTCACGGTTAATATCAGCCAGGATATCGCTCAATGACGGAATGGCGGTATCGACGTCCGACAGCTGCCGTCCCCAGGCAAACATGTCGGCGGCATCCTTGAACGACCCCACGACAAATACCGTGGGATAGACGCTGGCCACGGTTGGCATGGCTTCTTCCTGCTTGATGGGCGCCATGTCGTTGATTGTGTAGGTCACCACCCTACTTCCGCCCTTGTCTTTGTGCTCGATGGTAACTGCCGGGGACATGTTCTTGTCAACCAGCCGGTAATGCTCGAATTCCTTGGGCAGGATGAAAGTGACCGTCTTTTGCTTGACAAAATATTGCTCGCCCAGCACGATGCGCGTGAAATAGTGCAGGTCGGTGAACGTGCGCTCATAGGTCATCCTGCGCTTTCGGCCCCATTTGCCCAGGGTCACATCGAAATAGCACACGCGGGAGTCGTCAAAGAACACATTCTCAGGCGTCGCCGACCGATAGTTAGCGCTGAAGCCGTCACAACGTGCCTCATCTAGCTTGATGTTGTCCCCATAGAAGACCGCGGGCTGGATCTTCACGTCATACTGCCGCAAGGACTCATACTCAATGACGGTCTTGTTCTTGACAATAGGCTGGCCGCCTTTCATCTTGAACTCATACACCTCGCTGCATTTGCTCACCATCACCTCGTCGTCCCGCGACTGGGCGGCAACAGGAATGGATGGCAAGACCATGGCACACACCAGCGACACCATGAGCAGGTGCCTGTAAAATGTCTGTATCATTGTTTATATCGTGTTGATGATGTTTTCGGGAAGATCTGTCAAGAACTTAACATGGCAAAGTTACTCAAAAACCATCAAACAGTCACAACATCCGACTTCATTTAACAAATCCTAATCCATTGATTTTCAGCATCCATAAAAATAAAAAGTTCATTCTGTTTAAATTTAGGTTCATCCCCATACCCACAATACCCCAAACGCGTGCTTTTCTGCCACGAATTGCCCGTTTTTCCCCATCTGAGGCATGTAAAAAAAAAGCCCACCGAGGTCATCGGTGAGCCAACAAGTCTGTAATAAAAATTATGGTTTAGAAACGGAAGCCAATAGACAGTTGGGTGCTGGCACTCATGCAAGCAATCATCGCCAGCAGCAGAGTTATCAGCTTTTTTGTCCTGTTCATTGTGCCCGTTAGTTATACGATTAAAAAATGGATTTTCATATCAATAATAGATGATGTGGCGGTCGTAGCTGAGAGAGCCCAGGATGCCCCATCCATCCTTGATATTGCTGTATAGTCCTATCGGTGTCATGTAAACATCATCGGTGGAGATACGGAACACCTGATAGGATTTCAAGAAGTAATACAGGTCTTGGCTGATTGTCTGTAATTCCAAGATTACATGGGGATTATCTCCATTACGTTTGCGGGATTCCACTGTGAAAGTATATTCCTGGCCATCAAAAAGATGGTCATCGAAGACATTGCTGAACCCCGCTTGCCAGTCGCCGAATGGCTTGGTGAGCATATTGTCCGAGAAGATGATGTCATCGGATGTAAAAACATCCGAGAGGTTGTATTGTTTATATGTAATAGTTCCCAGTGGTAGTTCTTTTTCAGCAACCCCGCACACTCTCAATCGGTAAAAATTGTGCTCACCTGCCGGGTCGTTGATCTTCAATGTGATTGACATCACCGAATCAACACCGAAACGGTCAAGCGGGTTCCCGACAATTATTGAGCCGTCATCGCCATTGTCCTTATAGACAACTTCTGTTTTAACAATTTGGGCCCTTTGTATCTTCTCAATTTTTGTACTGGCACTGATGTCATGATACCCAGGAGCACTCACTTTGACAGAAATATTGTCGCCTTCTTTAGGGACATAATCGCAATTATAGGCATAGGGACTGACCGGATTATATGTCATTGCGTACTTCTCCGAGCCATTGACTGTCACTTCGACTTGGGCATTATTAATGACAATTTCTGTCCTGTAGAGCGTGTCCAGTTCACTGTAATAGCTACTATAATGTGAGAAAACGACGGTTGGATTGTCGTTGACTGTGAAAGACCGTGAAAGTCTCATCGAGAACGGTTCTCCAGGCACCGCGATGGCATAGACCGCTATGCCGCTGTCGTATTGTCCGCTGAAGTCTATTTCCTTCTCACAACTGGTCAATAGCGCAAGTAGAGAGATTAGAAATATAATATGTCGATTCTGATTGCTCATGGATTAAAACTTTTGGGTGAGTGAGATTGACGGCATGAACGGGAAAGGACAGATGCCTTTTAGTATGGCTTTTTGGTCCTTATAACCGATATACACATTGCTGATGTTGTAATGATTATAGACATTATAGATGCCCAAGCCTATCACGCTCTCGCCAAGGCGGGACTTGATTGAAAGGTTGGCATTGATGTCAAGGTGGTGGGAGTCAGGGAGTTTGAAGTCATTGATGTTGCGGAATGTGTGGAACGGTTGGGCAACACCGATAAGACCTTCGCTGAAAGCAACTTTATAAATGTCAATACCGTATGGAGACGTGATGGCTGATATATAGAAAAGAATCTCCCCATAGGCAACAGCCGGGATGTTGTAATTATACTCCCTTAGGCTTTGGCCGTAGGTAATGGCATAGGGGACAGTGCCCCTGCGGCCCGACTGGTAAGTCCATGATGCGCTGAGGTCAAGGGCAATTTTCTTGGAGAAAGTGAAATGATGGGACACATTCACTGAAAAATTATGTCTGCGGTCGGTGGAGGCATAGAACTCCTTGCCGCCGTTAATTTCATTGCCTGGACGGTCAAATGTGCGCAGCGCCTTTGACCAGGTATAGCTCAACCATCCCGTGGTGTTCCCTACTTTTCTTTCCACGAGCACTTCGAATCCGTAGCTCCGTCCTTTTCCTTGTGCCACAATCTCTTGCCAGTTCTGGTTGGCGATGAAATAGGTGGCGCCGTTGCGATACTCCAGCACGTTGTCCATTGTTTTGTAGTAGGCCTCGGCTGCAAAATTAAAGCCTTGCCAGTCGTAATTGATGCCCAAGCCATAGAGATCGCTCTTCATCAACGGGATGTCTTTAGTAATCGGCACCCAGATGTCGCTGGGCATGATCAGGCTGTTAGTCACCAGGCGGTGGATGCCCTGCGTCATGTGGGAATAGGAGGCTTTAACGGACAGGTTGTCGCCTATCAGATATCGCAACGACAGGCGAGGTTCAAGGGCAAGGTAGGATTTGTCAGTGACAAAATAGGAACTCAATCTCAAGCCGTAGTTCAGTTTAAGGTGGTGGAAGACTGTGAAATCATCTTCGGCATACAGTGCAAGGTTATTGATGAACATCTCGTCGCCATTCGTGTAGTCTATGTACTCCTTGTACTCGTCATATCTCGACTCCTCATCGGAAATTACACCTTTAAAGTTTAATCCGCCTTGAAACCGCTTGATGGTTGCATCTTTGAAGATCTTGGTACTTGGATCCAGCCATTGTCTGGATAGCTTCAGGCCGTAGCGCAGCCAGTGGGCGTTCCCTGCCTTCAGCGATGCGTCAACAGTGAGCGCCAGGTCTTTGATGCCTGAATGGGCGGTAATGCTTGCCGTCTCGTCATGGGAATAGAACAGACGATAGAGGTCGGTGATTTTGTTGTCAATCCTGCTGGTGACAGCCATGTCATACATGTACTGGCTGTAATTCAGGTTGACATTCAAGCGATGATTGGGCGTAATGAAAGAGGTGAAATAGAAGCTTGAGAGCAGATTGTTCCACTGGCTCTCGTTGCTGCTGGCACGGTAATCATCCTCCTTGTATTGTTTCTCGGTCAAGATATCAACCCTGCCGATGGTGCTTTCACTGCGGCGGCTTTCGGTGGGTGATTCATTGTCGGTGTCCTTTCCGTAATAAAATACCGCTGACAAACGGTTGCGTTCGTTGAATTTGTGCACCAGTTTGGCAGTGATGTCATAGTAGCGCATGTTGCTATATGGCTGCAACGCTTCGGGTCGGTCATAGAAGTGCTTCAATACTGGCTTGGCTATCAAATCGAAATAGGACAGACGGGCTGCTACATTGAAGAATGTATGCCCTTTCCAGATGGGTCCTTCGGCCTGGATGCGGCTGGACAATGTTCCCAGACTTAACAGACCGTGATAATGGTTATAGTCGCCCTCCTTGATACCTACGTCGACCACGCTCGACAGGCGCGAGCCATAACGGGCAGGAAAAGCGCCGCGATAGAAGTTGATGCTGCCCACCATGTCGGGATTGATGGCGCTGACATACCCTCTCAGATGCTCTGCATTATAGATGGCTGAGCCGTCGAGGGTGATATAGTTCTGGTCATAGTCGCCGCCACGTACAAAGATGCCAGCACTGCCCTCGGTACCAGACTGGACTCCAGGGAGTTTCTGTATTGACTTGAGCACATCAGGCTCGCCCAAGAACACGGGAACAGACAGGATTTGCTCCTTGCTGAGCGTTACGGCGCTCATCTGTGATGAAGTCACGCCGAAGTTGTTGCGGCTGCCATAGACCACAACATTCTCAAGATGCACGCCACGTGATAAGGCACTGCTGTCACTTGGGGCAACTTTTGTCGTATCGACAGGTGTTGCCCCTAATGACAATGTGCATACAGTCATCAGTAGCAGCTGAATCAGAGTTCTTTTCATCACTAATCATTTGGTATTGTATGCCAAATCAATCTTGCGTAAGAAGAATTAGCATCATAACCATCAATTGGTGCTGCCGATAACTGTCTGTCAAGAATCATCCTGCTGCTCCCGTTATCGTTCAGGTCAAGAGCAATAATGACATATTTTTCGACAGGAATAGCAAATCCCGAGTGGATTTCTGTTCGTGGTGTTGAGATCAATTCCTTGCCATTGATGGAAAAATCCCTGATTTTACCTTCCTGCCTTGGAAATTTACTATATTCTATAGTACCGTCAACATGTATGTTGGTAGGCCAATATCCACCAAACTCTTTCTTGGGTGACACATGGGAGTTGTCATAATAAAAGCCATAGTCAAAATACCACTCATTCTCAGTCAAGGCTTTGCTTAACTCAGCTGAAGTGTAGTCAATATTGGCATCAACCAAAACACCATTTTCCAAGAATACTTTACCATTGCCGTCTTTAACTCTTGTGATTTCATCAGGTTTCACAGGGTCAGGCTCATCGCTGTGGCCGCAGGAAACAGCAATTATTGCCGTGGCAATTACTGTAAATAAGAATATCACCTTTTTCATAATGCTTACATTTTTGCTTTCCAAATCATACGGACGTTCATGGTATTAGGATCATAGTTTTTATATTCATAGCCTTTTAAGTTTGTATCCATTATCATCCTTCCACCGTTTTCATTAATGTCAAGGGCGACAATCACAAAATCACGTGGCAATTCATAATAACTTGACCAGACGTCCTCTATTAATGACATCGTGAGTATTTTCCCTTTTATGGTATATTCGCGTTGCCTTAAAGGATATTCGTCTGTAATATCAATTGTTCCGTTGGTGTGAATGGTAATAGGCATGTAACGTAATTCAGAAATTCGAGAAGAGACATTGCGGTTGTCATAGAAGAAACAATACTCCCTTTCCCATTCATACTGTTTCAGCGCTTGCTCTAACTCTTCCTGAGAATAATCCAAGTTGGCATCCACCAACGTTCCATTCTCAAGAAACACCTTACCATTGCCATCTTGAACACGGGTGATCTCGTTGGGATCCACGGGCTCATCATGGCCGCAGGAAACAACCATTAATGCGGTAGCAATCACTGTAAATAAGATTATTTTCTTTTTCATGATATTTACATTTTTGCTTTCCAAACCATGCGGACATAGAGTGAAGCCGAGGAGAAACCCTCTAGATCCTCTCTAAAGATTTTACGGTCCATAACAATTCGGCCGGAAGTTTCCGTCATGTCAAGGGAAACGACGGTTAGAACTACGTCGGGATACCATGAACTTGACCAAGCGGGTGCTTGGTAAATCGCCGTGATTTGTTTACCCGAAACGGTGTATAATCTCAGCCTTCCTTCCTCTATTGGGAAATCAAATTCAATTGTTCCGTCGGGATGGATGATTCGAGGCATGGCATCAATTTCCGTCTTGGGGGAAATCTTGTGGTTGTCATAGTAAAAACTGTATTCCCGTTCCCAGTCATACTTGTTCAAGGCATCTATTAGTTCCGCTTGGGTATAATCCAAGTTGGCATTCACCAGCGTTCCATTCTCAAGAAACACCTTACCGTTGCCATCTTGAACACGGGTAATTTCGTCAGGAGTGACCGGTTCATCTTTACTGTCACCACAGGAAACAGCCATCAGTCCTGCTGCAAGCATCATCATTATTAAAGTTAACTTCTTCATAATTTTGATATAGTTTAGTTATTGTATTCGGCAAAGTTATTATACAAGTTCATCTATGTATTGAGTAATCCTCATAATACAAAAAACTAACAGCTGATTATTTAGCATATATTTTCTGTCCATTCTTGATATAAAAACCATGTGTTGGCTTCGAGTCCAATCTTCTACCTTGCAAGTCATAATAATGGTCTTCGGGCTGTGTGTTTGTGACAATCTCAATGACGCTGCTTGTTGAGTACTCGTTATCACCAATATGGATTGTGTATTGGCCGCTTGCGGGCGTCGGCAATCCCTTGAAGGTGACAACATCTCTTATCAGGGTTAAATCACCATCATCGACATGGGGCTCCAACTCCCAAGCATAAACATGATAGATATCGTCTCCATTCCGATAATACAGGGAGTAATCGCGATGCGCCCACCTTAACTGAACATTTTCAAATACCACATTTCCATCCTCAATGTAACAGTTTGCATAGCCCTGGTCTACAGGAGAATCGTCATACGAACCTTCCAGCCACCCGCTGTCATGGGCATATAAAGGGTCTGCATTGATTTCGCGCGCAAGGTACTCCCCATAGCCATATTCCATCCACAATGATTGAGAACAAACGATATTTTCCAAGTCGTTCATCATAAAAATATCTGTGAATGACCCGAAATCCTCTAACCACTGGTCTGTCAACAGACCATCTGTTGACTTTACGGTCAGTAGTCTCTTGGGCACAGCCTCGCCATAACAGCAAAACGAAGTATTCACAAGGGTATCCGTGGATGCTTCAACCGTCCATTCAATTCCATTTAACGTCGTGAAATGATCGCCTGGAGAGAGGCTAAAATCAAATGCAAGAGTCTCTTTTTGACTATCAAAATCATAGATATACAGTTGTTTATCCGTCCATCTGTAACCATACTGTAGTTTTACAGGATTATATAGCTCACCATAATGGAATATAGAGCTGTCATCAATGATACGATAATACTGAATCCCGTTTTCGGCAGTTTCCACATCACTATGGTATTGAAAAAGTGTCGGTGTTTCATTCCCACTTTCCAAGACGGCCATGGCCCAACGATGGTAAACTCCAGCATGCAATACTAACGGGTTAATTGACAGTAGTACTGCAAAGAAAATACTTTTCATAGATAATCGTTTCATATTCAGAAATTTATTATAGTTCAACATCAAAAGATAGCAAGAATATTTTACACACTCGAAACTTGCTAGCCTTCCGTCTCATGCAAATACCCCTTCTATATATAGACACACAAATTCTCATTTACTAAACCCCAAAAGTGATTTTTTTGTTTTTCGCGAGAAAGAATCAGAACTTCATGCCGAAGGCCAGCCGGATGTTTCTTTGTCGCGTTCATATTGATCCATTGCTTTGGTTTAGTAATCGTGGTTTTTTTTAACTGCAAAGTTAGCAAAGATTATCGTTAAATTGACTAAAAAGTGGACAAATTCAGACTTAATTCTCGGAATTACAAAACACTGAATATCAATCATATAAAAAATAAAATTCTAATTTTGACTTAATTGGCACAAATGATGGGGTTGAAAGTGTTAAATTTGCATGTGGATTTCACCGTTTTCTCGTGAGGATCGGGTGAAAATCCAGCCTAAACATATTTGACAAATGATACACTCCAGACACATCATCATTGTAATTTTGGCCGTCTTTGCTCTCATGTCAGTAGGCTGCCATCATGACAACGCCACCATGCAGCAACTAGCAGGGTTCGACTCCATGGTCTATCACCAGCAAGAGAGGGAGGCGTTGCCCATACTCCAGAAAATGGACGTCAACGGCTTCAACGACGAGGAAAAGTCTTATTACTCGTTATTGCTCGCCATGGCACAGTATAAATGCTATCAACCATTCACCAGCGATTCGGCCATCAACGAGGCCGTTGAACACTACAGGAAATCAGGCGACAAGGTGAAATACCTGAAAGCCCTTGTGGCCCAGGGGTGCGTCCTTGAGGACTTGGGGCACCTTGATCTAGCGGTTGAAAGTTACCATCATGCCGAGGAACTGCCGTTAGCCACCGATAGTTCAATGATCGCTTATGCCAAATTGAGAATGGGTGTACTCTATCAAAATCAGATTATTGGCTCCAATACTATTGCGCTGCAGAAGTTGCAAGAAGCCCTGCCTTTATACCGAAGTCTTGGAGATAGGCACTATGAACTCATCTGCCTTTCAAGTATTGCCGGGATTTATCGAAACATTGAAGAAAAGCACGATTCAGCAGTTTTCTATCTCAATGACGCCATTGATTTAGCAAAATCCTTGAATGAGCAATATGTGGTGTTTGCTAATCTATTCCTTCTTTCAGAGTATTATCTAGTCAGGGAACATGATTATGAAAAGGCGAAGCATTATGCCCTGCAAGCGATATCAACAGACGGAATAACGATAGATCATCCGAGAGCGCATTATCGCCTTGCTTCGTCTTACTTGTTCCTGGGACAACCCGACTCTGCTGTTTATTATCTAAACAAAGCCCCTATTGCCAAGAGTGCGATGGACAGCATTGTTTATTATGAACTCATGTCCGAACTGGAGCACCGTTATTGGAAAAATGAAGGGAAATCCAAAAACTACATCCAACAAGCACATGCCATAGCCGATTCTTTGACCATGAACAGCCTCAATCACCGATTATTGGCTGTGGAGAAGAAATATGATGTGCAGTTGGCGGAGTTGAACAAGATTAAATACCAGTCAAGATTTAGAGGGGCACTGCTGGCCTTGGCGGGAGTGATCATCGCTTCGCTGCTACTGTTGTTGGGGCTGATGCGTTACCGCAACCGATTGAAGATGAAGCAGAACGAGGCCGAGATGCTGAAGGCCGACCTTGAGGACTCGTTGACGAATCTGAAAAAGATGCAGCGACTGCTCGGCGACGGTGAGCAGTCCGACGATGGCAAGAACAACCATAGCAACAAGTTGCGTGCCATCGTTAACCAGCAGATTGACGCCGTGCAGCAACTGATGAAATTGTCTTACCAATATCACGGCGAGGATTTTGCCGTCAAGTTTAGGGAAGCGATGACCTTGCCCAAGACGGGCGATGAGAGCAACTATTGGTCCAATCTGCAGACCCTGGCCAACGACCTGCACGACAACATCCTGGTCAAGGCCCAAGAGACCGCTGGCGGTACCCTGAACGACAGCGAACTTAATCTGTTGGCCCTTTATTGCTTTGGTTTTTCCTTCACGACTATTATGGTGACGATGGGTTACAAACATATCGGCACGGTTTATAACAAGAAGAACCAAATCGACAAGAAACTAGGTGTTCCCGACCTCGACGACTTCGTCAACAACTATCGGTGAAGCCCTTTTTATACCACGATTCGTCCGTTTTCCCCCTTCTTAAGTATGTAAAGAAAAAGCCCACCGAGGTCATCGGTGAGCCAACAAGTCTGTAATAAAAAAATATGGTTTAGAAACGGTAGCCGAAGCCGATGGTTAAGCCATTCATAGGCCGTTTGCGCGGAAAGTCCAAGTGATGGCCCAGGATGGTGACATTACGCACGCCGCTATAGGGATCCATGTTGCTCCACAAATAGCCGAGCCAAATCTGGCAACGATGGATATCATAAGCTACTGATGGCTTGAAGTACAGGAAACAACTCTTGCCACCATGGCTGCGCTCATATTGCCAATCTGAGCCGTCCCAAGTACCGGCAGCGTTCGGAATGGCACGGTAGCCTAATTTGTCATTCGCGGGAACAGGCAACCTGATGCCCACATCGGCCTTGAGTGACAGCCCACCATCCCCATCGCTACTATGCCACAAGGCGGGACTCTGTAATTGTAGACCTGTGCTGAACCATGCGACACCGTTACCGTCGTCGGCGATTACCATCATATCTCCAGCTTCAAAGGTGATAGTACCGAGTTCGCCAATGTCTCCACCAATTCCAACCCCGGCGCCAATGCCTACATATCGGATGGGATAGTATTTAATGCCCACTTCAAAACCAAGATTCATCGTATTTTGGAACGACGTCTCGATATAGCCTTGCCAATGTCGCATGAGCTCATCAACCGCTTGAGCATTGGCAGCAACACAAGCAAGCATCGCCAGCAACATGGACATCAGTATCCTTATACTGTTCATGTTGATAAATTGTTTTAGTATTGTTCTGATTTGCAAAGTTAATGGTAATTACCGAAACCGGCAAATAATCGATGTTCATTTCGTTTTATACAAATCCCTGTAAACCAGATGTTTGAAAAAACAAAAAATTCATTCTGCTAAATAGTCTCTATTTCACACTGTGAATCGTATCACAGGATGCGGCCTGCTAGGCGGATGGTGATGACGGGATAGACCGTGTTGCGGCCGAAGGAGGCTTGGCTCTTATACGCTACTTGGGTAAGGCGTTTGCCGGTTATTCCGTCATAGAGCCTGGGCCTGCCCCAAAACTGCACTCCGAGGTCAAGTTGTACGTTCAGGCGGCGAGCGCCGGGCACGGCACGGCCAAAGCCGATTCCCACGTAGGGCCGGAAACGGTTCGTTAGCATGTAAGCATTAAACGAGCCTTCGGCACTGGTGGGGACCAGATAGCCATAATACCCGATCGTCGCAGGGCCCATTTCTGCTGGGACGTCAGCATAGTCACCACGGCGAGCGTTGAAGTCGGCAATCTTTCTCCAAGCCCAGTTATCTGCATTCTCGAGAGATTCCACTTGCCGATGCCATGCCAGATAAGCACCCACAGTCACATGGAAACCCGATTTTGACGGTTTGAAGGGGTAATAGTCCAGCAACAGGTGTCCCGATGAATTAGTGAGATGGGTATCGGCATCTTGCCCGGGCAATGGCTCAAGGTCAGGGTCAAGCAGATAAAGCTTCTTGTTGAGATCCTCATAGTCCTCATAGCCATGAAAATAGATTCCCAGCAGATCCACACCAGCCCTGAGGCCGAAATGGTCGGTCATCATCGTGCCCATGTCAATCGTGAGACCAGTAGAGCCAAGACCTCCCGACAGGCTGAAATGCTGAAACACATTGCCCTCCTGCCCCAGGCAGGAGAGACTGCACAACCCAAATACCGCTAGAAATAGTTTTGCTTTCATTGTTGATTACTCATGCATGACAAAGCCATAATAGTATTGACGATCGGGAGAGAATGCGAAGGGGTACTCGTTCTTGTCCTGAAGAATGAGCGCCAAGCAATAAATGCGGAATTTCACGGTCATGCCAGGTTTAAGAACCTGCCCAGGGAAGTCGTTGCGTTGAAAGTATAGATAATTTCCATTGACAGGAGCGCCCTTAGCCTTGGCATCCTCGGGGGCTTTGGTGATTTCACACCAAACCCACATATCAGGGTCATACCATTCCACGACCGCATCGGCCTTTAAAGGCACCTCAACGATTGTTGCCTCATAAATGCCCTTGGTGCGGCACTCTTGCAGGGACTCGGGACCGGTTGTCACCTCTTCCTTGCAACCAGTGAACAAGCCAGCAACAAATAGCATCATCAAATAAAATGATATCTTCTTCATGATTGTTCTCCTTTCTTTTTCTTATCTGTCACTGCATGACTGCTCGCCAAACCATTCGGATATAGGTCGTTTTAGAATAGTCGCTTTTACCATATCCTTTGGGAGCGATGCGGTCAATGATCATTCTGCCAGCGCCTTCATTCAAATCAAGCGATACGACATCCAGCTTATCGTAGTAGGAATAATTGTTCACACCCACTTGCACCTCATTGGTGATAAGTATATGCTTGTCTAGCACGGTGTACTTTGCGGTACTCTCATCATCAAATTCAATGGTTCCATCAGGATGCATGACAGTGGGCAAACCTTTGACTTCATACCTGTTTGATATTGTTTGATTGTCATAGTAGAAACTGTATTCCCGTTCCCACTTGTAAGTATTTAGAGCTTGCTTTAATTCAGCCTCAGAGAAACTGAGGTTGGCTTCCACGAGTGTTCCTGTCTCGAGAAACACCTTGCCATTGCCGTCTTGAACACGCGTGATTTCAGGTTCGTCATCGCCACACGAGGTAAACATACCGGTAGCGAGGATCATCAATAAATAAAATGATATCTTCTTCATGATGTTATAAAATGATTAGGTTAGTCTTTAGTTATTGTTTGTCATTCTTTACTATAGCGATGGCGGTGATGCCCAGATTAATCAATGTGGTGGTAGCGCCATCGTCATCAAGGCTTTGGGCATAGTATTTCCTCAAATTTTCGGGAACGACAATGTTATTGGGCAGATCCATGCACTGTAAATTCTTGTAAATCAGCGACCAATTAGAGCGCCCACTGACATCATTTACAAGAATATAAGTGTCCATGCCGTCGGCAACAACTTGTTTCGCTGCAAAATCATATTCATCACTCAATATGGTTACCATCCCGTCGATAATCACTGCAGGGACGTAATGGGCACCACTAGAGCTCAGTGTCCTCTTTATTGCGCCCAAGATGAAGGCATGTCCATTAATAAGGCGTGATGTCGAAGGGAAAAACATTTCAGGCATGTCGTAATTCTTCCCGTTCCACCAGTACATGTATTTCCCATCATTTAGAGCACCCTCGTAAGTGATTAAGACATCATAACCGCTGCGGTCACAACCAAAGGTGTGTCCGAATCCCTCCTCTAGTCCTGAGTCTGGGCCTCCAAACTCGACTGTCCTTCCGTTGATCCAGGTATAAGGCTTGCTGGCAAAGACTGTGAAAGAGACAATGTCGTTGCTGACACAGATTGTGTTGAAGTTCACATTCCTGTCTAATTCATATATCCGTTCAAAATCCTTATAGACCCACACGGTGCGGTCAGACCTGTTTTCTTGTACAGTATAAACTATACCGTTTTCAACGGCCATGCACCAGATGGTTTCCTCGGTTGTGTATATAGTCGTGCTGTCTTTGACCACACTGTGAATACCGTCTTCAGTTCTGAGTGATGCATACCAATCACTCCCTTCGCTCAGCAACTCAAAAATGTGATAACCCTCGGCACATTGATAAATCGTATCACCATCTAGGTCATAGATCATTTCAGGATAGCCTGGAAACCCCGGTGTGGCGAAATAGAGGTCCTCGCCCCCGGTGGGATTAGGCCTGGGTTCGTCACTTTCGTTGGTGCAAGACACCAGTGCCAGCAATCCGATAAGGAAAAATAAATAATTCTTCATGATAGTTGTGTTATTGATTGTGATGATTAGTTGTCTTGGGTACGGCGCAAGGGTGCGTCGTTGCCGCTGCGCTTCTTGAACGGGTTGCTGATGGAGTTGAAGGTCCAACGCACCATCAGCGAGACGCCCCGTGTGTAGTTATAACTATAGGTCTCATTATGCGCATTCATGTAGCGTGTTTCACTCCAGGACGGCGTGCTACGGCGGAAGATGTCATTGGCGGTTACTCCCAGCAGCAGGCGGTTCTTGAACAAAGAGGCCATGGCACTCAAGTTCACCCCAAGGATTGAGCTGTTTCTTGTGAATCCTCTGGTCCATGGTGTGCTGTAGAGCGCATTGCATCCTAGCAGGAACTTACGCGCCACGGTGAACTGGGCATTGAGCGAGAGAACGGCATAGGGCCTGTCCTCAATCCTCGTTCCATCCAGATAAGGATAGGTGATGTGGGGCAATGTCATACTCGACTGCACGCCCAGGTTAACCCATGAATTGCTGTAGTTGTAGCCCAAGTCCAGCGACCAGGCATGTGAATGCTTGATGTTGATGGGATGCTCACTGATGATGCCCGATGGCATATACTCCACAATGCGTTGGATGGCATTGTCCATGAGCCGATAGCTCAGCGAGGAGGTGAAGCCCTTGTAGTTGGCATTCAGGGCCAACCGATGGGTCACCGACGGCTGCAACAAGGGATTGCCTGTCGTTTCCTGATATGTGTTGATGTAATAGGACGTGGGGCGCAGTTCGTTGTAGGTGGGGCGCCTCAATATGCGGCCATAATAAAGCACCAAGTCAACATCATGCGACGGCTTGAACCCCACGCTGGCACTGGGCAGCACATTGTGATATGTCTTGTTGAGGACAAAGCCCTTGCTGTCGGTGCGGGTGTGGTCATACTCATAGCGCAGTCCCGCATTCAGGCGCCACCTGCCCCAAGTCTTGGCCAGAGTGTAATAGACGCCAAGCCAGTCATTGTCACGCTTGCTGGTCTGCGTGAGGTCGTTCTGGTGAACGATCGCATTGCTTGCAGTATAACCCCATTCGAGGCCCGTGTGGTTTTTCCATCCGTCAGAGACAAAGTCATATTTGGCCGAAGCCGTCACGATATCATAATCATTGGTATCAACGATAAAATATTGTTTAATGATTGTAGAGGACTCGCCGCCGGGATTAAGAGTAGGTTTAATATACTCGTAGAGATTCTGGTCGTCTCGCTGTCGTGATGTCGCATAGTCGGCTATCAGCAGCAGTTGTGAGTGGTCATTGCGTTGCCACAGGTAACTGGCCGATGTGCTATTGCGCTTGATGATGTCTTCAGTAATAGTGAATCCGTGAAGGTATTGGGCGGTCTTCAGCCTTGAGAATTGGTCGAGATTCAATTTGCGGTAATTGCCATTGAACTGCAAGCCGAAGACGCTCCTGGGTGTGAAGGCATAATTCAAGCCGGCAAAGAACTGGAAATCATCCCCGCTGCTTTGGTAGGATGTCGAGTCGGTTTTTGTATAACTCCACGGTTCTATACCATTTCCAGCGATTTCGGTCAACCCTTGAGTAAAAGCGACCGTGTTTAAATGGCCATAGGAGAATGAGGCGTTGCCCGACAACTTATCGCGCTTGCCATCGATGGTGACGGTAGTGGTATTGGATTTCTTGTGTTTGATGTCGAGCACATTCATCAGGCTGGCCCCCAGATTGTCTTTGTAAGGGCTATGGGTGTACAGCTTGACAACGGCGGCCACATTGGAGGCATATTGGGCATCAGGCTCGCGGATGATCTCCACTCGCTTGATATTTTGCGAGGTGACGGCTTTCAGCTCAGCGTTGTTGGTGACGCGGCGGTCATTGAGATAGACCTCGGTCTTGCCGTCGCGGCCGATGAGGGAGATGTCCTCGTTCATGCCTACGATAACACCGGGCGTCCAGCGCAGCAGATCGAGTGCGTTGCCGGCGTTGCCCATGATGGTGCCGCCCAAGTTGCGCAGGGTGTAATTGGCGCCGTCGCGTTCAATCTGCATCTTGGCAGCGGTCACCACGGTTTCCTTGAGGGCCGTAATGTCGGGGTGCATCTTGATGGTGCCGACGTTGTCGCGGCTGCACAGGCGATAGGCCGTTTTGTAGCCCACATAGGAGACACGGGCGATGACCTTGCCGTACTCGATGGGAATGACGAAGCGGCCGCTCTCGTTGGTCACACCGCCGCCCACCATCGTCGAGTCGGCGGGGCTGAGCAGGGTGACATTGGCGTAGGGCATCGGCAAGTTGTGCTCATCCACGACCACGCCCTTGAGGCGGCGCTCGGTCTTGAGGATGGCTTCGACGTAGATTTCGCGGTTTTCCTTCCTGGTCATCTTGATGGGATAGAAACCAATCATCTGGCGGATGGCGTCGGGCACGGACTTGTTCTTGACCGTGGTCGTCACCTTGTAGTCCTCCAGGTCGTCATAGATGAAGACGATCTTGTAGCGGCTGGTGTGTTGCTGCAGGTACTTGAGGGCATCGCTCATCGACACGTCACTGAAGGTGTGCGTGATACTTTGTGCAACGGCCGTGAGCAGCAGGGCAAACGCCATGCACATGAGCAATGAGATTGTTCGCTTCATGGGCAGGATTACTTCAGGTCTTTCGATTCCACAATCAGCTGGTTACCCTCGTGCCGGATGGAGATGGCCTCGAAGTTGTTGAGCATCTCGACCACCTTGTCCAGCGAGTATTCCGGTTCCCATTGATAGAACAGGCGCAGCGACCGCACTTCGTCCGAGCGGTACTCCACCTCCACGCCATAGTAGGCAGCGAGTTCGGCGAGCACCTGCTCCAGCGGAACTTCCTCAAACAGGCGGGGCTCGGCAGCCATCGACAAGGTGTCGGGCGTGGGTGCCAGCGCTTCATCGGTGACGGTATTCTCTGGGTTATTGCCTTGCTGGACGACCTTCTCGGGCTGGTTTTCGCTGTGCTTAAGGCCGAAAAAGCCTGTATGCACCGCTGCAATGGCGATACCCACACAAGCGATTACCACAACGGCTGCGGCGGCGATCTTGCGCCACAGGGGCACGATGACGGCCCGCTCGTGCTGCTCCCCAGCCAAGCGTTGCCACTGCGCGTCAATCATCTCGTCGCTCAGCCGCTCGGCGGCTTGCTCGCTGGCAAGGGCGCTGCGGGTCTTGGCCATCAACGAGTAGAGTTCGCGGCACTCATCGTCGGCAAGGATGTCCTGCCACTGCCGCTCGGTGTATTGCTCGGGATGCTCAAGCATCTTCAACAGTTGTTCGGTCTTGTTCATCGCTCTGGTGGTGTTAATGTTAAACGAAGTTGGTCGAGTGCGCTTCGCAGATGCTTGTAAACCGTGGTCTCGCTCACGTTCAACCGTTCGGCAATCTCACGGAAGGTGAGCCCGTAACGGTAATGCAACACGATGACCTCGCGGCACACAGGCGGCTCCAGGTCGGCGACACCTTGATGGAGCGCGCTGATCTCGGCCTCGATGTCCTCGGCTTCACGGCTGGAAACCTCACTCTCCAGCAGCAGGAGCTGTCGGGCCCGTTCATCGATCTTGCGGTCACGCATCACATTCAAGCACTGGTTGCGCACGCATGACAGCAGGAACACCTCGGCGGTCGCCTCCTGCAGCGGACGGCGGTCGGCAAGCAGCCTGGCAAAGACATCATGCACGATGTCCATGCTCTCCTCATTGTCGTGCAAGAGGATGCTGGCCAGCCTGAACATGGCCCGGTAATGCTGCTTGAACAGCCGTTCGATTTGTCGTTTCCTGTCTGTCATACACTCTATATACACACTCAGGTCGATTTACTAAACCCTTTTCCGCAACTTTTTTAATCACGCGACAAAATTACCCATCAATCCCGACACCCACAACCCCCAAACGGGTACTTTTGGCTTTATTTAGGATGCCATCCATCCTTGCCTGGGAGCAGCAGTGTCTAATTAGCAACTCATTACCACCATAACCAACCGAACCGAAAAAAAGTCGAGACCAGTACCTTTTCGGTATCAGCCTCGTTGCTTCTTTTCCAGACTCGCTGTCGGTTTGATTATGCCGTCTTGAAGGCATCTTTCATCACTTCCTCCACCCCTGCACTCAGTGCTCTTATGGCCGAAGGTAAATGGATATTATCATTACCGTCCTTTTTCGATGAAGCAAGCACATCCCCTTGCCCATTTTCGGAGAAATGCTCATACTGCGAGAAATATTTAAAGTAGTGATATAATCGTGTAGCCATTGATTTAAGTTCAGGTATATCAATCAAGAAATCTGCAACATCTTTGGTCATAACACTCTTCACCCTCGAAAAACCTTCTTCCTTCAGTTGACCCTTCGATTGTTTCGTAACTATCAGCTCTTCCAGATTCTCGTCAAGTGTCAGCAGTCCTAAAAAGTTGTCTTCCATCGTCAACTCCCACATATGGTCTATAAAGGCATCATCAAGTATCATTCCGGTGCTTTTCACCTGATCTCTGTATACCTCTTTGCGCTCCAACATCGAATTGGCATACTCTATTCGTCTCAAATCCAACTCTTCGCAAGCCCGCTCATTGCCAGCATGCTGTATGTACAGGGCGAACATACAATCCGTATAGCAACAACGCAGCATCAATCCTATCGGCAATTGAAAAAAGGAAACCTTTCCAGTTCTTAAGATTTGCACAGTTAATAACAGAGATGAATACAGATTTGAGTAGATACGGTATAACAAGAGTAACTTAACCTTCTCAACCTGCTCCAGTTCACCCTGTGGGTGTTCTTTCCCGTACTTTTGAATCTTTTTCAGCACGGTTAACTCTTCTACAAGAAGTTCTTTTATCTCAGTCATTATAGCATGTAAAACTCTTTAATGCAAGAAGTTTATAACAGCTTCGTTTTACTTGAATTTGTCTCCCTAAGTCACACGTCCATCAGCCACTTCCACACTGGCACTACGGGTATTCCTTCTTCCGTGCTCTCCTCATCGTAAGTAATGAGCATACACTTCCAATCTTGATGTCCTTTTGCATACTTCACCAGTGGTGACACCTCCCTGTTGTAAGTGGTCTCATCCTTGATGCTGTACGACACTTGGATGGCCAGTTTCTCTTCGGGTATGATAAAGTCAATTTCCTTATCTGCATTCATATAATAAACATTCTCTTTACCATACCGTCTACAGAGTTCCACTGCTACCATATTCTCCAACAGCGATGATTCGGAATTCATCAGGAAGAGGTTAAGTAAGCCGTTGTCTATAAAGTAATATTTCTTCTGTGATTCCTTCTCTGTCAGTTTGCCTACCTCATTTTGCATGGGCAATATCAGCCAACTGTCAGCAGCATATCCAGCATAATCTATTGTCGTTGGCACACTGATAGGAGCCCCCGTTGCCACAATCACATTCTTCAACCGGTTGAACGACAGCGGTTGCTTCACACTCTCTGCCATCTTCTTGATCAATATGTTCATCACGCGGTCGTTCTTAATATTGTTTCGGGCACAGATGTCACCCAGATAGATTTTCTGATACAAGCTCGACAGCATGGCTCGCTTATTCTTAAACGACAGGATCTCCGGCAGACCGCCGTAATAGAAGTACTCATTCAGATGTCGCTTCACCTCGCTCCGCTGTATCGTGTCATATTCCCAGTGTTCCTTCAGTTCCACCTGTTGCGCTGCCAGGTATTCTTTAAATGAATATGGGTACGCATCATAGATAAAGAATCTTCCGCCCAACGTAGTTGCCACCTCCTTGCTCAGCATCTTCGCATTGCTGCCCGTCACATATACCCTATATTTAGCATCAGCCAGTCTCCGCACAAACTTATCCCAATGTTCTTGCCATACAGTTCCAAATGAGCCTCCAGCAGACTGTTGAAGTCCTCTGTCTGAAATTCAGCCAGACGCTCATCCTCAAAGTCCACAAATAGAATCTCGTCCCATCCCTTTCCTGCAGCCTGCAGCTGGCGCACACGCTGATATAGCAGGTACGACTTACCCGCATGTCTCACGCCAACTATCACATAGTTGCCATTCTCTTCAAAGTCTATGGGACGGTTCACAATCACCGCCTCATCCACCTCGCGTTGCTTACTAATTAGGCATTGTTTGATGACATCTTTACTGATACTCATATAAATTATATTTAATAAGAATTAGGTGAGATTATTAAGTTTGGCTTACAAAGTTAGGAATTTTTTATAAAACAAAATTGATAAAACCCGAATTATTGCAAAAATTCCACACTTTTTTATCACAAACTATGATTTTTGCCCCAAAATGACATCTCTCTGGAAAATTCTTGTCAAAACATAGTTACATCATTCCCTAATTAAATCGATTTGCATCGTTTTAATGCCCATTAAAATGATGCAAAATATAAAAAGGATTTGGTCAAGTTGTTGGATTAATTCAACACACACTCAATTGCATTATACGAGCCAGCCGAGGATATGACATCACCCTTGGCTGAACTCAGTATAGAAGCTATTTCTGTGCGTTAGTTTTTACAGGCGGTTACGCTTTTCTTGGCTATCTTGTCCGTCTTTTTTGAAATCAGTTTGCTTATGTCGTGTAAATAATTATCGACATCAAGGGGGGCTATTTTCTTGTTTTATTACATTTCCCTGCCTCTTATTCTGCTCACCATTTCGCTGGTATTCATCATGGCAATGATGCAGAACGCAATCATCAGCGAGGTTAGCAGCACACAAATCATGCGACTGTTCTGCTCGATGAATTGTAGCGGGTAGAAATTGATGCCGAAAGTGAACAGGGGTGTGTTGGATGGTATGGCAAGGATGAAGACAAGAAGTCCGCTGCCAAGGACAATACCTGCCACGAAGGCTGCAACCACAGCCATGCGGTAACGGCGTATTTGTTTCGTCTCTGCCTGTTGGATTTCATCAATCATGGCGAATTTCCTTTCCAACCGTTTGTTGAACAACTCGTTGTCCTTAAGTGCTGGGGTGAAACTGTCGAAAAGTTCCTGTATTCTTTTGTCGTCATTCATTTTTCAAAAGGGTTTTAAGTTTGTCTCTGCCTCGTGATAGCTGCTTCTTCACAGCATCTTCAGTCACATTTACAATATCGGCTATTTCCCTGATTGAATAACCTTTAAGATAGAAGAGCAATATTGCGGTTCGTTCTTTTGGCGGCAATTGCTCCATAGCTATGTAGAGAGCTTGGTAACGAAATTCGCGGTCGGCTGCAAAAGAGGAATCCTCACGTTTTTCGAGCGCATCCAAGGGTTGCATGGTTCGGCGACAGCGGTTCGTGTCGATAAACATATTGTAGGCGATACGGTAGAGCCATGCCGTGCCTTTTCCACATTCCTCATACTTAGAACAGGATAGGTAAGCCTTCACCAGTGCGTCCTGTGCGATGTCGTCTGCCTCATCCCGATTGCCACAGCAGAGTGCGAGCAGAAAGCGCCTAAGCGCTTCCTGTTCAGTCTTGATAATCTCTATGAATTGCTCGCGGGTCACGCCTGGTTTCTGGCTTCAGCCTCAATCTCTTGCTTCAGTACCTTTCGCCCCACAAAGTAATTGATAAGGAAAGCAAGCCCAACACCTAACGACGGTACTGCTACGAAGGACAGTCCGATGAACATGTCAGCATCGACTTCATCAATGACTAAACCGAACATAGCCAGAGCCACATAGATTCCCGCACCAAAAAGGGTGAAGATACAACCGTACAATAGCTTGTCAAGCAGTCGCTCCTTGATACTGGGGCGAGGTTGGTTCATCTTCTTGAAGAATTCTTCCAAATCCACATCAGAGTTCTTCTCAATTGCGGCCAGCGCAATTTGGGCGCGTTTATTAGTGGCGTTTGTCTTTGCACGTGCTACAATTGCCACGATGATGATTGGAAGCACAACAAAAATCCCTAAAAGGACTATCATTTCAGCAAATTTCATTTTCTCTACCTTTATGTGTTATACAATGATTTTTATTATTCTCGTTTGAGCTCGCTCATATATATAACGAATTAGTAAGTCGAAAAGTGACGTGGAAAGAATATTTTAGAGACAGGTGCCCAAATGGAGATTTTTCTCGTTATTTTTCGATATCAGTTTGGCGAGACAAAATTACCCATCAATCCCCACACCCACAATCCCCAAATAGGTAAATAGTCAGCCGAGGGCGACATTTCGTACCCTCGGCTGGCCACGGTATCGAAAAAGCTGTTTCTATATATTCCGTTTACAGGCGATTGCTCTCGTCTTGGCCGGCATGGCTGTTCAAAGCAGTCCTCTATCTTTGTTCTTCTCGTCGTCAAATTTTGATTGGTTCTTGACTTTGAAGCGCTTGTTGTTGTTCAGACGGAATCCCACCCTGAGCAGTATGAGGTTGTCATAGGTCTTCAGGTTCAAGCGTTGATGCTCTTTATAGAAGTCAGTATCAATGGCGCGTTGCTGATACTCCCGCACACCTAACCGGATGGGAGGCAAATAGGTGAGCGAGACATTGATCCTGTCGTGCCAGAAGGTCTTGAACAATGAGACCGCCCACATGTCCTGCTCCTGCTGCTCATATCCTTGAAGCAAAGGCACCTGGCGCAACGAGCGTGAATAATCCACCTCAAGCCTCATCTTGAGCGGGTTGATATAATAGGACAAGTTGCTGCTGAATTCAGGTTGTTAGCATGGTTTTTATAAGTGTCCCAACTGATGTTCATATGAGAGTACTGCAATGAGTTGCTCCATGTGATGTTTTTATTAATGCTCCAGTTGTGCATGATCACGAACGCGAGTGCGGAGTGTCTAGAGTTCACGAATGACTGCTGATACAGTTCATCCACATGACTATAAAAGTCGCTGATAGCATGCTTGGAGGACTGATAAACACCCGCCAAGATGAGATTCTGCCATAGCACCGCCTGCAGATTCACTTCGTGTTTCAAACTGGGTTTCAGCCCAGGATTCCCCTGAAAGGCCATCCTCTCGTCCAGGTTGTAACCGATGGGCGATAACTGATATAGTTTGGGATATTCCATCCTTGTGGAGTAGTCCGCGCTGACCTGCACATTCTGTGAAGGGACAAAATTCAGCGATGCCGCAGGTAGCAGTTGATTGTAAGTATTGGAAGTAACCTTATCACTGATATGGATAGACTCGAAGGCCAGTCCAACACGTCCACTCAACTTGTCGTTCAACGTGTAATCGAGATAGGAGAACACATTGTGCCTGTTCTCATCTGATTTTGTAACAGGAATATTGCGTTGGCCGAATCTGTAGAGAGCCCAAGTGGCCGAATATCCAAAATCCACAGAAAGCTTGTCATTCGGGCTGAACACGGCATCAACGGTTCCCTTGTAATAATTCTTCTTGTGGGTGGAATAGACATCATTGAGTAAGGTTTCATGCATCGAATAGGTATTGCGATTGTCTGTCTTGAATAGGTTGTAGTTCAAGTCAGCATATAGCTTCCACTTTTGGCAGATGGTCCAGTTATAGATAACAGAAAACTTGAAGTCATTGCTTTTCACGTCATTGCCTATCAGTTCGCTAAATTTGGTTGTCACATTGTCCGTGGAAGTGCCCGTGTAGTCATATTGAGTAGAATGACGCCTGTTGTCATGTATAAAAGAGCCCCGCAGTGACAGCGTCTGGTTGTCGGCAACTTTCCAGTCCAGACCGAGGTTTGCCGCATGTGCATTGCTCTTATTGTGGTCATTGGGATTGTCTGTAGTGTATTCCTTGCTGGACAAATCGGACAGACCTAGATAGACCTTACTGTAGGAAATCGGGTAGTTCCACCTGATATGGCCATAGACATAGCCAACGTTAAAGTTCCATTTCTTGTCGGTATGCGAGTACTGGATGTTGGGTTGCTCATTGACAATGTGGTCATCGCCATTGTTGCCAGGCGATACAATCGTGAAGTTGTTAATGGACAAGCCGTTTCCCACATAATCATTTTTGAGTTTGATGTCAATGACATATTTATAGCCGGCAATAACGTATCTGCCAGGCAATTCATGGATGATTTCTATCTCCTTGACCCTTTTAGGATCGATTGACCTGACATAATCAAAGTTTCGTTCCTGCCCGTCAACTATCACAAGCACCCGTTCGTCGTTCTTAACGCTGACTTTTGATTTCAATTGGTCGAACTTCACACCAGGTAGCAAGTTCATTATATCGAATACATTGGTAACGCCCTTGCGATGATTCTCGGTGATTTTAAACACATCGCTTTTAGGCTTGTGCTTGATCAGGCTCTCGGTAAACACCAGTTCAGGGAGCGTGACCTCCATGATGGAGTCCTGCCCGTTTTGACCCATGATGTCAAAGAACAGGCTTACGAGCATAAAGAATGTCCATAATCTTCTCATAATAAATGATTAATTAAAAATGAGTTTTTGTTGAAGCTAAATCAATCGGTTTTGTAAGGGCGTACGATGCCCTAGATGGGTATTTCTTTCCCACTTGGGAGAGAAGGTGCCCATTTTATAAGAGGCTTAAAATTAAGGTATTACTCGTTGCGATACTCGAGGATGTCGCCAGGGGTGCAGTCCAAGGCACGGCAGATGGCGTCGAGCGTCGAGAAACGCACGGCCTTGGCTTTGCCGGTCTTGAGGATCGAGAGGTTGGCAATCGTGATTCCAACGCGTTCGCTCAGTTCATTGAGCGACATCTTGCGGCGCGCCATCATCACATCAAGATTCACGATAATCATAGCGCAAATGGGGTTAAATGGTTAACTTCTGTTCCTCGGCGGCGTCATAGGCCAACTTGTAAAGTATGGCTACAAGTACTGCCACTATCGCATAGACAAATGGGGTGTCGGTCAGGCCCCATTCATAGTGATCCGTGGCCGAGCAGGCATAACCCATGTTATCACTGATGAACGAATGAATGGGTAGCACAATGGCCATGATCCACAATAGCACCACATTGGCACGGTTGAATATCGTTCCCCCTTTCAGGTATTTGAGGATGTTGAACACAAACGCAGCCATCAGCCCCGCCATCAAAAGGATAAAGAGACGGTTAACGATGAACAGGGCTAATTTGGAACCTATGTTCGGAGAGCCCCAGTTGATGACACCCTTGCCGCTGCCTGTTGTCAGGACAAAATAGGACTGGACGGCATAAAACGCCACCCACAAGACGATGCCGATAAGCGCTAACACGCACACGGTTTTCAACACTCTGTTAGATGTCTTCTTCATAATGTACAACTCTTTTAATGTTCATTTCCGCCACAAAGATACATCAATTTATCGAGAAACGATAAATATATCATAAAAATTAAGAAAATTTAATCATTTAACAATTAAATTTTATCGCTGCAAAAATAAAGGGGATTTCTTAAGCCAGCAACACCCAAATGGGTGTTTTTGGATTTATGCAGGATAATGTGTACTTTTGGCCTTTCTAAAGATCACATTTATGGCTCGGGTTGAGGATTTCTTTATCATGGACAATGCGGTGACGGGGATCACCGATGAGGATTACCGCAACATCCAGGACGTTGTGGACTCGGTGGATGCGTTCTCGCGCATGACCTACAAGAGTGTCTATATCATCGACTACTTCAAGAAGAACTTCCTGTATGTCAGCGAGAACCCGTTGTTCCTGTGCGGCTTGTCGTCCAGCGAAGTCAAGGAAATTGGCTACAAGTTCTATATCAACAATGTGCCGCAGGAGGATCTCGAGCGGCTGTTGATAATCAATTCTTCAGGCTTTTATTTTTCCAAGGACATCCCTGCGGCCGAGAAGCGATATTACACGCTATCTTACAATTTCAGGGTCATCAACACGGTGTCCAAAAAGGTGCAGACCATCAACCATCAACTGACGCCCCTCAAGATGATGCCCGACGGGAGAATCTGGCTGGCGTTGTGTGTGGCTTCCATCCCCACGAAGCAGGGTGATGACACCATCCTGATGTTCAATAACCGCACGCATGAGGGTTGGAACCTGGATCTGGAGAGCGGCACATGGCAGTCGGTCCCCTACATCTCGCTCACCGAGCAGGAGACGCAGGTTCTCAAATATTCGGCCATGGGTTACACCACCCAGGAAATCGCCCGGCTGATGTTCAAGTCGTTTGACACGGTGAAAGGCTACCGTAAAAGCATCCTTGAGAAATTCGACACCGACAGCATCACCGAGGCCATCAACTACGCCATGATCTACCGCCTCATCGACTGACAAGCGAATACCAGCAGGAGAAGAGTGCACCTCATCAAGCATCAATACGAGGACTTTTGCGGGTTGACTCTGACTTGCTGACGAAGTAGTCGGCAATGTCGGCAGTCGGGGCGATGGCTGTAAGCAGAGACTCGTAATCGGGGATGAGCAGAGAGGCATCGTGCCAGTGGTGCTGCTGGGCGATTTTGCGCCAATCGGCAATGGCGTCGGCATCAGGATAGAGTGTTACATCACGGCCATTCAGCACGCTGCGCTCACTCAGTGCATTGAGGTTGCTTTTTGAGCCTGTTGCCAACCAAATCACGCCGTGAATCACCATCGAGGCGATGATGGCTGTTTTCTCACTTTCTACGACGGCTACAGGAGAGTCGGGGTGCCGCGCAAGCAGGTGCTCGCCAAAGTAAACCAATTCGGCACGCTGGCCATCTTGGGGCTGTTTGCGATAAATGAGCGGATATATCGATTTGTCTCGGTGTCCGTCGCTGCAGTAAGCCATTGCCTTAATCTGGCGCAGGCGATGGTTGACGTCCAGGTAGCGGAACATCGTGCGGCGGCCGTCATACCCCACTTCGTAGCGCTTGAACGCTTCATGAGTGCTAGGATAAAGGCTCTTGAGAAATCTGTACAGATTGGACATTTCAATCACATTAGGCCGAGTCGTGCGTTGGTAATCCTCCCATCTCTCTTCGTAATAAATCGGTTCCGGCCGTGATTGCACTACTGGTGCAACACGACGTGGAATATAGGGAAGCGAGTGGTGACCTCGTGTCATCGTCACACCATTCGCCCGCAGATGGGCAATGATGGTGCCTGGGGAGATTCGTGACGGTGTGCGGCAGCTGCGCCATTGCGTCATCACGTCACGGTCGCCCTTATAGCCGCCACTATTACGGCTCAACGAGAGCCACAGCTCCCGCAAGGTTTCCTCATCGGCTGGTGACTCGATGGCTGCTGCACGCAGCGACAAGCAGGCCCGGTACCATGTCTCGTGGTCATCCAGGCCACCAACCTGCATCACGTCCACCTGACGCAGGATGTCGTTCCAGTCATAATCGCTGGCAGTGTGAGAAGAAAAAGTGCGTTTCATTGGTTTCTGTTATTTTAGAGTTGTTGGTGCAACGGTAATTATGATTACTTCACTACTTGTGCAATCGCTCCGGTGTCGTGGGGTGGTGCAGTTTATATATTACACCCCCTTTATAGGGGGTGATATAAATTGCACCTCACCTACGTAGCTTCACCATCGGCTGCACAGTACAGACCATTGTCGCGCTTGACAATCAAGCCAGCTTCCATGGTATGTTTGATGTCTTCTTTGGCAGTGCGATCACCCTTGTCGAACGCTCGTTTAATCTCCTTAATCAAGTCGGCATAACGACAACCATTGGGAAACTTGCGGCAGTAGTTAGCGATTGCATCATAACGTATTTGCTGGCGCATCGAGGGGCCATCGTCCTGCTGTGGCGCGCCCACCACCTCGGGCAAGCCCTGGTCGTTCACTTTGAAACAAAAGTCCTCTGGGCGCTTTCCACGGGCTTTCTCGAAAGAGACTTTCGTTATCTCGCCATCGGCGTTGAAGACCATGGCCGTTTCAGTTTTGCGGTACAGGTTAGAGCCGGCATGGCCACGCGGACGCAGCACCTTTCCTCCGCTCATCACGTCATTCAGATTGGCGTGGATGACAGTGAGGATGTGGCAGTTGTAGTGTGAAGAGAACTTCATCACAAACTGCTGGATGATGGCACCCTCAACAATGTGGTTGGGATCATTGCACAAGTCGGCGATGCCATCGATGACCACAAGCGACGGACGATACTGCTCGATAGCCAATGCACATGCCATCAAGCGCTTGGGCGGGTCTATCTCGCGCAGGTCAAAGACTTCAAGCAAGGCGGCATCAGAGTCAAGAATACGCCTCATGCGGCGTTTGATGCGTCGTGCCCTGCCTCTGCCTTGCTCCGTGTCAATCCACAGCACACGGCCCGGCTCGACATCGGCTCGAATGAAATAGTTGGAGCGTGGGCGGGTACACGCACTCAGATATTCGGCCACCAGCAGTAGGCAGCCGAATGTCTTGCGTGTACCTGGCACACCGATGATGACCGAGAAGTTTTGCAGAGTCATCATGGGCGATTCTTTACTGCCGGCATACAGGATGGGCACCTCGTCGCAGTCATCGTTGTCCACTTCCTCGGGCGTGATGCGCCCAGCATCAAGGATGTCCTTTACAGCGCCGGGGTCAATCTGGTCTGCCTCACTTTCATAGGCCGTTGCGGCAGTGATAACGTCATGCAGCATGCGCAGCGATTCGGGCACGAGCTGGCCATTAGCGGCATACTGGTCAGCCGTTGGACGGTCTTTTCCGTTTTTAGCGGCTAACATCGCCGCACTCATCGGGTCAATGACATTGCCCGTGGGTGAGTTTTCAGAAAAATCATTCATGGTACAAGAATATTAAGATTATTCTGCAAAGTACGCATATGAGGACACCTCTCCGCAATGTCAAAAAGCAGAGAGGTATCATCAATTCGCTAATCATGGCATTGGCCTGCTCCTGCCAGGCGATTGATGTCTTCACGACGATAGGCCACGCGACGCCCAACATGGCGTTTGGGCAGATAGCCACTCTTGTCCCATCGGATAAGCGTGCGCAGGCTTACCTTGAGTAATTTAGCAGCTTCTTCCTGAAAAACGAAGCCGTCATCAGACTTGGGTTGTTCAACATTGTGTGTTTTTCCTTGCAATTGTTGGATGACGCGATTAGCAATCGTTTCTGCCAACTGATTGTAATCGTCCTCCGTAAGCAAGATTAGATTTGTCGCTTTCATAATGTTTAAAATATAATGCCTTGACTCCGTTGTCATCGGCATTGCAAAGTTCACACCCAAATGTATAACCAAAACGTATGATTTTATAAGAAAAACAGACAATGAAGCCAATCAAGAAAAGCCCTGTAATCACTTGGATTACAGGACTTAACTATATAAGTAAAGAAAAATATTTTATAAGAAATATAACTTATATATAATTCCCATACCTTTTCAGGGGAAGTTACGTTTCCATCGTGCTTCAATTTTGGTATTATTGGAGTATAGCGTGTCCCATTGGCCGCTTGTCAAAACCGACTTTTTCCAGTCCTTGACCTCATCAATGATAAGTGATGAGATTTGTCCCATGGCATAGTAGAACTTTAATTTCTTTTTTACCTGAATGATGTCTGCAGGGAAATAGGCATTCTTGACCCAAACAAAGAAATCCTCATAATCACAGGGCTCGATAACGCCAGTCTCGACCAGGTAGGCATGGATCTTCTTTACCCTCTCCTTTTTGGAAAACGTGAACGTTTTCTGACTCTCGGGCTGGCTCTCAAACTGGCTCTCGGGCTGACTCTCAGGCTGACTCTCGGGCTGACTCTCGGGCTTGCTCTCGGGCTGAATCTCAGCCTGGATCTCGGGCTCTCGGTCGTTCTTTTCAGATGGCGAGAAACTCAGGTCAATAGCATGGGGAATGCCCAGTCGTTCCAGCCGTTGCGACAGTTCATCGATAGCAAATTGATAAATACGCGACGAGTTGACGATTGCCTGGCCACTGAATATAGGCTTCCCAAGATAATATATCTGAGGAATATCACCATTATAGTTTGGAGAGAGCTTGATGCATTTGAGCACATAATCGAATGCATTCTGCATCGTTTCTTGGTTGATCTGCTGCAATAGGTCAATCAACATTTGCATCATCACAGGGTTAAACCCTGCAGTGGCGTCGCTAAGGCGCTTAAGCTCGTCCTCATCCCCGCCAAACGGCCTGCCAAACTCCTCTATTTTCAATTCTATGCCTCTTTCACTAGTAGTGACATGTGGCGTGACTTTCACATAAGCGTAATTAACGTAAGTCTCCAAACGATCATTGATTTCCTCCTCGGTGAGTTTTCTCTTATTGGGTTCTTCTTTTGCCATTGTTTCTCGATGTATTATGTCATGCTATTGTTGTCCATTGTCAAAGAATTTGAAGAATGACTCGATTTGGTGTTTTCTTAGTTCCTCGGGATCTTTCTCGATATAAATCCTAAACACCTCCTCTGTCTCATGGCCGGTGATGCCCATGATGATTTGTGTCGGCCAGTTGCGTTCAAACATATTAGTAGCGAAACTGCGGCGGCCACTGTGAGAAGTCACGAGATTATAGAATTTCTCGCTTAACGTAGTCTTCTCGGCATTCAATGTCCGTTCCAACTCCACAGTCTCACCAAAACCCGCATCTTGGCCATCATCAGTTTCTGAGATAGTCTTGCAGACATCTTTGATGAAGTTATTGAACTTCTGATTACTGATAGGAGCAGGGAAACCATCCTTGTATTTTTCCAGCAATGGCTCAACTTCAGGCAATACCGGAATATAAACGAGTGCACCCGTTTTCGTTTGCTTAACTTTGAAAAAGCGGTGCTTCCCGTCATCTGTTGTATCGATATTGTCCGGAATAAGTTGACCCAAATCACTATATCGTTGGCCGGTCCAACACAACAACAAGAATTGGTCCCTTACACGATCCATGTAACCGTTTAATTGTGCATTAGCCATCACGTGAAGCTTGTTCTCATCCAGATATACATTCTTCACTCGCTCGTGCAGCACCTTGCACTTGCCACGAACAATGAAGGCACACTTGGCAGCCTGCTCGGGATCGTCAATTCGCTTGCGCAGAACAGTCTTCAAGCTCTTGATATGCTTCCCTACACTATTTTTACGCAGTCCCTGGTCGTACAGGAATTTCACAAACGCGGCATACCAACGCTCATTAAGCTCATCAGTTTCATAATCGGCCACGGAAGAATGTTTGCAAAACTTCTTGAGCCAGCCCTCAACCTGGGCATAGACACGGACGGAACTCGGCTTGAGGCGTTCTCCGTTATCATTCAGCAATCTTCCTTCCTTGCCATCCAAGCAGAATTCATGCACAATTTGCATGAGTGTCTTGCTTTTCTTCTTTTTCAGTTCTGATTTTTTAGGATGCAGGAAATTATTCGTTTCCTCCAAGAGCCATAATTTCAGTTCCTCTGAACTCCTTCCGTTGAGACCGCCCTGCGCGGTATAAGCTTCGAGCAGGTGGGCTTTAAGGTTGGTTATTCTTTTGTTGATTTTCGCGTTCCGCTCACGTTGATCATCATCTGGCACCTGTTTGATTGACGTGCTCAGTTTTTGCGTCTTGGGCGACCAGTACTCCCTAATGATATGGATGCCAGTTGAGAAAAACGGCTTTATGGTCTGCGTCGCGCTAAAGCGGAAGCGCACTTCTGCTTCTGCTCCACCACCTTTGCTGATTGATATTTGTATGCCTGCCATTATTGTAATTTTGTTCTGCAAAGATACAAAAGAAATTTATTCCGTTGTCATTCTGTTGTCATAAAAATGGTAAAATAATGTCAATACATTGTCAGGCTATGTCTGATTGGCTTGAATTATCTATCAGACATTCAGTGATTTATGATGAAATTATCATGATACATCCTATCCATGGATGGAGTCCGCTATGCTCCACAATCAATAATAAGCGACTGAACTTCAGCCGCTTATTTTTTTGTTATTTTGGAAAATCCTTATACTCATCCTTTCTTATCTTAAATTGTTGTAGCTGTATTTGGTATGCAGCGATTTTAGTTGAATTTGGTGGCGCCTCAACTTAAAAAAGAATAAATTCTTTTGTTCAGTGTTCGGCTTGCACAAATTTTTGATAAATTTGGTGGCGCCTCAACTTAAAAAAGAATAAATTCTTTTATTCAGTGTTCGGCTTGCACAAATTTTGTGTAATTTTGCCGATTGGTTGCAATGACAGGCCTCTAGGGCTTGATGCACTAAATCGACAAATAAAGGAAATGACGAACAAACGGAACATAGCGGTGCTGGGCAGCACCGGTTCGATTGGCAAGCAGACGCTTGACATCATCACCGAGTATCCTGACTTGTTTGAGGTCGGGTTGCTGGTGGCCCGCAGCAGTGCTGATCTGCTGATTGCCCAAGCACGACTCATGCGCCCGCGCATGGTCATTATCGCCGATGAACAGTATTATGAGTACGTGAGTGACGCGTTGCAGGACACGGGCATCGAGGTGGCTACCGGTAGCGCCTCCATTGCCCAGGCCGTCACTGCCCCCGAAATCGACACGGTGGTCACTGCCATGGTCGGCTACAGTGGTCTTGAGTCCACAATTGCCGCTATTAATGCGGGCAAGCGTATCGCTCTGGCCAATAAAGAGACGCTGGTGGTAGCCGGTGAGTTGATTGACCGGTTACTGAAGGATTCCTCGAGTGTGCTCTACCCTGTGGATAGCGAACACGGAGCCTTTTATCAGTGCCTGGTGGGCGAGCGACACGAGGATATCGACAAACTGTTGCTTACCGCATCGGGTGGTCCCTTCCGCACATTGCCTAAAGCGCAACTGGCCAACGTCACTGCTGCCGATGCCTTGAAGCATCCCAACTGGTCGATGGGTGCCAAGATTACCATCGACTCGGCCACAATGATGAACAAGGGCTTCGAGATGATTGAGGCCCGTTGGCTGTTCGGTGTGATGCCCGACGATATCGAGATCATGGTGCATCCGCAAAGTATTGTTCACTCGATGGTCGCATTTAAGGACGGCTCGGTGAAAGCTCAACTGGGTTTGCCCGACATGCACCTGCCCATCCGCTATGCCTTGGGTCTGCCGGATCGTCGCCTTGCCAGTGATTGCCGCAAGATGACCTTGGAGGACATGGCGACGCTGACGTTTGAACGCCCCGACTTCGACAAGTTCCCGCTGCTGGGCACGGCCTATTCGGCTGCACGCAAGGGCGGAACTGCCCCCTGTGTCATGAATGCCGCCAACGAAATTGCAGTGGCATCGTTTTTGCAGAACAGAATCAGATTTACTGACATATATAATATAATAGAGAAAACCATGGAGAAGGCGCCCTTTATCGAGCATCCCACCTACGACGACTATGTCGCAAGTAATGCCGACGCCCGTGCTCGAGCCGAAGAAATTGTTAACAGATTAGAAAACAGAGATTAATATCATAAAATGGAACTATCATTAATATTATTGGCATCAACATTCTGGATCAAAACCTTCGAGATGCTTTTGGCATTGAGTATCTTGGTTGTCTTTCATGAGTTTGGACATTATTTCTTTGCCCGCATCTTCGGTGTTTGGGTCGAGAAGTTCTATATGTTCTTCAATTACAAAGTGAGCATCCTGAAATGGAAACCGGGTAAATACCTCAAGTGGTTCTCTACTGGCAACGAGATGGGTGCCATGGAAGCTCCTGTGGAGAGACAAATTGAAGCACGCGAAGTGAAACAGATTGAATCCACGAAAGCTAAGAAAGCAAAACAAATAGAAGCGGACGCCAATAATGAAAACAAGAATTCCTGGCGAGCCACCGAATATGGCATCGGCTGGATTCCCCTGGGTGGATATTGTGCCATTGCCGGCATGATTGACGAGTCGATGAATACCGAGGCCATGAAACAGCCGGCCAAGCCCTATGAATTCCGCAGCAAGCCCGCATGGCAGCGCTTGTTCATCATGCTGGGTGGTGTGCTGTTCAATCTGTTGCTGGCCATGATCATCTATGCCGGCATCGTGTATGCTGTCGGCGAGCAGTTCGTTAAGTTCACCGACGCCACCGAGGGTATGGAGTATTGTGAGAGCGCCCACAATGTGGGATTCATTGATGGTGACATTCCCCTTACTGCCGACGGTCACGAGTTGGAATATCTGAACGCCGATGATCTGCAGAACATGCTGTCGGCCAAGCAGGTTACGGTATTGCGCAATCATAAGGATACAGTATCCATCGACATTCCCAAGGATTTCATTTTCCGAGCCAACGATGATGCCCAGAAGGGCCAACCTTTCATGGCTTATCGTTTACCGGTTGTCGTATCCCAGACTCAACCCAGGATGGGCGGCGAGAAAGCCGGTCTGCAAGATGGCGACCGCATGATGGCCGTCAATGGTGTGCCCACGCCCAGTTACACCGAGTTCACCACTGAGTTGGAGAAAAACAAGGGCAAAAACATCACCTTGGATTATCAACGCAACGGCAAGACGCTGACAGCCGTAAACGTGCCTATCGACAATGCCGGAAAGCTGGGTATCCTGCTCACCGACCCCACCAAGATTTACAAAACCACTGTCATCCATTATAACATCCTGCAATCGATTCCCCGCGGCATCGAGATGGGATGGACCAAGATGGTGAATTACGTTAAGCAGCTGAAGCTTATTTTCACTCCTGAAGGAGCTCAGAGCTTGGGTGGCTTCGGCACCATCGGCAGCATTTTCCCTGCCTCTTGGAATTGGGTGGATTTCTGGAACATTACCGCCTTCATCTCGGTTATCCTGGCTGTGATGAACGTGTTGCCGATTCCTGCCCTCGACGGTGGTCACGTGATGTTCCTGCTCTATGAGATCATCACCCGCCGCCAGCCCAGCGTGAAATTTCTTGAGAGGGCTCAATATGTGGGCATGGCCTTGCTGTTGGCCCTGTTGTTGTTCGCAAATGGAAATGACATCTACAGATTCTTGTTCAAATGACCTATAAAACTGTAACTCTCAAGCGCGGCAAGGAAGAATCGCTGTTGCGCTTACACCCATGGGTGTTTTCGGGTGCCATCGCAGCAGCCGACGAGACTATCGAGGAGGGCGACCTGGTGACGGTCTATGCCCACGACGGCACCCTCATCGGTAACGGCCATTCCCAAATCGGGAGCATTGCCGTGAGAATGCTCACCTTTGACGACACTGCCATCGATGAGGCCTTCTACGAGCAACGGCTTAACGATGCTTATCGCATGCGTCAAGCATTGGGTCTCCAGCGTGAAGACAATAACGCTTATCGCCTCGTGCATGGCGAGGGTGATTTTCTGCCCGGACTGGTGGTCGATATCTATGGACCCACCGCCGTGATGCAGGCACATTCTCCAGGCATGCACTTTGCCCGCAACATGATTGCTCAAGCATTGACCAAACTGCCCGGAGGCATCATCCGCAACGTCTATTACAAGAGCGAGACCACCCTGCCCTACAAAGCCCATCTTGACCCGATGAACGATTACATCATCGGCGGCATGGAGACCGACGAGGCCCTGGAGAACGGATTGCGTTTCCACGTTGATTGGCTCAAGGGTCAGAAGACTGGTTTCTTTGTGGATCAACGCGAGAACCGTCGCCTGTTGGAACACTACAGCCACGGTCGCAAGGTGCTCAACATGTTCTGCTATACGGGCGGTTTCTCGGTATATGCCCTGCGAGGTGGCGCTCAGCTCGTCCACTCGGTCGACAGTTCGGCCAAGGCAGTGCGTCTGACCGATGACAACGTGACTCTGAATTTCGCTCCTGACGATACGCGTCATAAATCCTTTGCCGAGGATGCCTTTAAGTTCCTTGACAATATGGAGGCTGACGCATACGATCTCATTATTCTGGATCCGCCGGCTTTTGCCAAGCACAAGAGCGCATTGCGAAATGCCCTGGTGGGTTACCGCCGCTTGAATGCCAAGGCGCTGGAGAAAATCGCTCCTGGCAGCATCCTGTTCACATTCTCCTGCTCTCAGGCGGTAAGCAAGGAGCAGTTCAGGTTGGCAGTATTCAGTGCAGCCGCCCAGACCAAGCGCAAGGTTCGCATCCTGCACCAGTTGACCCAACCTGCCGACCACCCCATCAACATCTATCACCCTGAGGGTGAGTACCTGAAGGGTCTGGTACTCTATGTCGAATAATCATTAAATATCAATCATAATACATTTAAGACAATGAAGAAGATTTTTTTCTTTATCGCAGCTGTGGCGCTGATGGCCATGACCTCATGTAATGAGAAACCTGCCAAAACCGCCGACGATGCAAGCAATGCCCCTGCTACCGAGCAGGTTGACACCAACAAAGATGCCTCTAAACCCAAGATTGACGTTGAGAAGGCTAAGCCCACCGAAGATGGCAAAGACCACATCGTGGGAGAGTTCAACACCAAGGAGTATCAGGTGCGTATTGAGAACCTTGCCGATGGTACCTACCGCGTGAGCATGTGGAAGCCCGGTCAGGACAAGAGCGGCAAGCCCGATCAGGTTGCCGAGTCCAAGAAGTGCGTGATGAAAGACGGTGCTTACCTGATGCAGACCGCCGATGGCAAGAATTACATCATCAGCACCAAAGCCGGCACAGAGAGCCTCATCATCATGGATGACAAGGGCGTGATTTACAACGGTAAAGGCGTCAAATGATTAAGAACACGATGAAAAATACTGTTCTTATCATTTCTCTCCTGGCCTTGATTCTGGCCTCTTGCTCCAAACTTGAACGCAACGAGAAGAAGTTTTACAAGGGGATGCAGGACGAGGACTACGAGACCTCGATTCAGGCATTCAACGAGTTCGCCGACTGGATGCAGCGTGATAAATCCACGATGACCTATGACTTCAAGTTGATGCGTGAGAAAATGGGCATGAAGATTGCTACCAGCGAGGATGGCAAGTTGCGTTGTTACAGCTTGCCTACCAATGTCAACGACACGATACAGGTCTATGCCAACATTATTCAATGGACGGCTGGCGATAATTTTGTCGGTTTCAATGGCCCCATCGACAAGCTGCTTGCAGGTCGTAATGCCAATATCAAGAAGGAATCGACCATGGCTCACTGCATCGACACGATATTTGAGCTCAAAGCCACTAATCCCACGGTCTATCTGATCATGCAATCCTACAGGAACACGTACGGCAGGAACAGGGCTTATGTGTCGGCTGCTTTTGTCGATGGCGTTGTCCTCAGATTGCTGCCCTTCTTCTTCGACGGTACAGAGATTGCCGGCAACTATGAGTACAATGGAGCCGCCAAGCCCAGTATCAATGATTTGTTCAAGTGGGACGAGAAAACCCTTCAGTTCAAGGTGTATCAAACCGATGACAATTATAACATCATCCCCGGCAAGTATGCCGTTTATCAGCTTGACAAGCACCGCTTTGTGCGTCTTCCTGAACAGGACCAATCCACGATTAACAACTAAAAACCATATCAACTTAACTGTTTCTCTATGAAGAATACAATTATTGCCGTCCTCGCAGCAACGGCGTTATCATTCACTGCTATGGCACAGAACAGCAATTTCAACTACTCGGTCGACCGCTTTGCCGACATCGAGGTACTCCGCTACCAAGTGCCCGGATTCGAGGATCTCTCGCTCCAGCAGAAGGAGCTCGTTTATTACCTTACCGAGGCCGCCCTTAACGGTCGCGACATCCTGTTTGACCAGAACTGCAAGTACAACCTGATGGTGCGTCAGACCCTTGAGGAAATCTACCGCAACTACAATGGCAACAAGAGCGACAAGAATTTCATCGCCTTCGAGAAGTACCTCAAGCAGGTTTGGTTCGGCAATGGTATCCATCACCATTACTCGATGGACAAGTTCATCCCCGAATTTTCTAAGGATTTCTTTGACAAGCAGTTTGCTGCACTGCCCGGTGCCAAGAAGCGTGTCGATGAGAAGAAGGTGCTCGACCGCATCCTCTTTGACCCTGCTTTCATGGCCAAGCGCGTCAACCAGGCTGACGGCGAGGACCTGATCCTCACTTCGGCCTGCAACATGTATGAAGGCGTTACCCAGCAGGAAGTCGAGAACTTCTACAACAACCTCAAGGACACCACCGACCTCACCCCCATCTCTTGGGGCCTGAACTGCAAGGTGGTCAAGAAGAATGGCAAGGTGGTAGAGGAGCCCTATAAGGTGGGTGGTCTTTACAGCAAGGCTATCGAGAAGATCGTTTATTGGCTCCAGAAGGCAGCTACCGTGGCCGAGAACGAGGGCCAGCGCGCCTATATCAATGAGCTGATCAAGTTCTACCAGACCGGTTCGCTCAAGACCTTTGATGATTACAGCATCATGTGGGCCGAGGAGACCAAGAGTGACGTGGACTTCATCAACGGCTTTATCGAGAGCTACGGCGATCCCCTGGGCATGACCGGCTCATGGGAGGGTATGGTCAACTTCAAGGACAAGGCCGCCTCGCGCCGCTCCAAGCTCATCAGCGACAATGCTCAGTACTTCGAGAGCAATTCGCCCGTTGACAACCGCTTCAAGAAGAAAAACGTGAAGGGTGTGAGCGCCAAGGTCATCACCGCCGCCATCCTGGCCGGTGACAGCTATCCCTCGACTCCCATCGGCATCAACCTGCCCAACAGCAACTGGATTCGTGCCGCTCACGGTTCCAAGTCGGTATCTATCGACAACATTACCGACGCCTATAACAAGGTGGCTGCAGGAACTGGTTTCAACGAGGAGTTTGCTTACAGCAACGAGGAGGTCGAGCTGATGAAGAAATATCTCGACATCGCCGACGCTCTGCATACCGACCTTCACGAGTGCCTCGGTCATGCTTCGGGACAATTGCTGCCCGGTGTTGACCCTGATGCCCTCAAGGCCTATGGCTCATCGCTCGAGGAAGGACGTGCCGACCTGTTCGCCCTGTATTACCTGGCCGATCCCAAGCTCGTTGAACTGGGAATCTTCCCCAACAACGATGTCTATAAAGCTGAGTACTACAAGTACATCATGAACGGCCTGATGACCCAGCTGACCCGCATCGTGCCTGGCAAGGACATCGAGGAGGCTCACATGCGCAACCGCAAGTTCATCAGCGAGTGGTGCTATCAGCATGGCAAGAAGGACAATGTCATCGAGTATGTGAAGCGCGACGGCAAGACCTACATCCGTGTCAACGACTACGAGAAGCTGCGTGACCTGTTCGCCCAGCTGTTGGCCGAGGTGCAGCGCATCAAGAGCGAGGGTGACTACGAGGCCGGACGCCAGCTCGTCGAGACCTACGGCGTGAAGGTTGACCCCGAGATCCACAAAGAGGTGCTTGCTCGCTACGAGGGTCTGAACATCGCCCCCTACAAGGGCTTTGTCAACCCCATCTACACTCCCGTGTATGACAAGAACGGCAAGCTCGTTGACGTGAAGGTATCTTATACCGAGGGCTACATCGACCAGATGATGCGCTACGGCCGCGACTACTCGCCGCTGACTCATTGAACCTTGATTCAGGACATGGAATAACCCACTGATGTGGGATTCTAAAGAAGTGGGACTTGTGAATCGACACAAGTCCCACTTTCTATTTCTGTTGCAGGCAACAAAAACCGGGTGCATCAGCGCAGGAGACAGCAAACTTTGTATTATCTTTGTGCCGCTAACCCAATGAATGAAACAATGAAAAGAATACTGTTGTCGCTATTGTTGATGTTGCCGCTCATCAACGCCGTGTCCCAAGAGTCACCTCAGGTAGCTGCCTTGCGCACGCCCAACCTGACCACTGTGCAGATGAGTGATCAAGAAGCTGAGTTCATGCGCTTCCTGTATGCCTATATGCCGATGGCCGATGTGACCGACTATACTGTTGAGTTCCATCTTGAGAACGTGCGCGCCACGCTGGAAGCCCGTGAGCAGATGCCGTGGGGCAAGACGGTGCCCGAACTGCTGTTCAAGCATTTTGTGCTACCGTTGCGCGTCAACAACGAGGCACTGGACCTGTCACGTCCCGTATTCTACCGTGAATTGAAAGAGCGTGTCCAGGGCATGACTATGGAAGAAGCCATTCTCGAGGTCAACCATTGGTGCCATGAGCATGTGACCTACCAGCCCAGCGATTCCCGCACTTTGTCTCCGCTGGCCTGTATGAACACTGCAATCGGGCGTTGTGGCGAGGAATCGACCTTCACTGTCGCCGCCTTGCGTTCAATCGGCATTCCTGCCCGTCAGGTCTATACCCCGCGATGGGCCCACACCGATGACAACCACGCTTGGGTCGAAGCATGGGCCAATGGCCGCTGGCATTTCCTGGGCGCTTGTGAGCCCGAGGCGGTGCTTGACTTGGGTTGGTTCAATGCCCCCGCATCAAGGGCCCTGTTGATGCACACGCGGGCCTTCGGTGATTATCAGGGCCCCGAGGAGGTCATGTCACGCACCCGCAATTTCACAGAAATCAACCTTATCGGCAACTATGCCGCTACAGCCCGTGTCCAGGTTCAGGTGCTGGACCGCAGCGGCAACCCTGTTCCTGGCGCCAGGGTTGAGTTCCGCATCTACAATTATGCTGAATTCTATCCCGCTGCCACCAAGACGGCCGACGGCAAGGGCCGAGCATCACTCACTGCTGGCCGTGGCGACATGCTCGTGTGGGCCAGCAAGGATGGGTGGTATGGCTACAGAAAGGTGACTTTTGGTCAAGATTCCAAGGTGGAGATCACGCTCAACAAGAGCAACAGCCTCAAGAGCGGACCCACCTACGAGACTATTGACATCACACCTCCCGTCGAGAAGGCTGTATTACCGTCGCTCAGCCCCGAAATGGTCGCTGCCAACAAGTACCGTTTGGCCCGTGAAGACTCCATACGCAAGGCCTATGAAGCCACCTTCCTGAACACCGAGAAGGCCCAAGAACTCTCTCCTGCGGCAGCTGGCTATCTGGTGAAGGCTCGCGGCAACTGGAGAACCGTTTTGGAGTTTGTGAACAAGCACAGCGACAACATGGATCGAGCGCTCGGTGTCCTCAGCGGATTAAACGACAAGGATAAGCGCGACGTGCCGATGGCGATACTTGAGGACGCCTTCAATGCTCGCAGCAGCCAGTTGAGTCAACGCGTGGAATATGAGATGATCACGTCCCCGTTCAAGACCGAGTTGCAGGACGCCTTTGATGCCGCCACCACAGCACAATTCCGCAACGACCCGTCGCAACTGGCCGCTTGGGTGCGTGACAATATCGCCTTGCACCCCGAGGAGAACGCGCTGCACATTGCCCAAACGCCAATGGGCGTGTGGCGTTCGCGCGTGACCGATGAGCGTGGTCGTGACATCTTCTTTGTGGATTTGGCCCGTTCACTTGATATCGAGGCCCGAAAAGATCCCGTCACCGGCAAGGTGCAGTATCGCCAGGGCGGTAAGTGGAAAGACGTCAACTTTGAGGGCGTGGAGCAGCAGAATGCTCCAACAGGCACACTCAAGTTGCGTTACACCCCCACCCCAACCCTCGATGACCCGAAGTATTACCACCACTTCACCCTTTCTCGCATCCTCGACGACGGTACAACCAGGTTGCTGAATTATGATGAAGGTGATTCAGGTCTGGAAGATGGATCGTCGTGGAGCAATACGTTCCAAAACGGAACCACGCTGGATGCCGGCACCTATATGCTCACCAGCGGCACTCGCGCCGCGAGCGGCAAGGTGCTTGTCGCCAATCGCATCTTCACTGTAAAACCTGGTGAAACCACGACCATCAACCTGACCATGCGCCAGAGCGATGACATCGTGGCAGTGATCGGCAATTTTGATTCCGAATCCAAATTCCAGCTCCTTGACAATGACTTCAAGCCTGTTGCCGTCGACGAGGTCAGCATCCTGTCGCAGACGGGACGCGGCTACTTTATCGTTGGTTTGCTAGGTGTTGGACATGAACCCACCAATCATGCCATGCGTGACATCGCCTTGAAGAACAAGGAGTTCGACAAGTGGGGCCGTCCGCTGGTACTGCTGTTCGAGAGTGAAGCCGAGGCCTTGAAATACCGTCACGAGAACTATGGCACCTTGCCTCGTAACATCATCTACGGCATCGATACCGAGGGCCGCATTCGTCACCAGATTGTTCAGGCAATGAAACTTAACAGCGAGTCGCAACTACCCGTTTTCCTGCTTGCCGATACTTTCAATAGGGTGATGTTCTGCTCACAAGGATACACCATCGGCTTGGGAGAACAGTTGACGAAGGTCATTAACAATCTTGATAAATGATGATCAGGAATCTTGTTGACAAGTTGCGTCAGTGCCATGAATTGACTGCACGCGAGTATAGGGCTTTGCTCACCATGCGGGACCCGCAGGACATCGATTATTTGATGGCCCAAGCCCGCGAGGTGGCCCAGAAGCAATTCGGCACAATGATTTTCCTGCGAGGCCTTGTTGAGTTGTCCAATGTGTGCCGCAACGATTGCCTGTATTGCGGCATTCGTCGCAGTAATATAAAAGTCACCCGTTACACGCTCTCGCGTGAGCAGGTGCTGCAATGCTGTGAGCAGGGCTATAAAACCGGATTCCGCACCTTTGTTCTGCAGGGCGGTGAATGGGGCGAAGAGCGCACACAATGGATAGCAGATCTCATTTCAGCTATCAGGAAATGCTGGCCTGACTGCGCTATCACCCTCTCGCTGGGCGAGCACCCTCGTGAGACCTATGCGCTGTGGCGTGAAGCCGGGGCCGATCGTTACCTGTTGCGTCACGAGACGCACAACGAGCGGCTTTACAGTCTGCTGCATCCGCATGGCATGACAATCAGGCACCGTCTGCAGTGCCTCGACTGGCTCAAGGAACTGGGCTATCAGACCGGAGCCGGTATCATGGTGGGGGCTCCCTATCAGTCGCTGGGCAGTATCGTCGAAGATATTCAATACCTCATTGATTTCAAGCCGCACATGATCGGCATCGGACCTTTCATTCCGCAACACGACACGCCGTTTGCCCGTTTCCCGGCAGGCAGCGCCGACTTGACTGCACGGATGTATGCCATCTTGAGGCTAGCCCTACCCCAGGCCTTGATTCCCAGCACCACCGCCATGGCCACAGTGGTGCCTGACGGCCGCTTACGAGGCATTCTGGCCGGAGCCAACGTGGTGATGCCTAATCTATCGCCCGAGGATAACCGCAAGCAGTATGCCCTGTATGACAACAAGGCCGCGCTGGGTGCCGAATCGGTGCAGGGTATCAAGCAACTGGCCGATGAGCTTGCAACGATCGGCTATGCCATCGATTGGTCTCGTGGCGATTCCCCCAATACATGAAAAAAGCGGGTGCACTGCAATAACAATACACACCCGCTTGTTAAGCGACTTTTGCCTTGATAATTCTTTATAACAGGGCGTCAATCTTGGCGCACAGGGCATCGCGTGTGATGGTACCCACATGCTTGTCCACCATCTTGCCTTCCTTGTCGAAGAAGAGCATCGTGGGGATGTTGCGGATGCCAAACTCAAAACTGAGCTCATCGCCCTCGTCCACATTGTATTTGCCGATGATAGCACGATCCTCATAGACCGTGGCCAACTCCTCGACGATGGGAGCGATGCTGCGGCAGGGACCGCACCAGGGAGCCCAGAAATCAATCACTACGGGCTTGCCCGATTCCAGTAAACTCTTGTAGTTAGTGTCGTTAATTTCGATTGCCATTGCTTTCTAGTTTTTTCAGTTAATAATATATAGTATTGTTGTTGATGTCACAGTCAGTTATCTCGGCAAAAATGATGCCAACCAAGATAGTCTGCAGCACTGCCTAAATCCTTGCGTTGATTTTGAACTGGATGCCTGCTTCGTTCATGGCCTCCAGCAGGTGTTTGTCAAGCGAAATCAGCCGTTTGGACCGCAACATGACAAAATTGCCGTTGACGTGGTCACGCATCCTGAAGTAGAGTTCACAGCAATTGTCACCCTTGACGCCCAGGTTCTGTTTCAAGAAATTCACATTACCTAGGTCCTCGTCGGGCAAATTGATGAGCAGATTCCTCACCATCCTGCCCTTGAGGTTCTCCAGCAGGTCGATATTGCGCACGTTGAACCGCACTTTATCGCCATAGCCCTTCTCATAGGCGCCACGCACGACAATCGAGAGTCCGGGAACGCCGAATTTCTGGTAATCCACGAATTTGTTGCCGAACAGCATGAACTCGAATGAGCCCGTGTAGTCCTCGATCTTGAGGATGCCGAATTGTCCGCCTTTCTTGCCCATGCGCGTCTGGAAATCGACTACGATGCCACCCATCGTGAGTTCCTTGTCCAGCTCATCGGAACGCTTGTTCACCTCGGCCAGCGGCGTGTCACAGCCATAATTCACTTCGATGAAATAAGGGTCGAGCGGATGGGCTGACAGATACATGCCCACCAGGTCGCGCTCGCGGTTCAGGCGCTCGAGCTGAGACCACGGCTCGGCTTTCGGAATCTCAGGAGTGGCCACTTCGATGGCGCCAAAGGCTCCGAAAAGAGAATTCTGCATTTCTTGCTGACTGGCTTGATAGCGTGCTCCGAATTTCATGAGCGTGTCGCTGAACACTTCGCCACGGGGATTCACCTCGAAGAAGTCCTCACGCTTGATTTCCTTGAAGTCGTCGAAGGCACCTGCCAGGGCCATCGATTCCAGAGCCTTGCGGTTGCAGGCGCCCTGGTTGAGGCGCTGAACAAAGTCGAAGATGTCCTTGTAGTTGCCGTTCTTGTCACGCTCGGCGACAATGGCATCGACACAGCTCACGCCCACACCCTTGATGCCGGCCAGACCGAAGCGGATGCGGCCGTCGCGGGTGGCGCTGAAGCTCTGGTAACTCTCGTTGATATTGGGACCCAGCACCTCGATGCCCATCGAGCGGCACTCGTCCATGTATTTGGACAGTTTGTCCACGTCGTTGAGGTTGCTACTCAGCACGGCGGCCATATACTCGCTGGGGTAATTGGCCTTGAGGTAAGCGGTCTGATAGGCCACCCAGCTGTAGCAGGTGGCGTGCGACTTGTTGAAGGCGTAGGAAGCGAATTTCTTCCAGTCTTCCCAAATCTTGTTGAGCACCTTCTTGTCGTGTCCGTTTTTCTCACCTCCCTCATAGAACAGCGCCTCGAGCTCGTTCATCTTGTCGATCTGCTTCTTGCCCATCGCCTTACGCAAGGTGTCGCTCTGGCCTCGTGTGAAACCCGCCAGCTGTCGTGACAGCAGCATGACTTGCTCCTGATAGACGGTGATGCCGTAGGTCTCCTTGAGGTATTGCTCCATGCAGGGGATATCGTACTCGATGGGCTCATCGCCATGCTTGCGCTTGATAAACGATGGGATGTAGTCCATGGGGCCTGGGCGATAAAGGGCATTCATGGCAATCAGGTCCTCGAAGCAAGTGGGATGCAGGTCAATCAGATGCTTCTGCATGCCCGCCGACTCGAACTGGAATGTGGCCGACGTCTGGCCTTTGCAATACAACTCGTAGGTCTTGGGATCATCGATGGGGATTTTCTCGATATCGATGTCGATGCCGTGGTTGAGCTTGATGTTGGCCAGCGCCTCCTTGATGATGGAAAGGTTCTTCAGTCCCAGGAAGTCCATCTTGATCAGGCCGGTGCTCTCAATCACGCCGCCCTCATATTGGGTGACGATGATGCGCTCGCCGTCGCTGTCGTTGGCGGTGCTCACGGGCACCCAGTCGGTGATGTCATCGCGTCCGATGATCACGCCGCAGGCGTGGACGCCGGTGCTGCGGATGCTGCCCTCAAGCTTCTCAGCAAACTTGATGGTTTCGACCACGCGCGGGTCCTCGTTCTCAAGCTCGGCCTTGAAGTCGTTGAAGCATTCCAGGCAGTTTTTCACCGTGATCTTGTATTTCTTGCCGTTCTTGTCCTCAGGCATCTCGTTGGGCGACGAGGGTATGAACTTGGCCAGGCGGTTGCTCTCGGCCAGCGGCAGATCCTCGACACGGGCCACGTCCTTGATGGCGCTCTTGGCAGCCATCGTGCCGTAGGTTACAATATGAGCCACCTTCTCGGCACCGTATTTCTCGGTCACATAGTTGAGCACGGCGGCACGCCCGTCGTCGTCAAAGTCGGTATCGATATCGGGCAATGAGATGCGGTCGGGGTTCAGGAAACGCTCGAACAGCAGGTCATATTTCATCGGGTCGATCTTGGTGATGCCCAGGCAATAGGCCACTGCAGAACCCGCAGCCGATCCGCGGCCGGGACCCACCGAGCAGCCCAACTTGGGTGCCATCCTGATGTAGTCCTGCACGATAAGGAAGTAGCCGGGGAAGCCCATGTTCTTGATGGTCTCCAGCTCAAAGTCGATGCGCTCACGGTGCTCGTCATCCATATCCGGCCAACGCTCCTTGGCGCCCTCATAGACCAGATAGCGCAAATATTCGTCCTCGTCCTTGAAACCTTCGGGCAACGGGAAATCGGGCAGGATGGGTTTATGGTCGATGCTGTAGATCTCTACTTTGTCGAGGATTTCGTTGGTGTTCTGCAGGGCCTCGGGGACGTCGGCAAACACCTGGTTCATCTCCTCGGTGGTTTTGAACCACTCCTGCTTGCTGTAAAGCATTGAGGATTCTTCCTTGAGAGTGCGGCCTGTCGAGACACAAATCAGGCGCTCGTGGGCATCGGCGTCATCCTCGTTGACAAAGTGGGAGTCGTTGGTGCACACCAGCTTCACGTCCAACTCGCGGGCCAGTTGCATGAGCACCTCATTCACCTCGCATTGCCGCACGTAGGTCTCGTGGTTGGCGTTAGCAACGGTAGCCTTGTGGCGCTGCAATTCCAGATAGTAGTCGTCGCCGAACACACTCTTGAACCACTGAACGGTTTCGCGCGCCTGGTTCAGGCGGCCGTTCATGATGTGCTGCGGCACCTCGCCGCCCAGGCAGGCCGAGCAGCAGATGATGCCCTCGTGGTATTTCTCCAGCTCACTGTGGTCGGTTCGGGGATGGTAATACATGCCCTCGGTCCAGCCGTGTGACACGATCTTGATCAGGTTCTTGTAGCCTTGCAGATTCTTGGCCAGCAGGATCAGGTGGTTGCCCTTGTCGTTCTTGTCGTTGCGGTCATGACGATCGTTATTGGCGACATATACCTCGCAGCCGAAGATGGGCTTAAACAATTCCTTGTTTTCCTTCTTAAGACCTTTGTTGACCTTGGCGACATAGTCATGGAGTTCCTTGATGCCATACATGTTGCCGTGGTCGGTCAGCGCCATGCCGCGCATGCCGTCGGCTACAGCCTTATCAACCAAGGCCTTGACGGGTGCCATGCCGTCAAGGATAGAATATTGTGAGTGTACGTGCAGGTGTACAAAAGGTATCATATCTCGATGTGAAGTTTTTGATTCAGATAGGGATTGTAAAATTACAGCTTTTCCCCAATCCACCAAAATAAAGTTATTAACAAGCGAATCATATCATTAATCTCTTCGTCTCAAAAATCCCTAATAGTGCCTCTAATTTGAAAATAAAAACATCTTGTTTGAATTTTTTATATTATTTTTGCAAAAACTCAAAAACCGAATCTTATGGATAATATAGACAACCAAATTTTAGACAAAGAAAATACCTCAAATCAAGACTCAGTGAACCAGCCGAAAATTGAAATTACGGTTAAACGGCACAAGCAACTTTTCGACCTGCTTAATGAACCGGCGAAAATGTGGCGTGTACTGGTTTCATTATTCTTATTGATCATCATCTTGTTTATAGGTCTTGCTTTTGTGGTTATATCCATCAAGAAGTTCTACCCCTATAACATCATTGAAACAAACGTTCAAGGAGCTTCAATAGTAAAAAACGAAGACAAAGATGTCATCTATTGGCTATTCAATACTGCAGACCTTTGGGCTAATTCTGGCATTAAAGTACAAGAAGGCGACATCTTGACTATTAGGGCCTCGGGCAGCTCGTTTACTGCAATTCATCACCTTGTTGATGCTTCAAAAGCGAATAAAATACCTCAAGACAAATGGGTTGGTACTGAAGGGCAACCTAAAGATAACCTTCGAGACTTGGCTAGGTCAAAGTATAGGTTGTGCCATGAAGCCCCCGAGGGAATCCTCTTAATGAAAATCATCGATCCTAAAAACGCTCAACAATCCTTTTCTGATTGGAGCGATGAACTTCTATACCAGGACATCGAAGTGATTGGTAAAGAACGCACTCTGTACATCAGCAAGTCTGGAATACTCCATTTTGCAGTCAATGACATTGTATTGACCGACTCGATATTGGACTTGATGTATCATGATTATATATATTCTATTTCTGTTGATAAAAACATTTCGAAAGGTCTGGCTGAACAAAGAGATACAATCATTAACTCTTTCAAAAAAATTAATCTGAAAGAACCAAGCATACCCACTACCGACTTGATAGATTTTCTTGTGAAGAATAATAGTCTTATAATAGACCCAGCTGAAGCCGAAAAAACAGGAATTGCACCAGGTAAATTTCCTAAAACTGATAGCTTGGACTACAACAGGGCATATCCCCTAGTTAATGAGCTTGTATACTATAAGCAAGAGAAGTTTAGAGATGCTTGGTATGTGGACAATCTTGGGTCATTCCTCATTGTCATTGAACGAAAAAGAAAGTGATAGGCAATGAATATCAATTCAATCATAGAAAAAATCTTGGGCAATAGTATTGTTGGTTCCAAGGGCAATATCGAACTCATTGAAGAGTCCCGTCTTTTGGATTTGCTCAAGGACGGGCGACACAATGGCAAACAGTTCCATATAGGCGACCACATCAAAGCGAGGTTCAGGGCAGCCAAAACAGGAAATCATAGATTCCCTGTCACCCACTTCTTGTATTCAATGGTTGTTTATGTAGCTAAACTATTGATTTTTGCATTTTATTGGGTAGCTTCTTTCATCAAAAGAATTATCACTGGAAAGAAATGTGATTTGAGTCAATCACCACGATTCAATTTCATCATCTTCTTTTCATCCTGCATGCTCTTCGTAATGTTGATTGTTGCAGTACTCGTTTTCTTCATTAAGAGTGTACTGTTTTCTCCCCCTGATCTCCAAGTTAATGAATATGGTGCTATAACAATGCCTCAATCATGTGAACGTGAAAGCTATATGTATCTACTCAATACAGCTCGTTGTTGGGAGAATTCAGGCATAAAAGTATTGGAAGGCGACGAAGTGAGCATTACGGTGTCAGGCTCATTCTTCAGTGATATTGACAGAATGTGCGCTGCAGCTCTCAATAACAATGTGCCCAATTATAATAGAACGTATGTCTCATTTGATAGGAACTGGAAAGAGACACCAGACAGTACCAAAGATGCAGAATTGCTAATGACCAATCTCAACAAAAGTCAGAACAGGAAAACAAACAATAGATTCGGTCTCCTTCTAGTCCAAGTCAGGTATCCTTCCCAAAGCACACCACCCTATCTTGACAATATAATCACCCAAAACGAATCCGATACAACTCTCAGCGCATTGCATTTCAACGTAGAGGAATCCGGCTATCTTCACTTTGCTGTCAATGATGAATATATCACTGAATCATGGTTTAATCGTATCAAGTATAACTCAGAATTACGGGATTCTTTAAAAATCTATAATTTCGCCAAATTACCAATAAATGTTTATAATAAACTTGATAGCGCTATTAAGCATAATAGTAATCAACAGGATGACAGCACCTTAGTTCTATACAATTACAAAACTGGAAAAGAGGCGTTCATTTCTAAAATATGTTTTGACATTATCAAAAGCGATAAGAAGTATCAAGAATTAATAGGATGGACTAAAGATGATATTGATACTCTTACGGCTTGGGGCGATTGGGACGAGGATTTGGCTACCATGTGGTATAGTGATAATGTAGGAGATGTCTTGATCAATGTAAAAATCAACAGGGCTGTTCATGGAAATGTATTTGCACCCAGCATTTTAACAAAATCTTACCGACGACTTGAAGAATTTTTTCTATCTCCGAGTTTTGGAGAAAACGAGATTTGGATTCTTCTTAAACTCTTATCTCTAGTTGCACTTTGGTTTGTTTTGGACTGGTGTCTTGGATATTTCAATGCTAGGTGTAAGAAAAAACACCGCAAGCTCATCGAAGAACCCAATGATACATAAGGCATGTGCCTTATCAATCTTGTGATGGGCTATTTTTTAAGGAGGTCGCCTTACGTATTTCTGGGTGATTGTTTAGAAGTTGAAGTGGAGTTGGACGCGGATGCCGTGGCGGTCGGTGCCGGCGTTTTCACGGTAGGTAAGGCGCCAGACGTAGTCGATGCGCAGAATGGTGAAAATGTTGTCGAGGCCGACACCTGCCTCCATATAAGGCTTGTCGCCCATGGGCATGCAGGGCGTGTCGGCCGGGAACAGGAACACGCTCGGATTCTTGGTGGGATTGTTCTTGTCGCTCAGGCTGCCCCAGATGCCGCGCAGGGTGATCACCTCGCGCAGTCGCAGCCGCTTGATGAGTGGCAAGCGGTTCATCAAGATGCCGTTACCCCAATAGGTGAGGTCCCAGGACAGCGCCTGATCGTTGACAAACTCCATGGGTTTCATCAGGGCAAAACTCTCGGGCTGGACGGTATAAGAGAGGTTCACATTGGGCAGGAGCAGGTCGGGATAGGCCACCTGGCTCCACACTTTCTCGCCCTTGAGGATCACGTCGGCATAGCCGAAGGCCGAGAACCAGAAACGCTTCTGCAATCCCAACTCGGTCTTGTTGACCTCGTGCAGACTTCCCATGAAACCCTTTGGCATACAGGTGTGGGAGAGCGTGATGATCGGGGCATCCATGTTGATGGGAATGCGAACCGAGCGTGCCTGATAGAACGTCTCGCCGGGAGCAAAACGCAACCGGGCGGTGAAGCCGGCCTGGGTATAGCAGGCGCGGCTGCTGCCGTCGGCATACTGGAAGGGCACATATCGTGTGGCCTCGTGGATGTGGTGCACAAAGCCCAACTCCACCGAGAAATGGTTGTACCACTCGTGGCGGTACTCGAGGCGCGTAGTGCGCAGGTATTGCATCCTCACGTCCTTGTGGCGCCTGAGGGTGAGGAAGACGTTGTCGGCATTGGTGTAGAGGTAGTGCTGGGCGAGTTTGTCCACGTCGTATTTGTGGGTCAGGCGCAGACTGTGGATGGGGAATTCCTGGTCCATGGCCTTCTTGGGCGTGAACGAGTACTCGAGCGAGCCCATGTACTTGAATCGGTGGTCACGCGTGCCGTAGGCTACATAGGCCCTTGCAAACCAATGACGGCTGAGGTTTACCGTTGTCATGCCGCCCAAGCGCAGCCTCAGACCCTCGAACGAGTTGCCGCTGATCGTCGTGTTGAGCGGCCCCAGGTCGAATTTGCTTACTTTAGCCGTGGGAATGTAGCCGTTAACCATGACGACCACGACCTGCTCGGCCCAATAGAACAATTTGGAACCTCGCAAGCGTTGCATCAGGTTCTTCATCGTGGCCGTTGTGGTGCGCACATCGGCTGGCCGGTATTCCAGCCAGAACTCATCTGGCATGAAGGACGCACTGCTAGCTGTGGTCTGCTCGGCTTTCGCGGTGAACACGCCAGCCTCGGGACGCTCAAAGTTGTGATCGCGATAGGTTGTCTCGCGGCGGGCGAACATCACGGGCAGGCCGGGCATCAGCTTCAGGCTCACTTCAACATGGTCTTTGGTCTTGAGCCTGGCCCCGTTGGGTGCGCGTTCAAAATCCTGCTCGATGCTCATGCGCTCCACATAATTGAGGTTGATGTCGTGAGGCACACCCATCGACACGCGTTTGATGAACATCGTGCTGTCCTCGAGCGAGACATACAGGCGGCCCAGGAAGCCGAAGGTCTGCGGAGTGAAGGGCACGAAGCTCAACACGGCGCAGCGCTCGCCGTCAACCATCACGGTGTCGTTGAGGTAATACTTATAGAAGTCCACAGCGATACGCGACAGCGGACTCACAAAGCGGTTGGAGAGCAGCGTCACGTCGTTCTGGAAGATATCCACCTCGCCCATGAAGTCCTCGAGCACCTTCCTGATGTTTTCCTGGTCGATGTGCTCATCGATACCAGCGTTCTTCAGGCCCAGGATGACCTGACGGTGGGCATCGGGGTCATGGCTGTAGTAGTCGCGAGCCACGGTTTCCTTGATCGACACGGGCAGCACACGCTTTCCCGTGAGCAGCGAGGTGTCGGCATACTCGCTGATCCACTGCTGTTCCTCGGGCTTGGTCACCAGGTCGTCCAGGTCGCCGAGGCCCACCATCATCCGCTCGTATTGTGAGTAGCCGTAATGCGGCATCAGGCGCGGATCGCCGTCATCGCGGCGGGCCCGCAGCCGCTTAATCATCTCGACGGCGGGATTGTTCTTCTTGGAGTACTTTTCCTTGCCACGGTGCACCACCACCTCGTCCAGTTCCACACCGGTGGCTACCAGGTCGATGAGCACCACACTCCCCTGCCCCTGTCGGATGGTGACTTCCTTGGGACGGTAGCCCAGCGCCGTGACACGAAGCCGCGAGAACGAGGCGCGGCTGTTGATGGTGAAGCCACCCGATTCGCCTGCCAGTGTGCCCTCGCTGGTGCCCACCAGCGAAATTGAAGCGTGTGAGATGCCCTCGTGCGAGATGGAGTCGCGCACCAAGCCCGTAATCTGAGTCACCGGCCCGGTCTGCCCTGTTGCAGCCAATGCCATCGACAGCATCACGAGCAACAGGAGCAAGCTATGTCGCACTGCGTTTTTCATCACGAGGTGCAAAATTACGTTTTTTTTCGTTAGGAAACTGCTCGCAGCGCGCAGTTTCTTGGAATTTATTACTGAATAGGGCCCAACATGAAGTGTAATGTTCGACCAAACAATAAAGCGCCAAGCGCCACGTTATTTATATATATGGCAACCGAGATTGAACACAAATTCCTGGTAACAAACAACAGTTACAGGCTAGCCGCTTGCAAGACGAGCGAAATCGTGCAGGGTTTTCTGTCACGCGATCCCATGCGCACCGTGCGCGTGAGGCTTCGTGACGACAAGGGATTCATCACCGTCAAGGGAAAAGGCGACGGAGCTGCTCATCCCGAATTTGAGTACGAAATTCCGGCAAGTGATGCGCGGCAACTGCTGTCCCTTTGCGAGCCGCCTGTTATCGTCAAGACGCGCTACATCGTGAACCATGAGGGCAACCAGTGGGAAGTGGACGAGTTCCACGGTGACCTGGAAGGCTTGGTCATCGCCGAACTCGAGGTCCCCAGCGAGGACTATCAGTTCGCGCGGCCTGCCTTCGTGGGCCAAGAGGTCACCGGTGACCCGCGGTACTACAATTCGCAGTTGGGAGTTAACCTATAGTTAACAGTGAAAAGTTAACAGTGAACAGTTGGCCGGAGTGTGTTTTCGGCTAATTGGTGAAAGCTGATTGCTAATTGGTAAAAAAATAGTATTTTTGCAGCCGTTAAATAGACGATGCATAGCGATGTTTAAGATTAAACGGCTTTATACGTTCATGTTGTCCAGGTTCCTACCCAGGTTCCTGATGACTTTCTGCATCTGTTTGTTTATCGTGATCATGCAGTTCCTGTGGCGCTACATCGACGAGTTGGTGGGCAAGGGACTGAGCATCGGCTTGATTGGCGAACTGTTCTTCCACGCGGCCTTGTCGCTGTTGCCGCTGGCGCTGCCGTTGAGCATCCTGCTGGCGGCGCTGATGACCTTCGGCGACCTGGGCGAACACATCGAGTTGACGGCCTTGAAGTCGTCGGGTATCTCACTGACAACCATCATGAAGCCCATCGCGGCGCTCATCGTGCTGGTGGCTATTGGGGCGTTTTTCTTCATGAACAACGCCTTGCCGCGCTCTCAGGTCAAGATGTGGACGCTGCTGTTCTCGATGCGGCAGACATCGCCCACGCTTGATATCCCCGAGGGCACTGTCTATAGTCAAATTCCCGGTTACAACATCTATGTCAAGCGCAAGGATAAGGAGCGCGACATGCTGTATAACGTGCTCATCTATGACGTGTCGGTGGGAACGATGTTCCCGCGTATCGTCGCAGCCGACTCGGGTCGCCTGAGCATGACCGAGGACAAGCGGCACCTGGTGCTCACGCTCTACAAGGGGGCGTGGTATGAGGAAATGAAAGGTGGTGGCGGCGTGAACGGCATGAGCGGCGAACTGTACCGTCGTGAGACCTTCCATGACAAGGAAATCCTGATCCCCTATGATGCCAATTTCACCCGCATGGACGATGAGACGATGAAATCGCAATATGTGGGCAAAAATATCGCTGAACTGCAACAGACCATCGATTCAGTGCGTCTGAGGGTGGATTCGGCGGCTAACCTGATTGTCACGAAAATGCGGTCACAGCCCGAGTGCGGCGTGCCGCTGCAGCGCACCGTCCACAAGGACGGCAAGACAGTCACCGAGCCCGTGAAAGAGGTGAAACTGGAGCGCAGCGTCGATATCAACGACTTAATCAAGGCCATGCCCGAGACCGAGCAGCAGATGCTTGTCAATCAGGCCCTGATGCGTGCCACCACGGCCATGCAGGACATCCAGTTCCAGGGTTACCCGGTCAACGATGACAACTTCGTCATCCGCCGCCACCAGATTGAGCTGATGAAGAAATTCACCCTGTCGCTGGCTTGCCTGATCTTCTTCTTCATCGGGGCCCCGTTGGGCGCCATCATCCGCAAGGGCGGCTTGGGAATGCCCATCGTGGTGAGCGTGCTGCTGTTTATCGTCTATTACATCATCGACAACATGGGCTACAAACTGGCCCGCGACGGCCGCTGGGAAGTGTGGCAGGGTATGTGGCTCAGTTCGGCGGTGCTGTTGCCGCTTGGCGTGTTCCTGACCAAAAAGGCGGTCAACGACTCGGCGGTGTTCAACCCCGACGCCTGGCTCAACTTCCTGCGTCGCTTCACCGGACTGCACCAGACGCGCAAACTCGAGGCCAAAGAGGTCATCATCAACGAGGTTGACGAGGCTCGTGCCATTGCGATGGCCACCGAGCTCAAAGCAGCCGCCCAGGCGTTCCTGGATCGTTATCCTGGCCGTCAGCGCTATATCGACTATTGGCAACAAGGATATGACAAAGCCGCCATCAAGGCGCTGTCCGAACAGGTTGACGGTGTGGTGGACTATCTGTCGAACTCGCGTGACCAGATGGTGCTCAACAAGGCCATGGATTATCCTGTTATTCGCCAGCTGCTCACCTATGATCCCGTGGGCAACAAGACGATTGGCACCGTGCTGGCCGCCCTGTTCCCCATCGGTTTGCCGGTGTGGATCATCGGCTTGAGGCACCAGCGAAACCTGAAGCGTGACATCCAGCTCACCATCAAGACCAGCGATCAGCTCATGGCCATCCTCAACGGCGAGTACAGCCGCGAGATGGAGTATAAATAGACATGAGCCATGAGGTTGTCATTGCTATGCAATCAATTTAATGTAAAAAAATGGAAGAAATCAAACTGAATACTATTGACGAGGCCGTGGAGCAATTGCGCCGCGGCGAGTTTGTCATCGTGGTCGATGACGAGGATCGTGAGAACGAAGGCGATTTTATCATCGCTGCCGAGAAAATCACCGAGGAAAAGGTTAATTTCATGCTGCGTGAGGGTCGCGGCGTGCTGTGCGCCCCCATCACTGCCGAGCGCTGCCATGAACTGGAACTGAACATGCAGGTCGATGACAACACATCGATGCTGGGCACTCCGTTCACGGTAACCATCGACCTGCTGGATGGTTGCACCACCGGTGTGTCGATGCACGACCGCGCGATGACTATCCGCGCCCTGGCCAACCTCCACAGCAAGCCTCAGGACTTCGGCCGTCCGGGCCACATCAACCCTCTGCGCGCCGTCGATAAGGGCGTGCTCAAGCGCGCCGGCCACACCGAGGCCTCCATCGACCTGATGCGCATAGCCGGCCTCTACCCTGCTGCCGCCCTGATCGAGATCATCAATCCCGACGGCACCATGGCCCGCTTGCCTCAGCTGATCGAAGTGGCTAAGCGATTCGATATGCCTATCATCACCATCAAGGACCTGATTGCCTATCGCCTGCGCACCGAGAAGGTCGTCGAGGTGGGCGACGAAGTCGATCTGCCCACACAGTACGGCCATTTCAAGCTTATTCCTTTCCGCCAGATCAACAATGGCCTGGAGCACATTGCCCTGATCAAGGGCGAATGGAGAGCCGATGAGCCCGTCCTGGTGCGTGTACACTCGTCATGCGCCACGGGTGACATCTTCGGGTCGATGCGCTGCGAGTGCGGTGAGCAACTGCACTTGGCGATGCAGATGATTGAGCAGGAAGGCAAGGGTGTACTCGTTTACATGAACCAGGAGGGACGCGGCATCGGCTTGATGAACAAAATCAAAGCCTACAAGCTTCAGGAGCACGGCTACGATACCGTTGACGCTAACGTCCATTTGGGTTTCAAGCCCGACGAACGTGACTATGGCGTGGGCGCCAACATCCTGCGCATCCTGGGCATCACCAAGATGAGGCTGATGACCAACAATCCCGTTAAACGCGTTGGCCTTGAAAGTTATGGCCTTGAGGTGGTCGAGAATGTCCCCATCGAGGTGACGCCTAACCGCTACAACGAGTTCTACATGCACACCAAGAAGTCGCGCATGGGGCATGACTTGCATAAGGTGGATTAAGCGGGCTAAAGCGGGCGTTTGCCCGCTTGATTAGAGATTAGTGATTAGAGAAGCGGGCGTTTGGCCGTTTGATTAGGGATTAGAGATTAGAGAAATTAATGAGGGAGATTGAGGAGATACGGAGTTTTATCGAGCGAGAGATTGTTCCCCGCTACGATGACTTTGATGCGGGACATGGCCGCGACCATGTCCAGACAGTGATGTCCCAAGCCTTGAGTCTTGCTCAATACTATCCCGAGGTTGATCAATGCCTGCTGCTCGTTGCAGCGGCCTACCACGACTTGGGGCTGATCAACGGCCGTGAACACCATCACACCGACAGCGCCCGCATCGTGCGCGAGGACGAGCGCTTGAGGCAATGGTTTGACGACGCCGAAATCAACACCATCGCAGATGCGGCCGAGGATCACCGTGCCTCGAGCAATCATGAACCGCGCACCATCTATGGCCGCATTGTGGCTGAGGCCGATCGCATCATCGACGGCAAGACCATTGTGCGCCGAGCCCTGCAGTACGGACTCAAGCACGAGCCGGGTCTGGACCGCGAGGGACAGTATTGCCGCCTGATGGAGCACATGCGCGAGAAATATGACTACGGCGGTTACCTCAAGCTGTGGATACCTCATGGCGAGAATGCGCGTCGGCTGGAGGAATTCCGCCAGGTTCTCGCCGACCAAACAGCCTTCAGGAATCTTTTTGACACCATATACGATTCAATAAACCAGTAAATCAGATAAAACGATGAAAAGAATTACCTCTTTTTTATTATTGTGCACACTGATGGCAACAACAGTCCTGGCCGACATCCCTGACGGCTATTACAGAAATGCCATCGGAATGAAAGACGAAGCATTGATGACTGCACTCGAGGGCATCATCTTCAATCACAGCTTGCTCGGCTACAACCCCTTGTGGGACTACTATCCCACGACCGATGGTGGCAGCGACGGCTACTACATTGACATGTATTCCACTTGCAAGTACAATCACGATTCGCCCCACCCCAGCACGGCCTCCTATGTGGGCCAGGGCCTGAACCGCGAGCACTCGTTCCCCAAGAGCTGGTTTGGTGGTGAGGTGTATCCCATGTTCACCGACCTGACCATGATTATTCCCACCGATGCCTATGTGAACCAGCGCCGCAGCAATAACCCTTATGGCGTGTGCGCCAATGGCATCACCTACACCAACGAAGAACTGGGTGTGTCGATGCGCGGTAAGCTGGGCACAAGCACCTACGACGGCTACACAGCCACCGTGTTTGAACCCGACGACGAGTTCAAGGGCGACTTTGCCCGCATCTATTTCTATATGGTCACCTGCTACAAGGATTCGGTAGATCATTGGCCCGGCAGCGGTCAGTTGGACAAGAACAATGGCTACAAGGCGTTCTCCACCTGGTCGATGCAGATGCTCATGGAGTGGCACCGTGCCGATCCCGTGAGTCCCAAGGAGATTCAACGCAACGAGGGGGTCTATGAGATCCAGGGCAACCGCAATCCCTTTGTGGATTGTCCCGTATTGGCCGAGCACATCTGGGGCACCAAGCAGCACGTCAGCTGGAACGGTGAGGGCACTCCTGACAATCCCATTAACAAAGAGGTTCCCGTCATGCTCCCTGTCGATACGACGGCTGTGACGGGCACATCGTTCCGTGCCGACTGGACCAGCGGCGGCGACGTCTCGAGCTATACCCTTAAGGTTAACCGAACCGAGGAACCGCAAGTTACCCTGCTGATGACCGAGACCTTTGGCAACGTGGTGGCTTACTCCGATGGCTATAACGACATCAGCGGTTCGCTTGATGATTACACCGACAATCCCGGCTGGACCGGCAACAAGCTCTATACCGCTGCCGGGCATAGCCTCAAGGCTGGCACGGCCGACGTGGCTGGCACGCTCATCAGCCCCGAGTTGGACCTTTCGAGCTCGATCAGTGTGAAATTCAATGCCAGGAGCTGGAAGAACAAAAGCGGCGTGAGCGATAAGAGTTCGGTGATTGTATCGTGCGGAGACATCAAGCAGACTATTGCATTGGCTGACGATGCAGCCGATTATACCGTCGTGCTGACCGGATGCAGCGACAGCAGTATCAAGATTGCGGGAACAGGAGCCAAGAGCCGCTTCTATATCTCTAATGTAGAGATTTACAACGGTGACCTCACTGCAGCGCCGATGCTGCGTAACGTAGTCGAGGAGGGAGACTCCACCTGGCGCACCGTGAGCGGTATCCCGACCGAGCAATACACCGTGCAGGCCCTGGGCGAGGGATTGTACAAGTATATGGTCAAGGCTGTCTATCTCGACGGTACCGAGAGCGTGTGGTCCAACATCAAGTATGTCACCCTCACCGGTGAGGGTGATGACCTGCTTATCGGCGACGTGAACGGCGACGGCGAGGTCAACATCGGCGACGTCACCGCTATTATTAACTATATCTTGACCAACAGCGGCGGCAGCTACATCAATATGGATCAGGCCGACATCAACCATGACGGCGAGGTCAACGTCAGCGACGTCACCTCCCTCATCAACTTGATTATCTTAATGTGATGCAACATCGTTGATCACGGTATCATGGCTTGGGAGCGTTACAAGATGTGGTCGCTCCCAAGTTTTTGTCTTGATGTCATGTGAGTGGCACGGTGTTTGCTGAATGATGACATGACAAGCTAATTATTGATAATAACAGAACGAAACATATTTGAAATGATACACAACCAGCACGAACTGCAACAACAGTACTGGAGACAGGACGTTATCGCCCCGCGTGCAGGCGCCGACTTTCCCGACGAGGAAGACGACGATGACGACGAGTTGCCTGGCGGCAGCAACCATCCTGGCGACAGCGAGGGCGACAATCCATCGTCCTATCGTGAGACACGACAGCGACGAAATGTCAGTCGGGGTGACAATTCGGCCACTCCCGTCATCGACAAGTATGGCAAGGACATTACGCGCGAGGCCGCCGAGGGTCGCCTTGACCCCGTCGTGGGCCGTGAGAGCGAAATCGAACGACTGGCACAGATCCTGAGCCGTCGCAAGAAGAACAATCCCGTGATGATTGGCGAGCCCGGTGTGGGCAAGAGTGCCATCATCGAGGGACTGGCACGCCGCATCGTGGAGCGAAAGGTGGCCCGCACCCTGCTCGACAAGCGCATCGTCTCGCTAGACATGGCAGCCATCGTGGCCGGCACCAAATACCGCGGCCAGTTTGAGGAGCGCCTCAAGGCCGTCATCGACGAGGTGAGCCAGAACAAGAACATCATCATGTTCATCGACGAGATCCACAACATCGTGGGCGCGGGCAACGCCAGCGGATCGATGGATGCAGCTAACCTGCTCAAGCCCGCCCTGGCAAGGGGCGAGTTCCAGTGCATCGGCGCCACCACCCTCGATGAGTACCGCAAGAGCATCGAGAAAGACGGTGCCCTGGAGCGCCGTTTCCAGAAGGTACTTGTTGAACCCACCACGCCCGAGCAGACGCTCGAAATCCTGCACAACATCAAGCCGATGTATGAAAAGCACCACGGCGTGAGCTATACCGACGAGGCCCTCAGGGCTTGTGTAACCTTGACCGAGCGCTACATCAGCGACCGCTTCTTCCCCGACAAGGCCATCGATGCGATGGACGAGGCAGGATCGCGTGTGCACATCACTAAGGTGGACACTCCCAAGGAAATTGAAGAACTGGAGCAGCGCATTGCCGAGGCCCAAGAGAATAAATTCAAGGCCGTTCAAGCCCAGAATTTTGAGAGCGCAGCGGGTTACCGTGACCAGCAGGAGAAACTTAAAGAGGAACTGCAGCTGGCCAAGGAGCGTTGGGAAGCCGAACTCGACAGCCGCCGCGTGACCGTGAACGAGGGACATATCGCCGAGGTGGTCGCCATGATGACCGGCGTGCCCACGCAGCGCATTGCCCAAAGCGAGGGCCTGCGCCTGCTGGGTATGACCGACGAACTGAAAAAACAGGTTATCGGTCAGGACGAGGCCATCGACAAGATTGCCCGCAGCATCCGCCGCAACCGTGCAGGCCTGCGCGATCCCAAGCGCCCCATCGGCTCGTTCATGTTCCTGGGTCCGACAGGTGTGGGCAAGACCTTGCTGGCCAAGAAGCTCGCCCAATTCCTGTTCAACAGCGACGAGGCCCTGATACGCGTCGATATGAGCGAATACATGGAGAAATTCAACGTGTCGCGACTCGTGGGTGCGCCTCCGGGCTATGTGGGCTACGAAGAGGGCGGACAGTTGACCGAGAAAGTGCGCCGTCATCCCTACAGCGTGGTACTGCTCGACGAAATCGAGAAGGCCCACCCCGACGTGTTCAACATGCTGCTGCAAGTGCTCGACGAGGGTAACCTGACCGATGGTCTGGGACGCAAGGTGGACTTCAAGAACACCATAATCATCATGACCAGCAACATCGGCACCAGGGAGCTGAAGGACTTCGGCACAGGCGTCGGATTCAACACCGGCGAACTGACCAAGGAGCGCAGTGATTCGGTCATCCGCAAGGCGTTGAACCGCCAGTTCTCACCCGAATTCCTGAACCGTGTGGACGACATCGTCACCTTCGGATCGCTGAATCACGACAGCATCGTCAAGATTGTGGATATCGAATTGGCAACATTCTACAAGCGCGTCGAGGAGAACGGCCTGAAGCTCGAGATTACCGATGCGGCCAAGAATCTGGTTGCCGACCACGGCTTTGACATCCAGTATGGCGCACGCCCCCTGAAGCGCGCCATCCAGAGCGAAATCGAGGACCCCTTGAGCGAGATGCTGCTGCGTGAAGAAGCCAAGACCGGCGACACCATCGTCATCGACGCCCACGACGGCAAGATTACCACCAGTATCAAGAAAGCCCGCGCTTCTAAGGCAAAGACGGAAACGGATACCACGGAATAAACGGATACTACTGAGCCTGGTCTTCAACTACGAATTACGCGAATTATACAAACTCAGAATCGTATAATTCGCGTAATTCGTAGTTTTTATATTATCGACTAGAAGGGGTAACCGATGGCAAGGTGGAAGGCATAGCCTTTCTTGAAGCTGGGGATGTTGAAGTATCCGCTCTTGCCCGTGTCATAGGGGGCATGGATGGCTAGACCCAAATCGGCACGCACGACGAGCATCGACATGTCGAAGCGCAGACCGATGCCAGTACCCAGAGCCAAATCCTTGAAGAAATTCTTCATCTTCAACTGGCCGCCAGGGCGATTCGGATCATCCTTCAACAGCCAGATATTGCCGGCGTCCAGGAAGACGGCACCCTTGAAGTAGCCAACAATGGGGAAACGGTATTCGGCATTGGCCTCGAACTTGAATGTACCCGTTTGGTCATAAAAAGGTATTCTCGCACTGTCATTAGGATGGTGATAACTACCTGGTCCCAAAGTGCGCACATTGAAGGCCCTCACCGAATTGGAACCACCCACATAGAACTGCTCCCTGTAGGGCAGTTCATCACTATTGCCATAGGCATGGGCAGCGCCCAGGAACACTCTTGTCGCTAAGGCCGATTGATGGCTGAAGTAACGCGTCCATATTACTTGTCCCTGCACTTTGACGAACTGTGAGAACGGTGTTCCCAACAATTTCTTGGTTCCATTGACTCCACACAATGACCAGATGCCGGAAGCGATATTGCCAGCCTCGGAAACACTTGCAGTGAAATTGATGTGGTCGATTGGCGTGACGTCCCTGTCATAGGTATAGGTGTATTCAATCTTGGGGATGAACACGTTAGTGAAACTCTGCCTCAGTGCCAGGTTGGTCGAGTCGTTCATGATCGTGTCAAACTTCTCGCTGGTGCTCAACAGACGGTTATAGGTGAGCTTGAACGGCGTGAGCATGTGACTGGAATAACGGTTGGCATGCCATTCCCATGTAGCGGCCAAGGATAGCTGCGACATCTTGAACCAGTGCGGGCGGTTCATCAGGTCGGCACTCAACGAGAAACGGGTCCAGTTGGTGTAACGACGTGAGGGATACAGGAACTTGGGTGCCAACAATCGGGGGATATCCAGTTTGGACTCGATACCGAACTCATAGGAGTTGAATTCAGCACCCTTCAGGCCGCTTGAGCCACCAGTCTGCCATTCATAGTCACCATAGATGTCAACCGAGAATTTCTCGCCTGCTCCAAATGCGTTCTTGTGGCTGGCACCGATATCGACACCCGGGCCGAGGTAGCTGTTGCTGGACGTGCCACGCATCTCAAAGGTGACCTCCCACGGCTTGTCCAACTGGCAGTTGATGGCAAGATCGAGCAGACCGTCCCCCTCGGGAGTGACGCTGTCCAGCGGCGTGACTTGAATGTCAACAGTGCTGAATATGCCCAGTTGCGACAAGGCGACTTGGGTGCGGTCGATGCTGCTGATGCGGAACAGGCTTCCCTTGCGGGTACGGATGCATGACGGGATGACATTGTCCTTGATATAGACCGGTTCATACTTGATGAGGGTGCAACGCGGGGACTCAATGGTGTCGGGCTCACCCACCCCATCGTCGTTGACCACCGTTGCCACAATATCATTGGTGCGGTAACGCATCCTGGCGTTATTAGGGATATCGTTAGCCTCGACCATGCGCATGTGGATGATGCCTTGGTCCTGAACGCTATCGGCAAGGTATTGGATGTATTCAGGCCTAAAGAAGTAGTAGCCATGATTGCGAACGAAGTTGGTGATATCGATGCGCACGGCACTCAGCGAGTCCAAGCAGTAGCGGCTGCCCGTCTGCAGATATTGATTGGCTCGAGCCAGCGAGTCCACCATCTGAATTAAGGGATCCTTGCCACCGATATACTCCACGTTGCCGATGGTGTAAGGCGCGTGAACGTTGACATCGTAGGATATCTTAGCCTTCTTGGGATTACTGGAAGGATTCAGCGTGTAGGATGCCGAAGAAGTGAAATAGCCGTTGTTGCGCAGGATGGTGTTGATCATATCGACACGAGCCTGGGGATTCACTCGCCTGATGAGTACCGGCTTGGCGGCAAAGTGCTTGTACAGCCAGCCCTTGAAGCCCGTCGCATTCTCGTCGATGTTGTTGTAGATCATAAGTCCGAAGGGGAACGGCGTGCGGTAATAGGGCGAGTAAAGCGGATTGTTGGGACGGACATTGATAGCCGTGAAGATGTCGGCCTTCACGCCCTCGTCAATCTTGACACTGTCCTCGTGGTACTTGAGGTGTTTCACTCCCGTGTAGAGCACATCACCCTCACCCAGTTTCTTGGTCGTCGAGCAAGACGTCGCCAACAAAGCGAACACCGCAGCCAGCACAAGGCTCATCATCAGGTATGTCCTATTCGTTGTTCTCATCATCTTTCTTTCGTGTTACAACGGGTTTATTGATATCCTCGCTGTCAAGGGGCACAGTGAAGGTCTGCTCCTCCTGCTTTTGCTCTGAGATGGCATTGATGGCATTCTCCAGCAGTTTCAACTCGGCCTTGCGAGCCTTCTCGAGCGAGTCACGCAACAGATATTCGCGCGAGTGCTTGAAGGTGAAGAGGTTCTTCAGGTTGGTGAGCTTGCGCTTGAGCACATAGGCTACACCGGTCTCGGCCACCTTCTCTTCCATCACGTTTTTGTAACTCATGTGGCGGAAGAGCTTGAGGTAACGGCTGCCTACATCGTTGAGGTAGTATTCCAGCGATACTTCGTTAAAGAGATTGCTGGCGATATTCTCTTCCTGGGCAGCGTTGGTATTGTACTCGCCGCCTACGACTATCTTGAAACGGTCGTTGAACAGTGTCTTGGCGAGACGGTAGCTATAGCTGGTCCTGGTGCCATTGCCTTGGGTACCCACATACTGATTAATACCGAAGGACAGGTCGATGCCGGGCAGGGTCTGCGCTGCCCAAGCATTAAGCTTGGACTGAAGGAAGGAGAACAGGGCAGTCGTGGCCGATGTTTCCAGGAATTTGCTTTCACCGGCATTTGCACCCCTATAAGTGTTATATAGCAACAGATTGATGGCCTCCTCTGAACGCTTGTTCTCGCCCAGGGTCTGCAGTTCATCCTGCACAAAGGGGTTATTCTCGCAACTCAAGTCAAAATTCAAGTCGATGGCACTGAGCGTACCGCCCACATTGGCATAAATGATGAAATCGACAAGATTCTGTTGGCCCTGTACACTGGTCCTGACGTGCTCCGTTCCCTTGAGGTTAAGCTGGGGATTGAGCATCTCTCCGGTCCAGGTGATCGAGCTGCCAGGGGTGATACTAAAGTTTTTCTGTGAAATCATGGGAGGCGTGTACCGCAGGTTGCCGCTGGAAATCGTGTAGGTTCCTGTCAAGTTGTCCTTTCCGGCAAAATCAAGGGTGTATTTCAGTCGGCCACTACCATCGATAGCCGCACGATTCTGTCCGTCTTCAGACAGGTATGCATTAATTCTGGCGCCCTGTTGCACGGTAATATTAGCCAGGATATTGGTTGCACTGCTGCCCTTTCCGGTAACTAAGACAGCAATGGGGGCAGGATGGTTGAAGTCGGTGAAGGTCACCATGTTCTCGTCAACCGTCTTGGATAGCTGCGAGATATCGTCCTTCATCACATAGGTGATATTGGAGCCTGACAGTAGCGTGGCATCGGCGCGCACACTCATGATGTCTCCGTGGCCCTTGACGGTGGCATTGATGTCAGCAAGTCCCTTACCGAAGATCTGCGTTACATCATCCTGCTTGCTGTCCATGAATTGCACCTCACGACCGTTGGCTTTCAGGTCGATCACCATATTGTTCAGGTCTCGCAGGTCCACAGTGCCGTTGAGTATCACGGGGCTGAGGTTGGAGCCGATGAGTTTGTAGTTATTGAACGTGATGACGTTGTCGTCGATGGGAATGCGGTCGGGAGCGAACTTCAGCGAACTGCCGTAGCGTGGCAGGTTGACCGTTGCCGAGTCGGCAGTGAAATAGCCATGGAGTTGAGGATTATCCATCGAGCCGGTCACTTTGAGCGTACCCAAGGCATAACCGTCAAGCCAGATGTAGTCACCGGGAATGAATGCATTGGCACGTGACAACGGGAAGCGTTCGAAGTTTGCCTCCAGATTGAGCGGCGTGTCGGCTATAGCATCGTTGAGCGAGCCTCGCAAGGTAACCGACCGCTTGCCGTCAAGAATGAGGTCGGCAGTAAGTGCTGTGGTGGCAGTTGCCGGGTCGAAATCAAAGTCGGCGTTGAGTCTCACGTCGCCCTCAGGCTTGCCGTTATAGACAAAGTCCTTGATGTTGATGGCACCGTCACCATCAGCATTGGTGCCGTCCCAATTGATATCGACATTGGCATTGAGAGTGCCACTGGTCTTGTCAAGCATCGGCAGGATGCGGGTCCACTCCTCAAGCATGAGGTTGTCGATGTTGAGTTGGATATTCTCGGTTCCCTCTCCTGGCAGGCGTGTGGTCATCAGTTCCACACTGCTGCTGTCACTCTGCAGCTTCAAGTTGGCATCCAGCATGCGGGTGCGGTAATCCACATTCACATAGTTGTCATCGTTGACGGTCCAGTCGCGATAACCGATAACCATATTGCCCTTGCCAAACAGGCGCATGCGCACCTCGTCATCGGTCAAGCGTGCATTGCAGCCCAGGCGATAGCCTGTCTCATGCTTGATGTTCTGCTGGTGCAGCATGAAGTCCACCGCTGGGCCTTTCAAGCCTCCCTCAATGTCCACCGTGGCAAACTCGTCCCAAGTACCGGGACGGTTACCCATATGGGCGTTGAAGGCCAGATATTCGTTCTGCAACTCGTTGGCGTGGATGGTGATGGTGTCGATATTGGTCTCGGCAATGCTGATGCCGTGGGCACGGCCATCAATATAGATGCTGGTGTCGCGGCTTATCTCGCAACTGATGTCGCGGAAGTCAATTTCCTTTTGCTGCAGGTAGCGCTGCACAAGTCCGTCGGTACCCATGTGCATGTCAAAGTCGAAATAAGGCATCGGCTCTTTCAACCGCTCCACATCAAGCCAGCGCTCGTTGTACTGACGCTTGAACTCGTCGGCAGTATTGCCGAATTTCTTGGCTAACTCCATCATGCCCATCGGTGAGTTCAGGTGTGCATAGGTATCCTCGTTCTCGACCATGATACAGGTGAGCCACGGTGTGCTGTGCAATGAGCCATGAGCCTCATCGGTCACGAACAGGCTGCTGTCCAGTTGCCAGTCGATGTCAAGGAGCGTGAGGTCGGCATCCCACTCCTGGGTGCGCAGGTTGATGTCACCCTTGGCATGCAGTTTCGTCTTGCCGTTGCAGATGCCGTCATACATGCCCAGACGGTTCAAATCCAGGTCACGCACGTCACCATTAGCGGTAAACACGTAGTGGTCGTTACAGATGGTGCCGTGGGCATTGACGTCAAGGTCTGCCCCCTTATTGGCGCTGGAGGCATACACGTCGGCATAGCCGCTGCGCAGTTTGCCGCGGGCCTTGAGGTTGCCATAATGGTTGCCGTTATAGCGCACACTGGCCAGATTGACAGTCGCGTCGGTCCAGGTGGAGCCGCAGTCGGTAAAGTCAAAGCCGTGACCGCGGGCATTGATGCTGCCTGTGAGATTCCTGACGTCATAATCGGGCAGGAACGACTTGACGGGGAAGTTGTTGAATGCGGCATCAACATCGTAGTTCTCGTTGCACACGTCGTAATAGCCGTCGCCACGCATTGTGCCGCCGCCGGTCGAGATGCGCAGGTTGCGGGCCACCCACTTGCAGCCTTCCTTGTTGATCTTGCCGCTCATCTTCATCGGCGGCAGTTTCACGTCGTCAAGGCCAAGCATCTTGTTCAGCACACTGGGATCCCTGAGGTCCACCTCGGTATCCAGGTCGGCCTTCATGCGGTCCATGTCGGTGGGGTTATAGATGGTACCCTTGCCCTTGATGCGGCCCACACCGGGGACGTCGGCATCGAGCGAGTGGATGTCAACCCGCTTATCGTTGCCACGGGCTTTAGCCTTGATTTTGACGGGTTTGTTGTGCGGGATGTCCTTGAGTGCCTTGCGGGCATCGGGCACGAGTTTCTCCACCTCGTTGAGGTCGATTTTGCTGTCGGTGTCGATGGTGGCCTTTCCGTTGGGTTTGCCGTCAAGCATATCTTGGTCCACATGGCCATTGAGCTTAATGTCGCTGCCCTTGGTCTTGAGCTTCACGTCGTTCAGGTCAATACCGTTCTTGTTCTTGTTGACGGTGCCACTGGCATCCTTGACCTGCAGACCGCTACGCTCCTTGCCGCTCAAGTGCTTGACAGGCACCTTGATGTTATCGCCGTCCATTTCAAAGTCATCGATGGCAGCATTGACGTCCTCGACCTCGATGTTATCAGGATCGAGCGTAGTGCCGGGTTTATTGGGCTTTTTCCCGGTCTGGCCATATTTTCCCTTACTGTCCTTGACACGCACCTTGCCGGCCTTGACCTTCCAGGGCTTGTCATCGGCCTTGTCGGGTTTGGGATTCTTGGGCATGGGATGGTCTTTGCTGTATTGCTTGGCGTCCTTCTCGCTGGGGTGCTCGTACTTCACATCAGCCTTGTCGATGTCCAGTTCGCCCACATCCACGGTCTGTTCGCCGGTATCAACTTTCACATCCCGTGCCTCGGCATGACCCACCTTGGCATCGAGATTGTCGATGGTGGGTTTCATGTCCATCTTGAAATCGACGTCATCAGCCGTTACCTTGTCGGCATTCAACTTCCACGGTTTGGAGGGTTCCTTGTCGGGCTCAGGTTTCTTTTTCTCGGGCTTATAGCTCATCTTGGCCTTACCGCCCTTGAGGGCTGCGTTGCCCACGTCCACCTTGTTGTTGTTCAGATCCACCTGGGCTTTATCGACCGTAGCCTCATCCACATCCACGTCAAGATCTGTAGAGCCGTCCTCGGTCTTGATTTGGCTCTTTGCACCCTTGAGCGAGACATTGTCGGCATCGATTTTCTTGTCCAGCAGCGGCCCGGGTTTGACGTTGGCTTTCACCTCGTCGGCCTTGAACAGCGTGTCACCGTTCTCGTCGATGACCTGCACGTCGGTGGCAGATACATCCAGGGGGAAACGAACCCTCACGTCGCCAACGCTGATGTCCTTGCCGGTCTTCTTGCTGGCATACTCGGCGGCTATGTCAGCAGCTTTGTTCTGTACCCATGGGATATAGGCGGCAAACGGCAGAGCCGCCACCAGGCCAAGCACACCGGCCGACAACCAGCCAGCCAGCTTGGAGAACATATTTCCCTTTTTGCCAAACATTTAGCTTTCCCTCATGGGTATAATTAGCCATTTTAATCTAGCAAAGTTACAAAACAATTGTAAACAGCAAACAAAAATCCAATGATTTTTAATAAAAATCATAACCCCCAAAATCACGAAAACAACAAAATAACAGAAACGACACAAAACATCGGAACCCTATACACCAAAACCGTGATGCCTCATGTCCCCAATCTGTAGAGACGCAAAATTTTGCGTCTCAAGGGCCGCATATCGGCAAGATTCATCAATAGGAGACGCCAAATTTTGCGTCTCTACAAGCCATCGACCCATTGACAACAAAGATTAAATGCAAATGCCCCCTATTCTCTAAACCGCTGCATGGCAGCATAAAAAACGGGAACGACACGTCAATGCGTCGTTCCCGTTTTAGTTTTGCAGTCAAATCTCAGAAGCTGAGCCTCTAAACTCTAAACTGCTGCGAAGCAGCATAAGCCTTAGAACCACTTGAGGTAAGCGAAGTCCTGACGGTGAGGCAGGTTCTCGTTCCAGGGGTAAGCGCGGTAGGCAAAGTGGAACAAGCCGTTCTCGTGGAAGGGCACCTTGCAGTTATAGGTGAGGATGCCACCGTCGCGACCAATCACCTCGAAAGGAGCCGAGCGGAAGAACTTGGTCTGCCCATCGTCGTCATCGCGGTAAACAACAAGTTCGAGCTTCACGTCATCGCCCAGACCAGCGGTGTCGAGGCGCATGGTGACATCGATGTCGGCCTTACCTTCGGCAATGGCATCACGGTTGCCCATGATCTCGCCGACAAGGTGCACGTTGTCCCAAACTGTTGCGACTTTTTCTTTCCAAGCCACGATGTCCTTAGCGAGAGCATACTTGTGAGCCATAAGCTTGTGGGCACGTTCGGCCTGGGGCTTATAGAACTTGTCGAAGTAGTCACGCATCATGCGGGACATGGTGTAGTTGGGGGCGATGTGAACCATCGAGTTCTTGATGTACTGGATCCACTCGGGAGAATAGCCCTTGCTGTTCTTGGCAAAATACAAGGGGATGATCTCGTTCTCGAGCATCGAGTAGATGGTTGCCGAGTCGAGTCTATCCTGCTGATCTTGATCGGTGTAGGTGCGCTTGCTGGTAAGTGCCCAGCCTGCACCCTCACGATAGCCTTCGTACCACCAGCCGTCGAGTACCGAGAAGTTGAGCAGACCGTTCATCTCGGCCTTCTCGCCTGAGGTACCCGAGGCCTCGAGGGGACGCGTCGGGGTGTTCAACCACACGTCAACACCGGTGATGAGGCGCTTAGAGAGCGTCATGTCGTAGTTCTCAAGGAAGATGATCTTACCCAGGAACTCGGGCATCTTGCTGATCTCGATGATGCGCTTGATCAGGCCCTGGCCAGCACCGTCGGCGGGATGTGCCTTGCCGGCAAAGATGAACTGCACGGGGTAGCGCTCATCGTTGACAATCTTCTTGAGACGGTCCAGATCGTTGAAAATGAGGTGGGCGCGCTTGTAGGTAGCAAAGCGGCGGGCGAAACCGATGAGCAGTGCATCGGGGTTGATCTTGTCCACAATGTTGGCAATGCGGGTGGGATCGCCCTGGTTCTTGAGCCAGCTCTCCTTGAAGTCACGCTTGACGAAGCGGATGAACTTTTGCTTCATCGTCATGCGCATCTCCCAAATCTTCTCGTCGGGGACATTCATCAAGGGAGCCCATGACGATTCGAGTTCCTGATGCTCAAGGAAGTCTTCGCCCAGCACTTGCCTGTAGAAGACCTTCCACTCGCTGGCGGCCCAAGTGGGCATGTGCACACCATTGGTGACGTAACCCACGTGTGACTCCTCGGGGGCAAAGCCTTTCCAAATGCCGGCGAACATCTTCTTGCTCACCTCGCCGTGCAACCAGCTCACGCCGTTGCTCTCCTGACAGGTGTTCAAGGCGAAGGTGCTCATGCAGAAGCGCTCATCGCTGCCGGGGTTCTCACGGCCCATGTCCATGAGCTCTTGCCAAGTGATGCCCAGGCGCTCGGGGAAACCGCCCATGTACTTGCCGAAGAGTTCCTCGTCAAAGTAGTCGTGACCTGCAGGTACAGGGGTGTGGACGGTATAGAGTGAAGTGGCGCGAACAACCTCGAGTGCCTCGTTGATGTTCAGACCCTCTTCCTGCACATAATCCACCAGGCGCTGCAGGTTCAACAGTGCAGCATGGCCCTCGTTGCAGTGATAGATGTCGGCCTTGATGCCCAGGCGCTTGAGCAGCAGCACGCCGCCGATGCCCAGCAGGTATTCCTGCTTGATGCGGTTCTCCCAGTCACCGCCGTAGAGCTTGTGGGTAATCTCGCGATCGTATTCGCTGTTCTGGTCCACATCGGTGTCGAGCAGATAAAGCGTCACACGGCCCACATTGGCCTTCCACACGTTGGCATAGATGGTGCGGCCGGGATAAGGCACCTCGTGCACGAGTTGATTGCCGTCCTTGTCGAGCACCGGCTCGATGGGCAGCTGATGGAAGTTCTGTGCCTCGTAGTTGGCAATCTGCTGGCCATCCATCGAGAGCGTCTGGGTAAAGTAACCATAACGGTACAGGAAACCCACGGCGGTCATGTTGACACAACGGTCGCTTGCCTCCTTGACATAGTCACCGGCAAGGATACCCAAGCCACCCGAATAAATCTTGATGGCGTTGCACAGGCCATACTCCATGCTGAAATAGGCAATCGAAGGGATGTCGCTGCGCAGGGGCTTTTTCATGTATTCCTTGTAGAGCTCGTAGGTGCTATCGATGCGCGCCATCATGACCGAGTCGGCCTGGATGGCTTTGATCTTCTCATTGGTGAGGCGCGCGAGCGTCTTCACGGGATTCTCGCTGGTGGCACGCCAGGTGTCACGGTCCAGGTCGTGGAACAGGGTCTTGCCCTCGGTGTTCCAGGCCCACCACAGGTTGCGGGACAGTTCATTCAGTTTCTGGAGCTTGCCAGGTAACTGAGACTTCACAGTGATACTTCTCCACTGCGGGTCGTTGCTGTTGCTTACTTGAAATTTCATAAAATTATAGAGTAGTTATGATTTTAATTGTTTTCGTTAATATTCTTTTCATTGCGTTCGGCGGCCTTGTCGAGAGCATAGGTGTAGGCCTCGTCATAGCAGCCGATGAAGTTGTCCCACGAGGCGGCCTTGCTGGTCGTGCGGTTGGCATTGCGGATAGCGCGGTTCATTTTATCGCTCATCACATACAGGTTCATCATGCTCATCGCGATCGACCTGTAGGTCTCCTCGTAGTTGCCGTCGGTGCGGTGAAGCACCTTCACGCCGTAGCGGTCGGAGTCGTCGCCGAAACGGTCCAGCACCCACTGGCCAAAACCGGCCAGGTCGGTAGTGATTGTGGGAACGCCAAAGGCTGCACTCTCGAGCGGCGTGTAGCCCCATGGCTCGTAATAGGACGGGAACACAGCCGCATCAAGGCCGGGCAACAGGTCATAGTAGGACATGTCAAAGATGCCGTCATTGCCGTTCAGGTAGCAAGGCACATCGATGATGGTCAGTTTGTCCTTGGGGTCGTTGTGGAACCCCAACATATTGATCCTGTTATAGATGGGATCGCAGTCCTGATTATGCAAGTGATGGGTGATTACCGGATCGAACAGGCGATGAGGCTTGGCGGCATGGAGATTCTCAATCAGGTCGGCACGGGGCGACTTCATCCACGCAGGTACCAGCACCAGGGCAATCACCTTGCGCTTACTGGAGACAAAGCCAAGGGATTTGCGCAGCGAGGCAACGGCATCCAGATAGATGTCGATGCCCTTGTTGCGCACCTCAAGGCGGCCCGATGTGGCGACAATCAGCGTGTCGTCGGCATAGTGCTGTCCCGTGAGACAAGCTGCCACCTTCAACATGCGCTGACGTGCAGCCGTCCGCATGGCCGTGAACTTGCTGCCCTTGGGAACATAGTTCTGCTCAAAGCCGTTGGGCGTCACCAGGGGATAACGTTCCAGCAATTGTTGGCACTCGCGGGCCGTGACATTGCTCACGGTGGTGAAAGCGTCGGCAGCATGGGCTGCGGCTTTTTCGAGCGAGTGCTTGGATTGCATGTTGAGTTCGCCGGCCATCTGGTCGCCGTGGTACCCCTCCATGTAGTCATACAGGGGTTTGCCGTTGCCGCAGATGCTGCGACCGATGCTCGTGGCATGGGTGGTGAACACCGTCGCCACCTGTGGCAGATGAGCCTTGAGATAGAGCAGACCCATACCGGTCGTCCACTCGTCGAAGTGGGCTACGACCTTAAGTTCAGGGTTGTCTTTCCACTTGACAATGCTCTCAATCACAAGAGCGGCGGCATAGGCGAACATACAGGACTCGTCATAGTCACCGTAGGCATGCAGCGAATCCACGCGATAGCGATTCCACATCTCGGTGTAAAGCGCGTCTTTGTAGCGATACAGGGTGTCATAGGTCACCAGCAAAGCAACAGGCTTGCCGGGAACATCCCAGCGCCCTACCCTCACGCGCATGCCCTCGGGCAGCTGAGCCTGAGCAAGCCAGGCCGATAGCGGTGACTTGCCCTCGATGAAATAAGGCGATGGCGTATCCTCGCTCCACAGGTCGGGGCCAATAAAGATCAGGTTGTCTTTATATCGTTTTTGAAGGGTCTTAGCCTTGGTCGACAGCACCGCATAGATGCCTCCAACCTTGTTACAGACCTCCCAACTGGTTTCAAACAGTAAGTCCAACATTACTCAGTAGTTAAACATTGAAAATTTGGGCACAAAGGTACAAAAAAATCCTCAAATTTCAACTAAAAACACACCACAATCAACATCTAAATATCATAACGTACTAAAAATCAAGCTTATAAGGATACCTGCAAAAATGGCCATAAAACCACCTTGTCGCTTGAACCACAACAAGATAGCCCTTCATGCAATCGTTTGACAAAAGAAAAAGCGTGCTGTAATTGATACAACACGCTTTTTCTCAAGTTATTAACTTTGCTATGAAAATTACTTCACTTCTTCGTAGGTGGTGTCCTCGACGTTGTCGCCGCCTTGATTCTGGGAGCCACCCTGCTGGGGACCACCCTGGAAGCCGCCCATGTTATTGGGGTCGAAGCCTGCACCGGGCTGGCCTTGTGCGCCACCTGCCTGCTGATACATCTTCTCGAACAGCGAGTTGAGTTCGGCCGATGCGGTGTCGATGGCTGCGAGGTCTTGGCTCTTGTGAGCATCTTTCAGCTTGTTCAAGGCACCCTCGATCTGGCTCTTGATGTCGGCGGGCAGTTTGTCACCACTGTCCTTGAGCACTTTCTCGGTTTGGAAGATCAGGGCGTCGGCGCCGTTGATCTTGTCGATGCGCTCCTTCTCGGCGGCATCGGCAGCAGCATTAGCCTCGGCCTCATCCTTCATGCGCTGGATTTCGGCGTCGCTCAGGCCGCTCGAAGCCTCGATGCGGATGCTCTGCTCCTTGCCGGTAGCTTTGTCCTTGGCGCTCACGTTCATGATACCGTTGGCATCGACCTCAAAGGTCACCTCGATCTGAGGAATGCCACGGGGAGCGGGAGCGATGCCATCGAGGTGGAAGCGCCCCAGGGTCTTGCAGTCCTTAGCCATGGGACGCTCGCCCTGCAGGACGTGGATTTCAACCTCGGGCTGGTTGTCGGCAGCGGTCGAGAAGACCTGGCTGCGACGGGCGGGAATGGTGGTGTTAGCCTCGATCAGCTTGGTCATCACGCCACCCAGCGTCTCGATACCTACACTCAGGGGCACTACGTCGAGCAGCAGCACGTCCTTGACATCACCGGTGAGCACACCACCCTGAATGGCGGCACCCACAGCGACTACCTCGTCGGGGTTAACACCCTTGGACGGAGCCTTGCCGAAGAACTTCTCCACAATCTGCTGAACAGCGGGGATACGGGTCGAACCGCCCACGAGGATCACCTCGTTGATGTCGCTGGTGCTCAGGCCGGCATCGGCAAGCGCCTTGCGGCAGGGTTCGATAGTGCTCTGGATCAGGTCGTCGCAGAGCTGCTCAAACTTAGCGCGCGTCAGCGTCTTTACCAAGTGCTTGGGCATGCCGTCGAGCTGGGTGATGTAAGGCAGGTTGATCTCGGTGCTGGTCGAGCTGGAGAGCTCGATCTTGGCCTTCTCGGCAGCCTCTTTCAGGCGCTGCAGTGCCATGGGGTCCTTGCGCAGGTCCATGTTGTTCTCCTGCTGGAATTCATCGGCCAGCCAGGTGATGATGCGCTGGTCGAAGTCGTCGCCGCCCAGGTGGGTGTCACCATTGGTGGCCTTCACCTCGAACACGCCGTCGCCCAATTCCAGGATTGAAATATCGAATGTACCGCCACCCAAGTCAAACACGGCAATCTTCTTGTCGCTGTTGTCCTTGTCAAGACCATAGGCCAGAGCGGCTGCGGTGGGCTCGTTGACAATGCGCTGCACCTTCAGTCCGGCAACCTCGCCGGCCTCCTTGGTGGCCTTGCGCTGAGCATCGTTGAAGTAGGCAGGCACGGTGATGACAGCCTCGTCAACAGTGGTGCCCAGGTAATCCTCGGCAGTCTTCTTCATCTTCTGAAGAATCATGGCCGAAATCTCTTGCGGGGTGTACTGGCGGCCGGCAATCTCAACGCGGGGCTGGTTGCTGCCGTTGTTCACCACCTTGTAGGGCATGCGCTCCACATCCTTCAAGACGTGGTCATACTGCTCGCCCATGAAACGCTTGATAGAAAATACGGTACCCGTGGGATTCATGATGGCCTGACGCTTAGCGGGGTCGCCCACAATGCGCTCGCCACCATCCTTGAAAGCAACTACCGAAGGCGTAGTATTGCGGCCTTCGCTGTTGGGGATAACAACAGGCTTGGAGCCTTCCAAAACCGAAACACACGAGTTCGTCGTTCCTAAATCGATACCAATAATCTTACCCATAATTTAATCTCTCTTTCTTTGTTTTTATGTTTTTAATGTTTGTTTGATTCTAATTTCTGTTTTCAGTCCTTAGCCTCGTGACGGTTGACGCTAGAGGTCTAAAGTCTGATGTCGGTCACCATTTTATACAGGTAACCGCCCAACAATATGCAAACCGTGTGCCAAACACGGCGAGGTGACACTTTGTCAGCAAATGTGACATGTCAAATCCATCTTGGTCCAACAAAAAATTACAGTTTTGTCAAGTTTTCTCAAAAAAACTTCATCGGTTTGTCACAAATTGACTATCTTTGTATGTTTGAATTGTGACTTAAGGCCGCAATCGAGCATTTACAATGACCTCTAAAAAGAACTTAATGTTATGATTATCATCGGTATTGCCGGCGGTACCGGCTCAGGTAAAACCACTGTGGTTCGCAAAATTATGGAACGCTTGCCCGAGGGCGAGGTTGGTGTTATTTCGCAAGACTCCTATTACAAGGACTCGAGCCATGTGCCTGTCGAGGAGCGTCAGAACATCAACTTTGATGAGCCGGCAGCCTTCGACTGGAACCTGCTGCTCGAGCACGTGAAGATGCTCAAGCGCGGCGAGTCGATCGAGATGCCCACCTACAGCTACCTGACTTGCTCCCGCCAGAAGGAGACGGTTCCCATGGGTCCGCATGACGTGGTGCTCATCGAGGGCATCATGGCGCTGAGCGACGCCCGTCTGAGGAAGATGATGGACATCAAGGTGTTTGTCGATGCCGACGGTGATGACCGTCTGATCCGCGTGATCTCACGTGACTGCATCGAGCGTGGCCGCACTGCCCAGGCTGTCATCGACCGCTACCAGAAAGTGCTCAAGCCCATGCACCAGCTGCACATTGAACCGACCAAGAAGTTTGCCAACATCATCATCCCCGAGGGCGGCAACAATGAGGTGGCTATCAACCTCATCACCGACTACATCAAGGGTCGCCTGACCACCAACAAGAAGAAATGAAACTGCCCTGGCAACACAACGGCAACAGATCCAACAAGGAGAACAAGGTTTCGGCCAAACCCGGTGACAAGGCGACAGCCGAGAGGCTCAATGCCTCGGGTGAAGCCGGCACACTCGTGTTGAGCACCGACAATCTGGTGAAGAAATATCGCCAGCGCACGGTGGTCAACCATGTTTCCATCAATGTACATCAAGGCGAGATCGTGGGACTGCTGGGGCCTAACGGCGCGGGCAAGACCACGACCTTCTATATGACAACAGGCCTGGTGACGCCTAACGAGGGCCGTGTTTTTCTCAACGATGTGGACATCACTACCCTACCCGTTTATCGCCGTGCCCAGTTGGGTATCGGTTACTTGCCACAGGAGGCCTCGGTGTTCCGCACGTTGAGTGTCGAAGACAACATCCGCACCGTGCTCGAGATGACCGATCTCACGCCCGCCGAACAGAAAGACCGTCTCGAGCAGCTCATCAGCGAGTTCCACCTGCAGAAGGTGCGCAAGAATCTTGGTAACCGCCTGTCGGGTGGCGAGCGCCGCCGCACCGAGATTGCCCGTGGCCTGGCCATCAACCCGCGTTTCATCATGCTCGATGAGCCGTTTGCCGGTGTCGATCCCATTGCCGTCGAAGATATCCAGAGCATTGTCTATAGCCTCAAGAGCAAGAACATCGGCATTCTCATCACCGACCACAACGCCCCCGAGACGCTGAGCATCACCGACAGGGCCTATCTGCTGTTCGAGGGCAAAATCCTGTTTCAGGGCACCAGCGAAGAACTGGCCGACAACCCGACCGTGCGCGACAAGTACCTGGGTCACAATTTCATCTTCCGCCGCAAGCACTTCGATTGAGTTTGTCACTTACGAGCTAGAAGCTCGCAATACTACAACAGAACAGTCGCTCAAAAAGCGGCTGTTTTTTTGTTTCCCTCACTTATCGGTTTTAATAAGAATATTCTTGATAATTTTTTCTTCAATATAATTGCCATTTATAACATTATTTAGTATATTTGCGGCAAAATATACTTGTTGGTTATTAATCTCGCATTTTGCTGTATCATATTGTGCGATTAAACGATTGTATATCAAATAATTATACTCTTTTCTATTAACTCTTTATTAACCATTAAATTTACGCTTATGAAGTATCTGAATTTTAAACTACTATTCTTCTTAGCGGCCCTGGTTCTAGCGATACCGCCAGCCTGGGCCGAAACAGTGACCGTAACCGTAACTAAAACTGTTAATGAATTAGTGAGTCAGTATGGTTGGGTAAATGGAGGCGGCGATGGTAAGTGTTATACCAGTTTCAACCTTGATGATAACATCAATATTTCCACCACGGGAGCTCCTAATTGTGGAGGTATTTTTGGAAACACGACCAAGGATTGGCGTCTTTATCAGAATCAGAACGGCAATGTTACCGTGGCTGCTGCAGAAGGCTCCACAATTAAAACTGTAAGCTTAACATTTTCAGTAGCCAACTCTGGTTGTCTTAATTTGGGTAGTACTCAAGTAACAAGCGGCGATGACGTATCAGTCAACGCTGCTTCTGTTACTTTTACTGTTGGTAATATTGGTAGTGCCACAAACGGTCAAGTTAAAATTACACAGTTCTCTGTTACTTATGAATCTGAAGGTGGTGACACGCCTCAAACGGTAGGAACGCCGACCTTCTCACTTGAAGAGGGAACTTACTACGCTGCACAGAGTGTGTCGATTACTTGTGCGACCGAGGGGGCTACTATCCACTATACCACTAATGGTGATACGCCTGATGAGAATAGTGCTGTTTACAGCACTCCTATCACGGTCGATGAGACGATGACCATCAAGGCCATTGCCGTCAAGAGCGGCATGACAAACAGCGAAGTTGCCGAGGCGACTTACACCATCAATGATCCTAGTTCTCTCACACAATATCGCAAAATCACCAGCTCTTCACAGCTCACTGCAGGTGATTATCTGATTGTTTGTGAGGATCAGGGTGTTGCTTTTGATGGTAGCCTTACAACGCTTGACGCCGTAGGCAATATCTTTGCTGTTGAGATTAATGATGGAGTCATTCAAACCAACAAAGAAGCATATTTCACTGCAAAAAAACTTGAAGGTAATATCTATTCTTTAAGGAGTGCTAGCGGATATAGTATTGGTAGAGAATCCAATAAGAATGGATTGGATGCAGAAAATAGTGCAATTCTTCTTCAGAATACCATTACATTTGATGATGATGGCAACGTCACCATCAAGGGTTCAGCTGGCCCAACGCTGCAATATTATAAGACAACTGGGCAAAATCGTTTCCGCTATTACATTTCAGACCAGCAACCTGTTGCTCTGTACAAGAAAGTGAGTGGTGAGCCTGTTACTCCCGAGATTTCTGTTACTCCGTCATCGGTAACTATTACTGATGTAACGGGTGAGGACAAGACTGCTGCGATCAGTGCAACGGTTGAACCGGCTGGCACTGTGAACGCTACGGCTTCCGATGGCTGGAGCGCAACCAGCAGTTCAGTGACCTATCAGGGATTGGCCCTGCATGCCGAGGGTACTGCTACCTTTAGCAGCGAGGGTGCTACCGATGTTGCCGCCAGCCTGGAATACAACTACGCTGGCCCGCTCTACATCCTGGGTACTGTGAACAACGGTGGTTGGGCACCCAACAACTATGTTGCTATGACCAGGGGCGCTGACGGCCTCTACACCGTCAGGGTGACAACCAACGCCGGCAATGAAGGCATGTCCTGGATTTCGTTCACCAAGCGCGTTGCTAACGACGCTGACGGGGTCGCATGGAACTATATCGCTCCTTACCGTTTTGTTCCTTACAGCGAGAACGGCGATGCATGGTGGTTGACCGATGCTACCGTCAATGAGTTCAATCCCCTTGACTTTAACACGGGCCATGTTGATGCTCAGCCCGTCAGGATGGCTCCCGGCACCTACGACATCACGATCAATGCCAACGACAACACGTTCAAGATTGAACCTTATGTCGTGACCGTCGAGACGCCGACGTTTGATCCCGAAGCTGGAAGCTACAAGACCTTCCAGAGCGTGACCATCAACTGTGCTACCGAGGATGCCACCATCCATTACACCGTTGATGGCAGTGAGCCCACGGAGAGCAGTCCCGTTTACGGCGAGCCCATCGCTGTTGACTCGACGATGACCATCAAGGCCATCGCCATGATGGACGGCATGGCCAACAGCGCTGTTGCCGAGGCTACCTACAATCTGCCCCAAACTGTGGCTACCGTAGCTGCTGCCAATACAGTAGTTGCTAACAGCTATTTCCTTTTCACCGGCGATGCTGTTGTGACTTATGCTGGACAGAGCACCATCAACAGCAATTATCACTATATCTTCATCCGTGACAAGAGTGCTGAAAATGGTGGTGGCGTTATCTATTATAGCACCAGCAATAATAATGTGACTGTCCCCAACGTTCAAGCTACTAACGTCCTCAAGCGTGGCTGGTATGCCCAATTGAGGCCTTATAATAAGTGGAATGAATTCCAAAAGGCTGAGTTCGTGGAAGCAAGCGGTGAGAGCGTTACTGCTGATCCGTTTGACCGCACTGGCATGGAGCTGACCGTTGAGAATAACGTCAACGAGTACATCAAGATTGACGATGTCACCTACAATGACGGCAATATCACCTATGCGGGTCAGAATCGCGATGAAGTGACTTACACCTACAAGGTGGTAAATCACTTTAATGTTGCTCTCGAGGATGGCAAGCACTATAACATCGAGGGTGTTGTAACCAGATACAACAGCACTATCGAGTTCTATCCTACTGCCGCCACCCTGGCTAAGCAGGCACCCGAGTTGTCGTTCAACCCGGCGAGTGTTTCGGTTTATGAGGGTGTTCAGGACTTCCCCGAGCCCGAGCTGACCGCTCCCGAGGGTGTTACTGTTCAGAGCTACACGAGCAGCAATCCCGATGTTGTCACCGTTGACAACGAGGGCAAGGTGACCATCATTGGTGTCGGCACCGCCGTCATCACCGCTACGACTGCCGAGAATACCTATTATCTCTCAGGCACTGCAACCTATAATGTTGAGATCAAGGCCAAGGAGGCTGCCGGCCTGAGCTTCGACAAGCCGTCTGTCAACGCTACCTTTGGCGACCAGAACGTTGAGGAGCCCACGCTGACCTACCCCGCTGGTCTGACTGTGACCTACAGCTGCGTGCCCGATACTGTTGCCACCGTTGATCCCGCAACTGGTGAAGTGGCCATCGTCGGCGCCGGTATCGCTACCGTTACCGCTACCACCGAGGGTGATGAATCACACAATGGAGGTTCGGTAAGCTACACCCTCGTTGTGGCAAAGGCTAACGCCACCTTGAGCTTCGCCGAGGAGGCCATCAACGCCACCTACGGCGGAGAGGTTCCCGCTAACGCTTTGACCAACGAGGCCAACCTGACCGTTACTTACAGCAGCAGCGACGAGGCCATTGCCACCGTTGACAACGAGGGCAAGGTGACCATCGTCAAGGCTGGTGAAGTGACCATCACCGCTACCGGTGCCGCCAACGACAACTACAACGGCGCTACCGCTAACTACACCTTGACCATCGCCAAGGCCAACGCAGCCCTGACCTTCGCCAAGGAGGCCATCAACGCCACCTACGGCGGAGAGGTTCCCGCTAACGCTTTGACCAACGAGGCTAACCTGGCTGTTACCTACAGCAGCAGCGACGAGACCATTGCCACTGTTGACAACGAGGGCAAGGTGACCATCGTCAAGGCTGGTGAAGTGACCATCACCGCTACCGGTGCCGCCAACGACAACTACAACGGCGCTAACGCTACCTACACGCTGACCATCGACAAGGCCGACGCCACCTTCAGCTTCACTACTGATGCTGTTACCATCGTTGAAGGTCAAGCGTTCACCGCTCCTGCCCTGACCAACGAGGCCAACCTGAATGTTACCTACGAGAGCAGCAATGTGAACGTTGCCACTGTTGATAACAACGGTAACGTGACCATCGTTGGCGTTGGTGAGACCACCATTACCGCCACCGGTGCTGCCAATGACAACTACAACGGCACTTACGCCACCTACACCATCACTGTAGAGCCCAAGCCCGTAGTTGCCGCTCCGACGTTCACGCCTGCCGCTGGCTATTACAACAGCGTTCAGAACGTGACCATCGCTTGTGAGACCGCTGGTGCTGACATTTACTACACCACCGACGGAACTGTTCCCACTGCCGAGAGCACGAAGTACATCGAGGCCATTCCCGTTGGCGAGAACATGACCATCAAGGCCATCGCCGTGAAGGAAGGCTATACCAGCAGCGAGGTCGTTGAGGCCGAGTATGTCATCGACCTGCCCGTACAGATTGCTGCTCCGACTTTCATGCCTGGCAGCGGCCACTACACCGAGGCTAAGGAAGTGGCTATTGCCTGTGCTACCCCCGGAGCCCTGATCTCCTACAAGATCGGCGACGGCGAATTCCAGCCCTACACCGCTCCGTTTGTTGTTGACCACAGCTGTACTGTTACCGCTAAGGTCACCATGGGCAATAGGACCGTTTGGACTGAGAACCAGGCAAGCGCTACCTACACCATCAACACGCTGAATCCCGTTCAGATCACCGATGGTTACTATCAGATCATGAACAACGGCAGTGGCCAGTATGCCAACGTACAGGGCCGCAAGACCTTGACGTTCACCAACGCCATCGACGAGCAGGCCGGTACTGTGATCCGTGTCCAGACCGAGAACAACGGTAAGGTTAAGGTGCTGCGTTCACAGGGCGCCGACCTCCAGGGCTATGCCGACCGTGCCATGAGGTATGTTCCCGAGGTGGTACAAATGGTTGCCAACAAGCTCCACGCCGAGGGCACTGGTGAATTGCTGGGTGAAGATGGTCTTGACGCCATCATGGAGAAGTTCAACGAGAGCTTCGACTATCACCTGTATGTGGAAGGCTCGCTTGACAACTGCCGCATCTATGGCAAGACGCCGAGCATGCAGCCCGTTGTTGACTTCTATCTTGAGAATCAGACCAAGGTTGACGCTAAGCTGCCGATGCTCGAAGGCTTCATCAACGACGCCATCAACAAGGTGCTCGAGAAGACCAACGGCCACGGTAGCAGCATTCTTGTTCCCTTCAGCATCCAGACCATCTGGGAGCGCATGGGTGGTAACCTGATTAAGCCTGTTGATGACGCATCGACCATGGCATTCTATCGTCAGGTGCTGACCAACAAGCAGTATGTTTGGGACTTCGCTTACCAGACGGCCACATTCTACCTCGAGAAGGTTAAGAATCACCCGAAGTATGAGGAGTACAAGGATAAGATGGGCGAGTTAGGCAACTACATTGACAAGCTCGAGCAGATTCGTCCCGACACCAAGTATTTCATCGTGCAGGAGAATGGCAAGGTGGACTACATCAGTGAGGGCAATGCCGAAATCATCAATAATGCTGCCAATACCTATTGGAATGTTCAGCCTCGCGAGACGTTCACCGTGAACTTTAGCGAAGCTAACAAGCTTGGTCTCGAGTATGCCATTACGCTCTATACCGACTTTGCATACGCAGTGCCCGATACCGTAGTAACAGCCTACAAGGTGACTGGAATCAACGAGCAGGGTGTGGCAGTGCTCGAAGCCCTGACCGGTAATGTTCCCGCTCAGACTCCTGTGCTGCTCAAGTCTCTGGCTGCCGGACCCATTGCCTTGACACTGGATACCAACGACGGTACTGCACTGACCGACAACCTGCTTGTTGGTCCGGACTACCTGATTAAGGAGTACCAGATCAGGACCCCGCAAGTTGAGTCGGTATTCAATCTGGCTAAAGACTTGTTCGGCGAAAACTTCTACAACAACTATGTTGCGAAGTATGAGCACCTGATGCTCAAGTATGCCGGTACGGTTAACAACAAGTACTTCTGGGGTCTGACCGATGACGATATCCAGAAGTGCACCTTCACCAACGATGAAGGCTCTGTTGATTGCGTCATCCGCACGCTGAGCGATGGCGATCAGCACCTCGGTTTCTACAACAACTGGGAGGCCAAGACCAACCAGGCATTGCTTGTTACCAAGGACTTTGATCCCGTCAAGCTGGCTATCAAGGGCGATGTGACCCGTGACGGTCTTGTGAACATCTCGGACGTTGTGGCATTGATCAACATTGTCATGCTGTCTCCTGAGGAGCCCGAGAATTTCCATGTCATCTATGACTATGTCGCTGCTGATTTCTATCAGAACGGCGTTATCGACGTCACCGACGCCACGTCACTGATCCAGTATCTCATCTATATGCATGTAGATACCGAAGTGCCTGGCGAGCCTGATGGCGAATAAGTCACTATTGAACTCGTGAGCAATTGATGGTTATGAATGTTACACAACATCATAGTCGTGAATTGCTCACGATTTTTTTCATTCATCAATTAAGATAAAATACAAACACATCATGAAAAAAACCTTACGAATCTTTTGTGCCATAGCAATGACAACACTCTGCGCCGTTCCCTCCATGGCACAACTCAGCGGAACGGGCTATTATCGCTTTCGCAATGCAGATCGCAATACCGAGTACATCTCGATGACCAACGACCTGTTCAATTACACGACTTGCATCGGCGGCGCCTGTGGTGGCTTAAGCAACGCCAGCAGTTCCGCTGGCCAGTCCCGTGCGCTGGAATGTGCCGGCAAATATCTGGGCACCGACATCCACATGATTAATGATGCCGACATCATCGATGTGGGCTCTATCATTTACGCTCAGAAGTATAGCACCCAAGCTTCCAATCATGACTATAACCTGATTGGCCAGGGCACCAGTCTGCTCACATTGACAACAGGAACCTATCCAGGAAACGTTGAGTTAGAGTTCACAAACCGTTACATTACCATTGACCCAGCCAGTGGTAGCGGTGCTAACACATTATACACAGCCAAGATTGAGCTGAAATCCAATACCTACGTCTTTCTTGTGGGTTATCCGACATTGGGTGTCCGTTACCTAGTTGACAACAATGGCACATTCGCGATCAACTCATCTAGTTCGGCCCAAAACGCTAAATGGTACATCGAGCCTGTCAATCACTTTAACGTGGTGCCTGAGGTTGAGTTCGAGGGCAAGTATTACACGACCATGTTTGTTCCCTTCAGCTACAAGCTCAGCGGACAGGTGCTCAGAGCTTATGCCGTGAAAGGAATCGGTGAAGACGGCACCCTGCAACTCGAGGAAGTGGCTGCCGAAGGCGGTACCGTGCCTGCCCAGATGCCTGTTATCCTGGAATGCGCCTCCAACAATCCTGCGGAATGCCAGCTCATTCCCCAGGGCAGACCCGTTTTCTCAGCTCCTGACGTGACCATCAGGGCTAACGCCCCCAGGGCCAACCAAGCAGTCGCCGACGAGACTAACCTGCTGAGAGGAACTTACTATTGTAATACCGACGGCACGATAACCTATTCCAAGCCTAACAACGAAACGGGAAGCTTCAATGCCAACAACTACACCAAGCCCACCGATCCACAGAAGTATGTGTTGGGCACCGTCAACGCTGACGGCAAGCTGGCAGTAGTCAAGGCTACTGGCACAGCCATGCCTGCCAACAAGGCATGGATTGAATATACCGGCGACAAGGAGCTCGTGTTCCCGTGGGAACCTGCCAACACCTTGCTCATGGGCGATGTGAATAATGACAAGGCGGTGAACGTCTCGGATGTTGTTATGCTCATCAATTATATCATCCTTAACACGGGTGACATCAACACCGAGGCAGCTAACATGTATGAGGACGACGAGATCAACGTCACTGATGTGATCATGCTCATCAACTATATCACCCTTAACACCGAAGAACCCAACGAATAACCTGCCTAGGCGAAAGCAACAAGATTGAACTGTACCCCAAAAGTTGGATAATAGACTTTTGGGGTGCATTTTTTTAACGTGTATTAGACGAAATTCTATTCAAGATTTCAGTGAGTTAGCGGCTAGATGGCCAGTAGAGACGCAAAATTTTGTATCTCCAATTGTTATACATTACCAATTACAGTTATTTGGTTCACAACACCTCATGCATAAAAGGCAAAAATATGCAAATAAATATCTCCAATTCAAAAAATATAGTACCTTTGCACAAGATTTAAATCATTTTTAGCTCTAATTAACTCATAACTACTATGAAAAGAAAAAGAACATTTTTCGCTTTAGTCATGTTAGCTTCTTTGATGTCGACAATGGGTTGCATGAACGCCCAAGCACAGACACGTGAAGCGCCCGATTGGAGAAAACTCCACTACCTGTCCGAAGAAGAAATGCGAACCACTTTGAGGGCCAGCAACTTCACGGAGACGCCTGCCCCAACCGAAGCACCCCGCTTCGTGGCAGAGTTTGAGCCCATGCAGGGCGTGATGATTCGCTATCCGCTGGGCATACCGGTTTCCTTGGTTAAATCGTTGGCCGAGAATTGCCAGGTTTATTGCATCGTGACGCAGAGCCAACAGTCAAGCGCTCGGTCGAGCTTCAACAGCGCAGGGGTGAACATGAATCGTGTCACCTTTGTGATCGCGAGCTCAGATTCCTACTGGGTGCGCGATTACGGCCCCTGGTATATCTTTGCCGGCAAGACTCCTGCCATCGTCGACAACGTGTATAATCGTCCCAGGCAGAACGACGATGCGATACCCTCAGCTTTTGCCACGTTCTGGGACATCCCCATGTATGGCATGAACCTGAAGCACACTGGTGGCAACATGATGGAGGATGGACGCGGCCACGCCGTTAGCGACGTTTTGGTCCTTAACGAGAACAACAATGATGAGGACGACGTGCGCAAGAAGATGCTTGACTACCTCGGCATCGACAACTACCACATCACCATCGATCCGCAGAACGACTACATCGCTCATGTCGACTGCTGGGGAAAATACCTGGCACCGGATAAAATCCTGATCGCGAAACTGCCGCAGTCCGACAGCAGATATGAGGACTATGAGGAAGTGGCCAACTATTTCGCCACAACCAACTGCTGCTGGGGCTATCCCTATAAGGTGTACCGCGTCGAAGAGCCTGGTGGCAGCATCGTTGCTCCCTATACCAACAGCCTTATCCTCAACAAGACCGTCTACGTGCCGATGGGCAGCAACAGCACTTACAACGAACGCGCACTCCAGGTCTACAGAGACGCCATGCCCGGCTATGAGGTGGTGGGCGTGACCAACACATCCTCCAGTATCAAGTGGCTCAATACCGATGCCCTGCACTGCCGCACGCGTGGCGTGATGGACTTCAACATGCTGTATGTCGACCACAGGAACGTGCTCTACGGCACGCAGGAGTGTGGTGACTCCATTGCTGTCACTAGCAAGTTCATCGCCTATAGCGGAAAGCCCCTGAAACAAGACTCGCTCCTGGTTTATTACAGCATTGACAATGGCCCCTACCAGGCTGCACACATGACTGCCACAGGCAATCCCGATGAATATGTGGGCTACATCAAGGGTTATCACAATGCTTCAGAGGTTAATTACTACGTCTTCGGTGCTGATGAGTCGGGACACCGCTATCAGCAGCCTGTGTTCGGCGAACAGGATCCCCATCACTTCACTGTCAGCATGTCCTTCCTCTTGGGCGACGTGAACAAGGATGGTAATGTGAATGTGGCCGACGTGACTACGCTGATTAATTACCTCATGGGCGCTACTGTTTCGCCGTTCAGCACCGAGGCCGCCGATATGGATGGCAACGGTGAGATCAACGTGTCGGACATCACAGCCCTGATCAATTTAGTTATGATGAATTAGTCATGCCGAAGAGGCTGTTATTGATTGTCTTTCATTAGCGTCTGCTAAGGACCAACAGCAATAATCAACCTATCAACAATATAAACTGTGCCGAGAGCCATCAGCCCCCGGCATAGTTTTTCTTTTATTTTAGGTTTATTCACAGTTAGCGACGTTCCACTTCCCGATGCTGAAGATGGTGCCCTCGATCAGGGAGCAGTAGATGTCGCCGTTGTTATCGACTTCAAAACCGTTGAACTCGCTGCTGCCCAGCTTGGAGGTGAATACCAGCTGATGGGTCGCGGCATCGACAACCGCCAGCATGCCGCGTCGTGAACCGCAATAGATGAAACCGTCATGCTCCAGCACGATACAGGGAGCGTGCTCGTAGCCGAAGCCCAAATCGACCTTCCACAACAATTCGTATTGGTCTCCGGTGCTCATGGCTACCAGTTCGCCATCCATGGTCTTGGCATAAGCAACCTTGCCGTCGGCACTGCGGCCCAGGCTCTCGCGCACCTTGTTCTCGTTCTTTTCGCGCCAGAGTTCAACACCGCTCTTGCGGTCAACAGCCGTTGAGAAACGGTCGGGTGCTACGATGACGACATGGTCGGGAGTGAGAACGGGAACGACATTGCCGGGGCTATAGAGGTTGACATTCTTGCCGTTGTTCCACTGCCATTGCAAGGCACCGGTGCGGCGGTCCAGCGAGCGCAGGTAGGTGTCCCAAGCCCCGAAGACAACATCCTTGCCATCAACTACAGGCGCTGCCTGGCAATAGTTATTGATGTTATCATATTGCCACAAGAGGCGATGGCGCTTCACGTCCCATGCCTGGAAGGTCTTGTAGCCGCCTTGATAGAGGATGCCGTCACTCACCACGCCGTCGGCAACGTATGGACCATCGGCATTGTATTGCCACTTGGCCTTGCCTGTCTTTTTGTCTAACCACACAAGGCGCTTGTCACTGGTGGGCAAAACCACATATTTGTCGCTCACGGCAGGGCGCGAGAAGAGCATGGCATCGGTCTTGTACTGCCAGCACAGTTCACCCGTCTGCTTGTCAACAGCCTTGCAGTAACCAAGCGAATTACCGAAATACAGATTCTTCTCGTCAACACCCACGCGGGTAAAGATGGAGGCATTGTCCGCCAGCACACGCTTGATTCTGAACTTCAGGCGCTGCTGATACTCATATTCTGCCCTAAAGGCGTTTTCAGGCAATTGGGGCGTGTAATAGTCCAAATTGATGTGGTAGGCATACATCTGTTCTATATCCTTGCCAATCACCTTATTATATATATAGATCCATTGGCGGTCCAGATCGATGTTCATCAACGTGTAGCCGTAGTTGCCGTTGCCCATGTCAAGCGCGCGCACCATCAGACCGTTGATGCCGTCGGTCTCGTACAGGCGCCAACTGTGATAATGGCCGCACTGGTGGGTGATGATAGGATACTTCTTGAGGATGTCGACATAGGCGCGGTAATTGTCCAAGTCGTCAAGGATGGGATAATGGTTCACGCTCAGTACACGCATGCCCGGCTTGACCATCACGTTCAGGGTGCTGTCGAGCCACAGCAAATCTTCCTGCTTGATGTGGCCGTCGCCCATTTTCATGAACGGGCCGCAGTTCATGCCCACGACCACCAAATCATCGACCGTGAAGACAAAGCGGTCACTCCCCCACAAGTCGTTGAAGGTTTTGCAGGCACTCTGGCTCCAGTTGTTCTCGTGGTTGCCCGGGATGACATACAACGGGTGTGTGATACCGTCAAGAATGCTCTTGACATTACGCAACTGCTCGTCGCTACCCTCGTTGGTGAGGTCACCCGTCATCATCACGGCATCCACATCGGTGGCGTTGATTTCCTCAACTGCCTCTCGCAGTTTGCCCTCGTTAGCATTGCCCGGAGTCACGTGCACATCACTCAGGATGGCTAGCCTGACCACCCCACCCTGCATGGCAAACACGACCACCGCCGCTGCCATCAACAAAAACAACAATCGTTTCATATCGCTTGATTTTGAATTTATGACTACAAAGATAGGTCAAAAACTCGCAACTGACAACTGAGAACTTACAACTTTTTTTACTACTTTTGCACCCAGGAATGAATCACGAATTGTACATAGCACGGCGCATGACATTGAAAGGTGAGCGGCAGAAAGGCTCACCCAGCTTGACGGTCGCCCTTGTGGGTATTGTGCTGGCCGTGGTCGTGATGATTCTTTCAATCGCCATTGTCATGGGTTTCAAGGGCGAGATTACAGGGAAAATCATGCATCTTGATGCGCATTTGCGGGTGACCAATGCAGCCCTGGGCATCGATGACAACTATGCGACCGTCAACGGGCGCGAGGTGCGCGAGGCCATCGCTGCCGATGACACCTTTGCTCCACTGATCGAGAGCATCAGCCTGATTGCCGACAAGAGCGCCATCCTCAAGACCGACGACGATTTCATGGGCATCATCATGCGCGGTGTTGACAGCGGCTATGACTGGCGCTTCCTCAACAGCAACATGATTGAAGGCACCGAGCCCGTCGTGAGCGACACCGCCTCGTCGAACCAGATAGCGATTTCCAAGACTGTGGCCGACCGATTGCGTCTTCATGCCGGTGACAAGGTGATGACCTATTTCATCGACGACAAGATCAAAGTGAGGAATCTGGAGATTGCTGGTGTGTTCGAGACCGACCTTGAGGCCTTTGATGCGGCCTATATCGTGGGTGGCATCGGCATCGTCCAGGGTGTGAACGGATGGCATGGCGACACCGGTACCCAAGTGGCCATCAACATGAAGGATACTCGCAACCTGGAAGCCGACAGCTATCAGCTGTATTCCCTGCTTGCCGAGAACACCGTGCAGCGCGAGAGCAAGAATTTGTTCTATGTCACGACCACCGAGCAAAACAACATCCCCTTCTTCGCATGGTTGCAGATGCTCGACATGAATGTGGTCATCATCTTGACGCTGATGATGATTGTGGCAGCCTTCACGCTCATCTCGGCCATGCTGATGATTGTGCTCGAGCGCATCCGCATCATCGGTAACTTCAAGGCCATGGGCGCCACTAACGGGTCCATCCGCCGCATCTTCATTTATCTGACTGGCAAACTTATCCTCAAGGCGCTCCTCATCGGCAACATCATCGGCATCGGTTTGTGCCTGTTGCAGAAGTATGGCCATGTCGTGCGTCTTGATCCGAGTTCCTACTACATGCCCTATGTGCCCATCTACCTGAGTCTGCCGGCGCTGATCATGCTCAATATCGGCATCATCATCGTCTCTTACCTCACCCTGCTGGGCGCCAGCCACATCATCTCGACCATCAAGCCCTCGGCCACCATGCGCTTCGAGTAACTGCTGTTCATCATCTGGATCCCAATAATGCTGATTCCAACTTAATAATGAATACTCAAAACAAGTAACTAAAACTAAAACCCAAAAGATATGAAAAATAGCCAAATGAATCTGAAAGAAGAAGCAGCCCGTTGTCTGCTGTGTGAAAATGCGCCTTGTAGCCGTGCCTGCGGCAAGGGAGATGTGGCCAGAGCCATCCGTGCCGTGCGTTTCGGCAATGAAGCCATTGCCCGCCAATGGCTTGCAGGGTGTGATGACAGCGACCTGGAAAAGGCCGAGCAGGCGTGCATCCACTACGACCGCCCCATCCGCATCCGCGAGATGGTGAACCAGTTGCCCGAGGCGGTTCACGCCGACCTGCCGAGCCTGGCCATAGACTTTTGCGGAATACCCTGCGAGAATCCGTTCTTCCTTGCCTCCTCCTCAATATGCACCAACTATGAGATGGTTGCACGCGCCTTTGATGCAGGTTGGGCGGGCGTCTTCTACAAGACCATCTGTCTGGATGACATCAACGAGGTGTCTCCCCGATTTGACGTCTTGCACCGCGAGGGCGACAAGGGTGACTTCAACGCCCTGCGCAACATGGAACAGTTGAGCGAGAACCCAGCCGAAGTCGATTTTGACATCCTGCACCGCCTCAAGCAGAATTACCCCGACAAGATTGTGGTGGCCTCCATCATGGGCTCTACCGAGGAGCAATGGATTGAACTGGCCAAAATGGCAGAAGCAGCCGGAGTGGATGCCGTGGAGCTGAATTTCTCATGTCCACAGATGCGACTGACAGGTATGGGCAGCGATGTAGGCCAGGACCCCGAGCTGGTTACTTTCTACACAGCCTATGTGAAGCATGCCGTCTCGATTCCCGTGATTCCAAAGATGACACCCAATATCACTTTGATGAGCAATCCCGCCATGGGGGCCTACTTCGCCGGTGCCGATGCCATCAGCGCCATCAACACCATCAAGAGCGTGACCATGGACGAGCGTGCCGAGGTATCGGGCCAGTGGACTGTCTCAGGCCTCTCGGGACGCGCTGTCAAACCCATCGCCCTGCGCTTCATTCTCGAGATGGCCAAGAACCCCGTGATGAACAACCTGAAATTGAGCGGTATCGGCGGCATTGAAACCTGGCGAGACGCGCTTGAGTTCATCCAACTGGGCTGCAGCAACCTGCAGGTGTGCACCGCTGTGATGCAATACGGTTATCGCATCATCGATGACCTGAAGTTGGGTCTTCAGCACTACATGGCTAGCCGAGGCATTACCAAACTCTCCACCCTGGTGGGAGAGCGGCTTCCCAGCTTTGTTACGCCCAACGACCTGGACCGCGATACTGTAGTCTTCCCCATCTTCGACACCGACAAATGCATCGGCTGTGGCAGGTGCTATGTTTCTTGTATGGACGGTGGACACCAGGCCATCACCTTCGGCGATGACCGCAAGCCCCATCTCGTGGGCACCAAGTGTGTGGGCTGCCACCTGTGCCGCCTCGTCTGCCCCACCGGTGCTATCGGCGTCTCTAAACGCGTCCCCAAGCGCAAAGCGAAATAACGAGGTCCTTTTAAAGACAAGGTCAACACTCCACGCTAAGTCGCTAAGACGCGAAATATATGCTTTACAGCGATTACGTTTCATTGAGGTGATAATAGTCTTAATGAAAATAATTATTGAGCGATAACTGGCGTTATGCAATTGAATAATAACCGCTTAGCGACTTCGCGACTTGGCGTGAGGCAATAACCGTGAAAGGCATCAAAGAAAAATTTTTGAAAAAAAGTTGGAATTTTTCTTGGTGGTAACAAAAAAAGCAGTACCTTTGCAGTCGCAATTAGGAATTGTCCTGTGGTGTAATGGTAGCACATCGGATTCTGGTTCCGCTTGCGAGGGTTCGAATCCTTCCAGGACAACAAGCAAAAGTGACCCTTCAACAAGGTCACTTTTTGTGTAAAAACTTTAACAACAATAATTAAAAATTTAAACTGTTTTATTATGGCAACAAAGATCAGATTGCAGCGCCACGGTCACAAGGACTATGCGTTCTATCCCATTGTTATTGCCGATAGCAGGGCACCACGAGATGGTAGATTTATTGAGAGGATTGGTTCTTATAACCCCAACACTAATCCTGCTACCATCAGTTTGAATTTCGAACGTGCACTCTATTGGGTAAACGTAGGTGCAATTCCCACCGACACTGTACGCAACATTCTCTCTCGCGAGGGTGTGATGCTGATGAAGCACCTCCAGGGCGGCGTCAAGAAGGGCGCTTTCACCGAGGAAGAGGCTCAGAAGCGTTTCGAGGCCTGGAAGGCCGAGAAGCAGGCTAAGCTCGACGCTATCCGCAACAAGGAGCGCGACGACAAGAAGGCTGCCAGCAAGAAAGCCATCGCCGAGGAGACCAAGAAGAACGAGGCCAAGGCCGAGGCCGTAGCCAAGAAGAAAGCCGAGATCGCTGCCGCTAAGGCTGCTGAGGAGGCTGAGGCTGCCAAGGCTGCTCAGGAAGCTACTGCTGCCGAGGCTCCCGCCGAGGAAGCACCTGCCGCTGAAGAGGCTCCCGCCGCTGAGGCATAAGAAGAACCCCGTTCTTTTTACAATTCATCAAGCCACTGGCTCCCGACCCGCTTGGGTTGAGGGCCAGTGCTTTTTTTACTGCAGTGTACATATAACAAGACGAGAATCGGCGTTACGGTCAACAATGCGAAATAAAAATTGAAAAAAGTGTTGTTTCATTTTGTTCTCTCCTTGACTTGCAGTAATTTTGCAAATTGTTTTGAACACAACTGTTAACCGACTAATAATAGACAAAAAATGGGTAAAAAATTGACCGACCGAGTGACTTGGGTAGGTAAAGTGGACTGGGAATTGAAGACCTTCCACGGTGACGAGTTGTCCACCCACCGCGGCTCGAGTTACAACTCCTACTTGATCCGTGACAAGAAGAACGTGTTGATCGACACCGCATGGCTGCCCTACAGCCGCGAGTTTGTGGCTAACCTCAAGAAGGAAATCGACCTGGACAAGATCGATTATATCGTGATGTGCCACAACGAGATCGACCACAGCGGCGCTCTCGTTGACCTGATGCGCGAAATCCCCGACACGCCCATCTATTGTACCGCCAAGGGCGAGGCCATCATCCGCGGCCACTATCACCATGACTGGAACTTTGTGAACGTCAAGACCGGCGACAAGCTGGAACTGGGTGACACGACGCTGACTTTTATCGAGGCGACGATGCTGCACTGGCCCGACACGATGTTCTGCTACCTGAGCGGCGAGGAAATCCTGTTCAGTAACGACGGATTCGGCCAGCACTATGCTACCGAGTCGCTCTACGACGACCAGGTGAGCATGGACGAAGTCTTGCAGGAGGCCGAGAAATACTATGCCAACATCCTCGCGCCTTTCAGCCCGCTGGCTAACCGCAAGGTGAAGGAGATCCTCGGCATGAACTTGCCCGTGAAGATGATTTGCCCCAGCCACGGAATCATCTGGCGCAATAACCCCAACCTGATTATCGAGAAATACTTGCAATGGAGCGATGCCTACCAGGAGGATCAGGTGACCATCGTCTATGACACGATGTGGCAGAGCACCCGCCTGATGGCGCAAGCCATTGCCGACGGCATTCGCGAGCAGTCGCCCACGACGACCGTCAAGATCTACAATGCCGCCCTTAACGATAAGAACGACATTCTCACCGAGGTGTTCCATTCGCGTGCCGTGCTCGTGGGCTCTCCCACCATCAACAACGGCTACAGCTATGCCATCGCCGGCATCCTGGAGATGCTCAAGGGCATGAAGCTGAAAAAGAAGAAAGGTGCGGCATTCGGCAGCTATGGCTGGAGCGGTGAGGCTTCCAAACTCATCACCGAGCACCTGAAGGCTGCAGGCATCGAGCCCGTGAACGACGGTATCCGCACCATGTGGGTTCCCGAGCAAGACGTTTTGGCTCAGTGCAGGGAATTCGGCAAAGAGTTCATGTCTCTACTTTAAAGACCTTTAAGGTCTCTAAGGACATTAAAGTCTTTAAGGACCTTAAGGACCTTGATGACCCTAAAAACAACAATAAACAACATATACAACTAATAACTAATATTATTTCAACAAATGAACAAAGTCGTTAGTAAAGAGCAGTTTTCTGCTAACGTAACCAAGCTTGTCGTTGAGGCTCCCCTCATCGCCAAGGCACGCCGCGCTGGTCACTTCGTGATCGTACGCGCCGGCGAAAAAGGCGAACGCATTCCCTTGACCATCGCTGACAGCGACCCCAAGGCCGGCACCATCACGCTGGTGATTCAGAGCGTGGGTGACAGCACCCGCAAGATCTGTGCTTTGGAGCCGGGTGAATTCCTGCATGACGTGGTAGGCCCCCTGGGCCAGGCCACTCACATCGAGAAGTATGGAACCGTGCTGTGCGCCGGTGGCGGTGTGGGTACCGCTCCCCTACTCCCCATCATCCGTGCGATGAAGGAGGCAGGTAACCGCGTGATCAGCGTGCTGGCCGGCCGTACCAAGGACCTCATCATTCTGGAGGACGAGGTGCGCGCATCGAGCGACGAGGTAATCATCATGACCGATGACGGCAGCTATGGCAACCAGGGCGTTGTCACCGTGGGAATGGAAGAGGTGCTCAAGCGCGAGCATGTGGACTACTGCGTGACCATCGGCCCCGCCATCATGATGAAATTCTGTGCCCTGTTGACCAAGAAGTATGAGGTGCCCACCGAGGCTTCGCTCAATGCCATCATGGTTGATGGTACCGGCATGTGCGGCGCTTGCCGCGTGACCGTGGGCGGCAAGACGCGCTTTGTTTGTGTCGAGGGCCCCGAGTTCAATGCCCATGAGATTGATTTTGACGAGTTGATGATGCGCCTGAAAGGGGCACAGTAATTAGTTAGGAATTAGAAGTCAGGAGTTAGGAGTTGGCATCCGCATCCTTAACTGCTGACAACTAGAAATAAAGAAAGAATAACAATGGAACAGAATAATATGGAATCGCGTAACGAACAGTGGCGCATCGACTTGCGCAACGCCAAGACTCCCAAGGAGCGCACCGCTATCCCCCGCGTGGAGATGCCGCAGCTCGACCCCAAATACCGCATCACCTGCAACGAGGAGGTGAACCAGGGCATCAGCGCCGAGCAGGCCGTGGTTGAAGCCAGCCGTTGTCTGGACTGTGCCAACCCGCAGTGTGTGACCGGTTGCCCCGTTAACATCAATATACCCAAGTTCATCAAGAACATCGAGCGTGGTGAGTTCGGCGAAGCAGCCGCAACGCTCAAGGAGACCAGCTCATTGCCCGCAGTGTGTGGCCGCGTTTGCCCGCAGGAGAAGCAGTGCGAGTCTCGCTGCATCCACAACAAGATGGGTCACCCCGCAGTGGCTATCGGCTATCTGGAGCGCTTTGCCGCCGACTGGCAGCGTGACAACCTGCCGCAGGAGGTGCCCGCCATGGCTCCCGCCAACGGTATCAAGGTGGCTGTTATCGGCAGTGGCCCCTCGGGACTGTCGTTTGCCGGTGACATGGCCAAGAAGGGTTTCAGCGTTACCGTCTTCGAGGCACTGCACGAGATTGGTGGTGTGCTCAAGTATGGTATTCCCGAGTTCCGTCTGCCCAACCACATCGTGGACTATGAGATCGAGGGTCTGAGGAAGATGGGCGTTGAGTTCGTGAAGGACTGCCTCGTGGGCAAGACCATCAGCTATGAGGACCTGCACGAGATGGGCTTCAAGGGCGTGTTTGTCGGCTCTGGTGCCGGTTTCCCGCGCTTCATGAACATCCCCGGCGAGAACCTCAACGGCATCATGTCGAGCAACGAGTACCTCACCCGCATCAACCTGATGGAAGCCGGTCGCGGCGGTGATACCCCCGTGCTTCGCGGCAAGACCATCGCAGTGATTGGTGGCGGTAACACCGCTATGGACTCGACCCGCACCGCCCTGCGCATGGGCACCGAGCGCGTCATCCTCATCTATCGCCGCAGCGAGGACGAGATGCCCGCCCGTCGCGAGGAGGTTGGCCACGCCAAGGAGGAAGGCGTCGAGTTCAAGACCCTGCACAACCCCATCGAGTATATCGGTGATGACAAAGGTCGCGTAATCGCCATGCGCGTGCAGAAGATGGAACTGGGCGAGCCCGACGCTTCGGGCCGTCGCAGCCCTGTGCCCATCGAGGGTGCCATCGAGGAAATCCCCGTTGACCTGGTCATCGTGGCCGTGGGTGTATCGCCCAACCAGCTCGTGCCCCGCTCGATTCCCGGCTTGGACATCAGCAAGCGCAACACCATCGTTGTCAACGAGGAGACCATGCAGTCGTCGGTCGGCGACCTCTATGCCGGTGGTGACATCGTGCGTGGCGGCGCTACCGTCATCCTCGCCATGGGCGACGGCCGCCGTGCCGCCCTCAACATGTCCGAGGCCCTCCTGGCCAAGTAATCCCTAACAGACCATAACACAACCGTGGGCGGCAGTCTCAATGACCACCGCCCACAGTTGTTTATTATAGATTATTAGGTTCTAGAAGTGGTGTTCGACGTTATCGCGGTTGGGAAACTCCGATTATGAGTGCAGCGTGTAAAATCACGCAAAAATTAAATTCCATTTTCTTATTCTCACAAAGAAACAACATTTCTTCAATTGTAAAACACTAAAATGGGATTTTTTTCGTAATTTTGCAAGGTATAACCAAAGAGATTTTTCTATAATAAGTCAAATACAGAGTTTTATGTATTATACAAATCCACAACTAGTTAATCTTGTTCGTGTTTTTGATCAGAATGAGAGAAAAGGATATCTTCGACTCGATTTAAATGAGAATCCAGGAGGTCTCCCTCAGGAGTTTGTCAATAGGGTACTCAAAGATATCACACCGGATTTTTTGTCACAATATCCTGAGACGCTCCATTTTTCAGAGACACTGGCCAGTTTCCTAAATACCGACATATCACATATCTGCCTAGTAAATGGGTCTGCCGAAGGAATCCGATATATCATTCAAGCCTTCACATCTGAGAATGGCAGAATTGTTGGTGTAGTTCCTTCATATTTCATGTTTCAAGTCTATTCTGAGATGTATCATCGGAACTTTATCAAAGTCCCTTATAATGAGGATTTGACAATGAGTGTCGACAACATTATCAAAGAAATGACCGATGACACTCAACTTCTGATTCTCCTCAACCCCAATAATCCCATGGGAAATGTATATAGTGAAGAAGAGTTCAAGAAAATCTTAGCTGTAGCAAAAGAGAAACAGATTTCAATACTCATAGATGAAGCATATCATTATTATTATAAAAATACGTTTATCAATTACGCTTTAAATGATGAACATATATTCGTCACTAGAACATTCTCAAAACTGATGTCCTTGGCAGGATGTCGTCTCGGTTATGTTGTCGGCTGGCCCGAGGGTGTCAAAATGATTCAAAAGCTATGCACACCGCATAATACTAACGCATTTGCCATGAAGTTCGCTGAAGCTGTCATAACTGACCCTTATATGCTAAATTCATTAATCGATAGATTTGTTGAGGGGCGTGACTACCTTATACACACCCTTGATGAGAATGGATACAAGCATATTGGGGAGGCTGGCAACTTCATTTTCATCAAGCCGAAATCTGATGCCAAGTTAATTGTCAAACGGATGAAGGAGGAGAACAGAATACTAATAAAGTCTTACCCTAATATTGGTGAATATGGTACTTGCTTACGAGTTTCTATCGGTGAAAAGCAGTATATGCAACAATTTTTTGACGCATTGAAAGAATTAGACGTTGACTAATCATTCATCCAATTTATTTTTATTTCATGGTAAAAGTAATAACTTATGGAACATATGATCTGTTGCACTACGGTCATATTAGACTCTTGGAGAGGGCAAAAGCATTGGGCGATTACCTAATAGTCGGTGTAACGGCTGACAATTTTGACCGGGCCCGCGGCAAGATAAACGTACAACAATCTCTTATAGAGCGTATTGATGCTGTCAAAGCTACTGGTTTTGCTGATGAGATAATCGTTGAAGAGTATGAAGGCCAGAAGATAGATGATATCAAACGCTATAACATTGATATCTTTACTGTCGGTTCAGATTGGGTTGGCAAATTTGATTATCTGAAAGAGTACTGTAAAGTCGTTTATCTCGAACGAACCCAAGGCGTTTCCAGTTCGGAACTGCGTTCTGAGAAACGAGATGTAAAATTGGGTATTGTTGGAGAATCTTTCCTAGTCAACAAGATTATCCATGAAAGTGGATTTGTAAACGGACTGTCTATCTCTGGTATATTTATATCCGATAAGTTCTTTCTCTCAGATTCTTTAGCAAATTCGAATCTTATTACTGACAATTATGATGAGCTATTGAAGAATTCTGATGCGATTTATGTTTTATCTCACCCAAGAGAGCATTTCAGTCTAATAAAACAAGCATTATCACAAAACAAGCATGTCTTATGTGAGTCACCTATCGCAACTACCCTACATGATTGGCAAACGCTATCCCAAATTGCCGCCAATAATCATTGTATCCTTATGGACGGTATCAAAACGGCCTATTCTTTGGCATACTATCACTTGATCCTTTTAGTAAAAAGTGGAAGAATCGGTGACATAGTATCCATTGATGCAACCTGTACTAGCATGGAAGACCTCAACAAACGCAAATACGAGAAAATGAATACAGCATGGAATAGTCTTTGTTCTTGGGGCCCTATTGCATTACTTCCAGTTTTCCAATTATTGGGTACAAACTATAAGTGCAAGCACATGGCTTCTCGCATGATGGAAAACCATGATGACTTTGATGAATTTACAAATATTGCGTTTATTTATGACCATGCAGTAGCTAATGTAAAAGTAGGGAAGGCTGTTAAGTCTGAAGGCGAACTTGTTATTAGTGGAACAAAAGGATATATCTACGTTCCCGCGCCCTGGTGGAAAACAGACTACTTTGAACTAAGATATGAGAATCCTGCTGACAACAAAAGATATTTCTATCAGCTTGAGGGTGAAGGCATAAGATATGAGTTGGTATCCTTTTTGAAGTCTATTGCAAGCAACAAGTCTTTCTCATACGTTGACCAGAATTATTCTGAGGCTCTCATCAGATTAATCGAAGATTTTTACAAGAAGAAAAATTTAATAATTATATAGTTTTGAATCACTATGATAGTAAAATGTACTAACAACGATTACGAACGTATCAAACAATATATTGGCAAGAACTATGCAGCCTGTCTTTATCTGTACATGGACCTTATCCAATACGGGCCAGAAAGCGGTTTCACCAAGACTTGGATTCAAGAAGAAACAGGTGAAATTCTCTGCATCTTACTATCCTACCATTCGGCGTTGCACATTTACACCCAAAATACTTTCAACGTTCAAGAGGTTGTCAACTTGATTAAAGAACTCAAACCTTCTCAGATCTGCGCAACAAAAACAACAATTCTTGCACTAAAAGATTCACTTTCAATCATTGGATATGATATTGAACTTGGTTATGTCGGTAAATTAGAGTATTCTAGTCAGAATAAATACGATTGTATCCAAGAGGCAACTATTGATGATGTTGACGATATTTCTACTCTGCTGTTTCGTGATGAAGGCATTGGAGCATCTTATACACTTGAGGACTTGAAGAATCAATTTATAGAACGATTGAGCCAAGGCTTTGTCAGAAGCTACATCATCAAAGACAATGGCAAAATTGTAGCCCATCTTGGTACAGGTGCTGAGGTCGGCAATGTTTGCATTATTACCTATGTCATAACCGACCAAGAGTATAGAGGACATGGTTATGCCAGAATGTTATATCAGGCTGCCAGCCATGACCTTCATAAAGAGGGCAAAGATATTTATGCGGTTTACTACACTGTTAATGCAATTCACCTTCATCATAAAGTTGGTTTTAAGGATTGTTGTGAATTTGGCAAATTATTCCTGAAGACACATTAATAATCATTAGCAATAAAAACTTACATTCACAAACAACTAATCCGCTCTTTTTCAATTCTTAGAACATCAGAGTTCATTTAAAATCAATCATAGAATTCTAATATCTCTACATGATGATAGACGTTTTCTAAATCCTCTGGCAATCTCATATAATCGCCATACATGTCTTTTAACATACTTGAATAATCTGAAGGTACAGAGAATTCTGTATCTTCAAAATTAAGAGTGCTCAATGGAAAGACGTCTCTCAAATCATATACTCGATGAAAAGGAATGCCCAAATCACACATAAGAGGTTTTGCCCCTGTTATTCTGCAAAAACCACGCAAAATCGGAAAAGATATATGTCGATTGAACCATGTTAGCATTCTTATCTTTCGCATTGTCTTTTCGCCACAATTCTTATCGCCTCTGAGTAGTGTAAAAGCATAACTTTGCAATGGTAAACGCTGCACCCAAGGCCACAATCTATCTAAAGGAAATATATCAATAAAAATACCACGTTCCTTAAACGGATGGTCATATAGACCTTCATCGAGAAATGAATTACGGTCACGCAACTTTGCATAGAAATAATAGTAATTCTGATCCGTATCATTATTCTGCAAGACAATACTTGACGGTAATTCGTCCGGCAAAATTCTCATCAAACGCTTATAATCCTTGCGCAACAAAGCAACATCAAAGTCATCGTCCCAAGGAATAAAACCGTTGTGTCGGAAAGCGCCCAACAATGAACCAGCATAAAGGAAATAAGGAATGTTGTGTTTCTTACAGATGCTGTCAAACACCTTGGCCATTTCGAGCATGACCATTTGCTGGCGGCGCAGGGGGGAGCCCTCGGGGTTGAATCTTGCCCTGAGTTCTTCTTGATTGAATGTTAGCTTGTCGCTCATCACAAAATGCGGTGTTGGTTACATGATGCCGCGCTCGCGGAGGCGTTTTTGCCAGTTCCAGGCGCTGAGCATGGTGTCGTCGAGGGAGATTTCGGCGTGCCAGCCGAGGACTTCGTTGGCGCGTTTGGGATCGGCCCAAATCTGGACGATGTCACCAGGGCGACGGGGCGCGATCTTGTGAGGCACCTTGACGCCCGTAGCGCGTTCAAACGAGTGCAGGAGTTCCAGCACTGATGCGCCGTTGCCCGTGCCGATGTTGAAGATTTCCAATGCCTCGTCGCTCTTGTCTTCCAGCATGCGCTCCAGGGCCTTGACGTGGGCCTTGGCAAGGTCAACGACATTGATGAAATCGCGGATGCAGGAGCCGTCACGCGTGGGATAGTCATCGCCGAAGATGCTCAATTCCTTGCGGACGCCGATGGCGGTCTGCGTCAGGTATGGCACCAGGTTTTGAGGCACACCATTTGGCAACTCGCCAATCTCGGCACTGGGATGAGCACCAATGGGGTTGAAATACCTCAGCAGGATGGCCTTGATGGGGCTGCCGCTACGGATGACGTCGGTGATGATGTCCTCGCAAATCTGCTTGGTGGCGCCGTAGGGCGAGGTGGCCTTCTTGGTGGGGGCATCCTCGGTGATCGGGTTCTGGTCGGGTTCGCCATAGACGGTGCATGACGATGAGAACACAAAGCCCTTGACTCCGAACTCGGGCATCAACTCCAGCAGGTTGAGCAGGATGTTGATGTTGTTGCGATAATACATGATGGGCTTCTCGATGCTCTCGCCCACTGCCTTGCTGGCTGCAAAATTGATGATGCCGTTGATACCGGGATTGTCCTCAAAGAGTTTGCGCACTACAGCACGGTCGGTGCAATCGCCCTTGACAAAGACGGGGCGAATGCCCGTGATACGTTCGATGCCGTCCAGCACCTCAATATTACTGTTACTCAGGTTATCGATGATGACCACCTCGTAACCTGCCTGCTGTAGTTCCACCGTGGTGTGGGAACCGATAAAACCGGTACCTCCGGTTACTAAAATCTTACCTTTCATTTCTTGTAATTATGATGATTAAATGTTGTTTTTCTTGTTTCGTGAACGAACGAAGTCGATGCACTCTTGATAGATCTTTGCCTTCAACAATTTCATCGTCAAGGCATAGAGCAACGCAGCGATGACAATGCGAATTACCAGCAACAGGTAGATGTTGCTGAAGGGAAGTGTCACCAGCCAGGTCGCTCCCATGACCGCCAAGGCGATGACCAAGAACGGCAACAGGTCACGCAACATGCTCATGAAACTGTAACCGATAAGCCTTGAAGCGAATGTCTGCCATGCCATCAGCCAGACAACATTAACGCAGGCAAAGGCGATGACCATTGTCGTGATACCAAATGAGTGGCAAGCAATCACCACTGCCAGCATTATGGCAATTTGACCGATGGTGAGCCACATATAGATATCAGATTTGCCCTGGCTCAGGAACAAATTCTGATAGACCGTGTACAACGGGATAAAAGCGCCGCTGACACACAAAATCTGCAACAAGGGAATGCTCTCCACCCACTTCTCGCCGATAGTAGTGAGGATGAGTTGAGGAGCAACCAATGACAAGCCGAACATCGCCGGGAAGGCAAGGAATGCCGTGAACCTCAACATCTTGCCGAAGACACGGCGCTGACGCTCGTTATCGTCGTTGATGCGGGTGAGCACAGGCTGAGCTACCTGGGCAACCGTGTTTGTCACCAGCTGATTGGCCATGTTGTTCCACTTGTTGGCCTGGGTGAAATTGCCGACAGCATGAACAGGGAATAAACGGCCGAAGACAACAGTCAGCATATTATTGTTGATAGTGGTCAACACCGCAGTGATCAGCACCTTGTAACTGAATGAGAACATCTGCTTGACGGGAGTGAAATCCACCTTGAATGTGGGACACCAACGAGTGTAGTAGTAACGTCCAAAACAGATGACCACATTATATAGTATCTGCTGCGTCGCCAGACTCCAATAGGAAAAACCGTTGAAAGCCATGACCACGCCCACAGTGCCTGATATGATCAGGGCCGACAAAGAGGTGTAAGCCTTTTCCTTCATCTTCAGGCTCCTTGCCAGCATGGCATTGGGAGAAATGCCCAATGCAGCAAAGATGAACGCCAGGAACAAATACCGTGACAAGGGCACCAACGCAGGCTGATGATAGAAACCGGCAATCAGCGGCGCGCACAGGAACAGAATCAAGTACAGCAACAGACTCATTGCCGTGTTGAACCAGAAGACAGCGTTGTAATCGTTGTGCTTGATGTCCTTGATGTTGACAAGCGCCACACCAAAGCCACTCTCCTGCAAGTTGCCGGCGATGAGTGTGAAAATAGCGAGAACGCCCACGATGCCATACTCGGCAGGCGAGAGCAAGCGAGCGAGAAAAATGCCGATAACCAGATTGAGCAGCTGGATGCCCCCGCTACTGAGGAAAGACCAGAACAAACCCTGGGCTGTTTTCTCCTTCAAATTCTGATTATCGATGCCCTCGTTCATTGTTTTGCCAATATCATATCAATCCACTCGCGCACACAGGCATCTCCACCACGGCGAGTCAAGATGCGAATGCCGGGAATGGTTTTCACCTTGGCACAGGCATCGGCGGGACACGCAGCCCAGCCCACTGCCGCCAACAGGTCATAACAATTCACATCGTCACCGATATAAGCCACTTGATCGAGCGTGATGCCCATCTCGTCGCAAATCTCACGTGTGGCAGCCAGTTTGCCGCCGTCACGGGCGCTCTGCTTGAGAAAGTCAAGCCCCAGTTTGCGAGCGCGATTCACGTTGATAGGCGTATTCTCACTGGTTACAATACCCACCTTCACGCCAGTGCGCTGCAACAGTTGCAGTCCCATGCCGTCACGGGTATTGAACTTCTTGAACTCGGTTCCGTCACTGCCATAGTACATGCCGCCGTCGGTGAGCGTTCCGTCCACGTCGGTCAAGAACAGCTTGATGTCCTCGGGGGCAGGCAGCAAGTCAGACCTAGGAATCAATGTTTCTTTTACAGGCTCGGCCATGTCAGTCATCATTTAAGGTATTTCTCAATATTATATCTCGGGCGATGCTTCGACTCGGTATAGATGCGACCGATATATGCGGCAATGACGCTCAGGCAGATCAACACGCATCCGCCCACGAACCATATCGAGAGCATCAATGAGGCCCAGCCCTGCACCCCGTTGCCACGGCACAATGCCACGATGACATAGATCAAAATCGCGAAGCTGATGAGCAGGAAAACCGAGCCAAGAGCGAAGATCAGACGCAGCGGCTTGACACTGAACGAGGTGATGCCATCGACAGCAAAGGAGAGCATCTTGCTCACGGGATACTTGCTTTCACCCGCACGCCGCTCCAGCCTGTCGTAATAGACCGAATCGCTCTTGTAACCCAGCAGGGGCACAATGCCGCGCAGGAAGAGATTGCGTTCCTCGAACTGGCACAGGGCATCAACAGCCCGCTTGCTCATCAACCTGAAGTCGGCATGGTTATAGACCGATTTCACACCCATGCGGGTCATGAACCTGTAGAACATCTGGGCTGTGGTGCGCTTGAAGAACGAATCGGTAGTGCGCTTGCGGCGCACGCCGTAAACGATATCGCATCCATCATCGTATTTCTTCATCATCTCGGGGATGGCATTGGTGTCGTCCTGGAGGTCGGCATCAATCGAGAGCGTTACGTCGGCATCGGCACGAGCGGTCTCAAGTCCCGCCATGAGCGCATTCTGATGTCCCACGTTGCCCGACAGTTTCAAGCCACGCACATGGGCATCGCCCTCGCCATAGCCGGCGATGATTGACCATGTTCGGTCACGAGAACCGTCGTCAACGTAGAGGATATAACTTTCCTCCCCTATCAGGCGGTCGCGCATCATGGCATCAAGCAACGCGCGCAACTGCCCGTTGGTCTGCGGCAGCACTTCCTCCTCGTTGAAGCAAGGCACCACTATCGCTAAAGTCGTCTGTTCCATTTTTCTACTCAATGAGAATCCAATTGGACAATCTGCAAAATTACAAGAAAAAATCGGACTTCGCAACACTATCACCTCAATAAGGCTCTTTTTTCGCCAGCCGCGGCCAGCAAATCAACAATCCGACGAGCCATTTTTGAACACAAGAGAAATGAGAATGCGCATTTCCGATCAGTATCAGCAATTATACAATATCAAAATAAATCCTGCTTTTGCTATCGTCTTCTACAATTTTTTGTAATTTTGCAGATTGTAGTAAAAAATCTGATAAAAACTATGATACTATCCATGACCGGATTTGGCAAGGCAGCCAAGGTGTATAACAACAAGAAAATCACTGCCGAGGTCAAATCATTGAACAGTAAACAACTGGATTTTGGGGTACGCACACCTCAAAACCACCGCGAGATTGAAATGGAACTGCGCAACAGTGTTTCCAAAGCGTTGATGCGCGGCAAAATCGACCTTTTTATCTACTGTGAGCCCATCGAGGGCGCCACCTCGGGAACCATCAATGTGCCTATGTTGAAACAGTACAAGGCCCAAATCGAGGAGATGGCCAAGGAACTCAACCTGCCCGAGCCCGAAGACTGGTATGCCACCCTGCTGCGCATGCCCGATGCCCTGAAAACCGACTCCAAATCGACCGAGGTCGATGAGGAGGAGTTGAAAGTCGTGAAAGACGTAGTGGCCCAAGCCACCGATCAATTGATAGCGTTTCGCCGTCAGGAGGGCGCCCGTCTGGCCTCTTTCTTCGAGGAGAAAATCGCTGCTATCCAGGAACTGCTCAACGAGGTACCGCGCTATGAGGAACCGCGCACCCAGAAGATCAAGGGGCGCATCCTTGACGCCCTCGGCAAGATCAAAGAGGTGGACTATGACAAGAACCGCTTTGAGCAGGAACTCATCTACTATATTGAGAAACTGGATATCACCGAGGAAAAAATCCGCCTGCAGAATCACTTGAAGTATTTCTTGGAAACCCTGCATAGCGAGGAACCCGGTCAAGGCAAGAAACTGGGGTTCATCAGCCAGGAAATCGGCCGAGAAGTGAACACCATGGGCTCTAAGGCCAATCAAGCCGACTTGCAGAACCTTGTGGTGCGCATGAAAGACCATCTGGAGCAAATCAAGGAGCAGGTGCTCAACGTCCTCTGATCAACCAAAAGAAATTCAACAATCATCAATACACTCAAAAAATGAAAAAGTACATCCTCATGGCAATCGTCGCCATTGCCGCCACCATCAACATTCATGCTGAGCAAGCTATTGTCTCGGCCGGAGCTGAATTTGTCTATGCATCCAAGCATTCAATGGCCGGTCTGGGCGCACAGGTTCAGATTGAGCCCATTGCCAACTGGCGTCTCGCTCCCGAGTTCATCTACTTCTTTGAGAATGACGGCAGGAGTGCCCTCAATCTCAACCTGAATCTGCATTACATCATCCCCACGAGCGAATCCTTTGCCATCTATCCGCTGCTTGGTTTCTCTTACGGTCATTATAAGACCGATTTTGTCCAAGGCGATGCTTCTCGCTGCGGTGCCAATGTTGGCATGGGCGCCCAGTACCGCATCAAAGAACGCTTACACTTATTCACCGAGGAGCGTTTCCAGATCATGAAGAACTACAACCAATCGGTGACTGTGCTGGGCCTGAAGTACACCTTCTAAGACTCTGGCCATCAGTTTAAATCAACAGTTTCATGGAACAGGGTAAACTCATTATCATCTCGGCGCCATCGGGTTCAGGTAAATCGACCATCATCTCTCGCATCATGCAGGACGAGTCGTTGAGGCTTGCTTTCTCGGTATCGGCCACTACCCGTCCCCGTCGCGGCGTGGAAGTTCATGGCGTGGACTATTACTACAAGACGCTCGACGAGTTCAAGGAGATGATTGCCAACGACGAGTTGGTCGAGTATCAGGAAGTGTACGAAGGACGATTCTACGGCACGCCCAAGAGCGAGGTGGAACGCATCACCGGCATGGGGATGAACGTTGTGCTTGACCTTGACGTCCTGGGAGGCGTGAATGTCAAGAAGATGTATGGCGATCGCGCCATCAGCATATTTATCCAGCCGCCCAGCGTGGAGGTATTGCGACAGCGCCTCATCAATCGCGGCACCGACAGTATGGAGGACATCCAAGCCCGCGTGAACAAGGCAGAATTTGAAATCTCTATCGGTCCGCAATTTGATCACACCGTCATCAACGACGACCTCGAGACCGCCGTCAACGAAGTCCACGACCTCATTGCCGGATTTGTGGGCCATCCATCAGAGAAATGAGAATCGGGATATTTGGAGGGTCATTTGACCCGATACATACAGGACACGCGATAATCGCACAGTACATGATCAGCAGCGGCCTGGTTGACCGGTTGTGGTTCATGGTGTCGCCTGTCAATCCGTTGAAAGTTGACAAGGAGCGGCAGGTTGCTGATACCGATCGGTTGCGCATGGTTGAAATGGTATCTCACCCGATGGACGGCGTGGAGACGTCGGCATTTGAATTCACCATGCCCCGTCCGTCTTATACGATTGATACACTCAACGCATTACAAGCCAAGTTTCCTGATGACGAGTTTTATCTGGTCACTGGCGGAGACAACTGGCAGATATTCAACAAATGGCGCAACAGTGAGGAAATACTTGCCAAATATCATCTGCTCATCTATCCCCGCTTGGGCTATGAAGTGACCATTCCCGTTGAATTGCAAGACCGTGTGAAACTGGTTGACGCTCCCATCATCGAGTTGTCCTCGACCGAGATACGCCAGCGTCTGGCCAACGGGAAGAGCGTACGCTACTACGTGCCTGACGAGGTGATGGGATATATCGAACGCCATCACCTTTACACTAACAGAAACAAAGAAGACTGACGGCCACGCCATGGCGAGGCCCTACATAATGTCAAACGAATAATTGATCATGGATAAATTGACACCCAACGAATTGGCGTTTATCGCCCTTGCCAATGAGTATTGCCACGCGCTGGAGCGAGCCAACGAGAATGAGAGCCGTGACCAGTTTGTGGCCCAGATGCTCAAACTGTTGCCGCGCCTGTACATCACCGTGGGCGACATCGAGGACGATACCTACAACGAAGAATTCATCGACCCGGCACTGGAAGAGGACGTCTATGACCTGGTTAGACACCGTATTGAGGAGATCATGGCCGAGGAAGACATGTACCTTGAAGTATTCCTCGAGGACATGAAATACAGCGATACCCCCATTGCGGTCTCCATCTCGGAGAATCTTGCCGACCTGTATCAGGAGTTTTTCAACCTGATTCACTCGATACAAGACGCGCTGACCGAGACTCAGCATGAAATGCTGTGCCAGTGCAAAATCAACTTCATCAACTATTGGGGTCAAACCCTGTGCAATGTGTTGAGGGCGCTGAATGCAGTTTATTACGGATTATAAACATTAAGACACAATCATAAATTATGAGCAAAACCAACAATTATGTGAACTCATTGCTCGAGTTCCTGGATAACAGTCCTTGCAATTTCCTGGCAGTGGACAGCGTGAAGAAAATCCTTACCGCCAATGGCTTCAAGGAGAAAAAAATCGATGACAAGATGACTGCCAAGGCTGGCGAGAAGTTCTTTTTCACAAAGAACGACAGCGCCATCTTTGCCGTGCAGGTGGGCAAGAAAAAGCCTGCCGATACCGGCTTCAAGATCATAGCCGCCCACAGCGACTCGCCTTGCTTCAGAATCAAGCCTGCCAGCGAAATTCCCGGTGACGGCGGCATCCTGCGCCTGAACACCGAGGTCTATGGCGGTCCGATTCTGTACACCTGGTTTGACCGTCCCCTGTCGCTGGCCGGCCGCGTGCTGCTCAAGGGCAAGGACGCCTTGCACCCCGTTACCAAGCTCATCAAGATTGACCGTCCGCTGATGTGCATCTCGCACCTGGCCATCCACTTCAACCGCGCCGTCAACGAGGGTAACAACTTGTCTAAACAAAAAGACATGTTGCCTATCCTTGCCAAGATCAACAGTGACTTTGAGTGGCGTAACACCCTGCTGAACCTCGTTGCCGATGAGTTGCAGGTCGATGCCGCCGACATCCTGGACTTTGACCTGATGCTCTATGACGTGAGCAAGGCCAGCCTGTTCGGTCTGAACAACGAATTCATCTCGGCCGGCCGTCTCGACGACCTGAGCATGGTGCATGCCGCCATCACCGCCATTACCGAGGCCAAGGATAAAGACGCTACACTGGTAGCAGCCATCTTTGACAACGAGGAGACCGGCAGCGGCACCAAGCAGGGCGCCCATTCGCCTGTACTGGGTAACATGCTGCTGAGGCTTGTCATGGCTCTGGGCGGCGACTTCGAGGACTTCGGCCGCGCCGTTCATCTTTCGTTCATGGTGTCGGCCGACAATGCCCATGCCTTCCATCCCAACTACCCCGAGAAGTATGACCCGACGAATCATCCCTCGCTGGGTGGTGGTCCGTGTGTCAAGGTTAACGCCAACTGCAAGTACATGAGCGACGCCCACTCGGCAGCCATTTTCAAGAGCTTGTGCGAGAAAGCGGGAGCACCCTTCCAGTACTTCGTGAACCACAGCGATGTGGCCGGCGGCTCAACCCTGGGCAACATCCTCACTGGCCAGATGGATATCGAGGGCGTTGACGTGGGCAATCCCGTGCTGGCAATGCACTCGGTGCGCGAGACCGGTTCATGTGACGACCACGTGAACATGATCAAGGTGATGAAACAGTTCTTCAGTTGATTAATTGCCGTGGCTGAGCCACGGCCCAAGCAACATTTAATAGCATGGTTAGTTATTTGCAGGTCGAGGGACTGAGCAAGGCATTCGGTGTCGATGTGCTCTTTGAGGACATCACCTTTGGCATTGCCGAGGGTGAGAAAATCGGACTTATCGCCAAGAACGGCACGGGCAAGTCAACGCTGCTCGATATCCTGGCGGGTGTCTCCTCTCAAGACAGCGGCACGGTCATCTATCGCAATGACCTGCGCGTTGGATATTTACCGCAGCTGCCTGACCTGGCCGGTGCCCACACCGTGCTTGATGCCTGCCTGCATGGCGACGATCCTCGTTCGGGTGCCATCCATGCCTATGAAGAGGCTCTGCGCACCGGCGACAGCGACGCCATGACTAGCGCCATCCAGGCGATGGATGCCAATGCGGCCTGGGACTATGAGGAGCGTTTCAAGCAAATCCTCACTCAACTCAAAATCACCGACTATGACCAGCCTGTCAAAGAGCTGAGCGGCGGCCAGGTCAAGCGTGTGGCCCTTGCCCGCCTGCTGATCGACGACCCGCAGATGCTTATCCTGGACGAGCCGACCAACCACCTCGACATCGACATGATCGAGTGGCTGGAGAGTTACCTGCAACGCAGCCGCGTGACACTGCTGATGGTAACGCATGACAGGTATTTCCTGGACAACATCTGCAACTGCATCATGGAGATGGATCAACACAGCATCTTCTCCTACAACGGCAACTATAACTATTACCTGGAGAAACGGGCCGAGCGCATCGAGGCTCAGAATGCTCAGGTGGAACGCGCTCGCAACTTGCTGCGTACCGAGCTGGACTGGATGCGGCGTCAGCCTCAGGCGCGTGCCCACAAGGCGCAATACCGCATCGATGCCTTCTATGACCTGCAGGAACGCGCCCAGCAGCGGCGCGACGACGGCGAGGTGGAACTGAACGTCAAGAGTGCCTACATCGGCAAGAAGATCTTCACTGCTCACCATGTGAGCAAGCGCTTTGGCGACAAGGTGATTCTCGACGATTTCAATTACACCTTCGCCCGCTACGAGAAGCTGGGCATTGTGGGCGACAACGGCGTGGGTAAGACCACATTCATCAAACTCTTGCTCGATATCATCAAGCCCGACAGCGGCTACTTTGAAATCGGCGAGACCGTGAAATTTGCCCACTACAGCCAGGAGGGAATGCACTTTGACGAGGGCAAACGCGTAATCGATGCGGTGCGTGATGTGGCCGAGTACATCTACTTCGACGAGAAGCATCACTACACCGCCATGGCGTGGCTTAACCACTTCCTGTTCACGCCACAGGACCAGCAGAAGTACATCGCCAAGCTGAGCGGCGGAGAGCGGCGCAGGCTTTATCTGGCGATGGTGCTGATGACCAAGCCCAACTTCCTCATCCTCGATGAGCCGACCAACGACCTGGACATCTCCACCCTCGAGATTCTTGAGGAATACCTCTCGCAGTTCAACGGTTGTGTCATCATCGTGAGCCACGACCGTTTCTTCATGGACCGCACGGTGGATCACACCTTTGTGTTCACGGGTAACGGCCATGTCAAGGACTTTCCCGGCAACTACAGCGAGTACCGCGCCTGGAAACAGCGGCACGAGCAAGAAGCGGCTCTGGCCGCCAAGGAACAAGAAGCACCTAAGGCGAAAGAAAACACATGGGCCAACCGCAGCGAGCAGAAGCGCCTCACCTACAAGGAGCAACGCGAACTGGAGCAACTCAATATCGATATCGAAGCGCTCAACAAAGAGAAAGCCGAACTGGATGCCCTGTTTGCCAGCGGCGAGACCCTTGACGATGTGGCCACCAAGGCTGCCCGCTACCAAGAAGTCAAAGACCTGCTTGACGAGAAAGAACTGCGATGGCTGGAGCTTTCTTCTTAGTTAGGAGTTAGGAGTTAGGAATTAGGAGTTAGGAATTAGGAATTAGGAATTAGGAATTAGGAATGGACTAAGGACTAGGGACTAAGGACTAGGGACTAAAAAAATGTACGGGCTGATTGACTGCAATAACTTCTTTGTATCCTGTGAGCGCGTGTTCGACCCTCGGCTTAACGGGAAAAAAGTCGTTGTGCTCTCCAACAACGACGGTTGCGTCATCGCCCGCAGCAACGAGGCTAAGGCAGTTGGTATCCCCATGGGGTGTCCGGCTTTCAAAATCAAGGAATACACCAATCCGCGCGACATCATCCAGCTGTCGGCTCGCCATCTGCTGTACCGCGACCTGTCGGACCGTGTGATGGCGTTACTGGGCCAGGAGGTGGGCAACGTGCAGCAATATTCGGTTGATGAAGCGTTTTTCAAGCTCCCGCACGAGGATGTCGAGACCAGCCACCGCGTGATGGCCGACCTGGTCAAGAAAATACGACAATACGTCGGCATCCCCGTCAGCGTGGGTTTTGCACCCTCGCGCACGCTCGCCAAGGTCGCCAACCACATCGCCAAGCGAGACCGTCGCATCACCGACGGCGTCTATTGGCTCGTGCGCCCCGAGGCCATCGACATCATCCTGCGTCGCACACCCATCGAGGACGTCTGGGGAATAGGCCGGCGTCTGTCGTCGTCTTTGCAGGCCCAAGGCATCAAGACGGCTGCCGACTTTGTGAAGATGCCGCCCTCGCTGGTGCGCTCGCAATACTCGGTGACGCTCGAGCGCACGCAGCGCGAACTCATGGGCCACGACTGCCAAATCGCCAATCCTGTTGACATTGCTCACAAGACCATCATGACCTCGCGCACATTCGGAAAGGTACTTACCGACCGTAACGAGATTGCTGATGCCGTCGTCAGCTTTGCCGAACGCACTGCACGCCAGCTGCGCGACGAGGGCAGCGTGGCCGGCAGCATCATGACCTATGTCAGGGGCGATCGTTTTCGTGAAGACCTGCCATTCTATTCCAACTCATGCCAACTGACACTCGACACCCCGACAAGCGACACGATGACTATCGTGCGTCAAGCCCTTAAAGCGCTGGACCGCATCTGGCGCGACGGCTTCTCTTACCGCAAGGCCGGCGTGATGGCCCTTGACATCCATCACGGCGGCGGCATTCAGCTCAACGTCTTTGACCCCGAGGATCACAGCAAACTGCGCCGCCTGATGTCCAGCATCGACGGCATCAACAACATGTACGGCAGCCGCTCGGTCAAGCTTGCCCCCGGACTGCAACGCGGCGAGTGGTCCCCCAACCAGAACCATTTCAACACCACAAGCAAGACGCTCCACTTCTACACCGGCATGATCGACTACTGATGCCACCTGCAGCAACAACGAGAACTTCACCGAAAAACCAAATTATTTCATCGTGAACATCATCTCTCAGGTTTCGATGCAGTCGGTGATCTACACCCAGATCGGTGGCTACGGTGATAGTATCAACATTTCTTCGCTCCCTGACGCTTACTATCGCATCGTCATCCAGTCCTCAAATAATAATGTATATGAGGGCTACTTCCTTTGGGAGCAAGAATGACCTGATTTCACCGATGAAATCGACATTATTTGAAGCAGAAATTCTTATTCACTATTTTATTAACCATTATATCATTTTTGATAATGAAAAAGATTCTTTCCCTGGCAGTTTTTTCTGCCTGTTGGCTTTTGCCAACCCTGTGAATGCTCAACTTATCATCCGCAACAATGGCCATGCTGAGATAGGTGTGAATCCGTCAACGGGCACAGTAACGCTTCAAGGTGGATTTAGCGTGGAACAAGGTGCAACTTTCGCCATATATCCATCAAGTTACTGATATATCTTTTTGGAAGTTGAAAAAAAATGATGTATTTTTGGAAGTTGAAAAAAAATGATGTATTTTTGTACTATTAAATAAAAGCAGATATCATTATGAAAAGGTTATTATTTCTATCAATCTTGTCTCTTTTAGGTATTCTTCAGTCCTTTTCTCAAGAATATGAGTACATCCCCTTCGTTCGCGAGGGTGTCAAGTGGGTGTACGTTTGTGACAATCCATACTTGGATGACGTTTTGGATATGCCTTTCGGCTTGCACTATTACAGTTTTGAAATGAAAGGAGATGTGCTGATTGGCGACAAGTATTACAAACCTGTTGTCTTGACCCATTATCTTGATAAGACGGGCCAAAACATGGAAGTGGAAATCTTTACTCCGGTCTATCTGCGTGAGGAGGAAAAAGTGGTTTATGCCATTCATCCTGACGGTATTTGGTATGCCCAGTGTCCGGTTGGCTACTGTTGGTATGTCGAAGCTCCTTATTCAGGCGGTTTACCATTAACCGCAACCAAAGAAGAATTTATTCTATATGATTTCAATGATCCGATGGCGTTATATAATGAAATCGTAGGATTAGGAGTGAATGACTATATCGGGACAAGCATGGTGACTGTTGGTGGCCATGAAAGCAAATGCCATCACTATCAAACCTGTTATAGTACAGATGACGTTATCATTGAGGGCATCGGTTATGATGGATTTATGGGTTTTCCTCTTTTTTACTTTGAATTGCTCACCACTGGACAACAGGTAGCTTATGGTTTCAGTCATGTCGTTGAGGATGACAGCATTATTTATAAAGGGAGGAAGTACGACCCGGGATGCTGTGTTGGCATTGACGAGGTGGTAGCCGACCGCACAGGCCGCCCACAGGACGAGAACTACTACGACCTGATGGGCCGCCCCATGGGCAAGGACGTCCCCACTGCCCCCGGCATCTACATCCACAACGGCAAAAAGATAGTCGTCCGCTAAAGCCCTTGTGCTGTAATCTTTTGCAAAAAGTACAACTTAAAACAAAGAATTATGAGAAAGTTTTCAACATTTCTGCTGTTCGCTCTGCTGAGTATGACCCAGGCGGTAGCCCAAGAATACGATTATCTTCCTATTGCTCGTGAAGGGGTGAAATGGGTCAACGAGAAAGTAATCGTCAACCACGGCGACACCACCAGGTATTACTATAAATATGAATTTTGTGGTTATGACAGTGCATGGACAGACGTAACTGGTTACGGTCTGTGCAAAGCCTGTTATTATTATACAGGAGATAAACTTGATGTGAATACAGACAGTCTGATAGCAGGATTAGATTCCCGTAGAACTATTACAACATGCGGGAGAAACTATGCCTACGGAAAAGCCTTATTTCAGGGCAGACTTTTATTACAAGTAGCTCGGTATGTCGGAGTTGGAGGAGACACTTTTTTGTACGTTTTCAATGACGAGACAACAGCGTCATCTTCTTCTGGGCTTTTTTCTAATACAATAGATTATTACCTTATATGCCAAGAGAATACGCATTTTCCTGAGGATAGTCCTCATCTTTTGACCCGTGAGAATTTCCTGCAAGTCGAACCCGTCGAAATTGAGAGCATTCCCTGTCGTCGTTGGGCCATTCTTGGAGAACAAGGCGACACGCTGGCGCTTTTAGTCGAGGGTATCGGGTTTGACAGCCGTGACATGGGTGACCTGTTGACGCCGTTCACGCGCCAGCCTGACCACAATGCCGATTACCAGGAGTGGTGCGGCCTGAGCCATGTGGTGAAGGACGGCCAGATCATCTACAAGGGCATGCGCTACCGCGACGGTGCCTTCCATGGCATTGACGAAGTGGTGGCCGACCGCACGTCCTGTCCGCTGGACGAGAACTACTACGACCTGATGGGCCGCCCCATGGGCAAGGACGTCCCCACTGCCCCCGGCATCTACATCCACAACAGCAAAAAAATAGTGGTGAGATAAGCTGAATTCAGTTTAAGGCAAACCCTGCAAGACGCCAGTATGGCTTGTCTTGCGGGGTTTGTCATATTATTGGTGCTCGGTAAAAATACGATAGAATGCAATAAACAATTGACTATCAATGTTGCAATGATGGTTTCAAATGAAAGAGGGTGTGTCATAATTCAACTGCTAGAACTATAACCGCCCTGCGGGGCGGGAAATTAATCAAATTAATTATAAAATTTTTATTAATATGACAATAGTATCAATTTTAATTTAATAATTTGTTTAATTTCCCGTGCGATAGCACGGTTATATTACCGAGTCGCAATTATGACACATCCTCGTAGGGCTGCAAGGGTATAGGCTGGGTGAACTGTAAAAAGTGACCTGGTCGCCCCTCGCGAGTGCTATTCAATGGTCGCATATATATCGGTGCCCACAGGGCTTGTAGAGGCGCAAAATTTTGCGTCTCTACAGATAATAGTCATTGAACATCAAGGCTTGTTGTTGTTTTTTCAGGACTTTTATTTGTTATTTACATTTTTTTTGATTAACTTTGCCCGCTTAGAGATAGACTAAAAAGATTGTTTTAATAACCACATTATGTTTAACTTAAACCATTTACCATCATGATGAGAAAAATTCTATTCGCAATGGCGTTAGGCTTCTCGATGAGTGCAATGGGCCAGGTGCTGCAAGTGACCTCGATTGAGCAGGTCAACATGCCTGAAAAGGCTGCAGTGGCGGCAATCAGTCCTCAAGGCGATTACCTGCTGCTGACCAGTGCCACAAACCAGGGCCTCACAAAGCTAGACCTGACCAATGGTGAAAGCCAGACGCTGAGCACTGCGCCCAGCGCCGGGCACAACGTGAAGATCTCGCCCGACGGCCAGACGGTCGTTTACCGCGAGGGCTCCTTCAACAAGAAACACCTGCGCATGTCCACGCTCAAGAGCGTGAATCTGGCCACCGGTGCCAGTCAGGTGCTTGTGAAACCCACGCGTGACCTGCAAGGCTATGCTGTTGACGCCACCAGCGCCGGTGTTGTCAACAAGGGTAAATTCAGCAAGAAGGCCCTCGGCAAAGCCAAGGCTCAGAACGTGCCCGTGCTGTCGATCAACAAGGGCCAGTTGATGATCACCGTGAACGGCAAGACCCGCAAGCTGTCACCTAACGGCGACCAGTTCAGCTACATGTGGGCCTCGCTCTCGCCCGACGGCACCAAGGTGCTGTACTATCAGGCTGCTCACGGCACCTACGTGTGCAACCTTGACGGCAGCAATGTGCGCAAGGTGGGCAAGATGCGCGCCCCGGTATGGTATGACAACAACACCGTTGTGGGTATGCTCGACCTTGATGACGGCGAGTTCATCTATGCCTCGACCATCGTTGCCGCTACGCTCGACGGCATGACGCAGACGCTGACCGACGATGCCACCATCGCCATGTATCCCCATGCCGCCGACGGCAAGATTGCCTTCAGCACCCCTGCCGGTGAAGCTTACATTATTAACGTAACCAAATGATGACCGCTATGAAAAAGATATTCTTACTTGCCGTAGCCGCCATCATGGCAGCCGGCGCAATGCAGGCTAATACAGCCGACGACCTGCGTATTTATCTGAATCCCGGTCACGGCAGTTGGGGACCCAACGATCGCCCGATGGCGACCATCTCCTACCCCATGCTGCCCGAGACTGGACGTCCCGACACCAACGGTTTCTACGAGAGTAACACCAACCTGTGGAAATCCATCCAGACGCGCGCTCAGCTCATCAAGATGGGCGTGAAACCCGAGAACATCACCATGTCGAGGTGGTTCAACGGCCCGTACCCCTATGTGAGCGGTGCCGAGGACGCCGAGATTTATAACCGCCCCTTGTCGGAAATCTGCGAGGAGGTGGAAGTGGGCAACTACGACATGTTCCTGTCGCATCACTCCAACGCGTTGAACGACGGCACAGCGACCAACTATCCGCTGATGCTCTATCGCGGTAATGACGGTGAAGGCGGCGACTTGGCTCCTGGCAGCCGTGCCATGGGCTTGACCTGCTGGCCCATCTTCTACACCAACGAGATTGACCCGATGACCAACTACAGCCCCACGAGTCCCAACGTGCGTGGCGACATCAACTTCTATGGCAGTTCATCGACCCGTGTCGATCCCAATACCGGCATTGCCTATACCGGTTATCTGGGCGTGTTGAAACACGGTGCTCCCGGCTTCCTGGTAGAAGGTTACTTCCATACCTACCAGCCTGCTCGTCACCGTGCGCTGAACATTGATTATTGCCATCAGGAAGGTATCCGCATCGCTCGCGGTATCGGTGAATACTTCGGCCTGACACCCGATAACAAGGGTTATATCATGGGTACCGTGAAGGATGTTCACAACCATCTTGTCCACAACCTGTACAACTACAATGCAGGCACCATGGACCAGTGGGCTCCCCTGAATGGTGCTGTTGTCATCCTGTACAAGAACGGTCAGGAAGTGGCCCGCTACACCACCGACGGCAACTATAACGGCGTGTTCGTGTTCGAGAACCTGGATCCCGGCACCTACACCCTGGCCGTTGAAGCCGAGGGTTACAAGCCCCTGGGTGAATACACCAAGGCCACCGTCGACGGCGAATGGCAGGAATGGATCACCAAGGCAGCCGGCGACATCGTTGTCGAGGCCAACAAGACCACCTATGAAGTTCCCCTGCTCGAGGCTACCGACTATGTGGTTCCCGAAGACCTCTACCAGAACTATTCCGAGCCTGAGCTGCCCGCTTATATGACCGCTCCCGACAAACTCAATCTGGTTAATGACGGCGGAACCGATTATGAGTTCGACGGCGTGATCAAGCGCATGCTTGTTCGCGGCGACAGCACTATCGTGCTGACCAACGCCGAGGACGGCACTCCTCACCTGTATCTCATCAACAATGTTGATAAGGTGATTGTCAAGGAACTGAGCATCAACAATATCGCTCCCGTTGAACCCAACAATGCCGGCTTCTACAGCCGTCTGGCTGACATCTGCTTCACTGCCGACGACCAGCTCGTTGGTATCAACAGTGTACAGACCCAGTACGGTGATGGCCAGGTTAACGAAGGCTATCAGCGCGGCACCTTGCGCCTGTACAAGTGGGCTGACTTTGACAGTGATCCCATTGAGTGGGTAACCACCCAGAGCTCGGCCAACTTCTACTACTATCGTGCTCAGTCGCTTGCTATCGACGGTGCATCGGACGAGTGCTTGGTAACCATCGTCGGCACCAATGACGCTGCTTCCAGCGCCGGTGGCATGAGGTTCCTGAAACTGTCGATCGTCAGTGACCAGATCACCAGCACGGTTTACACCGAGAAGACCATCAACGCCTCGAGCAACTTCACCAGGGACAAGGTGGGTGTTCCCGTCCTGACCCTGTCGCCTCGCAGCGATGATAACGTGGTTCTTGATGGTGAAAACACCCTGCCGTTCGAGATCACGACCGCTAAGGCCAACGGCACCGACAGTCAGGTTGCCGGACGCTTCGAGAGCAACGAGGAGGACATTCCCGCTGTAGGCGTATCGTTCTTTAAGTATGCTCAGCACCAGTACATGGTGACCCCGTACATCGCTCCGCAACGCGCCGAGGCCAGTGTGGGCGGTATCAAGCTGTATGACATCACTGCCGGTCTCGACCAGGCCGCTCTGGTGGCTACCACCAACACCGACCTTGAGCCGCTGACTTGCGAGTTCATGTCGACCGGTGCAGCCGTTATCGGTACCGACATCAACCTGTACCTGATGCAGGACAACAAGATCACCAAGTGGCAGGTTGACGACAGCCAGCCCGGTGTTCCCGGTATCTTTGCCTACGGCTTGCAGTACGAGCGTGACAACGAGAATGCTGTCTTCACGTTCAATGCCAACGACGATGCCAATAATGCTTTCATCACCTTCTATGATGCTGAGGGCAATGAGGTGGGCACCATCGAGGTTCCCGTAGTCAAGGGCGAGAATGTCATCAGCATCCCGTTCAACGAGCTGCCTGGTGAAGCAGGCCAGAACCTGAGCTGGAGCGTGACGCTCGAGGGTGACAACATCAACACCATCCAGCGTATCAACCCGGCCGGCCCGACTTACAGCGGCCAGCTGTTCGTAGCTGTCGATAAGTCGCCCTACAGCCCCAACATGGGTACCATCTATGTTGGTAACCGTGTAGGCAGCGGCAACGCCAGCAATGGTGTTTATGTTTGCGACGAAATGGCTCAGCGCGTGACCGAGGATCTCTATCGTGGCGGACACAGCTGGGGCAGCAACTACCGCATGGCGGTTGACTGTCTGGGTAACCTGTACGTTCCCGATTGGGGTGATGGCGCATCTGGCGTCTTCATCGCTAAGCCCGGCAACATCGACGGCACGTGGACCGAGTTCTTCGTCGGTACACGCAACGGCGATGGCTTGATCAGCAACAATGGTGTGAATGTAGGCTCCTCGACGCCCGGCGTAGGCATCGGCGGACAGGGTGCAGACACCAAGCTGTATGTATATCTTGAGGACTTCGGCAACGGCGTTGGCGTTTACAACATCGGTCAGGAGGACGGCAGCATCGTTGACACCTGGGCAACGGCTCCCAACCAGTACTATGACATCGGCGCATGGCAGCTCAACACCAACGGTAACGTTGTGGCTGATCCCGGTGGCCGTGGCGTTTGGGTATCGCAGTACCGCAGCGCAGGCAACAATGCCGCAGGCGTTCCTTCGCTCATGTTTGTTGACAACGAGGGCAATGTGACCTTCAACTCGGGCCGCGCACCCTACAATGCTATGCTCAACGGTAGCGACCGTGCCGGCTTTGCCGTGAACGATGCCGGCGACCTGCTCGTCATCAACGACGGCAGCTACGTGCTCCAGTTCTTCGACATCACTTGGGACGGCACCACGCCCGACATCGCACCCAAGTACTCCTTCAAGACCGGTCAAGGCTCCATCTACCAGATGGCATTTGACTATGCCGGCAACCTGGTTTGCGCCGGTGGCAGCATCGGCATCTACTCACTGCCCACCCAGGAGAACATCAACACTACGCCCGCTTGTGGCGAGTTTGCTGTTGTTCACATTCCCACTGCAGTGAGCGAGACCAAGGTAAGCAAGGAGGTAGTCAGCGAGCGTTACTTCGACATCCGCGGTATCGAGTACAGCCAGCCTGTTGAGGGCGTGAACATCATCGTTCGCACCTACAGCGACGGCTCAACCCAGAGCATCAAGGTGATCAAGTAACCCGCAGCGACATCAGTCGCGAATCTCAACTCACGAGCGGCCTGTGGACTTCCATGGGCCGCTTGTTGTGTTATTTTTCCATAAATGATGAATGAGAATAGTCTGCCATCCGTCAGTTTTTTGTAATTTTGGCATCCCATTTGCGTGAACTACGCTTAAGTATATAGAAAAGACATTATATGATTGATTTTTTAGACAATATAGATGCCGAGATGAACGATAACGGAGCCCGTGTCGTCCCCATCATCACCGAGATACACGAGGTGGCCGATGGTCTTGGTATTCAGGACACTAAGACCGACGATATTCCCATTTTGCCCTTGCGCAACATGGTGTTGTATCCCCAGATGACCATGCCCGTATCGGTGGGCAGGGAGAAGTCGTTGCGCCTCATCAAGGATGCCGAGGAAAGCCACAGCACCATCGCCGTTTTCTGCCAATATGACAGCCGTGTCGAGGATCCGATCGAGAAAGACTTGTACCGTTATGGCACCATCGCCAACATCATCAAGGTGCTGGAACTGCCCGACGGCTCGACCAATGTCATACTGCAAGGCCGCTCGGCGTGCCAGCTGGAACATGTGGCCCAGTTGTCGCCCTACATGCGCGGCTCGGTGACCCTTGTCGAGGACAAGATGCCGCTGGCCGGTGACAAGGAGTTCGAGATGCTGATGCAATCCATCGCCGAGGTCACCCTGCGCATGCTGCGCAACATGGGTCCCAACGGCCGTGAACTGGCGTTCGCGATGAAGAACATCGACAATCCCATGTACCTGATGAACTTCCTGGCAACCAACATCGCCTTCGACCCTGACCAGAAGCAGCACATGCTTGAGGAACGTGACATCAAGAAACGCGGCTACCTGCTGTTTGCATTGCTGTCACGCGAGGAACAACTGGTCGAAATCAAGGCAAACATCCAGTCGCGCACCCGCGAGGAACTCTCCCAGCAGCAGCGTGACCATTTCCTGCAGCAGCAGATTCGCACCATCCAGGAGGAACTGGGTACCGACATCGACGACGTCGAGGAACTGCACGAGCGCAGCACCAAGATGAAATGGAGCGATGACGTGCAGAAGCATTTTGACAAGGAATTGCGCAAGCTGGAACGCCTCAACCCGCAGACGCCCGACTATTCGGTGCAGTATGCCTATCTCGACAACATGCTCAACTTGCCGTGGGACACCTATACCGAGGATAACTTCGACCTCAAGAAGGTGGAGCAGAAACTCAACGACGACCACTACGGACTGGAGAAAGTCAAAGACCGTATCCTGGAGCATCTGTCGGTGCTGAAGCTGCGCGGTGACCTCAAGGCGCCCATCCTGTGCCTGTATGGTCCTCCGGGCGTGGGCAAGACCTCACTGGGTAAATCCATTGCCGATGCCTTGCACCGCGAGTATGCCCGCATCTCGTTGGGCGGCTTGCATGACGAGGCCGAAATTCGCGGTCATCGCCGCACCTACATCGGTGCCATGCCCGGTCGCATCATCGCGGCTCTTGCCAAATGCGGCAGCAATAATCCTGTCATCGTGCTTGACGAGATCGACAAGGTGGGCCAGGACTTCAAAGGCGACCCCTCGTCGGCCTTGCTCGAGGTGCTGGATCCCGAGCAGAACGGCCATTTCCATGACAACTACCTGGACGTGGACTATGACCTGTCCAAGATACTCTTCATTGCTACAGCCAACAGTCTGGCAACCGTTAGCCGTCCCCTGCTCGATCGCATGGAGGTGATCGAGATCAACGGCTATATCCCCGAGGAGAAGCTTGAAATCGCTAAGCGTCACCTCGTGCCCAAGGAGCTGAGCGAGAACGGTTTCAAGAAAAACGAAATCAAGTTTGGCAAGCAAGTCATCCTGAAAATCATCGATGAATACACCCGCGAAAGCGGCGTGCGCCAGCTGGAGAAGAAAATCGCCACCGTGCTGCGCCGTGTGGCACGCCACAAAGCGAGCGGTGACCCCTATCCCACCAGCATCAAGCCTGATGACTTGAAGGAGTACTTGGGATCGCCTGACTACAGCCGCGAGAAATATGAGGGCAACGAGTTTGCCGGCGTGGTGACGGGCCTGGCCTGGACTGCCGTGGGTGGCGAAATCCTGTTCGTGGAGTCGTCGCTGGTGCGTGGCAAGGGCGAGAAACTCACGTTGACGGGCAACCTGGGCGACGTGATGAAAGAGTCGGCAGTGATTGCGTTGCAGTTCCTGCGTTCGCACTGCTCGCTGCTGAACATCGATCCCGACCTATTCGACAAGTACAATATCCACATCCATGTGCCCGAGGGCGCTATCCCCAAGGATGGCCCGTCGGCCGGCGTGACGATGGTGACCTCGCTTGCCTCGTCGTTCACCCAGCGCAAAGTCAAGGACCACCTGGCAATGACCGGTGAAATTACTCTGCGCGGCAAGGTGCTCCCCGTGGGCGGCATCAAGGAGAAAATCCTCGCTGCCAAGCGTGCCGGCATCAAGGAGATCATCCTGTGCAAGGACAACCGCAAGGATATCGAGGAAATCAACGAGATGTACCTCAAGGGTCTGACGTTCCACTACGTCAACACCATCAAGGATGTGCTTGACCTTGCCCTGCTGCCCGAGAAAGTGAAAGACGCTCTCGAGCTGTAAGGCTTTACAGAACAGTTTTTTACAAGCCAAAGGCTTACAATACCCTGACCGTCATGTCAAAACAGGCGGCCAGGGTATTTTTTATAGCTTAGGGTTCAATCGGGATAGATGAGGTTCTCGGGTTGGATGTCCACGAGGACCTCCTGGTAGTATTTGCGTGCCTCCCATTTGGCCATGGGCAGGTTGTTGAGCAAGTAGTTGCCGCAGTCGTGTGCATTGGCACCGGGAATCTCGTCGTCAAACTCGGCAATCCAGTGGAACAATTCCTGCATCAGCGGCACAATGTCACGGCTCTCAAGGTCGCCCTTGAGCAACAGATAATTGCCTGTGCAACAACCCATCGGTCCCCAATAGACCACTTTGTCGCCCCACTCCTTGTGGTTGCGCAGGTAGGTGGCCGCGAGGTGCTCAATGGTGTGCAGGGCGCTCTGACTCACTGCCGGCTCACGGTTGGGGAGCTTCATGCGGATATCAAACGTCGTTATCACGTCACCGCCAGGCAAATAATCCTTGCGAGAAACATAGATTCCGCGCAGCAGGCGCGTGTGGTCAATCTTGAAACTTGCAATCTTTTCCATCTTCGGTATATTGTTTCTAGTCCCTTCTGGTCGTTAGTAATCATTTCATCACCTAGAGATTAGTGATGATGTCTTTAAGCAGCATAAAGGTTTCTTGGGGAGCATCGGTCCAGAAATCAAGGTACTGCTTGGTGTTGTCGTGGCTGGCACCGGGCGAGTCACTGATGACGCGCAGGGCGAGGAACGGCACTTTGTTCAGATGACACACTTGGGCGATAGCGCCAGACTCCATATCCACTGCCAGGGCATCGGGGAAATTGCCCTTGATGCGATTCACTGCTTCAATCGTGTCGATGAACTGGTCGCCGGAGCATATCAGTCCCTTGTGGATATGGTCACGCTCGGGCACAAGGTCAATCAGGCGTTTGGCTCCCTCGAAATACAAGGGCAATCCCTGGACCTGTCCCAATACACTTTCGGGTCCACACCACACGTCATGGTAGGCGACGCGCGCACCGGCCACAACGTCCATCACATTAACCTTGGTGTCGGCACCACCGGCCACACCGGTGTTGATGACATAATTAGGCGTGAAATTGTTGACCAACATGAGTGTTCCCATGGCGGCATTGACCTTGCCGATGCCACATTGCATGAGCATCACGTCGTGGCGTCCCATCTTGCCACAATAAAACTCAAAACCGCTCATGCGGCTCTCTTCGCTGTCTTGCAGCAACGGCAGGAGCAAATCCAACTCCTTGCGCATCGCCACGATGATTCCTATCTTCATAGCTCAAGTTAAATTAGAATTATGCTACAAAATTACAACAAAAGTTTCTAGTTCCTAGTCCTTAGTCTGTAGTTTTTGTATCTTTGCGACATGATGAAAGAATTGATCGACATTTTGCACAACGAGCAGCTGACTCTTGTGGTCAAGAGCGATGACGGTACTATCCACCGCTTCACCCAACGCGGCGTGAAAGACCTGCTGACGCTGGTGGCCGAGAGTCCCGAGACACTAAAGGGTGCCCTCATTGCCGACAAGGCTGTGGGCAAGGCTGCAGCGGCCTGTATGGTCGTGGGAGGTGTGAAACACGTTCATGCCGACGTGATGAGCGAGCCAGCACTGGCCCTGCTACAACAACATGGCGTTGAAGCCGGGTATGGCACACTGGTGGATCACATCATCAACCGCACGGGCGACGGCTGGTGCCCGATGGAGCGCCTCAGTCGAGACGAGAACGATCCTGCCGTCATCATCCAGAAAGTCAAGGAATTTTTTGAGTCACATTGACAAAAACACCTGAGCCGCTCGGCCCAGGTGTTTTATTAAAACATCACTAATTTTACATGGCTGTGTTCTCATGTTGCTATTTCTGATTCTCTTTTATCTAATAGACACATGAGAACGCCATTTTGTTACAAGAAAACAATGATTTAACACCACTTTAACAGACGCTCGCAGCGCTCTCGGTTTATTTAGAGAGTTGTGAACATTACCAATTTCCTTTTAACAAGTAGTTATTCAGGGTGGTGACGTCGCTGATGTTGACATTGCCGCTAAGATCACAGTCGGCAGCACTGTCGTTGAAATTCGAGGCATAGCCTCTAAGCAGATAGGTGATCAAGGTGGTGACATCGCTGATGTTGACAGTGCCGTTGCCATCCACGTCTCCGCGTGTGACTGCATTCTTTTCAGTAAAGTAGCCAGGGTTGCTGGGACCGCCGTCGATGTGGGCATAGGCCTTGTCGATATGGTTGGCATTGAATGTCGTGCCTTTACCTCCCACAATGCTGGTGCTGTTATAGAACATATCAGCCGAATAGTTCACCGACGAAGTGGTCCACTCGTTCCAGACATAGACTGTCACGAGTTTGTCACTGTTTTCGAACATCTTGCTCATGTTGGTCACCTTAGCCGTGTTGAAACTGCTCAGATCAAGGCTTGCAAGTTTGGGGCAATCCTTGAACATCGAGGCCATCATTGTCACCTTGGCTGTGTTGAAACTCCTCAAGTCGAGATTGGTCAAGCCACTGCAGCCATTAAACATCATGTATGCAATCCATGTTAGTGGCTTTGGACGTGTCAAAATGACTCACGTCAATGCTGGTCAAACTGCTGCAATTCTGGTACAAGTAGCCAAAGTTGACCACTTCACTGGTGTTGAAATTAGCTAAGCCAACGATGGATTTCAATTGCTTCATGTAACAGAACCAGAAGTAAGTCGTCGTACGACGGGCAGCGGCAAACGACGAGTTAAAGACCACCTTGGTCACGTTGTCTTTTGTGCCGTCGATATACCATCCTGGCCGATTTGAGAACTTGTTCAGGTTATAGACCCAGCCCGAACGGGAAACGCGCTGGTTGTCGTAGTAGAACGTCAGCGTCGTGTTCGACGGTGTGTAGCACGCATAGGCCACCCTTGCATTGGCATCGCTGAAGTACCCCAGGTTGCTTGAGCCACCGTCAAGGTGCGCATAAGAGGCATCGTTAAAGTCTGCATAGAATTGTGAACCCTGATCGCCCACCAGGGCATCGTTGTTATAGAACATATCAGTTGAAGTGGTCACCGATGAAGTGTTCCAGCCGCTTCCCACATAGACTATAGCGAGTTTTTCGCTATTATAAAACATCATATTCATGTTGGTCACCTTAGCCGTGTTGAAACTGCTCAGATTCAGGTTCCTCAGGTTGGTGCAATCCTTGAACATCGAGGCCATCATTGTCACCTTGGCTGTGTTGAAACTCCTCAAGTCGAGATTGGTCAAGCCACTGCAGCCATTAAACATCATGTA
>ONGE01000009.1 GCA_900317325.1 uncultured Prevotellaceae bacterium
CTCGACTTGCATGTGTTAAGCCTGTCGCTAGCGTTCATCCTGAGCCAGGATCAAACTCTTCGTTGTTGTATTATCGTCTCTTCTTTTTCAAGAATATAAATGAAAACGCAACACGCTTGAAAATCCAGTTCTAGTTTCCTGGCCTCTGATCAGGTTGAATCTCGTATTCTTACTGCCTGTGTACATCGTCATGAATGACTTGGAATCGACGGGAACAACTGTTACATTGTCCCTTGTTCTCTTGTACTACTCGTTGCTGCAAACATGTCAAAGAGCTATTGTTTAGCGCCACACCTGTGGCGAAAAGCGGTGCAAAGGTACTGCCATTTTTGAAACTGGCAAATTTTTTAGCAACTTTTTTTCATCGAAGTTATTAACAATTTTGCAAAAACATAAACCAATCACCTATTAACCAGGCGATTGGTTTAAGAAAAAATTTTTTCAAAAAAATGATATTTTTTTTGGTTTTGCCGAAAAAACCGGGGAAAAAGCCGAAAAAAGGAGTTGATGTTTACTGCATCATGCGATAGACGCGGATGCCGATATTGGACTTGGACCGTTCAAGGTATTTGAACAAGGGTTTGGCCTCCAGCATGACCTTACCACCGGACATTGATGCGTCGAGCAGATAGGGGTCACCCTTCTCATCAACGATGATGATGCCGTTGTGAGACACGTCCAGCCCGTCCATCTTGGTGACCAGCGAAATGAAATCGCCCGAGCGCAGTGCCGCCTTCACCCCCTTATCGTTGAGCCAGGAGCGCTTGAGATAGGGATAGCGATGGTTGCGCAACTCATAGCGACGAATCTTCTCGACCATGGCCGAGTCGTTCTTGAGCTGGCGATACTGATCGGGATGCTTGGTCATGTAGTCGATGTTCTTTATCATGTAGTCGGCATGCGGCAGGTCAGGGGTGATCTCCTGCAAGTTGCCGCGCATGTGGTTATCGATGATCCACTCGCTCATGTAATGGATGCGGCTGGAGTAGTCGCCCATCTTGCCACCACGGTAGCGCACGTTCTCGATGTTGGCGGCAAAGTCGCGCCACGAGTACCGCTGCTGGAGCGTGGCACGCGTCAAAGCGTACAGGGTCTCGATAAACGTGAGGCAATCCAGCTCGTGGATGTTGATGGTGAGCATCTCCTCATCGCCCTCCAAGGTGTGGGCCACGTAGGGCGTTCCCAGCAGCTGGCGGGCATAGAACTCTACGAGGGCATTGGCGTCGGTGATATTGGATTCGTAGCCCTTCATCAATAATTGGTTGATCACAGTGGTGTCGCTATCGCAGTGGAAACGCATCTGCGCTGTGGTAGCTGCCTGGGCCACTTGCTGGGCGGGTTGCTTGGGAGCACAAGCCACCAGCAGGACGAACATCAAGAATAAGAATTTTTTCATCGTTGACTTGTTTAGGTTGATTCAAAGCACAAAATTACAAAAAATCTCATTCAAGCCCCCACCCAAGCCATATTTTTGATTCTATTAGCGCCAGCCAAGAACAACGAAGATATTATTGGTTCGAAGAACCGATTTCAATAAGAAACTGCCGAAGATCGTCTTCGACCCGACCAGCCTCTTCGTGACAAAAGCCAAACCATGATTCAAAAAGAAACCAATACTTGTTTTGCGCGCACAGATAATATTTTTTAGATAATTATAATATACTAATCTTTTGATGATTAAAATATATAATATTATTTTTATTATATATAATGTATATAAAAAGGCAGGCGACCCGCATTGAGTCGCCTGTCCATATACCATGACTAAGTAAAAGTCGGGTTTCAGATCTGATTCATCACCATGTTGATCAGTGCAGTGACGTCGGTGACGGTGATGTCCTTGTCGCCGGTGATATCGGCATTCACCTCATTAAATACCAGAGGTCGGCTGCCCATCATGTAATTGATCAAGGTGGTCACGTCAACGATGTTCACCACACCGTCGTCGTTCACATCACCCAGCAGCCCGGGCTGCAACGTCTCGGTTGCGCTGATGATGTAAAGTTCCCACTTGCCGCTCACGGGCGAATGCTCGGCGTCATCGGGGCTGACGCCAGCCAGCAGAGGCTGATTGCCAGCAAGGGCCCTGACGATGCCCGTCAACGAGTAACCGTAATTCTCGCGAATCGTGTTCTGTGGGTCGAAGGATGTCATATCCTCCCAATAACCCTGCTTGACAGTCGCCATGAACGCGCCGGGCAGATTCTCGCTGTTGAAGTCGCCCTCGCTCTTGGGAACGGCCATGACAAAGGTGGAGTCATTGATCTGTTCACGGCAGATGGCATCCACGACCTCGACATACTCCTGGGGCTTGGGCTCAACCATGAAATACTCGGCCTGCTCAACGAAATTGGCGGGCATGAAGGTATTGGGAGTGTAAGGCGACTCGCTGGTGGGAACAGGGCTGACGCGCAACTCAATCGTGGGATTATCGCGGTCGGTGAGCGTACCGATCACAGTCTGTCCCAACAGCAGGTGCCCCTCGGCTGCAACGGGCTCTTTAAGGATGAGTTGAGCCCAGTTGCTCTGATCATAATCCACACCAGCGGTCGATTCCGGCACCGGCAGCGACTGCGTGTTGCAGCTGGGATTGACGGCATCGCCGTTCTCGTCCTTCACCCACAGCCACTCGCCCTGGTTGTTCATGCGCACGCCGGTCAGGTCGTTGGCGACAACATACTCCTTGCCCACCTCGCCCTTGCTGACAATATCGGCAAGCGACATCACATTGCTCTTGACAACACCCACCAGACCGTTGGCATTGTAGTAGCCGCCGTTGACGAAGGCAAAGTCGGCAGTCTGTGACCACGTATTGCCGTTGTCGTTGAAAATCACGTTGGCGGGCTTCTCGGTGAGGTCACCATTGTAAACCCAACGATAGACGGTGTTTCCGTTAGGAGCCACACCGACGGGCGAGCCGAGCGATTCGCCGGGCCAGCTGCTGCCGGTGTAAATCGTCCATTGGTTATATGCCCAGATGTGAGGATCGGCATAGCCGGTGCTGTTCTCGAAGTAGCAATAGGTCACATCATCGCCCAGACTGATGGCACACGACGGCAGGGTCACGGACTCAGGAGTCACGACATGGGTGTAACCCGAATAGCCGTCATAGGTGAAGTAATGATCGCCCGGTGACAGTCTCTCGATGTTTGACGTCTGAGCACCGTTACCGTTGTTGAAGATGATGTTGAGCGACGGGGCGTCCTGTGAATAGTGGTACCATCCCTCATCGTTCTTCTCGGTGAGTTTTGTGCCCGGCCAAGCCACAGGAGCGACATTCTCGCCCCCGATCACTTCCCATGCATAGACGTAGAGGTCATTGTCGGCAGCGACGTAGATGTTGACCGTGTTGTTCTTGGTGACGGAATAAGTGCGGGCCACCTGATTGATGACATGACCATCCTTGAGCACACCGGCGCGCAGCACGTAGTTGCCCGTGAGCATGAACGTCTCTTCACCTTGATAGGTAACTTGAGTGCCGTTGGTGGCCGAAGGCTCGGTGCCGTCGGTGGTATAGACAATAACAGCATCGCTGTTGCTGGCAGTGAGGTGAGCCGTGACGGGCCCCATGTAATCACCGCTCGCCAGATCTGCCGAGACAGTAGGATTATAGAGCGCCTGCATGTAGGTCGAAGTCAAATCATGGGCTACACCATCGGCGAAGCTGAAGAACGCGTCGCTGGTGATGCCGTTGATGTCGGCCGTCTGGGTGGCACCGCTGCCATAGCTCAAGATGATGTTGATCTTGCTGGCCTCGATCGTGGCATGGAGCCATCTCACACCGCCCACAATCACGCTGTTGGCCTCGTCAAGCTGCCAACCGGGGAAGGGACTGGTAAGCGTATTCTCCTGATCGTCAAAGGCAAACAGGAAGGGTCTGTTGCCACCGTCATACTTCACATAGATCCTGATCTTGCCGTCGTCGGCAGTAGCATCCACCACATATTCACGAGTGACGATGCTGTTGGCACGCACTTGGCCGTTGGCCAGCACGCCCACCTTGAGGGTCGTGTTCTTGTCGAACGAGAGATTCACGCCAGCGGCATCGGTGATCTGTGCGCTGCCGGGGCCAGGATTCTTGCCATCGGTCGTATAGACCAGCACGGTGCCCTCGCACGAGGGCTGCACGTTCACGTTGATGGGGGCACTGTAGTTGCCGCTGCTCTTGTCGATGACAGGATAGCCGTACACCAGATCCTGCTTGACGTTGCCGTCAACCTGGTCGGCCAGCGATGCGGTAATGCTCAATCGGCAGGTTCCCTCATCATTGTGCCACACCTCGCTGAAGCCGTCGGGGACACCAGCATTGACAGCCTCGTCGCCCAACTGCAGGTACAAGTCGCCATGCTCGCCCGTCACACGCCAAGCGATACTGTAGGAGCCGATGTCCTCGGGCGCCCAAGCGGTGCTCTCGTTGGTGATACCGGCGGTGCGGCGCGCCTTGACGAAGCGTGCGATAAGGTCATGCCATCCCGGATGCATAAAGTGGGGATAGAACAGACACGGTGTGCCCGGCATCGACAGGATGAAGCAGTTAGCCTCGACAATCTGGTGGTTGACACGGTGCATATAGTTGCTGTTGCTGGCATCGGTCGGCAGGTCCTTGAACGTGTCGTGGTTGTCGATGAACGTCACAGCATAGCGCTTGAAACGGTAATCCCAGATGAGGCCGTCATTCTTGAGCAGACGGAAACTGTGTCCGCTACCGTCGTTGAACGCCTGCCTGATCATTTCCTGCAAGGGGAAGTCAAACGCGGCACTCTGGAAGCCGCCCTCGTCATACACGCCCTTGATCCACGCCTTGATATCGTCGGATGTCCCCCAGAACTCACCCACCGAGAACGTGGGCCTCACCATCTTGTTGTAATAGGCGAAGTGCTTGGGCTCAAAGCCGCGCGCATAGTCGTAGCGGAAACCGATGTAACCCAATTCGTCCTTGAGGTAATTCAGATAGGTAAGGATCTTCTGCTGCGTGGCCGGGCTGTGGTGGTCCACGTCACGAGCCCAGGGGCCCTTGCCGGCATCGCCGCCGCAGTCGGTGTTACCGCTGCCCTTGCCGCTCTCGTCATCCCAGCAGATGTCCTTGCACTTGCCGTTCTCGTCCCATTCCCACTGGATGCTGTAGGTCTTGCCCGTGGTGGGGCCGATAACGTTAATCTCATCAACAAAGTCGGCGGCATTGTCCACCCCACTCCACGTGCTCAGGCCGCCCTTGTGGTTGGCCACCACATCCTCCATGGCGCCCGTTCCTGCGGCCTTGTAGGCACTGATGAGGTCGATCAGTTCACGCTCGGTGCCGAAGTAGCTCTTCGGCGTCCAAGTCGTGCCGTTGACGTTGTAGGTCTCGCCGCGGTTATGGTCGAGATAGAACACGGGCACGAAACCCATACAGTCAGGGTTATTGATCATGTCACCATAGTGGGTGCACACCCACGAGCCATTGTGGCCTGCACGCCAGGCCTCGCCCTCGGTGGTGAACACGCTCTGGTCAGAGCACACGGTGGCTCCGCTCTGCGGCAGCCACAACAAGTCGATGAAGGGAGCAATGTTGTCCTTCTGGCTCAACAGGCCGGCCCATGTGGTCACGGGGACAAGCCACTCGTCGTTCTCGCCCCAATCGGCACCATACATGGTCGCCATCGTTTTGTCAGTCTGCCCGTTGGCCAGGCGGAAACTGTCCCAGAAGAAGCCCTGCAACACGACGCCTCCATAATTGGAAGGCCATCCCTGGGCAAAAATTCCCAGCGGCGCTAACAGCGCCCAAACAAACAAGAGTAATTTCTTTTCCATAAGCCTAAAACAATAAACTATGTTGGTTAATACTGAATTCTACAGTTTATCATAGGGTTCAACGTATCTTGTGACCGAAGAATCATCATTCAAAGTACAAAGATAAGTTGTTTTGGGATGAAGTCAAAGAAATCATTCTCGTTTTTTTAATCAAAATAAACGATTTTGAGGTTTTCTAGTCAAAAAAAATGTGTAATTTAGCAGATTGAAAAAGAAGATGAAACGACTGTTCATAGCATTGATGGCAATGGCCTTGACGGCTGGCAGCCTGTGGGCCAAGGATGACGAGGTGATTGTGACCCGCCAGCTCTCGTCGTGGCAACGCGACGCACTGCCCGAGAAGACCATCACCGTGGAGATGAAAGGGCTCACATTCAGCAAGAAAGCCGATGCGGGACTGATTGACGCCATCACCCAAGTGATGGACACCATCGCCAACGAGGATTACCAGAACCGCACCTTCGTGCTCTTGCTCGAGGCCAAGGCCGGAGGCGAGGTCACTGTCGCCGCCCACAGCGACGACATCGTGACCCGCGGCCGTCACGACGCGACCATTTATTACGGTGACATGGAGCACAGGCGCTACCACTTCGTGCTGCTCACGGGCAAGGAGAACCTGCCGTTGCTGGAACAGACCTTCAAGCGCCAAGGCAAAGTGAAGTTTGTGCAGGAGTTTGAGTTTGTGGACTACCCTACTCCCCGCTACCTCACCAACGTCATCAGCCAATGGTCGCCCGACAAGGGCTTCAAGTGGCTCACCGTCATCATCAACGAGGACCCGAGCGGCGAGCGTGATGCCTATGACCTGCCGGCAAGTAACCAGAAATAAACCATAACACAAGATAACACGATGAACGAAGACCTTAAAAACAACCGGAATTATGTGATTGCCATCGGACGCCAGTTCGGCTGCGGTGGCCGTGAGGTGGGTCAGCGCGTGGCCCAGCTGCTCGACATCAACTACTATGACAAGCAGTTGCTGCTCGAAGCGTCAAAGGCAAGCGGCATCAATGCCGAGATGTTTGAGGCCGCCGACGAGCGCACGCCCAAGTTCTTCCCCAGCCTGTGGCCGCTGAACCTGGCCATGGCCGGCTCGGCGTTCGTCAGCGAGATTCCGATGAGCGACGACAACATCTACAAGGCCCAGTGCCAGGTGATGAAAGATCTGGTGGATCGCAAGTCCTGCGTCATCGTGGGGCGCACGGCCGACTATGTGCTGCGCGACTACTGCCCCGTCATCAGCGTGTTCCTGCACGCCCCCATCGACGACCGCGTGGCACGCATCATCGAGCGTGGCGACTGTGACACACGCGAGGCTGCCGAGAAGCGCGCCGACAAAATAGGCAAGCTGCGCGCCGAGTACTACAACTTCTACACCGACAAGCTGTGGGGCCACGCCGACAGCTACGATCTGTGCCTCGACTCCAGCCTGCTGGGCATCGAGGGCACCGCCCAGTTCATCGTCGATTTTGTCAAGCGCCGTATGGGATGAGATTCAAGTTTTGAATTCAAAACTTGAAGTTTAGAGTTTAGAGGGTTAGAAGTTAGTGGAAGAGAATTCTTACGGTTTTAGCGTTCTCGACTGCCCCAATTTTCTATAAAGGGAAACAAGAAATACAATGAGCACAAATTTCTGTTAATCAGATTTTTGTGCTTATTATTTTCATGATGTCAGTCGTTCAAGCGATAAATCATCGCGAGGTTGATAGTTTCGGTGATTTGCAAAACGCTAAATGACGCGCGAAAACTTGTTGTTTTAGGTAATTGTCTGTAACTTTGCAGCAAAATTTCAATACTTCAACGACATGAAAACCATACGACTGACATTCTTAGGAATGATGTTGTGCCTGGCATCAGTGGCCTTGGCACAGACGCCGGAACCCAACCTCAAGTGGGGAAAACCCACTGACGCAGAACTGAATATGACAACCTATGCTCCCGACCCCGAGGCCGAGGCCGTGGTGCTGTGCAGCCAGACTGAGTTGAGGTTTGACTTGTCCTCTGGCTCATTCAAATTGAACACATATACCAAGAAACGCATCAAGATCCTTAAGGAAGAAGGGAAAGACCATGCCAATGGTGGCATCTCTTATATCTACAACGGGCATCGCTCGGGACAATGCGAGATTTTGGCAAAGCTCAAAGCGACAGCCTACAATAAGGTCAACGGAAAGTTGGTCAAGACCAAAATGGAGAGCGACATGGTCAATCATGAGGATGTGACCCAAATGCTCCGCTTGACCAAATTCACTGTACCGCAGGTCACTGTGGGCACAGTCATCGAGGTGGAATATGAGATCGACAGCGATTATTTCTATGATATTGATGACTGGCAGGCACAGGAAGATATCCCTGTGATGTACACTTCGTTTGACGTGATTGTGCCTGGGTTTGTTTCTTTCCACATCGATGAGCACGGTTCCCATCGCCTGGCACGCAAGATTGAACCCACCGACATGAGCATGGATGTAGGTTATGATAAAGGCATCCTGCAATGCAGCGGTACGCATTATTGGTTTATCGGCCACAACTTGCCGGCACTGCGCAAAGAGAAACTGCTCTATGCCCCTCTGTCCTATGGGCAGCATATAACAATGGAGTTGAACGCCATCCAGATACCTGGGCGTGAGGCAAAATACTACACTTCGGACTGGAACAATGTGGACAAGAGCCTACTTGACGATCATGAGTTCGGTGGGCGGCTTGGCAATAATCCTCTCAAAGCCGAAATGCAAAAGGCAGATGTGGCCAGCATCAGTGACCCCAAAGAGCGCATCATGGCCATCTACCGCCTGCTTAAGGATCGTGTCAAGTGGAACGAGAAATACACCCTCTATGCCGAGAGCGCTGACACGGTGCTCATGGAGGGCTCGGGCAGCAACGCCAGCATCAACTTCATCCTGATCAATATGCTCAGGGATGCCGGATTTGAAGCTTATCCTGCTGTGATGCGGTCGCGCAACAAGGGGTTCTTGGCGATTAAGCGTGCCACTATCAAAGAGTTCAACACCTTTGTCGTGGCTATCAAGGTGGGTGACAAGTATTCCTACCTGGATGGCTCGATCGAGGACGGTTGGCTCGATGTCCTGCCCGACCATCTGCTGGTTGACCGCGCACGCATCGTGAGCAAGGACAAACAGGCCGAATGGGTCGACCTGAGGGGGGTGTCGGAATCCAAATCACGAAGCATGATCAGTGGTGAACTCCAAGCCGATGGAACCTTGCAGGCCGACATTCAGACGAAATATACGGGTCTGGAGGCTGCCTCGCTGCGGCATGATTTCCGCATGGCCACCGACAGCGCCACTTTTGTATCGAAACTGGCTCAGGAACTCAACTGCGAAATCGAATCCCTCTCACTGACCAACCATCACGGACTGGGACCTGAAGCGGAGCGTAACATGCACGTGACCAAGCAGTACGATGCCGCGGGCGACATGATCTACCTCAACCCGTGGGTGATGACTGTGATGAGCGAGAACCCGCTGACCGAGGAGAAACGCACGTTGCCCGTCGAGTTCCCGTATCTCTACGCCGAAAACCTGACCTCAGAAATCACCCTTCCTGAGGGCTATGTGGTTGACGAGCTACCTAAATCGCTGATGATTAAGAGTAAAGATGGCAAGCTAAGCTGCGCCATCGCTTCGACTACCGATGGCTCGACGCTTTCATCAACGTGTCAGATACAGATTGGCAGGCTTCTCTTCACTCCCGAGGAGTACCCCTTCGTGAAAAACTTCCTGGACGAGGTGTACAAGCGACTGCAAGATGTCATTGTCATCAAGAAAGCGCCATGAGGCAGCTGTTTTTCATACCTCTCCACCAGAAAACGCCTCCACTGTCTTGTCCCGCATTTCAAGGCATGGCCTCGAACCCCTAGCATAATTTTTCATGATTTGCTAGGTTTTTCCGTTATTTTAGCTAAATTTGCAATATGTTTAAATCTGAATAATATGAAGACCATTCAATTGACACTATTAGGATCGATGTTGTGCCTGGTATCAGTGGCCATGGCACAGACGCCGGAACCCAATCTCAAGTGGGGAAAGCCCACTGACGCAGAGCTGAACATGACAACCTATGCCCCCGACCCCGATGCCGAGGCCGTGGTGCTGTGTAGTCAAACCGAGCTGAGGTATGACTTGTCCTCTGGCTCATTCAAATTGAACACATATACAAAGAAACGCATCAAGATCCTTAAGGAAGATGGGAAAGACCATGCCAATGGTGGCATCTCTTATATCTACAATGGGCATCGATCAGGACAATGCGAGATTTTGGCAAAGCTCAAAGCGACAGCCTTCAATATGGTCGATGGCAAGTTGGTCAAGACCAAAATGGAGGGTGACATGGTCAATCATGAGGATGTGACCAAAACGCTCCGTTTGACCAAATTCACTGTACCTCAGGTAACCGTGGGTACCGTCATCGAGGTGGAATATGAGATCGACAGCGATTATTTCTATGATATTGATGACTGGCAGGCACAGGAAGATATCCCGGTCATGTACACCTCGTTTGACGTGACTGTGCCTGAGTATTTTTCCTTTAACGTCGATGAGCGCGGTTTCCATCCTCTGGAACGAAAGATTGAAGGCACCAATATGACGATTGCGGGAGGTTTGCAATGTAGCGGTACACGTTATCAGTTTGTCGGCCGCAATTTGCCGGCCCTGCGTGACAAGAAACTGCTCTATGCCCCTCTGTCCTATGGGCAGCGTGTGTCCATGGAGTTGAGTGCCATCCAGATACCTGGAATCATGTCCAAATATTTCTCTACCGACTGGAACGATGTGGACAAGGGCCTGCTGGACGATGACGACTTCGGTGGCCGATTGGGCAAGAACCCGCTCAAGACCGAGATGCAAGAGGCAGGTGTAGCCAGCATCAGCGACCCCAAGGAGCGCATCATGGCCATCTACCGTCTGCTCAAGGATCGTGTCAAGTGGAACGAGAAGTATGCCCTCTATTCCGAGAGCGCAAGTAAGGTGCTCAAGGAACGCTCGGGCAGCAACGCCAGCATCAACTTCATCCTGATCAACATGCTCAGGGATGCCGGATTTGAAGCTTATCCTGCTGTGATGCGGTCGCGCGACAATGGATTCCTGACTGTCACACGTGCCACGGCTAAAGAGCTTAACACCTTTGTCGTGGCAATCAAGGTGGGTGACAAGTATTCCTACCTGGATGGCTCAATCGAGGACGGTTGGCTCGATGTCCTGCCCGACCATCTGCTGGTTGACCGCGCACGCATCGTGAGCAAGGACAAACAGTCCGAATGGGTCAACTTGATGGGTGTGTCGGAATCCAAATCACGGAGCATGGTCAAGGGCGAACTCCAAGCCGATGGCACATTACAGGCCGACATTCAGACGAAATATACGGGTCTGGAGGCTGCCTCGCTGCGGCATGATTTCCGCATGGCCACCGACAGCGCCACCTTTGTTTCGGAACTTGCTCAGGAACTCAACTGCGAAATCGAATCCCTCTCACTGACCAACCATCACGGCTTGGGACCTGATGTGGAGCGGAACATGCACGTGACCAAGCAGTGCGATGCAGCAGGCGACATGATCTACCTCAACCCGTGGGTGCTGACTTTGATGAGTGAGAACCCGTTGACCGATGAGAAACGCACGTTGCCCGTCGAGTTCCCGTATCTCTACACCGACAACCTGACCTCAGTCATCACCCTTCCTGAGGGCTATGTGGTGGAGGAGTTACCTCAATCGCTGATGATAAAGAGTGAAGACGGCAAGCTGAGCTGCGTCATCGCTTCGAGTGCCGATGGCTCGATGCTATCGTCAAGATGTCAGATACAGGTCAGCAAGCTTTTCTTCTCTCCCGACGAGTACCCCTTTGTGAAAAGCTTCCTGGAAGAGATATACAAGCGACTGCAAGATGTCATCGTTATCAAGAAAGTTTCATGAGACCACTGATTACCATACTCCTGTTGCTGACGTGTGTGCTGCCTGCCGCATCTCAGACGGTCGATGCCGTCGTCGTGCAATCGACCACCGAGGTTGACTGCCGCGACATGCGCAACACCCGCATCAGCGAGCAGCGCATCTACCGCCTGCTCAATGAGCGGGCCAGCGACATGGCGCACTTTGCGGTAGGATGCAACAAGTGGGAGAAGTTGACCGACTTCAGCGGTCAGGTAACCGATGCCACTGGCAAGGTGATTCGCAAGTTCAAGAAAAGCGAACTCAAGCGCAGTGACCTGAGCAGTGGCTTTGCCGAGGACTTCTATTCCCTCTCGCTCGGTTACACGCCGTCCAATTATCCCATTACCATTGAATTCAACTGGGTGACAGAGGGCAATTCCGGCAATTTCGGTTTTCCGACCTTTGCGCCCGTCGAAGCCTACAACACCCAGGTGGAACACGCCAGCTATGTGCTCACGGCGCCAGCCGATATGGCTTGCCGCCATCTGTGCCTCAACACGGCGACACAGGTAACACAGAGCACTTTGAAAGATGGACGTATCCGCTATGAGGCCCACATGGACAACCTGCCCGCTATCGATAGTGAGCCCTATTCGCCCCCTGCTCGCGAGACCGTGCCGCTGATCCTGTGGGCACCGGGCAAGTTCGAGTTCCATGGTGTGAAGGGTGACATGTCCACATGGCAAAGTTTAGGGGCCTGGAACCAGTCTTTGCGCACTGGGCGGCTAGATCTGACTCCCGAATTCAAGGCACAGCTGCACGCCATGACCGACACCTGCCGCACCGACCGCAGCAAGGTGGAGGTCATCTACAATTACTTGGCCCAAACCACGCGCTATGTGAGCATCCAATTAGGCCTCGGCGGATGGCAGCCGTTTCCTGCCAGCGAGGTGTGCCGCACCGGGTTCGGCGATTGCAAGGGTCTGACCAATTACATGTGTGCCATGTTGAACGAGGTGGGTGTTCCTGCCAACTACGTGGTCATCAGGAGTGGCCAGCACAACCTCGTCACGGAGTTCCCGTCCAACCAGTTCAATCACGCCATCGCTCAGGTGCCGTTGCCGGGCGACACACTATGGGTAGAGTGTACAGGTTCGGCTCATGTGCCACTGGGATATGTGCATGAAAGCATTGCCGGCAACAATGCGCTGTTGATTGACAATGACGGCGGGCATCTGGTCAAACTGCCCAATTATTCTCCCGAGCAGAATGTTTCATGCAATCGGGCGCAGGTCTCGCTGCAAGCCGATGGCAGTGCCACGATCGATGTTGACATGCGATATGAGTTCCGGCAATACGAGGACATGTTGCCGCTGATGACGCGCACCGAGCAGCAGCGTCGCGACGCCATGCTCGAGGAGCTCAACCTGTCGGCGGTCACGCTTGGTGACTTCACCGTCACCGAGCACAAGGATAGCTATGCCACGCCACACATCGATGTGACCATGCAGCTCAATACACGCAAACTGGCTAACATCACCGGCTCACGCATGTTTGTCCCGGTAGGACTCTTCCACAAGGTGACAGTGCCGCGGGCATTGCAGCAGCGTGTGAAACCCGTCAATATCACCTATGGCTATGTAGATATCGACACTGTGGTGGTTTCCATTCCCGAGGGCTTTGTGATTGAAACCTTACCACAGCCGGTCAACGAAGTGACAAGCCTTGGCGAATTATCGCTGACCTCCGAGGCCAGTGACAACACAGTCACCATTGTCACCCGCCTGCTGATGCGTGACGGCAACTATCCTGCCAGCGAATACGACACCTTGCGCACCTTCAAGACAGCCGTCAAGAAGGCCTACGAGCAACGCATTGTCCTGCGTCGAAAGTGACTTATCACACATTGTGGTGACAAGCACCGCTGCTCCATATAAAAAGAAAACAATCAATAACTCGTTGGCGCAATTATCTGAATATGTAGAGTCTGCGTGAGAATGTAGAGGTGACTAACTGATGGCAAAAACGCCCTTCGGGCGGTCATTTGAATAACCGCGGGTAATGCAAAGCGCTGAGCAGTAGCGAAGTGGTTTGCATCACCCACGGGAGAGCAATACAATCCTCGTCGCTGGAGGCGACTCCAACTGTGTCACTCCAAGATGGAGAGGTTGCCTTCAGCGACGGGTCACGGTTCATAGCAAAAACTGGATTCTTTAATTCCACCAACAGGTAATCAATACAATAATTACAATAAATGGAAATTCCAATTCCAACATGATCATGAAAAAGATACTTTATGTGATGCTTGTGGGGCTTTTAGCCGCGTTGTCACCTAAAGCTCACGCCTTTGAGGTTAACGGAATATATTACGGTATCAATTCCGATAGCACGACGGTATTTGTCACCTATGGGCCGAATAAATATCGCGGAGATATCACAATTCCCAACACAGTTGTATATGAAGGAAAGACCTATACAATATCTGCGATAGGTCATAGTGCTTTTAGTGGCTGTAATGACTTGACCCGTGTTATTATGGGTAATACTATTAGTTTTATCGGTTCTGATGCGTTTTCTGGTTGCAGGAGCCTAAGAGCAGTCACCATTGGCCAGTCGGTGAGAACGATTGGCAATTTCGCATTCTATGGATGCTCAGCATTAACCGAGATCATCATTCCTGATAATGTCACCTCCATCGGCCAAAGTATCTGTTCCTATTGCACCAGCTTGAATTCGGCAACCATTGGCGATGGGGCTACGGGCATTGGATACCAAGCTTTCATTAATTGCCGCCAGCTCAATGAGATCTCAATCGGGAAAAACGTTGCTTATATTGGAGATGAGGCCTTCTTGAACTGCACTGGTTTGACGAAGGTCAACATTAAGGATTTGGCCGCATGGTGCCTCATTGATTTTGAGGGCAGCGCAGTTGCCAATCCTCTTTGCTATGCCCATCATCTTTTCCTGGATGGCCAGGAAATAAAAGACCTTATCATCCCTGAAACCATCACTCAGATACGCAACTTCACCTTCAACGGAGGCAGTGGATTCACGAGTGTTGATTTGGGCAATGTCACCTCGATTGGCTGGGCGTCATTCTCTTTGTGTACGGGGCTGGAAACAATCAACTTCGGGAGATCGCTCACCACCATCGGGAACTCCGCATTCAGCAGCTGCACTGGCTTGAAGAGCCTGAAGTTTCCACGCTCTTTGACCTCAATCGGGTCTTACGCCTTTGAAGATTGCGATAGTTTGACCAGTGTACGATGCTTATCTATTATTCCACCTGAATTGCAAGACGGGAACACATTCAGTTACAACTGCCTCCTAAAAGCGACACTCACCGTTCCAAAGAATTCCATCAGCAACTACACAGCCAAATGGTGCGAATGGAGGGCATTCAGGCATATCGTTGAATCGCAATTCTATGAGTGTGATGTGAATTGCGACGGAGAAGTTAACATCGCTGATATCAACATGATAGTTGATGCCATCATATCGGGACAGACCGATGATATCTATGACGTGAACTATGACGGCGAAATCAACATCGCCGACATCAATGAGATTGTCCACATGATTCTGGCAATCTGATAACAAGACCCTGCTGCATGCTCTCATGTTGCCAGTCACAGTTATTGCCCTTCCCCGTACGACTAGGACAACTACGAGTTTGAAGTGGATGGTATCCAGGTGGTGTGGCGACGGACAAACTCGTCAAGGTCTTTGACATTGAGTTTCTTGGCGATTGTTATTTTCTTGTTATAGACCGTGCCGATGCTCCTGTAGCCCATCGTCACCATGATCACTGTGCGTGAGAAACCGCAGCAATAGAGCGCCAGCAGATTCAGTTCGCTATCGGTCAGCGTGCCGTCCGCCTCCTCTTGTGCCTTGACAAGCACATTATCGTGCAATTCATTGACCAGGGACTGCAGATGCGACCAGTAATTGCTGTCATCGCTCACACCAGGCACCGTCATCATCTCCTTGAATTTCGCAGCAAACTTTTCGCTGTCGTATTGGTAGGACCATTCCATCAGTTGATGCACGGCACTGATTTGCTGGTTGATGATGGCACGCAGTTCGTCGCTCTGGCGCACCTTCCCCTCATCGTCCTGCCCTTGTGAATCAAGCCGCGCCTGCATCTGCTGCAGGCTGTGCAGCGAGCCGTCAAGGTCGGCCTTGAGCATCTCGACCTCATTCTGCCTCATCTTCAGTTGGTTCTTGTACCTCCAAACCAAGGAAGTCACCGCCAGCAACGCCAATGCCAACAAAGCAGCCAGCAGCAACGCTTCCTTCAGTCGCGATTCACTCCTCACCTGATTCAGAACCGCCAATTGGTGGTCATATTCCTTCTCCACTTCCAGCAGGCGATGGTTCAAGCCATTGATGGTGACGGAATCGGCCATGGCATGTGCCAGCTGGATGTAGTTTTTGGACTTTTCCTCGTTTTTCCAGTATTGGTGCTCCAGTTCGGACATGAGCTCATAATAAAGGATGCTGTCGTTAGTGGCAGTGGCTTGAGGCGCATGCTTCAAATAGTACAAGGCAGAGTCTGGCTGCCCAAGGAGCATGTAGCACTTGACGAGGCGATAATGGGCTCGGGGATGGTCGATGATGGCTGGATCGGCCGATATCGCCTGCAACCCATATTCCTTGCCCAGCAAGTAATTGTGCTCCCTCACCAGATAATGCTCCGAGAGAAGGTAACGATTGGCAAAAGCATGGTACTGGTCACCTTGCTTCAGAGCCAACTTGATGGCGGCTTTCATACAGATGACGGCCGAGTCATGCTTTTCATCGATATTGCGATAGATGCCGCCGATGCTAGTGAGGCACACCAACTCATAATGTTTGTCCCCAATAGCCTTAAAAATAGGCATCGCCTCTTGGTATTTCTGCAGGGCGATGGTATTGGTGCCCACAACCTGTGACTGGTAAAGGGTGCCCAGCCTCAGTTTAGCGTAGGCTATCATGGAACTGTCAGTAGCAAGCGGCAGTGCTTCGGCTTGATGATAACTGTTGACCGCCTGCTCCAAGTTGCCCATGTCCTCATTGACGCACCCCTGGGCGACGAGCGCCTTCAGGTATTTCAAGTCATCACCCGACTTCTTGTAATAGCCGACGGCCTCATTAATCGCCGAGTCGCTGGTGCAGGGGACATAATTCTTGTACATCGCCATCGACAACAGCACGGCATGGTAGGCACGCTCTTCTTTACTCAACGGTTTGGTATCCATCTGCTGTAGCAAGGGCAATGCCTCTTTCTCCTGCTGATGATAGACCATCGAGTCAATGCGCGAGAGTTCCCGCATGTTGGCGCTGTCGTGGTGGCATCCCGCAATCATGAGGGCGAAAACTGCAATCAGTGGAATACAGATTTTCTTGATGTGTATCATTCGATAGGGTTGTTTGTTTCTGATTTTACGGTCATTCACCCCGTTGTAGCGGTGAATTCTTGATGCAAAATTAACACATTAAGGCTTATCATCTAAAATAATGAGCTAAAAATGAGAATAATTATTTTTAGATGGTTGATTTTCTGCATTTTGCGTTTTCTAAAATGAGGTCTGAATGAATCCACTTTTGGACCAATTTAACATTTCCGGTCTCTAACTTTGTGGGGAGAAATATTCATTTTAATAATACCATTTTATATGATCAAAACAAGCTTCTTGATTTCAATTATTTTTATGGTACTGTCGTTTGCCGCTTGTGGGGATGAGCCTAAAATACCTGAGCAAGAACCCGATCCTCCAACACCAGAGGACACCGTGGTCATAGACATACCCTTCTCAGGCTCGCTACCCGTGTTGTTTATCAATACCGAGGATAGCTGTGAGATAGACAGCAAGGATGAGTACGTCAATGCCGAATGGTGGCTGGATGACCTGGGTGACGAACGCTTTGAGTCCATTGGATCGAGAAAACAACCCCTGAAAACCGAAATCAAGGGCCACGGCAACTCCACATGGACCAATCTTGACAAGAAACCTTATAGGCTTAAGTTTGAAAAGAAACACGAGGTACTTAACATGCCGGCGAGCCGTCATTGGGTGCTAATGGCCAATGCCCAATATTGGATGGGGCAATTGAATGACGCTTTGCCTTTTGAAATCGGGCGCCGCATGGGCATGGCGTGGAATCCCCGCATGCAACCCGTAGAAGTTGTGCTCAACGGTAATTATATCGGGTTGTATTTCCTGACCGAAAAGATTCGTGTCGCCAAGAACCGTGTCAACATCGAGGAACAGAATGACTATGAAACCGACCCCGATCGCATCACCGGCGGCTGGCTGCTGGAAATCGACAACTACATCGAGCCTGATAATATCACGTTCATCGAGGGCAACGGCAATCCCATATGGGTGACCACGCACTCCCCTGAACATCTGAGTGAGAAACAACGTGAATACATCACCCACTTCTTAATGGCAGCCGATGAAGCTATCTATTGCCATGACAAGAGCAGCACTCTTTGGGAAGATTACATCGACATTGACTCGCTCGCCATTTTCTACATTGTTCATGAAGTAGTCGACAATCCCGAAGCGTTTTCGGGCAGCTGCTACATGTACAAGCATCATGGAGAAAACACCAAGTTGGTTTTCGGTCCGCTGTGGGATTGCGGCAGTTCATTCCACCGCTTTGACTCTACCTATGGTTTTGACGAGTTCATCTACGAGAACCTGCCCAGCTACTGTCGCTCGAGGTGGATTGCTGAAATTGCCAAATTCCCTCGATTTCAAGAACGTGTGAGGCATCACTGGAAACGCTTTTTTGAAGAGGTCTACCCCACAATGGGAATCTTCATGGAGGAATTCACGGCAAGAATTGAGGCCGCTGGCAACTGTGACCATGAACGCTGGCCGCAATACAGCAGCGACAATATCACGGCTCGCATGAGAGCATTTGAGAAACCTTGCTTCGATAAGAAAGTGGCTTGGCTCAATAGCCAATGGAACGCGCAACATATACACAATAATGTTACTAAATCAAATCAATCGAAATGATAACGATGCCGTGAATCTTTGATGCATTGCCACTATTTGGTGCCCAATATCTAAACCCATGAGACTAAAATGAGATTTTTATTTTTTATATGCAAGATTTCCAGCACTTTACATTTTTGAAAATGAGATTGGAATGAGGCGGTTTTTTGACAAATTAGTTATAACTTTGCATGTGAAAATCCTATCGCAATTAATAACTAAAACGACATATCATTATGAACACGACAAAGAAACTGATGACACTGCTGATGATGGCGCTCGCCATAGCGCTACAGGCTTCGGCAGGCTATGAAGAGCTTACTTATAATGGCATCAATTATGAGTTTTATTTCTCCGGCACTGGCAATAACGCAGTGGGAGATTCTGTCAAAGTAGGTAATAACAGCGGTTTCAGCGGTGTTGCAAATATTGCATCTTCGGTGACCTGTGAATATACCTATGTTTCTGGCCTAGACGCTCAAGGTAGCCCCATTTACACAACACGCAAACTGACTGCCCCAGTCATTGCCATCAGCAAAAATGCGTTCCAGAATTGCCGCGACCTGACGAGCGTGACCATCCCTAACTCGGTTATCGAAATCGGGGAATATGCCTTTGCGCATTGTCTATACTTGACAAATCTGAGCATTGGCAACTCGGTGGACTCCATCGGCCAATATGCGTTCCAGGAATGTGCAAGCCTACCTAGCGTGGCCATACCCAATAGCGTCACATCAATCCCTAAAGGATGTTTCTCGCAATGCCGCAGCATGACCAGTGTGAGCTTCCCCAGCACAGTCACCGACATCGGCACACGGGCATTCTATGATTGTCGCAAACTGACAGGCGTGAACATTCCAAATTCGGTAACTACCATCGGAGATAGCACATTCTATGGCTGCATCGGCTTGGCAAACGTGATGATTGGCAACTCCGCCACATCAATACCCAGAAGCTGTTTCAATGGTTGCACCAGTCTGACGAGTGTAAACGTCCCGAACTCTGTCACTGCCATCGGTGACAAGGCGTTCTACAATTGCCAGAGCTTGACGAGTGTGGATATTCCCAACACCGTTACAACTCTAGGTAAATCAGCGTTCTATAATTGTACCAGCTTGACAAGTGCAACCATAGGTAACGCTGTTGATGCCATCAAAGAAAGTACGTTCTATAATTGCCGCAACTTGAGGAGCTTCAGCATCCCCAATTCGGTCACTGCCATTGGGTATGAGGCTTTTTATCGATGCACCAACCTGACCAGTCTGACCATTGGCAACTCGGTCGCGTCTATCGGAGAATACGCGTTCTATTATTGCGAAGGCTTGACGAGTGTCGCTATTCCTAACTCGGTCATCACCATTGCAAAGGGGGCATTCTATGAATGCATGAATCTGACTGAAGTGGCGCTCGGCAACGCTGTTACAACCATCGGGGATATGGCATTCCTTGATTGCAGAAGCCTGAAAGGTATAGACATTCCCAACTCTGTTACCACTATTGGTAATGATGCGTTCTTTAATTGCTCAAGCATGGCGAGTGTAATCATCGGCAACTCGGTCGCCACCATCGGTAATTCAGTGTTCACGGGTTGCACAAGCTTGACAAGCGTGGACATCCCCAATTCAGTCACCGAAATGGGTACATCAGTATTCTACAATTGCAGCAACCTAAGGAGCGTAAACATATCAAATTCCTTGATAGCAATCCCGAGCAGTTGTTTCTATGACTGCATTAGGCTAGAGAGCGTTATCGTCCCCAACCAAGTCGAAACTATATGGGATTGGGCATTTGCCGGATGCCGTAATCTGTCGAGCGTGACCTTTCCAAGCTCAATCATTGCGATTGAGAACAATGCTTTCTATGATTGCATCTCGCTGACGAGCGTGACTTGTCAAGCCATGACGCCTCCTCATTTCATTCAAGAGGCTAGTTTCGATGAGCGATGCTACGAGAACGCCACATTACATGTTCCCGCCAGTGCTGTGGAGAGCTATTGCAATGCTCCCGTTTGGAAAAAATTCGTCCATATCCAAGCCATAGACAACCAACCCGGTGACGAGCCCGGTTACGAGTACGTCCCCTTCGTGCGCGAGGGCGTGAAATGGGTATATTATATCGATGATTACAATTATCATGTAGATTTTTACACTAATCCCGCACGTGGAAACAATACAGTTTACCGTACCCTTGAGCTCAAGGGAGATACGCTCATCAACGACAAGATTTACAAGGCTTTGCACCTGTACAGTGGCGAATCGATTGATGAGGAGAACGACACCATCCCCGTCTTCTTGCGTGAAGAGGACAAGAAAGTCTATGGCATTATCCCTGACGGCGTAAGATATGATCACTGCCAGATTTATAATTTTTGGGATGAACGTCTCAATGGTTTTGATCATTGGTACAATGGAGAAGAGTTTTTGCTCTATGATTTTCAGAATCCTGCTGCCCAATGGGAAAACCTGCTCAATAGTTTTGACTATGATGAAGATTTTTATACCTATACCCGTCTCTTTACAGATACAATCCCCCTTGGAAATAAACTTGCAAAACGGTACGTGGGTGAGATTAATTCGCATGAATACCAGACCATCGAGGGCGTTGGTTTAATAGGTTATAACTCCACCCCATTTCTTCTTTTCCAGCCGTTGTTTGCAGGGATTCATGACGAAATCTATGGTTTGGAGAAAGTGGTGGAAAATGGTGAGGTCATTTATCCCCAGAACTACGTGGAAGACGGGTATTTGCCACTTATCAGTGAAGGTGTCAAGTGGGTAAATGAACGTGTGACAGTCAATCATGGTGATACTACATGTTACTATTATACCTATGAGTTCAAAGGCAATCACCCGGTTACCGGAATATGGGGGCTGCAACGAAAGGCGTTATACCGATATGAAGGCCTCAACCACCAGCTTGACACAGAGCAAGATAGCATTGTCTCTGGCTTGAGAGAGAACGGGGCAAAGGTTTCATATTTCAACAATGTGCCATTAGATGATGTTATCAGCCAGGGTCGTGATATGATTGACTTTCAAGGGACGTCCGAAGCATATGATTTTGATGATGATTATGATTATGGACATCGTTTGTTGTACGGAATGTCCACAACAGAATCAGGATGGCTAAACAGCAAATACTATTACACTGAATTTCAGCGTGAGTCCTTCTTGAACGACGACAACTTTGTTAAGGCAGATCCCATCATGATCGACGGTTACAAGTGCAGCCGACTGGCTTATATCGGTGAACAGAGTGACACCTTGGCCTACATTGTCGAGGGCATCGGCTTTGACAGCCGCGACATGGGCGACTTGTTGACGCCGTTCACCCGCCGTCCCAACCCCTCCGCCGACTACCAGGAGTGGTGCGGCCTTAGCCACGTCATTAAAGACGGCAAAATCATCTACAAGGGCATGCGCTATAATCCTAATGCGATAATTGTCATACCTGGCGATGTCAACGGGGACGGAGAAGTCACCCTCGCCGATGCCAACAGCGTGATTGACATCGTTATCATGGGAGGCAACTCCAGCCACCCCCGCATGCCTATCGACGTTGACGGCAATTACATCGGTGACGTGAACAGCGACGGTGAGATTACCATTGCCGATATCAATTCCATCATCGATATGATCCTCAATAAGAATTAAAACATCAACACAATGAGCAAGACCAATAAACAGTGTCTTTGGGCGTTCCTGATATCGGCTGCGGTTTTTGCTGCCACATGCAGTGTGCGTGCCTACCATTCTACCGTGGAATGCGCTTGGGCACAGGTGGTAGCCTATGCCACTATTACCTGGTTCCTGCTCGACAAGTGTGGCCATGACACTAAAAAGCAGTTATGGGTTGTCGCCAGCATCATTCTCGGTCGCTTGTTCCTCGATGTGGCGGTGAGGTTATTTCTTCCCGTCCCGATAGACACGGCATTTGAATCGGTCATCGCCATCGCTACGATTCTGTTGACATGGTTGTGCCAAAAAACAAGAGAGTTCTTGATAACAATCTTCGCCATTGCCTTCATCACCGTCTTGAATTCTGTTGTTCATCACGCATGGCTTGACTTTATCGCCAGCAGCATGATGTACTCCTGTAAATGACACATCCGGGAAAAAAAGCCCTGTCAGGGGCGACAGTGCACGTGTCGCCCCTGATGAGGCTAAGACTTCAACTATTTCAGGGGTTGCACTCGGCTTCGCCTCGTTACACGTTTAGTAGACACTAACAGGACTATATCAGTCTCTACTGCAACACGTTTCTTATATGGCAACCCGCCTTTCATAAAAGGAAAACAAGAAATACAATAAGCACAGAATCGCTGGGGGGGCATGATGCGTTTTCACATCTTTTAGGATAGAAAGGTTGTGGGGGTGAGAGATATTGTGTAATTTTGGACCTCTTTTTGTGATATAAACCTAAGTGAGAGAATGACTGACAAAATTACCAATAAAATCACCAAGATTGTGTTGACCGGCGGCCCCTGCGCTGGCAAGACGACGGCCATGGCACAGATCATCGAGCACTTCAGCAGCCTGGGCTTCCAGGTGTTCGCCATTCCCGAGGTGCCCACGATGTTCAGCAGCGCCGGCATCAACTACTTGACGCATAACAAGGCCTTGTTCTTCGAGGCCGAGAAATCGACATTGAACATCCAGCTGGCCCTCGAGGACCACTTCGCCAAGATGGCTGCCGAGTGCAGCAAGCCCGTGCTCATCGTGTGCGACCGCGGCACGATGGACATCAGCGCCTATGTCTCGCCCGAGATCTGGGAAGCGCTGACCGAGGAGATGGGCACCAACACCGTGAAGCTGCGTGATGCCCGCTACGAGGCCATCCTGCACATGGTGACCGCTGCCGCCGGCGCCGAGCAGTTCTACACCAACGAGAACAACAAGTTCCGCAGCGAGGATGTGGAAATGGCTCGCGAGCTCGACCGCAAGGTGCTGAACGCCTGGACGGGTCACCCCCACCTGCGCGTGATCGGCAACCACATGGACTTTGACGACAAGCTGCGCCAGGTGCTCAACGAGATTTCGACCGTGCTGGGCGTTCCCAGCCCCATCGAGAAGGAGCACAAATACATCGTCGAGGTCATCGGCGACATCCCCGACTACACCGAGAGCGAGATTACCCAGACCTACCTGCTGAGCGAGCCGGGCACCGAGATGCGCGTGCGCAAACGCGGTTGGCAGGGCAGCTACGTCTATTTCCAGACCATCAAGAAGACCGTGAGCAGCGACAAGCAGATCGAGACCGAGCGCCGCATCACCGCCCAGCAGTATGTTGACCTGCTGCAGCTGGCCGACCCCAACCGCAAGTCCATCAGCAAAATGCGCAAGTGCTTCGTGTGGAAGAACCGCTACTTCGAGCTCGACACCTACATCGAGCCCAAACTGGGCATGCAGATTCTGGAGCTCGAGGGCGTCAAGGAAGGCGACGAGGTGGAATTCCCGCCGTTCATCAAGGTCATTGAGGACATTACCGGCAACGAGAAGTATTATAACTACCAGTTGTCGCTGCGGTAAACCGAGCGCTACTGGAGCAACCCGGACAAACACTCAGGGGGATGCGTGCTGGCTCTCGAGCCATCGCATCCCCCTGAGGCTTTTTTTCACGACAGGGTCAGTGCCTGTTGCCGATTATTCGGTAGCGCTCATCACTATATTGATAAGGGTGGTCACGTCGGTGACGTTGAGCGTGTTATCGTCATTGGCATCGGCGTTGAACTTGCTGAACGGGTTGGACTTATCACCAGTCATCACATAGTTGATGAGTGCAGTGACGTCCGACACATTGACACGACCGTCGCAATTCACATCGCCCAGCATGGTTACTGGCTTGTCGCAGATCTCCCAGTAAACGATGTCGGAGTAAGTGGCTTCATCACCAACGATGTAGTTGGTGCGGATACCGATGCGCCACTCGAAGAAAGGCTCAATGTCAAAACCGGCATCAAGAATCGGCTGGATGTTGTTGGTCTTGCCGGGGAAATGTACAAACCAGTACTCGATGTCCATGCCTTCAAAACCGAACGGAATCATAGTCGTCGGCTCGGAGAACTCATGATAGACTTCGGGCATGAAAGTGAAGACCTCGTCAAAATCGGTGAAAATCGTGTAGGACACGTATTGCTCATCGAGCAAGGTATAGGTCAATTCACCGGTAATGGCCTCGTCACCCATCAGGCCAGGATAATCGTCGGCCACGGGGCGCTGCATCACGTCCATACCGATTTGGAACATCATCTGGCAGTTGGTCACATACAATACCGGCTCACCGGTAATCGTATCATTGAAAATAATGGGTTGACCGTCAATCCAGTCTTGAACTTCGGGGTTCAATGGTCTGGGCAGGGTGCTTTGAGCGAACGCGCCAACCGTTGCGGCCAGCAGGAACACGAGTAATGTAATTTTCTTCATAAATAAAGTAGTTTTTAAAGTTATTAATTGTTGGTAGTATGAAATGTCAGCAATCATTTCCAGACTATCGCCGCATCAGCCCAGATGCCGATAATCAGACTGCAAAAATAACAAAAAAAATCAAAACCGAAAGACATTTGCCGCGTTTTTATCGTTTTCATCAATACGAGGGGCCGTCATGCCGCCATTAACGACACGACAAAAAAATCCCCTGAGGGCATTCAGTGTGCCCGGAGGGGATATTCCATTGTTCTCGCTCCGATGGTCGAAGCGAGGGGTTTGCGTCAATTAGCCTTGTACTTGTAGATGTCCACCAGCTTAATGTCAAAGACGAGATTGCTGAAAGGCAGCAGCACATCAGACTTCTTGTAGGATCCGTATCCCTGGTGGTAAGGAACGATGATGGTGCAGCTGTCGCCCACGTGCATGCGCGTCAACGCAATCATCCATCCCTCGACGGTCTGGTTGATCATCGTGCGGAAGATACTGTCGGCCGGCGACAATGATGCGTAGGACGAGTCAACAGGCGTGCCGTTATACAGCCTCAGGTGGAACTTCACGTCAACGGTCGAGGTGATCAGCGGCTTGAGGTTGCCACGCGTGAGCATGGTGTCGTTGTGCCAACGGATGAGCGTTGTGGCCGACGGATCCCAAGCTGCAGTGAGCTTGGTGTACTGGCCCGAAGCGGCTTGCTGCTCATACCACTTGTCATTATTCACGCGCCAATCCTTATACTCGTCATAGACGTTATTGCCCAGACACGAATCGAGCATCGTTAAGGCCACAACGGCCATGATGACGGTATAGAAAAATTTCTTCATTGTTCTTTTTTTAAGCTGTCAGCTTTCAGGCTTTAGCCATTAGCTTAGATGGATAAAATCACATGAGCTTGCGCAGGACGTTGTTCAGGCTGCACTCGCGGGCGAGGATGGCAGGCAGGTCGGCGATGGCGACGCGCTCCTGCTGCATGGTGTCACGGTCACGCAGGGTGACGGTGTTGTCCTCGAGGGTCTGGCCATCGACGGTGATGCAATAGGGAGTGCCGATGGCATCCTGGCGGCGGTAGCGCTTGCCCACGGTGTCCTTGTCCTCGTAGTGGCAGGCGAAGTCAAACTTCAACATGTTCATGATCTCGTGAGCCTTCTCGGGCATGCCGTCCTTGCGGACGAGCGGCAGGATGGCGCACTTGATGGGTGCCAGGGCCTTGGGCAGGTGGAGCACCACGCGGGTGTCGCCGCCCTCAAGCTGCTGCTCCTCGTAGCTGGAGCACATCACCGACAGGAACATGCGGTCCACGCCGATCGAGGTCTCGATGACGTAGGGGGTGTAGCTCTCGTTGAGCTCGGCGTCAAAGTACTGGATCTTCTTGCCCGAGAACTTGGCGTGCTGGCTCAGGTCGAAGTCGGTGCGGCTGTGGATACCCTCCACCTCCTTGAAGCCGAACGGCATCTTGAACTCGATGTCGGTGGCAGCGTTGGCATAGTGGGCGAGCTTCTCGTGGTCGTGGAAGCGGTACTTCTCGTCGCCCAGGCCCAGGGCCTTGTGCCAGCGCAAGCGCTGCTCACGCCAGTAGTCAAACCACTTCAACTCCTCGCCGGGGCGTACAAAGAATTGCATCTCCATCTGCTCGAACTCGCGCATGCGGAAAATGAACTGACGGGCAACGATCTCGTTGCGGAAGGCCTTGCCGATCTGTGCGATACCGAAGGGGATGCGCATGCGGCCGGTCTTCTGTACATTCAGGAAGTTCACGAAGATGCCCTGAGCAGTCTCGGGACGCAGATACACGTCCATCGTCGAGTCGGCGCTGCTGCCCATCTGGGTCTTGAACATGAGGTTGAACTGACGCACGTCGGTCCAGTTCTTGGTACCGCTCACGGGGTCCACGATCTCATAGTCCACGATAATCTGCTTGAGCTCGGCCAGGTCGTTGTCGTTCATGGCCTTCTCGTAGCGGGCGTGCAGCTCGTCGCGCTTCTTCTGGTTCTCGAGCACGCGCGGGTTGGTGGCGCGGAACATCGCCTCGTCGAACTTGTCGCCGAAGCGCTTGGCGGCCTTCTCACACTCCTTGTTCATCTTCTCCTCGATCTTGGCGATCTCGTCCTCGATGAGCACGTCGGCGCGGTAGCGCTTCTTGCTGTCGCGGTTGTCGATCAAGGGATCGTTGAACGCGTCAACGTGGCCCGAAGCCTTCCAGATTGTGGGGTGCATGAAGATGGCGCTGTCGATGCCCACGATGTTCTCGTGCAGCAGGGTCATCGCCTCCCACCAGTAACGCTTGATATTGTTCTTGAGCTCAACGCCGTTCTGAGCATAGTCATACACTGCGCCGAGGCCGTCATAGATTTCACTTGAGGGGAACACAAAGCCATATTCCTTGGCGTGCGACACGATTTTCTTGAAAACGTCTTCCTGTTTTGCCATTTTTTATTGTATTGTTTTGTTATTGTTTTCATTACAAGCCGCAAAGGTACATTTTTTCTAGCAAAGCGACAATACTTTGCTGGATATTAGGGATATTTAACGGAGAAAACAGAGGGAACGGGGATGACAGAGGGGACGGATAAGACGGAGAGGACGGATAAGACGGAGAGGACGGATAAGACGGAGAGGACGGATAAGACGGATAAGACGGAGAGGACGGATAAGACGGATAAGACGGATAAGACGGAGATAACGGAGATAACGGGAAAACGGAGCAAGAGGGCCCCGTTATTTCCGTTATTTCCGTTTATTAGAACTGGGAGTAGAGGAAGGGCTGGACGGTGGCGCTGGCAAACTGGAGCACGAGTTGGATGAGAACAATGAAAATGACCAGTTTAACGGCCCAATGCACGTTGATGAACCAGTCGCGCAGCTTGTCCCAGATGTTGCGCGGCACGAAGTGCAGCCCGAAGATGATGGCCAGCATCAGGCTCCAGGTGAAGCGACGCTCCAGGAATACCGGCAGATAAGCCCACTCAAAGTCGGTGAAGATGTTGGTGATGATCTGGCCTGCGGCATGGAAGGAGTTGGCCCTGAAGAAAATCCACAGGAAGGCCACGAAACTGAAGGTCAGCAGCCACGAGAAGAAGCGTGTGAGGCGTGTGCTGGCGATGGTGTCGAGCCAGGGCTTGCACAGCTTGTGGACACACAGCGCGATGCCATGGCCCGCACCCCAAACGACGAAGGTCCAGGCCGCTCCGTGCCACAGTCCACCCAACAGCATGGTCACCATGAGGTTGAAGTGCTGGCGCAGGGTGCCCTTGCGGTTGCCGCCCAGGGGGATATAGACATAGTCGCGCAGCCACGTTGACAGCGTGATGTGCCAGCGGTGCCAGAACTCGGTGACGTTCAACGAGCGATAGGGATAGTTGAAGTTGATGCCCAGGTTAAAGCCCATGATGCTTCCCAAGCCGATGGCCATGTCGCTGTAGCCCGAGAAGTCACAATAGATCTGCATCGTGAAGCCCAGCACTGCCATCAGCAACTCAAAGCCGGTGTAACCCGTGGGATTGCCGAAAGCGATATTGTTGTACTGAGCGATGTAGTCGGCAAAGACCGCCTTCTTGAGGATTCCCAGCATGACGAGCCAAAAGCCACCGTATATCATCTCGCGAGTAGCGGGTTTGTTCTCCTGCAACTGCGGGATGAAATCACGCGAACGCACGATGGGGCCAGCCACCAAGCAGGGGAAATAGGACAGGAAGAACAGGTGGTCGAGATAGTCGTCAACCGGCTGAATCTTGCCCTTATAGACATCGACTACATAGCTGATGGTGCGGAAGGTGTAGAACGACACACCCACCGGCATAATCAGGTCCAGGGGCTGGAAATTGCCATGCACCAGCGCATTCCAGTTCCAGATCACGAAGTTACTGTACTTGAAGAACAGCAGGATGCCCAACGAGAAGACAAGCGACACCGTCAAGGCGATGCGCCGCTCGGTGCGGTTCTTGCTCGACTCGATGAACTGCGCCACCCACCAGTCGAAGATGGATGTCGCAACGAGCAAGAGGAAGAACAATCCGCTGGACTTGTAGAAGAAATAAAGGCTGAAGGCGATGACAAAGAGCATCATCTTCTTGCGGCGGGACTTGAGCAGGGCATATACCGGCAGGAACAGCAGGAACAGCACCCAGAACAGTCCGCTGGTGAACAGCATGGGCTCGTCGCGGTTGAAGGTCAACAGCGACAGCAGTTGCGTTATGTCGATCGTGTCTAGTATCATGGTCATTTAGGGGGTTGATAGATGACGATGCGGGAGGCACGGCTGATGCCCTCGGCAGGCTTGGCCAGGCGGATGGGATGAGCACCACGCTCGCCCAGCCACTTGACTACTCGGTCCATCCACAGGTGAGCCGATGCGCGGGTGGGATGAGCACCGTCGCGGCTGCGCTCAAACTTGTCTTTGGCGCTCAGGTAGAAGCAGCCCTCGTCAACTTCCTGTTGCAGCAGGTCGTTGATACCCGTGTCCTCGTCCCAGTTGGGCGGGCCGATCCACACATAGGGGATGTCGCCAATCTCGGCCAGCATCTTCTTGAGGTGCGGACGACGGGCACGCTTGATGTCGGGAACATACAGCTCGTTGGCACCCAGGCACACAAAGATGTAGTCAGGATGGTAGGTGTTGATGAGTTCGGTCAAGCGGCCGCTCTCGCCCCAGCACAGGGTAGAGCTGCTGTACCAGATCACTTCGACCAGCTTGTGGCCGTTCTTGTCACAGTATTTTGCCAATCGTGGAGCCAGACCCTCGAGCATCGAGTCACCGATGAAGAGGATGTTCTTGGCCGTGGTGTCCATCGGGGCACGCCAGCCCTTGGGATGCTTGCCGTTGGGCAGACGCCCGCTGGCATCGAGTGTGTCGGTGTCCTTTGCGGGCCTGGATGTCATCTCGGCACCCAGGTCCCTGGCAAAGGTTGCAGTCTTGATTTCCAGCCCGCCCACAGTGATGCCGTCCTGCCAGAACGACAAGACCACAAAGGTGAGAAGGGCGACAAGCAACAGGGTCCAAAGGCCCCAATACGGTTTATTCATTCAGTTATTGATCGTGTGGTGTTGTTTTACAAGGGTTACTTGAGGAGTTCGATACCCAGGCCGGGACGGTCGTGCAAGGTGATCTTGCCGTTCTCGACGGTCATGCCCGTGAAGCGGTCGTTGGCGATGAGCAGGTTACCGTCCAGGTCGGCGTAGTCCACTACGGGCGACAGGTTGGCGGCAGCGGTCACGGCACAGGAGGTCTCGGTCATGCAACCGATCATCACCTTCATGTCGAGGGCACGGGCCAGGGTCACCATCTTGTGGGCCTCGTACAGGCCGGTGCTCTTCATCAGCTTGATGTTGATGCCGTCATACACGCCCTTGAACCTGACGATGTCAGGCAGACGCTGGAAGGCCTCGTCGGCGATGATGGGCAGCGGCGAACGCTCGCGCAGCCATGCAGTCTCGTCGATCCAGGTCTTGTCGAAGGGCTGTTCGACGAAAATACAATTGCGCTCCTTGAGCCAGTGGCACATCTCCAGTGCATACTCCTTGTCTTTCCAGCCCTGGTTGCAGTCCACGCAGATGGGCACGTCGGGCATCATCTCGTTGATGATGTTGATAGTCGCCTGATCCTGGTCCAGACCCATCTTGGCCTTGATGAGCTTGTAGGGGCGGGCCTCCTCGACCTTCTGGCGAACGACCTCGGGGGTGTCGATGCCGATGGTGAAGCTGGTCACGGGCGTCTTGTCAGGGTTGTAGCCCCAAATCTTGTACCAGGGCTGTCCCATGATCTTGCCCAGCAGATCGTGCAGAGCGATATCGATACTGGCCTTGGCGGCACGGTTGTTCTCTTCGACACTGTCCACATAGGTCAGGATGTCCTCGATGCAGAAGGGATCCTTGAACTGTTCCAGGTCAAGCTTGTTGAGGAAAGCGGTAACGCTCTCGACGCTCTCGCCCAGGTAAGGCGGCATCGAGGCCTCGCCATAGCCCTTGATGCCCTCATACTCCAGCGTCACCTGCACGTCGGGGGTGGTGGTGCGGCTGTAACGCGCCAGATTGAAGGCGTGGCGCAACTTCAACTCATAGGGGAAGAACGAGAGTTTCAGTTTTCCCGTCTTGGCCACCTTGTTCACACGAGGAACAGCTTTTTTACTTCTCTTTTTGGTTACGCGCTCTACAGCGTCGATCGATACAGGGGATGCGGCGGCGATAGCCGTCAGTCCCATTCCTGCAATAAATTTTCTGCGATCCATATATTCTTGATTATAAAGTAAACATTCTCTTAACTAACAAGACAGACTAGCCCATCTCACTAATCACTAATCTCTAACCTTTAACCTCTAACCTTTAACCTTTAACCAGCAAACACCGTTTGCTCAAAAATACCACGGGTGGTTCTTGAGGGCGATGATGCCCTTGGTGCCCACCATGCCCTTGATGCGGCTGGCGCTCAAGGGGGAGTACAGGTAAGGATAATCGCTGGCCGTGGGTATCAGGCTGTTGATCTTGACCTGTCCCGAGCAGTGGATGTACTTGCCATCGCGCAAGTAGATGCCCACGTGGGTCACGCGGCCCGTCTTCTCGTTGCCGAAGAACAACAGGTCACCCGTCTCGTACTGGTGCCAGTCGGTGCCCTTCTTCATGATCTTGCCCGTGAGCGCCTGCTGCGAGGCGTCGCGCTGCAAGATGATGCCGTTGCTCAGGTAGCTCACCTTGGTCAGTCCCGAACAGTCGGTCACCTTGGTCGTTGTGCCACCCCACAGGTAGCTTGAACCCATCATGCGACGGGCGGTCTTCTCGATTTGGGCGGCACTGAAGCCCTGCTGACTCCACTGCGACAGTTCGGACACATCGGCGCCATCGACCCACCCCACTCTACCGTCGGGGGTGGCGAGTTTGTACCATCGACCCTGTTCGGCCTTTAATTCCAGGATGTTGCCCATCACCAGGTCGCTCACCGTCTCATCGCCGTGAGGCTCGGTCACCAATCGTGAATCATAGGCCGTGACAATGTAGCGCTTGGCTTTGCGCCAGGCCTTCATCTGGGCCTCGGTCTTAAAAGCCAGGGAACTCTCGGGGACATAGGCGATGTAGTCATCGGACATCTGCACGCGGTACCAGTCGTCACACTTCTGCAGGACCTTGAGCGGTGAGCCCATGATGCCCTGGGTGGCCATTTCGGCACTGTGCTTGGGCTCGGTGCGCAGCGTGGCGATGCTCAGTTTGATGAGCGCCCACTTGCGAGCTGCGGGGATGCCATCCTCGAGGACGGTGATCTTGTCGGTATAGCCGCTATAGCCGTTTTTAATCATAGCGGCCTGGATGGCCTTTTTCTGTGCCTGGGTGCCGACGGTTCCTGACACCACCCACTTGCTGCCCTGCTGCGTGGCCTGGACATCCCACACGGCGGTACGTTTATCAGGAGCGATGCGCTGCTTGAGGTCGTTCAATGCCTCGACAGGGGTAATCGCCATGGCTACTAAACTGGTCATCGCCAGTACAAATGCAATAATTAATGACTTGATATTCATGATATTTTAAATTTTCAACGTTATATCCAGTTGCTAAAAGCTATTTGTTAATCGATTCAATAGAATTCACCTTCAGGTGGCTGTCCCACTTGTCATAGAACAGGTTACCCTTGCGCCACTCGACCTCACCGGGCTGGAAATCGACCGTCTCGCTGCGGATGTAGGTCTTAGGCGGACTCAACTTGTCGCCCACGCCCTCGTTGCTGGCCATGCGATAGACATCGATGCCCGTGGCATAGTAGTCGTTCAAGGCAGTGCCCACGGCGCTGCGACCGAATGACGGGTCGGTGGGAATCCAGCCGATGCCCTCGAAATAAGTCTCGCACCAGTCATGCCAGTTAATCTCGTCGGGATGCAGCATCCAGCCGCTCTCCCATCGTGCGGGAATACCCAGCGAGCGCACCAGTGTGATGTAGAGCAATCCCACCTGTCCGCAGTCACCGTGATTGTTCTCGATGACATACTGGGGGATATTGGACAGCGTGCTGTATTCGCGGGCACCTGCCCACGGCAGGTTGTGGCCGATCCACTCATAGACCTTGGCGGCCTGCAACACGGGATTGGTCTCATTGCCCACAATCTTGCGGGCCAGGGCGCGCATCTCGTCGGTGATGATGACGTGGCGCGGCTCGTCGCCGGTGAACTTGATGTACTCGGGGTTGGTCTTGTCATAGGGCTCCAGCATGGCGATGAGGTCCTGCTGGCTGTAGTGGCGCTCACCCACATCGTAGGAGAAGGTGTACTCGAAGTGCGTGGGCTGTCCCTTGACGGCCACGGCCTCCATATACACCGTGTGGTGCTTGCTGCCCTCGCTATAGGTCACCGGACGGTTGCTGCTCTCGAGGCGGATGTTCTTCTGGCGCAGGTTCTCGTAGGGGAACGGCATCCACACGCGCAAGGTCTCGCCGGCAGGAACAGCATCGGCATCGACGTCGAGGGTGAAGGTGATGTTCACGTGACGCCAGTCGCGCACGTTGTTCGCGTCGGCCGGTGTGCGCATGGCCTCCAGGTAATACTTGCGGCGGGTGAGGAAACTCTCGTGGTTGTCGGCAGCGTTCTGGGCGGCGAACTCCTTGCCCAGGAGCCACAGGTTACCCACGCTCTTGCGGAACCACATCTCCTTGCCGTCGATGTTCATCACCTCGAGGGCACGGGTACGTTTCCAATTCTCGATCTGCGCATCGGTAGCCTCGGGCATTTTGGCGCGGATGAGTTTCACGCCCTCCTCAGGGGTGATGCGGAAGTCGGTGCGTATGCGCTGCATGATGGTACGCAGCGAGTCGATGCGCACGGCATCGGCCTGGCGCACTTTCTTGGGCAGCGATTTCATCACTTTCTCGGCACGGGCAAATTCACCCTGTGCAATCAACTGGTCCACCTGGGGCTGCCAGTCCTGGGCCATGGCGAGCGGTGACACGGCCATGACGGCCACTACTGTCGCTAATAAATGCTTCTTGAGTTTCATAGTTGCCTTTGCAATTGTTTTAACGGGCAAATTTACACCATTTTTCTGGAAAGCCATCCAATTTCACACCAATAGTTATCAACATGAAGTAAGAAAAAACACTGCAGGCCGATACTGAGCCTGCAGTGAACTGTTTATCATTCTCCCCCCTTGGAGGAAACGCTCTTGAACAATCTCAACGGCTGTTCATCATCTGATTGATCAGATTCACCACATCCGAGACATTGAGGACGCCGTTACCGTCCACGTCACCTGCCACAGGAGAAACCTTGTCCTCGCCCACGACATTGGTGAACAGGTTCCAATAGTCGGTTGCCTGGTAGCTGCCGAGCACAGGCGGGAACACTTGCAGCGTCGCGCTCTGGTAGCAGGAGAAGCAGTCGCTGTCGGCCATTACGGGCGGCACGGCAGGCTTGCAGATGACTGAGGTCAGCGCATCACAACCGTAAAACGCCCGGCTGCCGATGTTCCTCACACCGCTGCCGATGGTCACGCTGGTCAGTCCATTACAATCGCCGAAGGCCTCGTCACCAATGCTGATGACATAGTCGCCCAACGTCACCTTGGTCAAGCCATTGCAGTTCTTGAACGCTCTGTTGCCGATTGTCATGACATAGGCTCCAATCTCCACACTCGTAATCCCGTTAGGACTGTCACTGAAGGCGTTATCCTCGATCGCGGTCACCATATAGGTCACACCGTTGTGAGTGACTGTGGACGGAATCACGATGTCGTCATGATAGCCGATCAAGTAATCGGGATGGGCTGTCACGGCAGCCGTGCCGTTGCCGGTTACATCGTAATAGATGCCATCCTCCTCGAAGTCATAATGTGAGACGGGTGTCGGATCATCCAACACGAATTCATACGACACATGATGACTGGCACCCAACATAACATCCTCGGCGTAGGCTTCAATGCTGTAATGACCCGGCACGGTGAAGTGGATAGGACCATCGTAAACCATCCATTCACTCAAATAGTATTCATCCCACGGGCTAGAATTGTAGCGCCAATAAATACTACAATCTTCGGTGGTTTCCATAGTGACTGTATAGCCATCTGCGTCTTGGTATCCAGTGATAATGGGTGAAGAGGCTTGCTGATAAAAAGAAGGCACAACGAAATACTCCTCATTTTCACTGTCATTATACCCGTCGAGATGTGCAACGGCTCTAACGGTGAACCTTTGTTCGATGTAAGCCTTTGCCAGCACATACGGATTCTCTATAGCCAGGAGACTGCCGTCATACGGGTCCACAATGTACATTGAGACTATAGCTTCAGGTTCGGCACAGGTAGCTGTTATTGTACAAGAATTATCGTCTTCGGTGTACGTGAAGATGGGCTTGGGAAGGTCGGGAAGCGGATCTAATGCAGGCACAGCAACCGTGTAAAAGGTCCAATAACTGTCATATAATCCATTCCTGATGGTCATGGCCTGGAAATTGACTAGATATTCTTCGTTTTGTCTTTCCAAGTAATACGGATTCTCAACTGCCTCTCCACCGACATCTGCCAGATAAAGCCAGACATCATCTATTGCCGGTTCTTCACCGACAGCATACACCCAAATGCCAGCGTCTTCATAAACTACCTCAAAAGTGGGTGGAGGCACTACAGGACGCTCAAGACACGGGACAGTAATCGTCATGTAGGTCGGTTCACTGATCAGGCAGCCCTCGGCTTGGGCCGTGGCCATGACTGTAATGTCAAAATCGCCCTCATAGTAGATCAAGCGAGCCAGTGTAAACGGGTTATCAACCTGATTGCCCAAATCATCATACAGCAGAACTTCACCCTCTCCCACGGCATAGATAGTAACACAAGATTCACTCATTTCATAGAAAATCTCAGGTGGGGGCGTCTGCCGCATCTCATCGGCATAGGCAACGCCTGCAAGCAGCATTGCACACAAAACAAACAGATACTTTTTCATCATAATACAAAAGACATTTTGGGTTAATAATTTAATTATATCGAGTAAAAACAGAGGCTTCGGCAGGAGGGGGCAGAATCACGTCGGGAACTCGAGCAGGAAGGTGGTGTGGAAGCCCGTGCGGGGATGCTCGAGCAGCGACATCATGCCGCCCTGGATGGTGAGCAAACGGCGGCTCAGCGACAACCCGATGCCGTTGCCCTTGCGCTTGGTGGTAAAGAACGGGATGAAAATCGAGGAACGCGCCTCGGCGGGAATAAGTTCGCCATCGTTGCTCACATAGAGCATCACACGGCCGTCTTGACCGTATTCACAATCCAGGCCCAAGTTCTTGGAGCCAGCCTCGATGGCGTTCTTGATCAGGTTGATGAGAATCTGTCGCAGCAGGTTAGGATCGGTCTTGATGACCACATGGGCCGGAAGCGTGTTGCGCCACTGCACTTCACCGTACAGCTGCTGCACCTCGCCTGCTATCGCCGCAAGGTCAACGGGCTGCGGTACAGGCTTCTGCAGCTGGGAATACTTGCGATAGCCGTCAACAAACGAGTTGAGGTGCACCACCGTGTTGTGGATGGCGTTGATGCCCTCCTCGAGATCAGAATTCTTCACGGCGGGATGGTTGAGCATCGACTGGCTGATGCTGGCGATGGGCGCCGTGGCGTTCATGATCTCGTGGGTGAGCACGCGGGTGAGCTTCTCCCATGACTCCACCTCGCCCAGGTTGACCTGCTCGCGGATGTGCTCGCCCAGCTGGTTGAGTGTTTCTTGCAACGCACGCTCACCGCTGAACATGTGCTTGGTGGGTAGCTGGAACGTCAGGTCGTGATTGCGGATGGCCTCCTGCATGATGCGGGCACGCTTCACGAGTGAGCGCTGGTGCCTCCAGAACCAGAGGCCCAGTACCACAGCGATAACAGCGACAACGGCGATGAGGGTCGTGACGTTGATCATTCAAGTTTCTTCATTTTGTTATACAGTGTCTGGCGCGTGATGCCAAGCAGCTCGGCTGCCTTCGACAGATTGCCGTGAACACGGTCGAGGGTGCGGCGTATGTGGTCGGCTTCCATCTCGTCGAGGGTGGCCACCTCGTCCTGCAGGTCAAGCACGTCCTTCAACTTGCGCACCAGATCGTCGTTGTCCCAGGGCTTGGTGATGAAGTCGGCGGCACCGCGCTTGAGGCCCCTGACAGCCAACGAGACATCGGCATAGGCCGTGATGAGCACTACGGGTATCTCAGGGTGATGCTTGCGAATGGCCTGCAGCCACAGCAAGCCATCCTGCCCGCTGTTCACACCGAGGGTGAAATTCATGTCAAGCAGGATCAGGTTGACCTCCTCCTGATTGAGAAAAGAGATGACCGAGTCGGGCGAGGTCATCGTCAACACCTTTTCAAACGTTCCCGACAAACAATACTTCAACGCGGTGAGAATCGCCTCGTTGTCGTCAATGATCAATATTGTTCCGTAATTTTGCATAACGGCAGCGAAAATACAAATAAATATCGGTTTCCTTACAAAAAAACGTTCACTATTTCTTAAAAACTACCGCATCAGTCAACCAGCCGACACGCGAATCAACAAAGTAGCGGCTCAAGAGATACTCTCGAGCCGCTTCTTGATTATCGTTGATTGAGCGAACGGTTGACAAGCGTGGTCACATCGGTGATGCTGCCCTTACCGCCCATCACCTCGTTAATCTTGCGGGTTACAGCGGTGATGCTGAGTTCCTCCTCGTTCGCGCTGGTGAAGTAGAGCTTATTGTCAGTATAGCAGTGTTGTATCCTCATACGAATAAAAGCACTCTCGGCATAAGGCGCAGTGATGCCCCAAGTGATGGAGCCGTCGGCAGTCACATTGCCTGAGCAACCCGGCGTCATGGTGTTCCACATGGCATTTGTTGCTGAGGCCGTATAGTTGTACAAGGGACAAACAAATTGTAAGCCCGTCGAGTAGCTTTTTTGGTAATACTCAATCACCTGTTTCGGGAACGACATGGTGCCGTCATCGTGGAGCACCATGTAATTGTCCATCATCAGGTTGCCATACAGGTTGCAAACATAGAGGGTGTCACCATTCTGGTACATATAGACAGGCTGCTGCATCGGCATCGGTTCCTGGTCAGAACCGTCACGAACCGAGAACAACGACAAGCCGTCATTGCCCGGAAGGCCCGATGAGAACAAGTCGAATCCCGAATTGCCGGGGAGGTCAAAACCCATCGTGTCGCCAGAGCCCTGACCCGGTTTAACCGGCTTCTTGCCGCCAAATCCGCTGGGGTCATACCCGCCACCTATTACCAAGTCATCAATGAATGAGCCTCTTAATCTCTTTCTAAGGTCCGTTCCCGTTAATGAGGTTGGGTCGGTAAAGGTTAAAGTTGAGCCCAAGTTATAGTTAAGGCTCAATTCCGGATCATTTCCGGGGTTACTCGAGAACAGTGATCCTGAACCGCCGCCAGGCGAAATAACGGAGTTCCAGTCACCGGATGACCCGCTACCAGGCTTAACAGGCTTCTTGCCGCCGAAGCCCAGTGGATCGGATAAATCACCAATTCGGATTCTCAACAAATCGAGTTGCGTAGTTAAGCATCTTGTCATATTCGATTCTTTAAGACGGCTCGCTTTCTTGAACTCGTGAACACCATTGGGCGCCAGCAGATAGAGATCACGATACACGGGAGAATCGACATACACCGTGTCGATCTCATAATTATAATACTCCTGTTCCTCCATCGACCCTTTCCAGCTTTTGTAAGCCAGACATGTCGTAAGCATGAAACTGCCTTCGATCTTTATCGACCCGTCATCATAGAGACAACCCGTGACCACGTCACCTGGCGATTGGTCATCCATAGGAACGATAAAGATATCGGTAACCTTTTTGTGCTTGTACTTGTCATTACCTGGATCAATCTCAATCACCTCGCTATGGAAAATCGGCTCATCGCATCTCAACAAAGCAGCGCCATTCGCCATGTCGAACTGAATGGGGAGATTGACGGGTAAAATGCCATCGCTGTTGAAAAAGATATCTTCGGGATGCCCAGCCGAATCGGCAGCGGCAGCGATGTCAAACGTGTAGAAATCCTCGACCAATGCCTGGTCATCGCCGTCACCGGCAATGAGATTGGCTATCCATGCTTTGTTCTTGGAGGTCTCGGCTACAGTCCCGTCATCGGGATTCACCGCGTAAACATCCATTGACGCAATCCTGGTGCCGACCAGTTCACCGGCCGAATTGAGCTGCGGCATTTTCTTTGCCAGGCGGTTGTCACCGGGCGTGACACCGTGTTGACGCATGAACTGCTGCAATGATACACCCACGGCCTCACCGGCTGGAGCACTCGCCGTGCTCACCGGGCCGTCTTGCCGAGACGTCAGCACGTCCGACGGCTGTGCAGCCCACATGGTCAACCCCACGCCAGCGCACATCAACATTGTAATGATAAACTTCCTCATAATTCTCTTGAATGTCTAGATTTTCAAATAATCATCATTTCATAACACACGACTCTGTTCAAGCACTGAGACCCTTTTCCTAACAGAGGCTTAAAACCTCACAGTCACGCACATTAAGTGTTCATCCATTGCCTTAACATGAGCCATTTCACTTAATCTCGCAAATTTAGCACTAATTAGTTTAAGATGAAAATGCGGGCAATAAATCAATACAAAATTTAACGTTTTTTATGAATTTGAATTCCAATCTGTAACCATACATGCAGTCATTCCGCCCGATTTGTAACCTTTGGCTCAGTGCCAGCAGCGTCTGTCGGTTTCTCGGGTCATCGGGCAATAAGAAAGCATGATTTAACGTTATATTATAAATATATATGAGTAGGCCTTTTCATGGACTGGCATGATGAGTGAGATTCTCAGAAACATCTTCTATATCGCTCGCCGCTTCAAGCTGGCTACGGCATTCAACATCATCGGGTTGATTGTCTCGTTTGTTACATGCTACCTGCTGATGACACAGGTCATCTATGAGGTCACTTACAATCACGGCTTGGAAGACTACGGGCGCTTGTACCGCCTGGAGACCGACTTTGTGTACAACGAGTGGGATTTCAGCGACGATGTGTGTCAGCCCTTAGCCGAGGCCTTGAAAGAAATGCCCGAGGTCGAGTCCCATTCGATGGTGGTCGATGTCATGACCGGCAACAACATCGATTACTACACGGCATTGTTCAAGAAGGGTGACAGCGAGGTGAAACACGTCATCAACTATGGCAACAACACGGTCGTGAGCGCCCTCAACAGCCGGGTGCTTGACGGCAGCATCGAGTGGACCGACACTGACCGCAAGGGTGTCATCATTCCCGCCAGCATAGCCCTTGAATTCTTCGGCACCACCCAAGCTGCCGGTGACACACTGTACTTCCGCGAAACCACACGCTCGCCCGTGCGCAAAGCCCTGGTTCGCGGCGTGTATGAGGACTACCCCGACAACTGCGAATTGTGGAATCACATCTACAAGCACCTGGGCGACGATTACCAGTACAGCCTGAATTTTGCTTTCAAGTGTGTTGTCAAGTTCAAGCAGGTTCCTGAGGACTTGAACGCGTTTGCCGACGCCATCAAGCGAACCAGCATCAGGAACTTGAGAACCGGTCTCGATGGCGACCCCGACCTGCCCGACATGATCAAGAGCATCAACGGAACGAGAATCAAGCTCACGCCGCTGAAAAGCAGCTACTTTGAACACAACTCATTCACATCGGGTGACAGTGGTTACAAGTGGATGTTCATCATCCTGGTGCTGGCCTGCCTGCTGGTTATCATCATCGCAATCATCAATTTCCTGAATTTCACGCTGGCCGAGAGCCCGATGCGCGTGCGCAGCCTTAACACGCGCCAGGTGCTCGGCGCCTCGCGTCGATCGCTGCGACTCGGCATGGTTGCCGAGTGTGTCATCACGTCGGTCACGGCCTGCCTGATGGCACTGGTTGTGTGCCATCTGATTTCGAAGCTGCCATCGACAAGCCTGATCTCGGAGGGCAGCATTTCGCTGAGCGAGCATTGGGCACTGGGGCTTTGCATGCTGGGCATCGCCATCGCCGGAGGAATCATCGCCGGCTTGTATCCCGCCATCTTTGCCACATCGTTCAAGCCTGCCGATGCCCTGAAGGGTAACTCGGGACTCACACCTCAAGGCCGCAGGTTGCGCACCGTGCTGGTGGGCCTGCAGTTGTTCATAGCCCAGTTGCTGATCATCTACATCGGCATACTGCAAATGCAGAGCCGCTATATCTATAACACGTCCTACGGCTACGACAAGAGCCAGCTGCTCTCGACCACGCTCCCCATCATCACCGATGAAGAGATACTGAACAAGATCGACGATGTGCAAGAAGCGTTCAAGAACAAGTTGATGGCAGTGCCGGGGGTCGAGAATGTGGCATTCTCGGATGTTCAGCTGGGCAGCACCGACGGCCACAACTCGCTTAGGACCCGTGAAGGAGAACATTTCATGAGGTTCTGCCACATGTATTCCAGCGCCGACTTCATGCGCACCATGGGCATCCCCATCGTCAAGGGCCGTGACTTCTTGCCGACCGACACTGCCGCCATCATCATCAACGAGGCCACGCTCAAGAAATGGGACTGGCTGAAACCCGGCATGAAAATATCGGTGGGATTTGACGAGGAGAGCAACGACAGCGCCACTGTAGTGGGCGTGTGCAAGGACATCCGCTACAGCACGACACGCATCAGCAACGACGACCCTTTCTTCATCATCCGGGCCAAGAACTGCCCCTGCTACACGCTGAATGTGCGCATCGCAGCCAACACCCCACCCGACCAAGTGCGACGACTGGCCAACGAGGTGATACATCAGCAATTCGGCAATGATGCTCACGACCTGGTGTTCTTCAACAACACGCTGGAAAAAGCCTATGCCGACGAATTCCGCTTCTTCCAGCTGATCTACTATCTGAGCATCATCTGCCTGATCACCACCCTCATCGGGGTACTCTGCCTGACGATGTTCGATACCGAATACCGCCGCAAGGAAATCGGCATACGCAAGGTGGCCGGTGCCAGCACCGGTGAAATCATCATGATGTTCTGCCGTCACTACGGCAAACTCATCCTCATCAGTTTTGCCGCTGCAGCGCCGATTGCACTCATCAGCGGCTATCTCACGCTGGAGTATTTCGCCGAGCACACCGCCATTCCCTGGTGGGCCTTCCCCGTCGGACTGCTGCTTGTGGGATCGGTGACCCTGGCCACTGTGGCCCTGCAATCCTGGAGGGCAGCCCGCGAGAACCCCGTCAACAGTCTCAAGACCGAATAACATAAAGTCTAAAATCTAAAACAATATATGATACAAGTCAACAACCTAAAGAAAGTGTTTGAGTATAGCGATGTCTATACCGTTGCCCTGGGCGGCATCAACATGGAGATCAGTGACGGCGAGTTTGTCGCCATCATGGGCCCCTCGGGATGCGGCAAGACCACGCTGCTCAACATCCTGGGACTGCTCGACAATCCCACCGAGGGCAGTTACCTGCTCGACGGCGTCGAGGTGGCCCACATGAAGGAAAGCCAGCGCACGACCCTTCGCAAGGGCAAAATCGGCTTCGTGTTCCAGAGTTTCAACCTCATCGACGAGCTCACGGTGGACCAGAACGTGGAGTTGCCGCTCAAGTACATGGGCATTCCGGCAGCCGAGCGCCAAGCCAAGGTGGTTGAAGTGCTGCGACGCGTGAACATGTCACACCGCATCAGTCATTTTCCCAACCAGCTGTCGGGAGGTCAACAGCAGCGCGTAGCCATCGCTCGCGCGGTCGTTTGCAACCCAAAGCTCATCCTCGCCGATGAGCCGACGGGCAACCTCGACAGCAAGAACGGCAAGGAAGTGATGGACTTGCTGGCCGAGCTCAACGATGACGGAACCACCATCGTGATGGTGACCCACTCGCAGCGTGACGCCTCCTACGCTCACCGCATCGTCAACATGCTCGACGGCTTCCTCGTCGAGAAAACCGAGTTATAGTAAACCACCAACTGTTAACTGTTATCTGTTAACTATTAACTGATTTCCATGACCGAGGCGATTCATCACATCCTCTACACGATACGCCGATTCAAGACGTCAACAGCGCTGAACATCGCAGGGCTCTTGGCTGCGTTTGTCGTGTGCTATCTGATGCTGACCCAGGTCATGTTTTTGAGGGGATACAACCAAGGCATCAAGGACCACAAGCGAATCTATCGTTTGGAGAGCACTCTCTTTGCAACTCCTGACCATGAATGGAGCAGTGCCGCCTGCCGATTCATGGGCGAGGACTTGGCTGCCATGCCGCAGGTCGAGGGTGTGACCATGACACACTATTCATGGTCGCCGGTCACGACAAAGTTCAAGCAAGGCGATAAAGAGGTAGACTACCCCTGCCTGATCAACAACAACACTGCCGTGAGCAACCTGACCGATCAAGTGCTGGACGGCAGCATCGAGTGGACCGACACCGACCATGAGGGCGTCATCATTCCTGCCAGCATCGCCACACAATACTTCGGCACGACACACGCCGCCGGCAAAAAGATGCTCCAAATCTCCAGCGACACCACCATCGAGGTAACCGTGAGGGGCGTCTATAAGGATTTCCCGGAAAACAGCACACCCCGTAACTACATCATGACTAATCTGGGTGACCTCTATGCCGACACGACAGGCAACTGGGGCTTCACCTGCCTGGTTAAGTTCAAGGAGGGGGTGGACGACCCCAACAGCCTCATGGAACCCATGCTGCAGCGTTTCAGAACGTCAGCACAACGCCTGCTTGCCGACAAAAACGAAACCGAGTTTAAGGAGTGGCAACGTACATTGGAAACCATCAGTTTCAGATTCCAGCCGCTTGATGACATCTACTTCACCCGCGTCGACAACAACGATTTGGGCAATCGCAGGGCCCTGAGTATCATCGAGTTGATTGTCCTGCTGATTATCATCATAGCCACCATCAACACCTTGAATTTCACACTGGCGATCAGCCCCATGTGGGTGCGCGACACCAACACGAGAATCGTCTTAGGTGCCACACGGTCGTCCATCAGGCTGCGACTCGTCGGCGAGATCACCATCATCACGGTGGTGACCTGCCTGCTGGCCCTGGCTGTGTGCCAGGTAATTCCTGATACAAAGGCACTTAACAGCTTGTTTGACGGCGACATCGCCCTGAGCGCCCATCCCGGCATCGTCATGGCCATGCTGGCCATTGCTGCAGGCATCGGTATCGTTTCAGGAATCTATCCGGCACACTTCGTCACCTCTTTTAAGACGGCGACAGCGTTAAAGAGCAGTTTTGGACTCACACCACGGGGCATCAAGCTGCGCACATTGCTCATCGGTCTGCAACTTGTCATCACGATGTTTCTCATGTCATTCATCTGCACGCTCTACCAGCAGACAAGATTCATTTTCAACTCGGATTACGGCTTTGACATCGACCGGATACTCAACGTGAAATTGAAGCCTCAAGAGCCTGATTACCGCGAAGTCTTGCGCGCCGACCTGAAGCAACTGCCCGAGGTGGAGAATGTCTCCTACTCCCGATTTATCATCGGCTCGACCGACCGTTACCTGAGCACCACGGTCCAGAACCCGAAAGACTCCACTCAGTCCACTCACTGCTATGAGTTCCAAGTCGATGACAATTATTTCTCGACAATGGGAATAAAACTGGTTAGAGGACGTGATTTCACTCCGGCCGACAAACTCACTCAGCACTGGATTGTCAACGAGGCTTTGGCCGAATTTCTCAACTGTGAGGAGTTGCCTGAAAATGCGGTAGATGAAGGCGTCACGACTAGAATCATCGGCGTATGCCAGAACATCCGCTATTCAACCATACGAAGCAATAAAAACACACCCATCGCCTTTGTACCAAGTTCTGGCAATGATTGCTGGCAAGCCAACGTGCGTATCGCCGAGGGGGCCGACCGCGAGGCCGTCAAGGCGTCTATCGCCCGATTGGTCAAGAAACACAGCGGTCACGAGTCACCCCAAGTCCAGGACATGGAGACGACCCTGGGCGCCTCCTACAGTAATGAGTTCAGGTTTGTGAAACTGGTATATCTTTTCTCATTATTCTGCATTATCATCATGCTGGTGGGTGTCTTCTGCCTGACGATGCTCGAGACCCAGTATCGGCGCAAGGAAATTGCCATCCGCAAGGTGGCGGGAGCCACTTCGGGCAGCATCATCGGCATGTTGTGCAAGAGCTATTGCGGACTGATCCTGATTTGCTTTGTCATTGCCACCCCCATCGCCTACGTCATCAGCGACCAGTGGCTCGACACATTTGTCGAGCACCAGCCCATCAACTGGTGGCCGTTCCCATTAAGTCTGCTTGTGGTGGGTGGGCTCACGCTGGGTACCATCCTGCTGCAATGCTGGCGCACTGCTCACGAGAACCCGGTGAACAGTATTAAGGACGAATAACCGACAACACGATCATTTCTTCTCCAGTAACGCTACATTCTCGACGTGGTGGGTGTGCGGGAACATGTCCACGGGCTGGATTTCCACAACACGGTATTTCTCGTCGAGCATGGCGATGTCGCGCGCCTGGGTGGCGGGGTTGCAGCTCACATAGACGAGGCGCTGCGGCTCGGCGTTGAGGATGACCTTGACGACGTCCTCGTGCATGCCGGCACGCGGCGGGTCGATGATCATCACCTCGGGACGGCCGTGCTCGGCGATAAAGTCATCGGTAAGCACGTCCTTCATGTCGCCTGCATAGAACAGGGTGTTCTCGATGCCGTTGACGCGGGAATTCAACTTGGCATCCTCGATGGCCTCGGGAACATACTCGATGCCGATGACCTGACGGGCCTGACGGGCCACGAAGTTGGCGATGGTGCCCGTGCCGGTGTACAGGTCATAGACCAGTTCTTCGCCCGTGAGGGCGGCCATGCGGCGAGCCACCTTATAAAGTTCATAGGCCTGGCGGGAATTGGTCTGGTAGAAGGACTTGGGGCCGACGCGGAACTTGAGGCCTTCCATCTCTTCCTCGATGTAGTCGAGGCCGCTGTAGGTGATGAACTCCTGGTCGGCAAGCGAGTCGTTGACCTTTAGGTTGACAACATAGAGCAGCGAAGTGATCTGCGGGAAACGGTCACGCACGGCGCTCATCACGTCCTCGATGGCGGCGCGGTCGTCCTGGCCGAATACGATGACCTCCATGATTTCGCCAGTGCTGGCGGTGCGGGTCATGGTCATGCGGATGAAACCCTGCTGGCCGCGGATGTCATAGAAGGAGTAGCCCTTCTCGACACACAATCCACGAATGAACAGGCGCAGCTCGTTGCTGATATCGTCCTGCAGCCAGCAACGCTTGATGTCGAGCACCTTGTCAAAGGCGCCGGGAATGTGGAAACCCGCTGCGTTGCGGTCGGGGAACTCGGCACCGCTGTCGAGCTGCTCGCGGGTGAGCCAGCACTTGTTGGAGAAAGTGAATTCCAGTTTATTACGGTAGTGGGTCGTTGTTGCCGAGCCCAGGATAGGGTTGATGGCGGGAATCGGCACCTTGGCGATGCGTTCCATGGCATCCACCACCTGCTGTTGCTTGCACTGCAGCTGGTACTCGTAGGGCAGGTGCTGCCACTTGCAGCCGCCGCACAGCCCGAAGTGCTCACACATCGGCTCCACACGCAGCTCACTGGGCTTGACCAGTCGCTCGATATGCCCCTCGGCAAAGCTGTGCTTCTTGCGATCGATCTTCAAGTCAATCACATCGCCAGGCGCGCCAAACGGCACAAACACCACCAGGTCGTTCCATCGCCCGAGGCTCTTGCCCTCGGCCGCCACGCCCGTTATCTCAAAACCCTCAATTACCGGAATATCTTTCTTCTTTCTCATAATTGCCCACAAAGGTACAACAATCCCGCGAAACCTCGCTACAATAAAGAAGAAAACCATACAATGGAATCTATGCTAGAGCATTAAGCTCCACAGCTTACATGTAGTTAAAGTAAGTGCTCACACTTACTAATGGGAATGAGAAACTCGATTCCTCAGACATGTACAGGCTGTGTCATAATTGTTTCGCCTGGAATAATAACCGCCCTGGCGGGCGGGAAATTAATCAAATTTGAATAATCTCCCGTGCGTAGCACGGTTTATTTCTGCGACATTGAATTTTGACACAGTCTCTAGGCGACATTTGAGTTTTACTCGTTGAGGGTTTTGAGGATGGAGTCGCGGTTCAGGCCCAGGGTGACCGCGGTGTCGATGTCGCGGTTCATGTCGTCGCGCTGGAAGCGCAGCTTGTTCAACTTGGCACGCAGGACATACAGGTAGGGGTCGTCGGGGGTCATCTCGAGGGCGGTGCGGATGTCGGCCTCGGCGTCGTTGAGGTGCTTCATCGTCAGGTAGCAGTCGGCACGGTGTCCCAGTAGCTGGGCGCTGGGCTGCACCTTGATGACCTGGCTGAAGAGTTCGGCGGCGCGGCTGTAGTTGCCGTTGCGTTTGTGCAACAGGCCCATGCCCTCATAATACAGGCCCGAGTTGGGATTGATGCGCTTGATTTCGGTGAACAGGTCCTCGGCTCGCTTGGTGTCGCCACGCTCCATGGCCAGCACGCCCAGCGAGTAACGCGACTCGGTGTCGTATAGGTCGAGTTCGCACACGCGCTCATAGTCGTCGACTGCACGCTGCACGCTGTCCATCTCGACATAGAGGGCGGCCCGGTTGAGCAACAGCGTCACGGCATGGGGCGTCATGTCGAGAGCGAGGGAGTAGTTCTTCACGGCTTCGGCCAGCTTGCCCTGATAGCGCTGCAGGGTGGCGATATTGCTCAGCACCATCGAATTGGAAGGATTGTCGGGATCCGACATGAATGCCTTGAGCAGCCATTGCTCGGCGACGGGCCAATCATGGCTGTAGATGTAGGTCTGAGCCGAGTCGATATACTGGAAATAAGGTGTCTCGGTGTCGATATCGGCGATATAGGGGTTCTCAGCCTTTTGGGGTTGCGGTTTTAACCCTTTCTCCATCTTCATGTTCTCCTCACCGATGGAGTTAATCACCTGTGCCCCACCCTGCTGCCATGCCAATGACAGCACAAACACAACCAACAAAGACCTTGATAGCATTTTCATCATTCTTGCCAATGGATAAAACGGAAGAAACGGATTGAACGGAACAGACGGATTCCTCACCCCTAACTCCTAATTCCTAATTACTGATTATTAACGTGTACGTCCATCTGGGGGAACGGGAAGCGGATGCCGTGCTGCGGGAACTGCTTGTAAATCTGCTCGTTCACGTCGTACAGCACGCCCCAATAGTTGGCGATTTCGGTCCAGGCACGCACAATGAGCGTCACTTGGCTATCGTCGAGGCTCTCGACATTCACGCTGGGGTTGTAGTTGGGCTTGGGAATCAATGAAGCGAGTTTGGCCTCATGCTCCTCGCGCAGCTCCTCGGCCTTGCGGCGGTGCCAATGGAACAGGCGTTTCCACCAGGGCAGCGGTTTCTCCTCGTGCTCCTCATGGGTTTCGACAGGCTGCTCTTCCTCCTTGACGTCTTCGTCGGTGTGCACCACGCGCGGGTCGGCAGCCAGGATGTCAAGGGCCACTTTGCGAGCCACATCCACGTCGTCGCCATAGCTGATGCCCACGCGCCACTCCACGCGGTGGTAGTGCTCGGCGCTGAAGTTTTTCAGCGAACTGGTGGCCAAGCCGCCGTTGGGAATGACGATGCGGTCATTATTATAGGTGTTGATGATCGTATTGAAAATCTGGATCTCGCGCACGGTGCCCTTCAACTCACCGAACTCGATGTAATCGCCCACCTTGTAGGGTTTCAGCAACAGGATGAGCACACCGCCGGCAAAGTTCTGCAGCGTGCCGCTCAAGGCCATACCGATGGCGACACCGGCACTGGCAAAGATGGCGATGAACGAACTCGTCTCGATGCCCAGCACCCCGATCACGGTGATGATGAGCAGGAACAGCAGCGTGATCTTGATGAACGACAGCAAGAACGACGTCAACGAGCGGTCAAAACCCTTGGCGATCATGATGGCGCGCACCACGCTGTAAATCTTGTTGATGATGAACTTGCCGATGTAGAATATCAGTATCGCGGCAAGGATGCGCAACGCCAGCGAAATCAACTGACTCGACAACGACGTCACTACGCTGCCCAGGTCCAGATACTTGAATTTATCCACCAGTTTCCCGGGCGTGAGTGCTGCAATGGAGTCGGCACTGAGCTGGTTAGTGAGCGAGTCCACATGCGCTGTTACAACATTGGTCGCCTGCTTGATTTTGTTGGCGGCCACCGTATCAGGTGCTGCCACCGGAATCTGCATTAATATCTTGTTCAATGACATCGTTTCTTTGATAATTGGTTGATTATTGAAATGCAAAGATAATACCTTCCACTCAAAAAAAACCTTAAATCTCCCCTAAATAACGTGAACATAGAGAAAGAAACACCCTCACAATAAAGTTGCAAAGGTGATTCATTTCAGAGGGCATTCCAATTATTCATTGTTCATATCACAATCTATTGAATTTCCCACACTCCTGTATTAGCTATTTCGGTACTCCATTGAACTTGCCATGTTCTACCATTTATCTGATCCAATAATATGAAGTTATAATAATTTTGTGTTGGATAAAGCGTAAAACGCCCATTAACTTTATCATCATAACTCCTCAACAATGAATTCGGATTTAATGGACATGTGAAAGCATCAGATTCAGAACTTGTTGAATATTGAACCATCCACATCTGTCCAGTTTCCGTATTTAGTTTAATGAAAATCCAACGGTTTTCTGTCGGAAACAATTGATAAATCGCTGTGGGATTCACATAATACCTGGGTGGCACATTACTACTTGATTGGGTGTAAGCGCACAAACCAAACGACATCAAAAACAACAATAAAAAAAACTTCTTCATTCTATAATCCTTTTAACTAACATAATCATCTAAACAATCACCACCATTCCATTCTTTGCCTTGGGCAAGAGTAAAGTACTTATATCCACCTATCTCTTCAAAGAAAGAACCAAGGTTTTCATGAACAAATCTTCCATTTTTCACATATACTCCCATCAGGACCCAGGCTTTAATAGGATGCTGTTCGGTCCTTTTTGAGAACACCCAGAAATAATTGTTGTCTTTATTCATCGCATATTCCAAAATGGTTGTTCCTCCATACACATTCATTGTAATCAACTTACCATTTGACAATTGAGCATAGTAATCCAACAATGGTGTCTCAGTGATTTCTGAAGGGCACAAAGGAAAATCTGTTGGGGTTATCCATTTCTTTTGAACAGCGATGTTTGGACTCTTGGCTGCAACAAATTCATTCTTCTCAATCAAAGGATTACTTACTATCCCTTCCGATAATCTACTCTGTTGCGGCCGTCTCAAGGACATCTGCTTTTTCATTATTTCCATTTGAGGATTATAGCCAAGAGACTTATATATCCATTCACCCATACTACCACCTTTCGGCTCGTCAATTGGACGATGGGCCCATTCATTCATATTCTTAAGAGCCTGCCTGCCTTCTTCTCTGGACACACTCCTCATCCAACTGAAATTTGGGTTTTGATCAGCAAACCGTCTTAACATTGCTGGATTATTTAAAAACGCCTCTATACTCCCGCAACACATGATAATCTTCTTTCTTGTTGCTGGATTATTCAAGGCATTCTGTAACCTAGTTAACCAATGCAGATTCTCGACACGATTATTCCTCCTGTTAGAATCCTTGTGATCCACTACATACACTTTAGTATCCCGCTCACCAAAATAGGCTGTTGCAACGATTTGATGCACCCTCACTATGCCACCGATAAACATATAACCATTCGTGTCATTAGGGACTCCGAAAGTCCATCTTTCATCATCTTTTCTCACTCTCTTACCAGGACGAGCGTGACGAAACACTGCACCATTATCGCGGACCGAATAATGTTCGCCTTTGAAATCACACTCCTTTACCTCCTGATAATCATTTAATAAATTTAATGTTTCCATAATTAAAAATTGAATGTGTTAAAAATAAACTTTAAGGTCTTTTCCCATTCCTCTTCAGACTTATAATCAAGTTTGACATCTATCATTCTACTACCATTATTCTTGTTAATCATTAAGTATACTCTTATGCCGTCAGTACTTTCTATACGTCTAATATCAAATAACGGATTTGAAGCATACTTTTCTGATATAAATCCACCAGTTGTAAAAGTTATACCATAAAAAGTCAACATAAAGTCTGGTGTATCTACATCATTTTCTAATTCCAAGGGACGTCCGAATGCAATAATCGGTTGTTTTCCCATTTTATGCAATATATTAGGTACTGTCTCCATGAATTGAGAAATTGCTCTCCTTTTTTCCATCTCTTGAATGGCCTCTTCACTATCAATATCAATCAATGATGGATCTCGTGCGAGTTCTTCAAAAAAATTACGATTCAACACTCTTGAGATTCTAGCCAACTGATCTAAATGTATTGATGATTTTTTGAAAATATCATATACATTTTTGCGGCTGCAACAGATTTTCTCTGCAAAATCATTTATTGGCAAATCCTGCCTTCTGACCTCATCTTTAATGAGTTGTCCTATAAAAGTTTTTTTAATCATAGCAAATGGTTTTATTTTTTCTGCAAAATTAGTCACAGATGTTTTCAACAACAAAAAATACATGTCACCATTTAGGTGACAAATCTTATTTCATACACACTTTTTCGGAATTGTGGCAAACAAAAAAAGAACAAGCCCACAAAACGACACTTATGTTTTTTTTGTACTTTTGTCGGCCGAAAAGGTGCCTGTTATGGAATGACAGGGCATTTAAAGCATTGAACTACTACAATAAATAAACGACCTAAAAAGATTATAGAAACAACTAAGATTCATTGAGTTATGAAGAAGAGATTATTATTAGCTTTGGTTGCCATCGTGGGTAGCCTGACGATGAATGCACAGAACGAAGTGCAGCCCTATTTCACGGTTGATCAACTTCCTGACCTCATCAAGTGTCTGCCGGCTCCTCCCGCATTCGACAGCCCTGAGTTTGCTAACGACATGATGCGTTTCGCCTGGGGCAAGCAGCAACGCCTCAACCCGGAGCGCGCCGAGATTGCCAAGCGTGACGCAGTTTGGTCCTACGAGGCCCTGCTGGCCGAGTTTGACGTACCCTTCGGCCTGCACATGAGCCCTGAGGACACGCCCGAGATTTGGAAGCTGATGGTCACCAGCATGACCACCACCGACGCCATGCGCGTTGCTCCCAAGGCCTTCTACCACCGCCAGCGCCCCTTCGAGCGCTTCCAGGACAAGATGCTCACCGACGAAGAGGCTGAGTTGACCGGTGAGGGCTCCTACCCCTCGGGTCACACCATGCGCGGCTGGACTGCAGCCCTGCTGCTGGCCGAGGTGAATCCTGCCGCTGCCGACACCATCTTTGCCCGTGGCTGGATGTACGGCGAGAGCCGCGTGATTGTAGGCGCCCACTGGCAGAGCGACGTGGATGCCAGCCGTGTAGCCGCCAGCATCGCCGTGTGTGCCCTGCATGGCAGTCCTGAGTTCCGCGAGCAGATGGCCAAGGCCCAGGCCGAGTACCTTGAGAAGACCGGTCAGCAGTCCTATGTCGAGGAGGTGATTCCCACCTCGCCCGTCACCGACGGCCACGCCTATCGCATTGATGGCGTGCAAGCCACCGACGAAACCCGCGGCATCGTCATCCAAAACGGCAAAAAGATGCTCAGGAACTAATCACTTTTTGCCACCTTTATTCCGGTTTATGGTGGTTGAGGCAGGTTTTTTCAACAAAAAACACCTGCTTCAACCACCAATTTATTAACAATGTTTTTCAATCCAATAAAAATAATTACCTTTGCACCCAAATTTTAAGAAGTACATTATTAAAAAATGAAGAAATTCAACGAGTACAACGGTTTTAACCTGTCAGATATCAACAAGGAAGTCCTTGAACAGTGGGACAAGGAAAATGTGTTCGGCCGCAGCATCACCGAGCGCGAGGGTGCACCTACTTATGTGTTCTATGAGGGTCCTCCCAGCGCCAACGGCATGCCGGGCATCCATCACGTGATGGCACGTTCGATCAAGGACATCTTCTGCCGCTACAAGACGATGCAGGGCTATCAGGTGCCCCGCAAGGCCGGTTGGGACACCCACGGCCTGCCCGTGGAGCTCGGTGTGGAAAAAGCACTGGGCATCACCAAGGAGGACATCGGCAAGAAAATCTCGGTCGATGAGTACAACGCCACCTGCCGCAAGGAGGTGATGAAATACACCCGCGAGTGGGAAGACCTTACCCACCGCATGGGCTACTGGGTGGACATGAAGGACCCCTACATCACGTTCAAGAACAGCTACATCGAGAGCCTGTGGTGGCTCTTGAAGCAGCTCTACAACAAGGGTCTGCTCTACAAGGGCTACACCATCCAGCCCTACTCGCCTGCTGCAGGCACCGGCCTGAGCTCTCACGAGCTGAACCTGCCCGGCTGCTACCGCGACGTCAAGGACCAGACCGTGACCGCCCAATTCACCGTGCTGAGCGGTGACGAGCACCCCGTGATCAAGAAGATCCACGAGGCTGCCGACGAGGGCTTCAACGACACCTATGTCCTGGCCTGGACCACTACCCCGTGGACCCTGCCCAGCAACACCGCCCTGTGCGTTGGCAACAAGATCGACTATGTAGCCGTCGAGAGTTTCAATCCCTATACCGGCAAGCCCGCCATCTACCTGCTGGCCGAGGCCCGCGTCGATGCCTACTTCAAGGCCGACGGCAAGGACCAGCCGCTGGAGTTCAAGGCTGGCGAGAAGGTGGTGCCCTACAAGGTCATCGCTCATTTCAAGGGTCAGGACCTGCTCGAGATGCGCTATGCCCAGCTGTTCCCCTGGGTGAAGCCCGTCGACAAGGTTGACGGCACGGTTGTGGGCAACGACAACGGTTTCCGTGTCATCCCCGGTGACTATGTGACCACCGAGGACGGTACCGGTATCGTGCACATCGCGCCCACCTTCGGTGCCGACGATGCCCGCGTGGCCAAGGCCGCCGGCATCCCCGCCCTGTACATGATCAACAAGAAGCTGGAGACCCGCCCCATGGTGGATCTCACCGGTAAATACTACCTCATCGAGGACCTTGACGAGGAGTTCGTGAAGAACTTCGTCAACGTGGACCTCTACAAGGAATATGCCGGCCGCTGGGTAAAGAACGCCTACGACCCGCAGTACACCGTGGGTGGCAAGTTTGACGAGGACGCCGCCAACAAGGCCGAGGACCTCAACATCTACATCTGCATCCGCATGAAGCAGGAAGGCACCGCTTTCAAGATGGAGAAGCACACCCACAACTATCCTCACTGCTGGCGCACCGACAAGCCCGTGCTCTACTACCCGCTCGACAGCTGGTTCATCCGCGACACGGCTTGCCGCGACCGCATGATTGAACTCAACCACACCATCAACTGGAAGCCCGAGCACACCGGTACCGGCCGCTTCGGCAAGTGGTTGGAGAACCTGAACGACTGGAACCTGAGCCGCAGCCGCTACTGGGGCACCCCGCTGCCCATCTGGCGCAACGACGACGGTGACGAGAAGTGCATCGGCAGCATCGAGGAACTCTACAACGAGATCGAGAAGGCCGTTGCCGCCGGCGTGATGACGAGCAATCCCTACAAGGACAAGGGCTTCGTCCCCGGCGACTACAGCGAGGAGAACTACAACAAGATCGATATCCACCGCCCCTACGTTGACGACATCATCCTGGTGAGCGACTCGGGCAAGCCCATGAAGCGCGAACTCGACCTCATCGACGTGTGGTTCGACAGCGGTGCGATGCCTTATGCCCAGCTGCACTACCCGTTCGAGAACAAGGACGCCGTGGACAAGAACGGCTTCTTCCCCGCCGACTTCATCGCCGAGGGCGTTGACCAGACGCGCGGCTGGTTCTTCACGTTGCACGCCATCGGCACGATGGTATTCGACAGCGTGGCCTACAAGAACGTCATCTCCAACGGTCTGGTGCTCGACAAGAACGGCAACAAGATGAGTAAGCGCCTGGGCAATGCCGTTGACCCGTTCAAGGCTATCGAGACCTACGGCAGCGACCCGCTGCGCTGGTACATGATCAGCAACTCGTCGCCCTGGGACAACCTCAAGTTTGACGAGGCCGGCGTGATCGAGGTAGCCCGCAAGTTCTTCGGCACCCTGTACAACACTTACTCGTTCTTCGCCCTGTATGCCAACGTCGATGGTTTCGACCCCGAGGCTGCACAGGTGCCCATGAACGAGCGTCCCGAGATTGACCGCTGGATCATCTCGCTGCTCAACTCCCTCATCGCCAGCGTGCAGGCCGACCTCGAGGACTACGAGCCCACCAAGGCCGCCCGCGCCATCAGCACCTTTGTCAACGACCACCTGAGCAACTGGTATGTTCGTCTGAACCGCAAGCGTTTCTGGGGCGGCGAAATGACCCAGGACAAGCTGGCTGCTTACCAGACGCTGCACCAGTGCCTCACCACCGTGGCCCTGCTCATGGCTCCTGTGGCTCCGTTCTACAGCGACCGCCTGTACCGCGACCTGACCCACAGCGAGAACTCGGTACACCTGGCCAGTTTCCCCAAGTGCGACGAGAACGTTATCGACAAGCAGCTCGAGCAGCGCATGCAAGCCGCTCAGGACGTCACCTCGATGGTACTGTCGCTGCGCCGCAAGCAGAACCTCAAGGTGCGCCAGCCGCTGCAGGCCATCATGATTCCCGTGCTCGACGAGCGTCAGCGCACCGATGTCGAGGCCGTTGCCGACCTCATCCGCAACGAGGTCAACGTCAAGGAGATCAAGCTCGTGGGTAACGATGCAGGCATCCTCGTGAAGCGCGTGAAGCCCGACTTCAAGAAGCTGGGCCCGAAGTACGGCAAGATCATGAAGGCGCTCGCTGCACGCATCACCGGCATGTCGCAGAGCGAGATCGCCCAGTTCGAGAAAGACGGCCAATTCAATGTTGACCTTGACGGTCAGCAGGCAGTCGTTGAGCTCGCCGACGTCGAGATCATCAGCGAGGACATCCCCGGCTGGCTCGTCGCCAACGAGGGCAACCTGACCGTGGCGCTCGACATCACCGTGACCGATGAGTTGCGCCTCGAGGGTATCGCCCGCGAACTGGTGAACCGCATCCAGAACGTGCGCAAGAGCAAGAACTTTGACATCACCGACAAGATCACCGTCACCATCGCTCCCGACGAGCGCACCGACGAGGCTGTCAAGGCCTACGGCGACTACATCGCCCGCCAGGTGCTCGCCTCCAGCATCAATGTGGCTCCCGTAGATCCCGCCACCGCTGTCGAGCTCGATATGGACGGCTGGATGCTGCCCGTGAGTGTCGAGAAAGTATAATCAGCTAGATAATCACATCAAACTTATTATCCAATCATGGACAACAAGCAAGAGAAAGTAAGATACAGCGACGACGAACTTCAAGAGTTCAAAGAGCTCATTCTGGCCAAGCTGGAACAAGCCCAGGCCAATTATGACCGACTGATGGATGACATCAAGATCGACGAGTCCAATCCCACCTTCAAGATGATGGAAGAGGGCGCATCAACGATGCAGAAGGAGATCTCGAGTCAGCAAGCCGGCCGCCAGATGGACTTCATCCGCAAACTGCAAGCCGCGCTCATGCGCATCGAGAACAAGACCTACGGTGTGTGCCGCATCACGGGCAAGCTCATCCCCAAGGAGCGTCTGCTGGCTGTGCCCCACACCACCCTGTCGCTCGAGGGCAAGGAGATTGAAGCCCGCAACAAGAAGAACTATTGACGTCAACGCGCGTTCATGAAAATATCTAACGGAAAACTGGCAGCGCTGATCATCGCGCTGGTTATCCTCATCGACCAAGCCGTCAAGATCTGGGTCAAGACCCACTTCTACTACGGCGAGGAGGTGGAGGTCACCTCGTGGTTCAAGCTGCTGTTCATTGAGAACAACGGAATGGCTTTCGGCATGGAGTTGGGCAGCAAACTGCTGCTCACTCTGTTCCGTATCATCGCCTCGGCAGCACTCATCTATTACCTGTGGCGGTTGCGCAACCGCACCGATGTGCCCAAGGGCTATTTCATCTGCATCGCATTGATTACCGCCGGCGCATTGGGCAACGTCATCGACTGCATCGCCTATGGCTTGATTTTCAATAGTCCCATGCCTCCTCAGGTGGCCCAGATGTTCCCGCCCGACGGCGGCTATGCCACCCTTTTCAACGGCAGGGTCGTGGATATGCTCTACTTCCCTCTGTGCGAGTGGAACTGGCCGCAGTGGATGCCCTGGATAGGCGGCGACCATTTCGTGTTCTTCCAGCCCATCTTCAACATTGCTGACGCCTCGCTGAGCGTGAGCGTCATCGTGCTGATTCTCTTCTATGCACGCTACTTTGCCATCGCAACAGGCAAGTATCAGGCCGTGGCCGAAGAGGAGCAGCAGACCGACGACAACTCCACCGACAACCAATCTTGATGGCCATGCACCGCTTGTTGAGTCACATATCGCTCGCGTTGATGTTGCTCGTGCTGCTGGTGTCTTGTGACAAGACCCCAGGCGGCGTGTTGAGCGTCAACGAGATGGCCGACCTCATCGCCGACCTGCAGCTTGCCGATGCCTACATCGACGCCCACAGCAGCGATTTTGACACTGACTCCAGCAAGCTCGTCATGAAGCAGTCGATCTTCAAGAAGCACGGCATCACCCAGCGTGACTACGACTCGTCGCTGGTGTGGTATGCCCACAACATGGAAGATTACGCCAAGGCCTACGACAAAGCCGTGGGCAAGCTCAAGAGTCGTTACGACAAGCTTGACAAGGGCGGCAAGAGCGACGATGAAAACAAGGATCGTGACCTCACGATTGCCGAAGGCGGCCCCACCCACAATCCCGTCCCGCGTCCCGGCAACATCAACAGGCAGCTGAAGAACCTCTCCACCGACACCAAGGGCGACTCGGTTGACCTGTGGCAAGGCCAGCGCAGCTACATGCTCACCCAGGGAGCGCGACGCGGCTTCATCACCTTCGATATCCCGCCCGATCCCAACAAGTGCGTGGGAGACCGTTACCAGCTGGGCTACAAGCTCACTCGTGGCGGCAACGATTTCAAGGTGAGCCTGAATGTGGACTACACCGACGGCGGCACCGCCCAGATAACCCGCAGCACCAACAGCGACGGATGGGTGTTCATCGACATACAGTCCGACACGACGCGCCACGTTCGCCGCGTGTACGGCTATGTGAGCTACGACATCAAGCGCGGTCAGGCCGCCTTTGTGGACAGCATGATGCTGATGCGCACACATCTCAGTCCCAGCAACTACGGCTTCATCCATGCCCAACGCCTGCTGGAACGCAAATAGAGGAGGCAGCATCATTATCGAATACCTGAAACGTGGATATAGAGAGCGACGGCCGAAATGAAGAACCTTTATCTGGATTTATTCTTGACGTTCAGCAAAATCGGCGCCTTCACCTTTGGCGGCGGTTGGGCGATGATCAGCATCATCCAGCGCGAAATAGTCGATAAGCACAAGTGGATTGAACTCGAGGATTTTCTCGACCTGCTGGCAGTGGCGCAGTCCATGCCGGGTATCCTGGCCGTCAACATCAGTGTGGTCATCGGTGACCGGCTCAAGGGGCTGAAAGGCAGCATCTGCGCTGCCATCGGCACCATCCTGCCCTCTTTCCTGATGATTCTGGCCATCGCCATCTTCCTCACCCCTGACACCATCAAGAACAATCCCGTGGTGAGCCGCATTTTCAAGGGCATCCGTCCCGCGGTTGTCGCCCTAATTGTCGCGCCCGTGCTCACGACCGCCAAGGCCGCCGGCATCAACTGGAAGACCGTCATCATCCCCGTGGCAGTGGCATTGCTCATCTACAGCAAAATCCCCTATATTTCCAACCCCATCATCTATATCGTGCTGGGAGCCATCGGTGGATACATCTATTACTTGAGGACGCTGATTGGCGGGAATAACGGAACCGACGGCGATAACCCGGAAGGAAGAAAGGAGGCCGTCGATGCTTGAGACCTATCTGAAACTCATCTGGGCCTATCTGAAGATCGGCCTGTTCGGATTCGGCGGCGGATATGCGATGCTGTCACTCATCCAGCGCGAGGTCGTGGACTCGGGATGGATCACCAGCCAGATGTTCACCGACATCGTCGCCATCTCGCAGATGACACCCGGCCCCATCGGCATCAACAGCGCCACCTATATCGGATATGTGGTCACGGGCAGCGTGCTGGGTTCGCTGGTGACGACACTCACGGTAGTGTTGCCGCCCTTCATCCTCACGCTCATCGCCAGCCACTACATCCAGCGCCACAAGCAGAGCCCCTTCATCAAGGGCGCGTTCATGGGACTGAGGCCCGTGGTGGTGGGACTCATCGCCTCGGCAGCCCTGCTGCTGATGAACAGCGAGAATTTCGGTTACCTGATGAGCGAGCGCATCATCACCATCGCCATCTGCGTGGCCTCGTTCTGCATCGTCTATTTCACCCGCGTCCACCCCATCCTGGTCATCATCCTCGCCGGCATCACAGGCCTGCTCGTCTTCTGATTCCTTCCTCCCCTGCCGAGTGGAAAAAGGATCATTAGTACCCCCGTATAAGTCCCGTCAGGTCTTAAAAGCGAGCGCCAGCATGTGAATGCAACTATAACAACGTGAGTTTGATGAGAATAAATCGTTGACACTCAATTCATTCGCCATGTAGAGACGCAAAATTTTGCGTCTCTACAGGTCATTTCCCTATACGACAACGTGAAATATAGATGTGACTAACTGATAGCAAACACGCCCCCTGATGAGTAGATATCAAATCAACGCAAGCATCAGCCCCACACCCTAAGCCGTCCTGTTTTCAGGGCATTATTACAAGTATAGCAGGTTCAGGGTGCTGCGCATTTGAGGCAGATTGAACAGAACCAAGCTGAGGATGAGCGTGACTATTACAATGATGATCGCATTCAACACGATGTTATGGGTAGACAATGGCGCCTTGCCCTGGCATTCCACAACATGACACCTGACCAACAGGTCACCGATACGTTTTCCACTAATCAGGAAAAACAGCAATTCCACTGGCCAGATCAGCAAGGTCAGATTCCTGAGGAACAATCTTATCGGGCTGTGCGGGATGACCTCAAGGTGCAGCAGGCGTTTCCCGATACCTTGACCGGTAAAGCCTTCACGAGCATAGAAGCACACGGTAAAAAACGTAGCGATCACCAGGCCAATCCTAATAGGGAACAATTTACACACAGCGAAACACACGCCGAGAATACAGCAATCGATAAGAAATGCAAGTAAACGTTTTGTCTTCATTCGTTATTGAATATTATAGATGTTAGGATAAGCTACAATGTTATTCCCGTTAGCGGGATTGAATAGTTGCGCATGTCGCTGATTGTTAGCAATTTATAATGATTAAAGCCATAAATGCCAATCACTGCATGCACAACTGATATGCAAATTTCGTTAATATTATTGATGCATGCAAGATTATTTCGACTTATCTCGTGAATGAACTCGGCAATTAGCACTTTGCTTTTTATAGCTGGCAAAAAAAAAATAATTGGCACTTATGGCCTTCGCCATAGGTGCCAATTGTGTGATGCCTTTGCCGCTTCGACATGATGCCAGCGGCGGCTTTTGAATCTGTATTTCTTATTCCGACATGTTCAATACCACCGAAATCAAGACTGCCAAGTCGGTGACATTGACAAGCTCATCCTCATTAATATCGGCAGCTGCTAACATACCTTCATCAACGGACTTGCTCAGGTTAGGCTCTTCGACATCGGGATTATTGATCAGATAGCTGATCAAGAGAGTGACGTCGGCAATCGTCAATTTCTCATCACCATCGAGGTCACCCAACATGACAACAGGTTCGGGATCAGGCTCGGGATCGGGATCAACGACAGGTTCGACAACGGGAGCTTTGCCCAGATAAATGGTGGTCTCGCTATCCAGCTCAAGACCGGCAATTGACAACCATGCCGAGTTGGAGGCCATATAGACGCTGTCGGGCAAGGGGAAGAAACCCAATTTGCCGTCAGCATCCATGCCCAGGGCAAGATTGCTGGCCGAGGCCTTAGTGGCCTGCGCGGGAATGTACTCGTCCCACACGTCGGGATCATTCATCGAGGCGTGATTGATGAAGTTGCTGAAGTAGTTACCCATCAGCAGATCATTGACGATAGGCATCGCCCTGTGGTTGGCAAGTTCACCCACGGGCAGCAACTTGTTGCCTTCGGCATCGGGATTTGCGCACTTGAGCAGCACCGGAGTGGCGGCAGGAACGACCTCGCCCTTGCCACAGATCTTGACCGGCTCGGCATAATACAGGCTGTCGCTGCCCATCGTGATCTCTTTTACGGTATATGCGCCCTCAACACCACTGTTCTCGGGGATGAGGATGGGAAAATCACAGCACATTGTTGCCCAGTACCACTCGCAGCTGTCCACTACCTCGCTCACAGTGGGCTGCACTGCAAAGTAGGAGGAATCCATCGAAGCCTCGTTGACAGGCTCAATCCACCAGTGAGTAGGATTGTGCCTCGTGTTGCTGCCGGGAGTCATACCACAGCCCAAGTCACGGAAGTAATTGGGGATACCCTGATAGACCGTGTAAGCGGCATAGGTAGGCAGATTGTTATCCATTACCGACAAGCGTATAACATCGAGAAGAAGTCCGGTAAGCGAATAGGTATCCACACCTTGCGCATACAGACCTACCTGCACGGTGTCGGGGATGTAGATGATTGAGCCCGGGTCGGTGACCTGATCCTGGGCCTTCGTCATCTTCACACAGGGCCAGAAGGCACTCGGATTGGCCACAGCCACAAAACTTGTACCCTTGATGCAGATGTAGCTATCGGAGCCTACATTATGGACACGATAATAACCCGGTCCACTGTATTGCGCCATCGCGATCACAGCTACCAGCAAGCAAACAATAAAGGTAATTTTCCTCATAATCGAATTACAAATTATTCTTGGTTAACATGATTGTCACAATCAAGCGAGACGGCAGCTAACCGCCTCTTGCAGCAATAAAAACGTGCATCACGCACGATTAAAAACATCGAGATTAAAGTTCATTTAATGGTATGGAAACACCCCATGCTAAGAAAATCACTTCAACCAACTCGGCAAAATTAAATACAAAAATACAAATATGCAAAAGTTAACAAAAATTTATGGAAAAATTTCAGTAATTTATTAATTTCAGTCAGTCTAAATAGATAGTCAACCGCATGAATGTATTATCTTTGTAGCAAATATTGTTATTCAACACCAAACTGCAATCTACATGAACAGACGACTGATAACGCTTGTTGCCATACTGACGATGGCAGTCGCCGCCAGCGCGGCAGGATGGATCCGCATCAACCAGCTGGGCTACCTACCCGATGCTGTCAAGGTGGCGGTTCTCATGAGCGAGGATGCGATCGATGTAACCGGATTTGAACTGGTTGACGTCTATTCCGGCAAGACGGTCTATCGCTCTACCGCAACGCGGGCCATGGGCCCGTGGGGGCAGATGCAGGCGACATGGAGGCTGGATTTCAGCGAATTCCACGGCGAGGGAGCCTACCGCATCGTGGCAGCCGGTGTGGAATCGCCCATGTTCCCGATCAATCACCGCGTGTGGGACGGCACGGCCGATTTCGTGCTCAACTACATGCGTCAGCAGCGGTGCGGCTTCAACCCGTTCCAGCGCGACAGTTGCCACGTCAAGGACGCCTACGTGCGCTACCACCCCGACAAGGAGGGCCAGCACATCGACGTGCGCGGCGGCTGGCATGATGCCGCCGACCTGCTGCAATACACCACCACAAGCGCCAATGCCATCTACCAGATGATGCTGGCCTGGCAGCAGTGCCCAACGGCTTTCGGCGACCACTATCAGGCCAACGGTCTGGAGGGTGCCAACGGCATCCCCGACATCATCGACGAGATTTACTGGGGCCTCACTTGGCTCGACAAGATGAACCCGAGCAAGGGCGAACTCTACAACCAGATTGCCGACGACCGCGACCACATCGGCATGAAACTGCCCAAGGACGACCCGGCTGACTACGGCTGGGGCCCGAACAACGGCAGGCCGGTCTATTTCATCGACGGCAAGCCGCAGCAGCGGGGTAAGTTCATGAACGCCACGATGGGCGCGGCCAGCACGGCGGGCAAGTTCGCCAGCGATTTTGCATTGGGAGCCGAGGTGCTTGAGCCTTACTACCCCGAGTTTGCCGCCAAAATCTGCGCCAAGGCCGCCGATGCCTATCAGGTGGGCCTCGACAAGCCGGGCAATGCCCAGACGGTGAGCGTGGTCTCGCCCTACATCTACGAGGAGGACAACTGGGTCGATGATATGGAGCTGGGCGCCATCGAGCTCTACCGCATGACCGGTGACGACAAGTATCTGACCCAGGCGGTGGAATACGGCCGCCGCGAACCCGTCACCCCGTGGATGGGCGCCGACAGTGCGCGTCACTACCAGTGGTACCCCTTCATGAACATGGGACACGTGCGCGTGGCGCAGCAAGCCGGCGGCAACCAGCGCCTGCAGGCTGAGTTCATCCGCAACATCAAGGCAGGCCTCGAGCGCGTCAAGGGGCGGGCCGAGCAGACGGGCAACCCCTTCCTGTGGGGTGTGCCGGGCATCTGGTGCAGCAACAACCTGACCACAGCGTTGCTCACCCAGTGCATCCTCTATCGCCAACTGACGGGCGACCGCCAGTTCGAGGAGATGGAGGCTGCCCTGCGCGACTGGCTGCTGGGCTGCAACCCGTGGGGCACAAGCATGATTGTGGAACTGCCCCGTGGCGGCACTTGGCCGCATGCCACCCACAGCAACTACGTCATGGAGGGCGTCGGGCTGCCCACGGGCGGTCTGGTGGACGGCCCTGTCTATGCCACCATCTTCAACAGCCTCAAGGGTGTGAACCTGGCCGACGACATGCTCAACCTCGAGGGCAACACCTACGACCGTTTCCAGCCCGGCGACGTGGTCTATCACGACAACACCCACGACTACAGCACCAACGAGCCCACCATGGACGGCACCGCCTCGTTGACCTTCCCCTTCTCGTACTACGAGATGCAGGGCAAGAATGGCAGCGGCAATTTCATGTGGGACGAGGGCGCCATCGTGCGCGGCGACGCGACGAAGAAGCAGATTTGCCTCGTCTTCACGGCCGACGACCGTGCCGACGGCGCCGATCGCATCATCTCCACGCTCAAGAAGCAGGGCATCAAGGGCGCTTTCTTCTTCACGGGGCGTTTCTTTGACATCTACCCCGACGTGGTCAAGCGGCTTATTGCCGACGGACACTACGTGGGCAGCCACAGCTACGGCCACCTCGTGTACTGCGACTGGCAGAAACGCGACTCACTGCTGGTGACCAAGGAGCAATTCCGCGACGACATCATCAAGAGCTACGAGAAACTGGCCCAGTTCGGCATCACGCCCCAAAGCGCCCCGTGGATGATTCCACCCTACGAGTGGCACAACGCCACCATTGCGGCCTGGGCACGCGAGATGGGTCTGCAGCTCGTCAATTTCTCGCCCGGCACCGCCAGCAGCATGGACTACACCTATCCCGGCATCGAGGGCGGCAACCCTTACCGTGACAACCGCTGGCTGTGGGACCGCATCATGCGCTGCGAGCGAGAGAAGACCCTCAACGGCCACCTGCTGATGATTCACCTGGGCACCGACGAGCGCCGCGTGGAGAAATTCTACGACCGCCTGCACGCCCTCATCAAGGACCTCAAGAAGAAAGGCTACAACTTTGTTCCCCTCCCTGAACTGCTGACTGGCCATTGACAACTCCCCCGATTGGACCAATTGGTCTAATTGGTCAAATTAGTCCTATTAGTCCAATTGGTCCAATTAGTAAAACACTATTGACTCGTGAAACGCGATAACACCACACTGTCGATATGCAAGGCTGTCGCCATCATCCTGATGTGCGCCGGCCATGCCGAGGGCCCTACCCTGCTGGTGACCTTCATCTACCTGTTCCACATGCCGCTCTTTTTCATTGCTGCGGGCTATTTCTTCGACAAGAAGTACCTGCAGGACCCGTGGACCTTCTGCAAGAAGCGGTTCAAGGGCCTGTATTTACCCTTTGTCAAGTGGAGCGTGTTCTTCCTGGTGCTACACAACCTGTTTTTCAAAATCGGGCTGATGAACGAGCAATACGGCAACTGGGCGGGCGGCGTCACCCACCCCTACACCTGGCATCAGTTCTGGCAGCGCCTGGTGAACATCATCTTCTCGATGGGCGGCTACGACGAGTTCCTGGCGGGCGCCTTCTGGTTCTTCAGGGGCCTGCTGGTGGCCAGCATCGCGTTTCTGGTACTTTACCTGCTGCTTTACAACCGACACAAGTGGCTCAACCACGACACCGTTCCCGTCGTGATAGCGGTGCTCGCCTTCGGGTTCTCGTGGTTCAAGGTGGCCGAGCACCTGTCCATCGTCACCCTGGTGCAAGGCGGCATTCGCGACTGCTGGGGTGTGATGTTCTTCAGCTTGGGCGTGCTGTATCGCCGTCACGAGAGCCGCATCCGCGAGCACTGGGCCCTGACGCTGCTCTACGCCGCCATTCTGGTGTTCGGGGCTTATCAGGGATGGCAAGGCATGGCGCTTAAAGTCCAGCTGTACACGGTATTCACGTTGCCCGTGACCGGTGCCATCGGTTTCCTGATGGTCCACCACTTGGCCTCCTGGCTCGACCGCCACGACGGCATCGTGAAGCGTTTCATGGTCTATTGCGGCAACAACACGCTCTACATCTTTGTGTTCCACATCATCTCGTTCAAACTTGTTTCGGCCATCAAGATCATGTACTACGGTCTCGACTGGGGCCAGATCGGCTGCCACATGGTCATCCACGAGAACAGCACGACCGACCCCTTCTGGGTACTCTACACCATCGTCGGCACAGCCCTACCCCTGCTGGGTGCTCACGTTGCGAGCAGGTTCAGAAATGCTCGCGTTGCGAGCAGGTTAAAGGTTAATGGTTAATGGTTAAAGAAGCATCCGCACGCTGGTCCTCACGCTAAGGCGCTAAAATTCAAAGCATTTTTCAAACAACATGCGATAAAGGCATCCGCATTCCGTTCAGTCGGGAATGCGGATGCTCTCTAATCACTAATCTCTAATCACTAATCTGCGAGCTTAAGCGAACTCCTTGCCATCATCGCTTGATTGATGAGCATCGTCACATCGGTGATGTTGATCACGCCGTTACCGTCGATGTCGCCACTCGGATATTCGGCTACCGAGGGATCGCCCTTCGACAGCAGATTGTTCAGATAGGTCACGTCGGTGATGTTCACGTTGCCGTCACCGTTCACGTCACCGGTATGCAGCTTCTCGGTAAAGTAGCCCGGGTTACTCGGGCCGCCGTCAATGCGGGCATATTCGGCATCTACATGGTTCTCGTCGTAGGTCGTGCCCTTGCCACCTACCAAGCTGGTGCAGTCACTGAACATGGCGAAGGAATAGTTATTGGCAGGCAAACTCCAGCAGCTATCGGCATAGATGGTGGTCAAGGCATAACAGCCCTGGAACATATTACTTGTTCTTCTCATCCTTGCATTGGTGAAGCCGCACAAGTCAACGCTCTTCAAACCCATGCAGTTCAGGAACATGCTTTGCATGGTTGTCACATTGTCGGTGTTAAAGCTGCTCAGGTCAAGGCTCGTCAAGGCGCGGCAGCCAGCGAACATGCCTTCCATAGTTGTCACCTTTGACGTGTTGAAGTGGCTCAAGTCAAGGCTCAACAAACTGCGGCAAGCATCGAACATATAGGTCATGTCGGTCACACTATCGGTGTTCAGGTATTCCATGCCAATGAATGACCTGACGTTGACCATACCCTCGAACCATTGACGGGTCGTAGTGGGACGCGCATCGGCAAATGACGGGTCAAACACCACTTGAGTGAAGAGATAGCGGATATCTAACCACTCCATACCGTCACTGTCCAAGTTCAAGCCATAGGTCGTGCCGGGGCGGAAACGGCGCTGGTTGTCGTAGTAGAACGTCAGCGTCTTGTTGTCCTCGTTGCTCACCGCATAGGCCTCGGGGTCGGTCGATAGCCCGGTGAAGTAGCCCGGGTTACTCGGGCCGCCGTCGATGTGGGCATATTCGGCATCCACATGGTTCTCGTCGTAGGTCGTGCCTTGGCCGCCCACCAAATTGGTGCAGCAGTAGAACATATCGTTGGAATGCTCGACTGCCGCGGTACTCCAGCCCTCGCCAACGTAGATGGTTGCCAAGCTCTCGCAGCGGTTGAACATATAAGACATGGTAGTAACGTTGGCTGTATTGAAGCTACTCAGGTCGAGGCTCGTCAAACTGGAGCAACCGTTAAACATCTCCGACATGTCTGTTAAGTTGGCTGTGTTGAAGCTGCTCAGGTTCAGGTTCTTCAAACTGGAGCAGCCTTCAAACATCGAATACATGCTGACCAAGTTCTCGGTGTTGAAACTACCCAAGTCTAGAGTCTCCAGACTCTCGCAGTCGGCGAACGTCTTGAAAAAGTACTCTACTTTACTCGTGTTGAAACTGCTCAAGTTCAGTTCAGTCAAGCCGCTGCAACCGGCAAACATATAACTCATGTCTTCCAGGTTCTCGGTGTTGAAACTGCTCAAGTCCAGACTCGTCAAATTATAGCAGTAATTGAACATCTCGAACATGGTAGTCACGTTCCTGGTGTCGAAGCTGCTCAGGTCGAGGCTCTCTACGCTGCAGCCCGAGAACATCGACGACATGTCGGTCACGCTGGAAGTGTTGAAACTGCTCAGGTCGATGCTCAAAGCGCCGCAGCCGTTAAACATGTGGTTCATGTCGGTCACCTTGGCCGTGTTGAAGCTGCTAAAATCCAGGCTAGTCAAGCCGGAACACCCAAGGAACATGCAGTTCATATCGGTCACGTTGGCCGTGTTGAAATTGCTCAAGTCCAGGCTCTCCAAATCCGAGCAACCATAGAACATGCTGGCCATGTTGGTCACGTTAGACGTGTTGAAGTGGCTCACGTCGAGGCTCGTCATCGCGTAGCAGCCTGAGAACATGAAGCTCATGTCGGTCACCTCTGATGTGTTGAGATATTCCAAGCCCGTAATGGATTCTATGCTCAAATAATCACCAAACCACTGATGAGTGGATGTGGGACGAGCAGCGGCAAATGACGGGTCAAAGACCACATGCTTGATATTAACCCTACCCCAGTCCGGATATGTATAATTTCCTGAGGGCAGACTGTAGGTAGTGCCCGGGCGGGAACTGCGCTGGTTGTCGTAGTAGAACGTCAGCGTTCTGTTGTCTGGTGTGTAGCAAGCATAGGGCACAGGAGCATCGGGATCGGTCAGGTAGCCAGGATTGCTCGGGCCGCCGTCGATGTGGGCATAGGCCTTGTCCACATGGTTCTCGTCATAGGTCGTGCCCTGGCCGCCCACCAGACTTGTGCAGCCTGAGAACATGTAAGCGGAATGGTTGTCTGTCGTTACCGCATCGGTGGTCCATTGGCTGCTCACATCGATGGTGACGAGGTTACTGCAGTCCTGGAACATCCTGCTCATGTCGGTCACGTTAGCGGTGTTGAAGTTGCTCAAATCCAAGCTCGTCAAGCCAATGCAGTCCCAGAACATCCTGCTCATGTCGGTCACGTTACCAGTGTTGAAGTTGCTCAAATCCAAGCTCGTCAAGCCAGTGCAACCCCTGAACATACTGTTCATGTCGGTCACGTTACTGGTGTTGAAGTTGCTCAAATTCAGGCTCGTCAAGCCAGTGCAGCTCTGGAACATGCTAGCCATGTTGGTCACCAATGATGTGTTGAAGCTACCCAAATCCAGGCTCGTCAAGCCAGTGCAGTTGCTGAACATGCCAGCCATGTCGGTCACTTTAGCTGTGTTGAAGTGGCTCACGTCCAGGGCTGTCAAGCCAGTGCAGTAGCCGAACATGCCAGACATGTCGGTCACTTTAGCAGTGTTGAAGTGGCTCACGTCTAGGCTTGAAAATCGCTCGCAGGAAGAGAACATGCCAGACATGTCGGTCACGTTAGCTGTGTTGAAATTGCTCAGGTCAAGGTCGTTCAAGATCTCGCAGCCATTGAACATGTTTTCCATGTTGGTCACCTGCGACGTGTTCAGGTTCTGCAGGCCGGAAACATCACTGAGATGGGACATGGAAGCAAACCAATTTGCTGTAGATTTGGGGCGAGCATCGGCAAATGAGTTTCCAAATTGCACATACCTCACTTCGCTAACGAAATTTTTACCGTACCAACCTGGGTAACCGCCATCTAAATTCACGTCATATGTATCACTAGTAACAAGAGCGCGTTGGTTATTGTACAAGAATACAAGCCTAAAGGCTGACGGCGAGTAGGTGGCATAGGCTACGGGGTCAAGGCTTGTCAGATAGCCAGGATTGCTCGAGCCGCCGTCGAGGCGGGCATAGGTCTTGTCAACGTAGTTAGCATTGTAGGTCGTGCCCCGGCCACCCTTCACTTCTGTGCAACCGGTAAACATGTTGCTGGAACTGGTGACAGCCGTGGTTTTCCATCCGCTGTCGGCATAGATGATGACCAAGTGGCTGCAGCCTTGGAACATGCTGGTCATGTTGGTCACTTTTGCCGTGTTGAAGGTGCTCAAGTCAAGCGTCATGAAATCAACGTCACTGCAGCCGTTGAACATATACCCCATGTTGGTCACCTCGCTGGTGTTCAGGTAGTTGAGTCCCGTGAAGGTATCAAGACGGCTCATTCCACTAAACCATTTGTAGGTGCTCGTCGGGCGGTAGTCAGCAAACGACGGGTCAAAGGCCACTTTTGAAATACGGTCCAAGTTATAGCTCGTGTTCCAACCGGGCGTATTTGTGCCCTCGTTCAGGAGATAGGTCGTGCCCGAACGGGTTGACATCTGGGTGTCGTAGTAGAATGTCAACTTCGTGTTATTATCCGTTAAGCAGGCATAGGCCTTGAGATTGGGGTCACTGAGGTAGCCCGGGTTGGCTGTGCCGCCGTCGATGCGGGCGTAGGTTTTGTCCACGTGGGAAGTATTATAGGCCGTACCCTTGCAACCTTTAAGTTTGAAGCAATTACTGAACATGTTGCCGGAAGTGGTGACCGCAGCGGTGTTCCATCCGCTGCCCACATAGATGGTGGTCATGCTAGAACAATTATAGAACATGTATTCCATATTGGTCACTTTTGCCGTGTTGAAAGAGCTCAGGTTAAGCGTCGTCAAGGAGCGACAGTTCTGGAACATATAGCGCATGTCCGTCACTTTGGCGGTGTTGAAGCTACTCAAGTCAATGGTCCTCAACTCAGGACAATAACCGAACATGTAAGCCATATCTTCCACCAGGGCGGTATTAAAGTTGCTCAAGTCAATGCTTTGTAGTATTTCGCATTGCATGAACATGGAAGCCATAGTTCTCACATTAGACGTGTTCAGGTACTGTATGCCCGTAATGGACTTGACTTTATACATTCCAGAAAACCAACTATAGGTTGAGACTGGTGTGGCACCGGCAAACGACGAGTTAAAGACCACTTTGGTGATTTTGGAGTGGAGGTCGTCAAATTGCCAACCGGGCATTTGAGGCCCCACGTTCATGCTGTAGGTCGTGCCCGTGCGGGAACTGCGGTAGTTGTCGTAGTAGAACGTCAGCGTCGAGTCGGTTGGCGTGTAGCAGGCGTAGGCCTCGGCTGCACGCGCCGCCAGCGATGTGAGCATCACCAGTTGCAGCGCCATGAGCCACCGGCCCATGCTGCGCGTGAAGAGTCGTGATTTTTCCATATTCTTTCGGTTTTATTAAAGGTTAATAAGAATGTTATTTGGCCACAAATATAGTGAAAATTATTAAGAAAAAACCAAGAAAAAGAAAACAAAATATACAAACCATGCGAAGCTCGCTATCGCGAGCAGGTTAAAGGTTAATGGTTAAAGGTTAATGAGGCATCCGCGCTCTGGGCCCCACGCTAAGGCGCTAAGACGCTAAGCATTTTTTAGTGTCCTGGGAAACATCGAAGATGTTAGCGGTTCGAAGAACCGATTTCAATGAAAAAGACCATGCAAGAACCTCGGAGAGGTTCGCAGCTTGGTCCATGAACAGAATATTGCAAGTGCCTCGAAGAGGAACTTCTTGATTGACAGTCTTTTGGTGGATGTATCTCTAATCTGCGAGCGATAGCGAGCTAAATGCGGCTGCTCTCTAATCTCTAATCACTAATCTCTAATCTGCGAGCGATAGCGAGCTAATAATCTCTAAACTGCGAGTTTAAGCTCGCTTAAGCGAGCTAGCAGTTTTCCTGCTGATGAAGTAGCTCACGCCCAGGATGATGACGAGGAAAACGAGGGCGATGGGGACGTTGAGGAAAAAGCCTCGGGCAGCATCCATCTGATGATCTCGCAGCAGGTGAATACCGTAGTTGGTGTTTAACAGGACAGACAGCAAGGTGTAGCCGCACACAAAGGCCACGATCAGGCGCCATAAGGTGCCCCAAACACCATAGCCGAACAGCTCCCTATAAGTGACAAAAAGCATCACTGAACCCAGGATGAGCACGATCCATCCCAAGGCGGTAATGTCATAAAACATGTTCAGAATCAGGAACATGGCTGTACCGAAGACCTGAATGAAAAAGCCCTGTGGAAGGGTGTGCCTCGAGTTGCGCGGGGCAAAGCGGAAAATGAAGTAAACAGGGATGATCAGGAATGACAGCAATATCAGTGTGAAAACGTCGGGGTGAGTGTTAAGCCACTGGAGCACGTTACTCAGGTAAGTGCTGGGAGGCGGGAATGTGCCCGGGAAATGGATGTTAAGCCAGTTGAACGCCTCGTTGACGTAGCCCATTTTCTCGCCATTGGTATATACCATGCCATTAATGGCACCCGTCATGAAATCGACAATCACACCCATCACGCCAATGAGTACCAGCATCTTGATGGGCGGGAAACTCACCTGCCGCTTGCCGCTGATGTAATCGCCGATAAAGTAACCCGGGCGCAGGAACAACTGCAAGAGCGTGAATGGCAACGAGCGAGAGTGCATTCCCCACACCTCGGCAACACTGTGCCATACACTGCTCCAGGTGATGCGGCCCAAACCCGACTTCTGGGAACAGTAGGGACAATAGTTGCCCACGAAGTCATGCCCGCAGTTACAGCAAGAGTTGGTCTGCATGGAAGTGAACTCATGGTCGAACGGGTTCACTTGCCAACGCCTGAAACGATTGTATGCCTTCTTAATATCCACTGTTTACAATAGTCTGAAACATCAATCACCACGGATGACCATGGTGGTGCAGTTAATTACAGATCGGAGTTGGTCACCATCCTGTTAAGCAGCTTCACAAAGAGCTTAAAGCCATCCACAAAATTGGAATCTCCGGTCTGTATCATGTGTAAGCTGAAGTCGATTCCCAACATGAGCAGCGCCATCAGGTGGGCACAAACCAATGCCAAAACCACACGCCACAGTGTTCCCCACACGCCATAGCCAAAGAGCTGCTTGTAAACGACATAGGTCCATATATTACCCAACACAAACGTGAACCAGTGCCAGGATGTGAGGTCATCAAACATGTTGAAGACCAGAAAAGCGATGGCCGTAAACACCTGAATGAAAAAGCCCTGGGGCAAGGTGTGGCGCGGGTTGCGCGGCGCATAGCGATAGATGAAATAGTTGGGGATGATCAGGTAGGACAGCAAGATTAACGACATCACGTCGGGGTGGAGGTTCATCCACTCAAAGGCGTTGTCGATGAACAGCATCTTGTCGCCCGCAAAATCGAAGTCATTATTGAATACACCGCCGATGGGGCTCCCTATAAGATAATCGACAAGGAGGCCCAGCAGCGCGACAATCGCCAGCATCTTGACCGGCGGGAAACTCACCTGCCGCTTGCCGCTGATGTAATCGCTGATGAAGTAACCCGGACGCAAGAACAGCTGCACCAGCGAGTACACCAACGAACGGTTGTGCAGACCCCACAACTCGCCGATGCTCAGGAGCACGCTGCGCCACGTGATGGGGCCCATGCCCTCGCGCTGGGAACAGATCGGGCAGAAATTGCCCACATAGTCGTTACCACAGTTGGCGCAATGGTGCGTCGACGGGCTGTTGAGCTTGTAGGCAAACGGGTCTAGCTGCCATTGTCTGAAGCGCCGGTATGCTTGCTTGATGTCCACTCTTGCTTGATGAAAAGGGAGGAAATGCTACCTTTATCGGGTCATGCCATCTCCTCCCCTGTGTAAATTACTCTAATCAGATTAATCGTCGTAATCCATATCGATGACCTGGAAGCTGCGGTTGAATTCAACCTCCATGCCGTTGTTGAGCTTCACCTCATAGACGCTGCGATGACGCTCAATCTTGATGATTGACTTGCCGGGATAGTTCTGCTGGATGTAGCTGGCAATCTGGGCAGGTACAGCGGCGGCGGGCACCTTGCTGTTGTAGCACTCGATGTCCTTCCAGTCACCCGAACGGTCGAACTCAATCTTCTCACCGCTCTCGTAGCGGATGGTGTAGTCATCCCAGTCGGCGGTCACCAGCAGGGGCACCTTAGTGGCGAAATTTGCCTTGAGGAACGTCTGAGCAGACTGAGGCAGCTGGTCGTAGGTGATAACGCGATCATCATCGTCGGCACTCATCGTGAGGCTCATGGTCATAACCATAGCCATCAACAGTAAAAATTTAATCTTCTTCATTTTGGTTTGGTTTTATTTTTTTTCGTTCGTTTTGTTTGTCATCATACGGCGGATGCCTCACTAATCTCTAATCTCTAATCACTAATCAGCGAGCTTTAGCGAGCACTTAATCATCCATTTCCCTGAGGACGCCCTGCTTGTTGTACTTGAGCTCCATACCGTTGACCAGCTCAATCTCATAGCCGTTACGATCCTTGTCGATCTTGGTGACGAACACACCGGGGAAATTAGCCTGGAGATGCGTAGCAATGGGAGCCGGAATCAACTGCACGGGAACAGGTCGGCCCGCGGGGCTCTCGATCTTGTCCCAGATGTCGTCGGTGTCAAACTCGATGTGAGTGCCGTCGCCCAGGAAAACTTCATACTGCCAGCCGAACAGCTCAAGGTCCTTCTGGGCAAAGGTGATGGTCTGGCCCGGATAGGTCTGCTGGACAAACGTCTTGACAGGAGCAGGTAACTGCTCGGGAATTACCGGCTTGTCGCTGCAGGCCGTCATCAACAAAACTAAGGCAAAAATGCCTGATACGAGAACTTTCTTCATCTTAATCAATTGTTTAAATCGCCGCAAATATACGTCATTTTATTATCATATAAGCAAAAATCTCATGAAAAGAGTGTTTCATTCCAATTTTGAGGCCTTGAGAACGCTCGTTAGGTGTCATAGGGCGCTCTTGTTATGATAATTGATAAATAAATGTCAGTTTTTGGGGGCTGGGATTTGTTTGATAGCAGTTTTTGCGTAATTTTGCGCTAGCCAGAATTCAAGTATATAATGAACTTGCAACAATTCAAAAGAGGTTGTGAACGCTTTGAGCGTTGGGCACGACAGACGCCCACGTTCCGTCAAATAAGCAATGATGAGCATCGCTGCCAATGCTGCGGGCACAACTATCACGGAAACTATTGTCCGCGCTGTTCCCAAAAGGCTGGGCTTGGGCGCATCACTTGGCGCAGTATTCACATTGATCTGATGGACATATGGGGCCTGGGGTCACGATCGATACCTCTGTCTATTTGGCAGCTATTGTATCGTCCGGGTTATTTCATCAGTGACTATATCAGTGGCAAGCGGCAGTTGAGTTTTCCGCCAGTCAAGATGCTGTTTATCGTGACTTTCATCTATGCTAATGTCTTCTATTGGTTTTTCCCCGAAGTGTTGAATCTGCCGTTGGAGGAACAGGGAGAGGTAGGTTATAAGTTGTGGATCAGGCAACACTATAGTTTGGCCATGCTGGCCATGTCGGTTCTAGCCATCATCCCCACATGGGTCATCTTCAGGCGCTCGCCACGCAACTCTCATCACACGATTCCTGAGGGATTCTTCATCCAAGTGCTCCTCCAAACGCTCACCATCGTGCTGTCATTAATGACAATACCGCTTGATTTTATCAAATCCGATTTCAGCACTACTGCTTACGACTTGTTGATTATGGCTTATTATTTCATCGCTTATAAACAATTATTCGGTTATGGGATATGGGGAACCCTATGGCGCCAAACTCTGATTTCCATCTGTGTCCTATTTTTCTTCATGTTCCTAATTTGGGTATTCTATCCCTCAATGATTGATACCGTAATAGAAGTGCTGGACGTCTTCGGTTATTATACCGAATATATCTTATAGGCAAGCGCACCTGTCGTAGCCGTTCATTATCATCAGCTCAGGAATTTTCATCTATCAGGAATGGCGGTCCATCATACCGACGGTATGAGAATCGGCGCCTTGTTCCATGCTCTAAAAAGCGGATGATGAAGCACATTCCGGCAAAACTATTTGTAATTTCAAGAATTGTTGTATCTTTGCCGCGCTAAAATCAATTTTTATTGACCAAATAACGTATCGAAATGAAAAGTATTAAAGCTATCCTTTTGTTGGCCGCCATGCTGGTGATGAGCTTCAGTGCCAAGGCCGACCATGACCAAGTGATTACTTTTGACCAGATGCCCGAGGTTGCCCAAGCGTTACACAAGCAATATTTTGCCGGCAAGGTGCCCCTCGTAGTGACCGTGGACTGGGATGACTACACCATCCGCTACGAGAGCGGTGAGAAGGTGGAGTTTGACAAGCAGGGCAACTGGAAGGAAATCGACTGCCGCGCTTCGCAAGTTCCCGTGGAATTGATTCCCGATGAGATCAAGGCAAATATCGCTGCCACGTTCCCCGGTACCATCATCCTCAAGATCGACCGCAACCGCCGCGGCTATGAGGTGAAACTCAACAACGGCCTCGAAGTGGAGTACAGCCCCACATTCCAGGTCATCGACATCGACGACTAACCAATCCAATCGGCCAAATCAGTCTAATTGGTCAAATTGGTCTAATTAGTCTAATAAGACCAATAAGTTCACATTTTATCAGAATAATCATCTAAACAAATGACTAAAATGAATTTGAAAGCATTATCTATCGGCGTAGCCCTGTTGGCACTCTGGTCCTGCTCTGGCAACAATGACGCTCAGCAGCAGCAAGTCGCTGTGCCCACTGTTCAACAGCAACCCGTACAAGCCGCTCCGGCCGATTCTACCATGGCCCAGGCTCAAGATCCCGCTCAGGCCCAGGCTGCTCCCGCAGCAAATGCCCAGGCGTTGCCCGCCCCCATCACCGACTTCATCAAGCAGCATTTCCCCAATGCCACAGTTGTGGGCGTCGAGCCCGACCACGAGCATGGCGGCTTGGAATATGACGTCTATCTGAACGACGGCACCCAAATCGACTTTGATGCCAACAACCAGTGGGAAAAAGTGGAATGCATGAGAGGCGTCCCCGCTTTCTTCGTTCCCAAGGCCATCGCCACCTATGTGAAAGGCTCCTATCAGAACCTGGCCATCACCAAGATCAACAAGGAGTATCACGGCTATGACATCGAGCTCGCCAATGGCATGGAGCTGAGCTTTGACAAATCAGGCCGCTTCATGGGCATGGATGATTAAGTGCTCGCTTAAGCGAGCTTAAGCTCGCAGATTAGAGACACATCCGCATTCCGTTCAGTCGGGAATGCGGATGTCTTTTTAACCTGTTGTTTGAAAAAAATGCTTTGCGTCTTAGCGCCTTAGCGTGGGGCCCAGCGTGCGCATGCCTCACTAATCTCTAATCACTAATCTCTAACCTGCTCACGACAGCGAGCATGATGCCTCTTTAACCTTTAACCTTTAACCTGCTCGCGCAGCGAGCATCCGTCCACGCGTGCGCGGGGTGAGGGAGCGGCCACGCCAAGGCGAGGCCCTACAACGCGGATGCCAACTAAGGACTAGGGACTAAGGACTATGGACTAAGGACTAATCTGCGAGCATCAATTGAGGATGTAGTCGAGCAGGGCATTGACGTCGGCTATATTGACCTCGCCATCGCCGTTGATATCACTGAGCGCATCATGGCTGCCATCCAGAATCTGGTCAATCAACATGTTGACGTCGGCGATGTTGATTTCGCCGTCGTTGTTCAGGTCACCCTTCATGAGGTCTTCGACAATCTGCCCGAAATAGGGAGACCAGTGCTCATCGGCCCGATAGGCATCGGCCGTTCCACAGGGCACATGAAGCGTGCGACCAGCATAGGGTGAATAACTGCCATAAGCAAATATAGAGAAGATATCGTTTCCACTTGCCACTCGTGAGAGGCCGGTGATGTAACTATACACATCAGTCAGGTCAAAACAGCTGTTAAAGGCTCTGTTACCAATGGCGACGACAGATTTGGGGATGGTCACGCTCGTCAGGCCGTCGCAGTTGTCGAAGGCCCGGTTGCCGATGGTAGTGACCGTTCCAGGGATGACTACATCCTTCAAGGCAGCGCAGCGCCAGAACGCATCATCGCCGATGGCGGTGACTGAACTCGGGATGACCGTGCCCTTGCAACCCACAACCAGGGTATTGCTGGCTGTCTCGATGATGGCATTGCAATGGTCGCGGGAATCAAAGGTCGTGTTGTCGCTCGACACGACAATGCTCGACAGGGCATCGCAGCTAGCGAACGGAACAGGGCCGAGGACGATGACCGAGCCGGGTATGGTCACGCTCGCCAGGCTACTGCAACTCGAGAATGCAAAAGTGCCGATGGCTTTGACGGTGTTGGGCATGGTCACGCTCGTCAGGGATTTGCAGCTTCGGAACGCGCCTCCGGCAATGCCCGTCGTGCCGTCCCTGAGCGTGATGGTGGTTAGATCGGGCTTCATCGGGTCTCTCTTGTATCGATAAGCGACCAATCCGGCATATACGAGGCCGTAAGGCTGGTTGTTGTACCAAGGGGTTTGCTCAAATGCATCGTAGCCTATTAAGATGAGCGAGCTGGGGATGTTCACGTTTTCCAGATCGATGCAACCCCAGTATGCCCGGTTGCCGATGGTGGTGACCGAACTGGGGAAGGTGACGCTCGTCAAGCCGCGGCAGCGAGCGAACGCTTCATCACCAATGGCGGTGACCGTGCCGGGGATGACCGTGCCTTTACAACCGATCACCACGGTATTGCTGGCCGTCTCGATGATGGCATTGCAATTGTCGCGGGAATCAAAGGTCGTGTTGCCGCTGGACACGACGATGTTCGTCAGGTTCAAGCAGCCCTCGAAGGCGTCCACAGCAACCGATCTAGCCGAGTTGCCGATGGTTACCCTTGTCAAGCCTGTGCAGACACGGAACGCGTCCTCGCCGATGGTGACGACCTTGTCTGGAATGGTCACACCTGTCAAGCCTCGGCAGCCAGCGAACGCATCTTTGCCGATGGTGGTGACCGAGTTGCCGATGGACAGACTCGTCAAACCTTCACAGCTCGAGAAAGCAGCCTCGCCGATAGTCGTAACGCTGTTAGGGATGGCCAAGCTCGTCAAGCTACGGCAATAAGTGAAGGCCTCCTGAGGGATGGTGGTAAGGGAGTTGCCGAGGGTGAGGCTCTTCATGTTAATGCACCCACCGAACGCTCGCACACCGAGGGATGTGACCGAATTGGGAATTGTCAAGCTCGTCATGCCACAGCCCGCGAATGCCTCAATGCCGATGGTGGTGACCGAACTGGGGATGGTCATGCTCGTCATGCGGGCACCACAGCAATAGAATGCCCAGTCGCCAATGGCGGTGACCGAGCCCGGGATGACCGTGTTGGCGCAACCGGCAATCAAGGTATTGCTGGCCGTCTCAATAACGGCGTTGCAATTGTCACGGGAATCGTAGGTCGTGTTGCCGCTGGCCACGACGAGTCTCGACAAGTTGCTAGAGCTGCCAAAAGCCATAAGGCCGATAGAGGAGACCGACTTGCCGATAGTCACGCTCGTCAGACTCTCACACCTATCGAAAGCCATATCGCCAATCGTCGTGACCGCGTTGCCGATGGTCACGCTCGCCAGGCCGTCGCAGTAGCGGAATGCCTGCGGGCCGATGGTCTTGACCGAGTTAGGGATGGTCACACCCGTCAGGCCGTCGCAATAAGCGAATGCTTCCCTGCCGATGGAGAGGACCGAATTGGGGATGGTCACACTGGTCAGACCGTTGCAGCCCCCGAAAGCCCCATCGCCGATGGTGGTGACCGAGCTTGGGATAGTCACGCTCGACAAGCCTCGACAACACCAGAACGCATCGGTGCCGATGACCTTGACGGTGCCCGGGATAACAGTGTTCCGGCAACCGGCAATCAAGGTGTTGCTAGCCGTCTCGATAATGGCGTTGCAATTGTTGCGGGAATCGTAATACGGGTTTTCGCTGGCCACCGTGAGGCTCGTCATGCCAGTGCAGGCCGAAAATGCCGATTCGCCGATTGAGGTGACGTAGCGGGAGATGGTCATGCTCGTCAAGCCATCGCAGCCGAAGAACGCACTCCTGCCGATTTTTGTGACCGAATTAGGGATAATCACGCTTGTCGTCTCATCGTCGTACATGAACGCACCGTTGCCGATGCCGGTGACAGGATAGGTCGTTCCCTGATGGGTAACAGCAGCCGGGATGGTGAACACCGCCCCCGAGTAGCCTGTAACGGGGGGCGCGGTGACTTCGACAGCGGTTCCATCATCAATAATGTTATAGTACAGACCGTCCTCCTCAAAGTCATAGATATTGACACTGCCCCCTGCGCTGGTGGTGGCGGGCAGCAGCAGCGCCAACAACATGAGGGCAGATGTGAGCAGATGTTTCATAGCAGTCATTTTTTGGTGATTATGTTTAATCGCAAATTTAAGCATTTGAGCCGAACCGTCAAGGCAACATTGAGGATTTTTCCATCATTCCTGATATTTTCTACAGAAAGTGTAAAAAAACTAGACAGTTTTTGAACGGCTGAAGCCGTGGATAAAGGATAATGGATAAAGGATAAAGGATAATGGTTAGAGGTTAAAGAGACAGTCACATCACGTGCACACGCGGACGAAACGGATGAAACAAACAACGACGAAAAGATAAAAGGAAAACAATAAGTACAATAAATACTATGCTCTGCCACTCAATGCCATAATTAAAAACAACTCAAACAACAAACGCGCTGCAACCGATCACCCCCCAGTCGTTTACAGTGATTCCGACCTCATCCTCTCCACCACCTCATCCTCTCACCCCAGGTCAATGCTCCCGGCACCACCACCCGTGACCAAACAACGACAAGAACTCCCCCCTTGTGAACCAGTCAAAACTGATGTTCACCGAGTCCCCATACAAATCCCGCTCCCCATCATACTTCAGCCAATGCGTCGACCGCAATATGCCCCCCAGATGACGGGCATACTGCTGCTCCACCCCCAGCTCCTTCCTCAAATTCTCCAACATCTCATCCGTCTTAATCCATTTCATTTCCATAACAAATCACATTTATCGGTTAAACAAAAAATCTCCCGACAAAGGACGTAATTATTTCATCCCCACCGAAATTAATTAGATCTATTTAGATCAAATTAATCCCCGTTAGACCACTGGGATACATGTGAATATGCCACAAAATAAGTAATTGTTCATTTTTGATCAAATATGTTAAGAATTGATCTATTCCTGTTTTTCTCACGTGTTTTCTGTTACTTTGCATATTATATGAAAAAGTACCGCATAGAGGTGACAGAAATCCTTAGCCGTATTGTTGAGATAGTGGCTGAAGATGAAGAGGAGGCCTTGCAGCACGTTAAGGCAATGTACCAAAATTGTGACCTTGTGCTAGATGCTTCGGATTATGTGAAAACAGAATTTAGCGTTAAAGATGAATAATCAATGACTTCTGCTAGATTTTTAAGAATTATTCGCTAACTTTGCACCAGTCTTAGATACTCATCAAGACGCAATAGACATCGTGGGAAATTAGATAGCAGTATCTAAATTCGAAGAGACTTCTAACGAAAATAGTCCGCCAAAACTAATTTATTGTTACACAGAGTCTCGGGGAATGCGGATACGCCTATCCTGTATAGGCGTACCCCTTCCTTTCATCTCTGTGTAAAGGCATCTGTGGCGGACAGCCTTCGTTAGGGGATGAAATGCGAAGGCGGTACGCTTTCTTTTTGTCCACGGCAAAATGAGGACAAAACAACGATGGGTACTGAGGCAAAGCCATTCTTAAAATGGGCAGGAGGTAAAGGACAACTCATATCACAGTTGGAGCAGCATCTGCCTAATGACCTTAACGAGCAGGAATTTTCTTATATAGAGCCATTTGTGGGAGGAGGAGCGATGTTCTTCCACATGCTCCAACGTTTCCCTAATATCAAACGTGCTGTTATCAATGACATCAATCCCTACCTGGTAACCGCCTATCGTGTCATTAAAGATGCTTCCATCGAGTTGATAGAACGGCTCACTGAACTTGAAAAACGATATAATGCGTTGCGTGATGATGAGGCAAAGAAAGAGTTTTATCTAGCAGCGAGAACTATTTTTAATGAGAACAACTTAGACGATATAGACCGCACCAAATACTTGATATTTCTTAATCGCACGTGTTTTAATGGTCTTTACCGAGTGAATGCTAAAGGGAAATTTAATGTGCCCTTTGGTCGTTACTTGCATCCCAAGATTTGCAATGCTGATGTTCTCAAGGCTGATAGCCGACTGCTGAATCAAGTGGAAGTAGTGATACTAAATGAGGACTATGAGCAGACGTTGGATTACATAGGGGATGGACTCAACTTCTTCTATTTTGACCCTCCCTATCGCCCGCTTGATGCCACATCTAGTTTCAATTCCTATGCTAAAGAGGATTTTAACGATGACGAGCAAAAAAGGCTGCGTGATTTTTGTGCAATACTCAATCAACGGCCCAATATAAAATGGATGCTCAGCAATTCAGACTGCTCGGCAAGAAACCCCGAGGATACTTTCTTTGAAAACCTCTATCGTGATTTCAACATCAATAGAGTGCAGGCCTCTCGTGCCATTAACGCTAATCCCAGCAAACGAGGAAAACTAACCGAATTACTTATCAAAAACTTTTAATCCTGTTTTTCAATATGAGAACAATAGAATTTGATATTGAAAAGAGGACACAAAATAGCACAGAAATGAAAGCTCATAATTCTAGTATAAGTGGTGGGCTATTCATAGCCTTATATGATGAGGACTCATTGAAGTTATATCTTGACAAAGGCCTTTATGGTTTTTTGATGAAACCAGTAATGACAATTAAACCCAGTTCGCACAGTCGTTATTATGCCATTCTTGCTGACTATGCATGTAGTCGCGAGGGATCTGATGTGTTCTTCTTTCTTAAACGAAAAATCGTATATGGTGGAAAAATCTATGGCAATAAAGATATTGGTTCCTTCTTTCTAAATGGCCATACAAGTCCATTAGGGAGGAAAGCAGACGCGAACTTGTTTTGGGACGAGTCAATTAGAAAAAGATATTTTGCAACAAGTGAACCTGGAATTTTTAAAATAAAAAAAGATGGAGGAAATAAGGCTCAACCTTTTATGTTTCAATTCGTTCAGAATAAAAACACAGGGAAGTGCATCACTTCAGATGAACTGTACTTTGAATTAGGTCACTATCCATATCCTCTGCCATCAAATAGTATGCAAGGAATGGGATTTTGCACATTGACACCAGGTGAAGTAAAAACTCTAAATGAGCTGATAGCTAACACTACTAGCAAAATCGATTTTGAAGGTTTTGGGGAAATAGACAAAACAGGAAATGAAACTGTATTTAATAGCGGTCTCGTTTCTTTGGATGAGGATTTGGTAAATGAAGCACAATTAGAGTTCACGATTCTCTCCTCTTTAGAACCTTTCTCAGCTTTTCTGAATGAAGATTATGTATTGTGTAGGCAAGTACCAATTTCACCATTTAAACCATCAGAAATGGACAGGGCTGATATTTGTCTTTACAGCATAAATAAGCCCATTAAAAATGGCACGATCCCAAATGTCTTAATTGAACTAAAAAAGGATAAAGCAACAAAAGCGGCATACAATCAAGTATCTCGCTACTTAAGATGGCTTGAAGCCATTACTACGAAGGAAGAATTTGAGAATGTTTCTGTTTACATAATTGCTCCCAAAATTGGAAGAATTCACAGAAAAAGTGTAGACCTGAAGTATGAACATAAAATAGAAATGTTCTCAATTGAGAGCAGAATGTTTACAAAGCTAATAGGATAATGTATTATGAATAAGAACTTTAACCTGTTTATGTCTCAACTCCAAAAGACCAACCAAACGTTGGATTTCTTTTGTGATTTTGACAAGATTTCAGCTAATGTATCTCAAGTTGAGATGAGTCTTAACACATTAAATTACCTCATTGGTAAAGAAGATTTGTCTAAGGCTGTCGCTGAAATATGGGAGCGAGACCCCAAATCGTTTGAAGTAATGGGTATCTTAATTGCCGTGAGAGAAGAAGGCAATAAACCAGTTGTCAATAGTCAAGGAAATGTGGTTATATTGAAAAGCTACTTCACATCACCTCAAAAAGTCATTGAGTTCCTTATACAAACGGGATTAGCTAACGTGTTTAATTCCCGTCGTATTAAGAATCTTGTAGATTACGTCTTTGGCATAGAAACCGGCTTAGACACCAATGCTCGGAAAAACCGTAGTGGCCATATTATGGAAAATACTGTTGCACGTTTTTTTAGAGATAATGATATTCAATTCCGTCAAGAAGTGTATTCGTCTGAATTTTCTGAGCTATCAGTACTAGGAACAGACGAGAAACGATTTGACTTCTATATTAACACTGATAAAAAGAAATATCTTATTGAGGTGAATTTCTATAGTGGTGGAGGAAGTAAACTAAATGAAACTGCAAGATCATATACTGAACTCGCCCCAAGAATTAATTCTGTAGAGGGTTTTGAGTTTGTTTGGATAACTGATGGTATCGGTTGGCGGTCCGCCAGAAATAAGCTTGAGGAGGCCTATAATGAAATCCCAAATGTCTATAATCTTACTACAATTATGGATTTCATCAAAATGTTGAAAGAAAGTATATGATAACGCCTTTCTACAAATCTCCCGATCGAGCTTTCACTCTGTTGCATGGTGATTGCTTCGAGTTGATGCCAAAATTCGACTTTAAATTTGACTTGATATTTGCCGACCCTCCTTACTTTCTTTCTAATGATGGTATCAGTTATCAAGCTGGTAAAATTGTGAGTGTAAATAAAGGCGATTGGGATAAAGGTGGCTCTCCTGAACTTATCCGAGAGTTTAATCATGACTGGATAGCCCTATGCCGCGAAAAGTTAAAAGACAATGGCACAATTTGGATAAGTGGAACATACCATAATATATTTGCTGTTGCCAATAGCTTGACGGACTTGGGCTTTAAGATTCTCAATGTCATCACTTGGGCAAAGACAAATCCACCACCCAATATCTCTTGTCGATATTTCACATATAGTACAGAATTTATTATCTGGGCTCGTAAATGGCCAAAGATACCTCATCAATATAATTATGAAATAATGAAGTTACTGAATGGAGGAAAGCAGATGACTGATGTTTGGCGCTTACCAGCAATAGCACCATGGGAAAAATCTTGTGGAAAACATCCAACTCAGAAACCTCTGTCAATTATGACTCGTATTATACTGGCATCTACCAATCCTACTGCATGGGTTTTCGACCCATTTGCAGGATCTTCTACAACTGGCATTGCTGCCAATTTGGTGAATCGTCGTTTTTTAGGTATTGAACGAGAATTGGAATTTGTGGAAATGAGCAGAAATAGGAGGCTAGAACTTGATGATTATCAAACACGCATCACTTATCGCCACAAAATTAAAGACATCAATTTGAGTGAGGCTTTAGAGCCCTTAGGCATTGTTTGCGAAGAAGACGAAGCCGCGGATTTACCTTTTTAATTCAGCGTTTTCAGATGTCTTTTTTAATTATTTATTCCAGTTTTAATGGTGGGGGCGTAAGTGAGGAAAGGACGGAAGATGATGCCCCAAACGAAAAGTGGTTGAACGTTTTCAAGTAGTTTCACTACTTTTTCCATCTCGTTCACAAGCACGCGGGTTTTCCTCAACGGCAGTGAAAGGGTGTGGGGCGGCGGTTGCCTTTGTATTTATTGTTTTCCTTTTATCAAGGGGGACGGCCACGCCAAGGCGAGGCCCTACAAAACCTTGGCGGCCTGGCGTGGGGGCGACATGTCGGCCGTAGCGAGACGCAAGATTTTGCGTCTCTACATGTCGTGGGGCCTGCCCGCGAGGGCGGATTGTTGTTTGAGTTGTTTTTTTTTGATTATTGCTACACACCGCATGGCATTGTATTGATTGTACTTATTGTTTTCCTTTTATAGCTTATAGTTTTCCTTATATAATAATGTAAAGTGTTGTTTTATTGGTTTCAGGGGGATAAAAGAAGTGCCGGGGCGTGGTTGCCTCGGCACTTGCTATTGTTGACTGATGTGTTGTCGTGGGATTACTCGTCGTCGCGACGGTCGTCACGGCGGGGACGGCGCGGGCCGTTGGGACGGGGACCGCGGTTGCCACCCATGGGGCGGTTGCCGCCACCGTTGCCACCCTGACGGGGACCACGGTTGCCACCGTAACCATTGCCACCCTGACGGGGACCGCGGTTGCCACCCTGGCGACGCTCGTCATAACCCTCGGGCTTGTCCTGCAGGGCGCGCATCGACAGGCGGAACTTGCCGGTCTTCTTGTCAATCTCGATGAGCTTGACGGTAACCTCGTCGCCCTCGTGCAGGCCAGCGGCCTCCATGTTCTCGAGGCGGTCCCAACTGATTTCGCTGATGTGCAGCAGACCGTCACGGCCAGGCATGAACTCAACGAAGGCACCGAACTCGAGGATGCTGACCACCTTACCGGTGTAAATCTGACCCTCCTCGGGGACTGCGGTGATGGCCTTGATGCGGGCCACGGCAGCCTCGATACTCTCCTTGTTGGCGGCAGCGATCTCGACGATTCCCTTGCCGTCAACCTCCTCGATGCTGATGGTGGTACCGGTCTCTTCCTGCAGACCCTGTATAACCTCACCACCCTTACCGATAACGGCACCGATGAATTCCTTGTCGATGACCATGGTGACGATGCGGGGAACGTGGGGCTTGTAGTCGGCACGAGCCTCGGGAATGGCCTCGTTGATGAGGTTGAGGATGTGGAGACGGCCTTCCTTGGCCTGGTGCAGTGCCTGCTCGAGAATCTCGTAGGGCAGACCGTCGCACTTGATATCCATCTGAGTGGCGGTGATACCATCGACGGTACCCGTCACCTTGAAGTCCATGTCACCCAGGTGATCCTCGTCGCCCAGGATGTCGCTCAGCACGGCGTGCTTCACGTTACCCTCGTCGGTGATCAGACCCATAGCGATACCTGCCACGGGCTTCTTGAGCTTGACACCGGCGTCGAGCAGTGCCATGCAGCCGGCGCACACGGTGGCCATCGACGACGAACCGTTACTGCTCAGGATATCGCTCACGATGCGGATGCAGTAGGGGTTGTCCTCGGGGATCATGCGCTTGAGGGCGCGGTGGGCCAGGTTGCCGTGGCCAATCTCGCGGCGGCTCACGCCACGGGGTGCGCGGGCCTCACCGGTCGAGAAGGCGGGGAAGTTGTAGTGCAACAGGAAGCGCTCGTTCTCGTGACGCAGCACGTCGTCGATGAGCTTCTCGTCGTCCTTGGTGCCCAGGGTCACGGTTGCCAGAGCCTGGGTCTCGCCACGCTTAAACAGGGCCGAGCCGTGGGGATAAGGCAGATAGTCGGGCTCGCACAGGATGGGACGGATCTCGTTGGTCTTGCGGCCGTCGAGGCGGATGTGCTCGTCGAGGATGCAACGGCGAACGGCGTCGCGCTGCACTTCCTCGTAGTAGCGCTTGATCATCGGTTCCTTCTCCTCACGCTCCTCCTCGGGGATGGTCTCCATGAAGTCGTCGTAGGCCTTCTGGAACGTCTCGTTGCGCCACTGCTTGTCGGCCTTGCCGGCCTGAGCCACAGCGTAGCACTTGGGATAGATCTCCTTGCGCACGCGCTCGTGGAGTTCCTCGTCGTCGGTCTCGTGGCAGTACTCGCGCTTGGCAACACCCAGCTCACGGGCCCACTCCTTCTGGATCAGGCACATGGGCTTGATTGCCTCATGAGCTGCCTTCAAGGCTGCAATCAGGTCATCCTCGCTCACTTCGTCCATTTCGCCCTCGACCATCATAATATTATCGTAAGTCGCACCTACCATCAATTCCATGTCAGCTTTCAAAGGGCACATCGCTCACTGCGATGGCTGCCGATGCGGCAAGACCTGCCAGGGCATCGGGAGCGTCAACGCCGTCGCTCGAGAACATCAAGATGTGAACGATGGTGTTGGCATGATAATTAGAGGGGAACAGCGGCCTGAGCACGCGGTCCACCAGGCGGGCAGTGAGAATCTCGTAGTCGCTGGCGCGGCCCTCGCGACGGGTGAAACCGCCGGGGAAACGGCCATAGGCCGAGAATTTCTCCTTGTATTCAACAGTAAGGGGCATGAAGTCCACGCCCTCGTCGGCCTCCTTGGCCGAGCATACGGTGGCCAACAACATCGTGTTGTTGAACCTCAATTCAACAGCTCCATCGGCTTGCTCAGCAAGCTTTCCAGTCTGCAGAGTGATTTCACGTCCATCACTCAGTACGATGGTTTTAGTAGTAGGTGTCATAAAAAATTACGATTATCTAATGTAAAAAATCGCGCAAAGGTACAAAATATTTTCCACATAACCGCCATTAAATCCGCAATTTAACGACAAATCCACATATTTAAAAAAAATAAGAAGAATCAGGAGAAATGCAAGGCACTCATTGACAACGAATTAGCCTATAGCCATTCATCTGCCTTCACCGCACCATGGCCAGAGGCCAAGCCGCTTTTCAAACAACCAGGACACCGCTTTAACAGCAGAAACACCCTTTTCTCGGAGGCATCCGCCTTTGAAGCCCGCCGGTCAAGTTTCCGAATCGATGTTGCCAGGATGAGTGCTCACGACTGTTGTTGAGAGGAGCACCCGACGATGGCCCCTCGATGCCTGATATAACGTGATTGCAGGGCCAGGATTGGGTGAATAAAACTGCACATTGTTTCCTGTTAACCAAAAAAGTGTTACCTTTGCCGCCAACTATTATTAATACAACACTTAATACAATTAAAAATCAAGTGAGAATGAAAAAGTTTTTCATGTTGATGCTGGCCTGCCTGGTCTTCATGGGCATGGCCGCACAAAAGCCTGTTGCCACGACGGTCCCCGGTGACCCCATGGCCACACAATGCTACACGCTGAGCAATGGCCTCAAGGTTTTCTTGAGCGTCAATCACCAGAGCCCGCGCATCTCGGCCCACATCGCCGTGCGCACCGGTTCACGTAACGACCCCGCCGAGACCACCGGTCTGGCACACTACCTGGAGCACCTGATGTTCAAGGGCACCCAGCAGTATGGCACGAGCAACTATGCCGCCGAGAAGGCGCTGCTCGACACCATCGAGGCCCGCTACGAGCAGTATCGCCTCGTGAAGGACCCCGAGCGTCGCCGCGTGCTGTATCACGAGATCGACAGCATCTCGCAGCTGGCAGCCAAGTACAACATCCCCAACGAGTATGACAAGCTGATGGCCGGCATCGGCGGTCAGGGCACCAACGCCTACACCAGCACCGACGTCACCTGCTATACCGAGGACATCCCCGCCAACGAGGTGGACCGCTGGGCTCGCATCCAGAGCGACCGCTTCCAGAACATGGTCATCCGCGGTTTCCACACCGAGCTCGAGGCCGTGTATGAGGAGTACAACATCGGCATCGCCCAGGACCAGCGCAAGCTGTTCGAGGCCATGAGCGCCAAGTTGTTCCCCACCCACCCCTATGGCACCCAGACGACCATCGGTACCCAGGAGCACCTGAAGAACCCGTCGATCACCAACATCAAGAACTACTTCCACAATTACTACTGCCCGAACAACGTGGCCATCTGTATGGCCGGTGACTTTGACCCCGATGAGGTGATCACCATCCTGGAGCGCCACTTCGGCAGCTGGAAGCCCAACTACAACATGACGCGTCCCGAGTTCGCCGCCCTGAAGCCCATCACGGCCCCCGTTGACACCACCGTCATCGGTCAAGAGGCCGAGTTCGTTGCCCTGGGCTGGCGTTTCGGCGCCGGCAACTCGCTGGAGAACGACACCCTGGACGTCATCTCGGAGATGCTCTCCAACGGCACTGCCGGTCTGATTGACCTGAACCTGAACCAGCCCATGAAGGTGATGGGCGCCGGTGCCTACTGCGACCCGATGACCGACTACTCGATGCTCATGCTCCTGGGCTATCCCAACGAGGGACAGACCCTGGAAGAGGTGCGCGAGTTGCTGCTCGGCGAGCTGGCCAAGCTGCGTGCCGGAGACTTTGACAACGACCTGCTGGAGAGCGTGGTCAACAACAACAAGCTGAACTACCTGCGCGCCCTCGACAACAACAGCGCCCGCACCCGTCAGCTGGTCAATGCCTTCATCAACCATGTGGACTGGGCCCAGGAAGTGGGCAAGCTCGACCGCATGGCCGGCATGACCAAGCAGCAGATTGTGGACTTTGCCAACCGTCACCTGAATGACAATAACTTTGTGTGCGTGTACAAGCGCATGGGCGTTGACACCACCGAGAAGAAGATCGACAAGCCCACCATCACCCCCATCCCCACCAACCGTGACATGCAGAGCGACTTCGTTCGCAACATCCTGAGCGAAATCGTCGAGCCCATCCAGCCGCAGTTTGTGGACTACAGCAAGGAGATGACCGTGGGCCAGACCAGCAAGAAGCTGCCGCTGCTCTACAAGCACAACGACCTGGACGACCTGTTCTCGTTGACCTACAAGTATGACTTCGGCAACACGGCCGACAACCGCTATGAGACCGCACTGGACTATCTGGAGTACCTCGGCACCAAGAAGCTGAACGCCACCGAGTTCAAGCAGCGCTTGTACAAGCTGGCCTGCAACATCCGCACCAATGTGGGCGAGAACGAGATTTACCTGACCCTGAGCGGCCTGAGCGAGAACATGCCCGAGGCCATCAAGCTCGCCGAGGACCTGATGCAGAATGCCCAGGTTGACCAGGAGGCTTACAACAGCATGGTTGACCTCATCCTCAAGAGCCGCAACGATGCCAAGAGCAGCCAGGACGAGTGCTTCAACCGCCTAAACGAATACGGCATGTACGGTCCCCGCAACGCCTACACCGACATCATGAGCGCAACGCAACTGCGTCAAACCAATCCCGCCGAGTTGCTCAACCTCGTGAAGGGCCTGCGCGACATGCAGCACACCATCGTTTATTACGGTCCCATGACCCAGAAGGAACTTGACAAGTGCCTCAAGAAGGTTCACAAGACCAAGAAGAACCTGGCCGCCGTTCCCGTCGGCACTCCCTACATGGAGCAGACCACCCCGGCCACCGAAATCATGATTGCGCCCTATGATGCCAAGAACATCTACATGGTGCAGTACCACAACGAGAACACCAAGTGGTCTCCCGACCATGCTGCCGTGATCAACATGTTCAACGAGTACTTCGGTGGTGGCATGAACGGCATCGTATTCCAGGAGCTGCGTGAGGCCCGTGGTCTCGCCTACTCGGCTGCCGCCTACTACCGTCAGCCCAGCCGCCTGAACCATCCCGAGTATGCCATGACCTATATCATCACCCAGAACGACAAGATGATGGACTGCGTCAACGAGTTCAACAAGATTGTGGGCACCATTCCCCAGAGCGAGGCCGCATTCGCCCTGGCCAAGGAGTCGCTCATGAAGAAACTCGCTTCTCGCCGCACCGTGCGTGGCGCCGTGCTCAACAGCTACATGAATGCCCAGCGCCTGGGTCTGAACTACGACATCAACAGCAAGGTGTTTGAGATGCTGCCCAGCCTCAAGCTGAACGACATCGTGAAGTTCGAGCAGAACTCGATGGCCAACAAGCCCTATCGCTACCTGATCCTGGGTGACGAGAGCCAGCTCGACATGAAGGCCCTGGAGAAGATCGGCCCGGTTCGCCGCGTGACGCTCGAGGAGATATTTGGCTATTAATCAGTTAACAGTTATTAGTTAACAGATAACAATTAACAGTTATAGGGTCCTTAAGGTCGATGATGACTTTAAGGACCCTTTTTTGCATAATCACCCCAAAAACCATGACTGAAAACCTATAACTGAAAACTTTTTACTATCTTTGCAGTCAAATTTTAGAAAGCATTATGCAGAACATTCGCAACGTGGCCATCATCGCGCATGTCGATCATGGCAAAACCACTCTGGTAGACAAGATGTTAGCGGCAGGAAACCTGTTCCGCGACAACCAAAATATGGGTACGCAGATCCTCGACAGCAACGACCTGGAACGTGAACGAGGCATCACCATCTTGTCAAAAAACGTGTCCATTTCCTACAATGGCTACAAGATCAACATCATCGACACCCCGGGGCATAGCGACTTCGGCGGCGAGGTGGAGCGCGTGCTCAACATGGCCGACGGTTGCCTGCTGCTGGTTGATGCCTTTGAGGGCCCGATGCCCCAAACGCGTTTTGTGCTGCAAAAGGCTCTGCAACTGGGTCTCAAGCCCATCGTTGTCATCAACAAGGTGGACAAGCCCAACTGCCGTCCCGACGAGGTTCAGGAGATGGTCTTCGACCTGATGTGCAACCTCGATGCCAGCGAGGACCAGCTCGACTTCCCGACAATCTTCGGCTCGGCCAAGGAAGGCTGGATGAGCGAGGACTGGCAGAAGCCCACCGACAATATCACCGCCGTGCTCGATGCCATCATCAAGTATATCCCCGAGCCCGAGATGCTCGAGGGTGATGCCCAGATGCTCATCACGTCGCTGGACTACAGCAGCTACGTGGGACGCATCGCCGTGGGCCGTGTGCACCGCGGCACGCTCAAGGACGGCATGGAAGTCGCCCTGTGCAAGCGCGACGGCGAGGTGGTGAAACAGAAGATCAAGGAGCTGCGCACCTTCGAGGGCATGGGACAGAAACATGTCGAGAGCGTGAGCAGCGGCGATATCTGCGCCATCATCGGCCTGGAAGGCTTCGAGATCGGCGACACCGTCACCCTGCCCACCAACCCCGAGGCGCTGCCCCGCATCGCGATCGACGAGCCCACGATGTCGATGCGCTTCTGCATCAACGACTCGCCCTTCTTCGGCAAAGACGGCAAGTATGTGACCTCGCGCCACATCTGGGAACGCCTGCAGCGCGAGCTGGACAAGAACCTGGCCTTGCGTGTCGAGCGCACCGAGGGCGAGGATGCCTGGAACGTGTTCGGTCGCGGCGTGCTACACCTGTCGGTGCTCATCGAGGAGATGCGCCGCGAGGGCTATGAGCTCCAGGTGGGCCAGCCTCAGGTCATCATCAAGACCATCGACGGCGTGAAGTGCGAGCCCATCGAGGAGCTGAGCATCAACGTGCCCGAGGAGTATTCCAGCAAGATGATCGACATGGTTACCCGCCGCAAGGGCGAGATGACCATGATGGAGACCCAGAACGACCGCATCCACCTCGAGTTCAAGATTCCGTCACGCGGCATCATCGGCCTGCGCACCAATGTGCTCACCGCCAGTGCCGGCGAGGCCATCATGTCGCACCGCTTCCTGGACTATGAGCCGTGGAAGGGCGAAATCGCCCGCCGCACCAACGGTTCACTGGTAGCCATGGAGGGCGGCACGGCCTACGCCTATGCCATCGACAAGCTGCAAGACCGTGGCCGCTTCTTCATCTTCCCCCAGGAGGATGTGTATGGCGGACAGGTCGTGGGCGAGCACACCAAGGAGAAAGACCTGGTCATCAACGTGACCAAATCCAAGAAGCTGACCAACATGCGCGCCAGCGGTGCCGACGATAAGGTGAAAATCGTTCCGCCCATCGTGTTCAGCCTCGAGGAAGCCCTGGAATACATCAAGGCCGACGAGTATGTGGAAATCACTCCCAACCACATACGCATGCGCAAAATCGTCCTCGACGAGCTCGAGCGCAAGCGCATCGCCAAGGCCAACGGTCAGGACGAGGATTGACACCACATCCCCGGTCGCAAGAGAAACATTTATAGGGTCGTTCATACAGACGGCCCTATTTTTTATTTACATTGTATATTTTTAGTACCAAAACACATAATATAATTAACCAAAAATTTATACCTTTGCACAATCGATGAATAACAGCCTACAACGTTGAATATCTATTCAATACCCAATCATGACGTTCAAGCAACTGTTTAACAAATTCAAGAGGAGCCATTACCGCAAGTCCATATCGGCCATTGCCCTCATCCTGCTTGCTGGTGCACTTATAGAACTCATTTCGCTGGTCCAGTACAATTATGCCCACAACATGGTTGAGGAGGGACTTGATAACCGCGCCGAGAATGAGATGACCTTGAAGGCGGTGGTTGTCAAGAGTATCCTCAAATCCCACGAGGAAATGGTACGCAACTATCTATGGCCCATTCAACACCAACTCAAGAAACCCGATGCCATACCCCGCATCCTCAAACGGCTCGTTTCGTCCAATAACGACGTGATGACTTGTTTTACAGCGTTTACACCAGGATATTATCCCGACCGTTCACAGCTGTTCGAGCCAGTGGCCATTCGTCAGGGTGACAGTATCTATACCAAGCAAGTTGCCAGTGAGACGCATGACTACACGCAACGCGAGTTTTTCCAGAAAGCCGTCCTGAACAACAGTCCCTCCTGGAGCGATCCGTATCTGGATGAAGATGGTTGCGGCAAGGTCGTGACGACCTATGCCATGCCCCTCACAGACGAGCACGGCCAAACCGTTGGCACACTCGGCATCGACCTGTCGACCGAGGGCATCATCGACACCCTGAACACCAGGCACAATTATCCCTCCACCTTTTTCCTGCTGCTCACCGAGGACGGGAGACTCATCTCCAAACCCGACAGCAGCCACACCCAGCAAAGTGATGTGGACGCTGTAGTGAAAATGATTAACGACAGCACCTGCAAGCGCGAGTCCAGCAGTTCGGGCCGCAGCAAGGTCATCACGTTCAAAGACAAGGAGAAGCGCACGGGATTTGCCTACCATGCCTTTATCAAAGGCCACCCCCACTGGCAGGTGGTGATGGTGTGCTATGACGACGAGGTTTACGGCAAGCTCAATCATATGCGCCGCGTCATGCTGCTACTCATGCTCGGAGCATTCTCCCTGTTAGGATTCATTCTGTACCGCGTCCACCAATATGTGCAACGGTTGCATGAATCCCGACTGAACAAGGAGCGCACCGACAGTGAGTTGCACATTGCCCAAAAGATTCAGACCGAGATGCTGCCCCACAGCGACATTACACGGCCCGACGTTGACGTGAGCGGCAAACAGGTCTCGGCACTGGAAGTGGGTGGAGACTTGTATGACTATTTCATCCGTGACGAGAAGCTGTTCTTCTGCATCGGTGATGTGAGCGGCAAGGGCGTGCCGTCATCGCTGGTGATGGCGGTAGTACATTCCCTGTTCCGCAGTTTGTCCCGCAACGAGAGCAATCCCTCGCGCATCATGCATGCCATCAACGAGGCAGCCTGTGAGGGTAACGAGGCCAATATGTTTGTCACCATGTTCATCGGTGTGCTCGACCTGCCCACGGGCCGCCTGCGCTACTGCAACGCCGGCCATGACGCACCGCTGATTATCGACAGTGAGGTAAGAGCCCTGCAAGTGAACGCCAACTTGCCCTTGGGCTTATTCAGCGACACCACCTACCTCCTGCAAGAGGAGCAACTGCCCCGTGAGGCGTCCTTGCTGCTCTATACCGACGGCTTGACCGAGATGGCTGACCCGAATCACAACCTGTATGGCCTGCAGCGCATCATTGAAACGGCTCAGACCAACCTGGAACAAGGCAAGATTTCCCCGTCACAGCTGATGGGATCCCAGCATGAAGGAGCCGTACGTTTTGCCAATGGAGCACAACAGAGCGATGACTTGACCATGCTCTGTGTCCATTACCACCATCATGAAGAGCAGACCGTGCTCGACGAGACGATTACATTGAGCAATGATGTGCAACAAGTACCCGAACTCAATAATTTTGTCAAATCGGTGTCTGAGCGATTAAACCTTGAGTCATCATTGTCGTCTCAACTGATGCTGGCTGTCGAGGAGGCCGTCGTCAATGTGATGAGCTATGCCTATCCCGTTGGCACACAAGGAGATGTCGCCATCACTGCCAAGGGCACCGATCATAGCATCAAGTTCGTCATCACCGACGAGGGCAAGGCCTTTGACCCAACCATGAAGAGTGAAGCCGACACCACGCTCAGCGCCGAGGAGCGTCCCATCGGCGGGTTAGGCATCCTGCTCGTGCAGTCGCTGATGGACAGCGTCAACTATGAGCGCGTGAACGGCAAGAACGTGCTCACCATCACCAAGAATTACAGTAACAAGCAATGATATTAACCATTTAAAACTATAAATAGAATGAAAACTACAATTCAAGAATTAGACGAGAAAACGATGATCACGCTGATTGGCTCATTTGATACAGCAGCAGCCATTGAGGTAGATCAAACGCTGAAGCCTGTTACCGAAGCTATCAGCAAGGATGTGGTGTTTGAATGTAAAGAACTGGAGTACATCGCTTCTAGCGGCCTGCGCATCCTGCTCGACGTGCTCAAGAAGGCCAAGGCCAAGGGCAAGACCGTCACGCTGCGCAATGTGAATGACGACATCAAGAATGTGTTCAAGATCACTGGGTTCATCAACTTGTTTGAGTTTGAGTAAACAACCCATAAACATGAAACGCATGAATATCAGGCTATGGCTGCTGGCAGCCATAGCCATACCTGCATTGCTGGCATCAGGTCAGCCCTCGACCGATACCGTTCCCACTCCCAAGAACCAGTTCAGCGTGGATTTTCAGTTCTTGGGACGTGGCGAGGCCCGATATGGTGGCATGCCGCAGGCGCCCGTTGAGACCGAAGAAGAGGAGGAAACCGAGAATCCAAAGGTGCCGACCTCCAATTTCGTGCTCAGCCGCGCGCGTCTTCCCATCTACTTCAAGCGAGACTGGCTCGAAACCCTCGTCACGCCGCAGCACTCCGGCGTGTGGGGACAAGCGGGCAAAGGTTCCTTCAACCTGCATGAGGCCTGGGTGAAGATGACCACTCGTTTCGGCATGTTTGCTCAAGTGGGTCGTGTCGCCCTCAACTATGATGACGAACGCATCATCGGCTCGGATGACTGGGCAATGGCTTCAGCGTCCCACGACATTCTGCGACTGGGATATGAAGGTCACGGCCACAAGGCTCATATCATTCTGGCCTATAATCAGAATGCCAATGTGATGGCTACCGGCGGCTCGATCTACGAGAACGGCGGACAGCCCTACAAGACCATGCACACGGCATGGTATCACTACGATGCGCCGCGTTTCCCGTTGGGAGCATCATTGTTGTTCATGAACATCGGCATGCAGAGTGAATTGGACAATAAACCCGACAGGACGTGGTTCCAGCACCTGGCTGGTGGATATATGTCGTTCAAACCCAACCACTGGAAGGCCGAGGCGGCCTACTACAAGCAGTTCGGCAAGAACGAGCATGGCATTAAGATCGATGCATGGATGGCAAGTGGTAAGGTCACCTATATACATTCACCGAGATTCAATGTCACAGCGGGTTATGACTACCTGAGCGGTGACAAGTATTTTGCCGTGCCCACGGGGGGCAACATCGGCATGACGCATCACGATGTCATTAAGGGCTTCAGTACCGTCTATGGCTCCCACCATCAGTTCTACGGAGCAATGGACTTCTTCTATGTGAGCGCCTATCACCACGGATTCACCCCTGGTCTTCAGAATGCCTATATCGGTGGCACTTACAGCCCCCTGAAGAACATGATGCTCAATGCCAGTTACCACTACTTTGCCATCGCCACTAACCTCACCGATATGGAAAAGACCCTCGGTCACGAGATTGAGTTTGGGGTCGGCTATAGCATTCATCGCGACGTGAATGTGTCGGCAGGAGCCTCGTTCATGTGGGGCGGCGATACCATGGAACGACTGAAACGTTCCACTTCAAATAACAGCCTGCGATGGGGATACATCACGCTCGTCGTCACCCCGCGCATTTTCTCAACTAAATGGTAATAACTAAAAAACAAGTGATATGAAATCTTCAGCACCCTTATCAACCTCCCAATTCGGAATCTATGTGGAATGTGTAAACCACCAGGGAGAACCTTGCTATAACTTGCCTTTCGTTTATGTACTTGACCGTTCGCTGGACGGCCAACGGCTGCATGATGCCGTTGAGACGGCCTTTAAGGCTCACCCCACCCTTTTCACCCGCATCGAGTTGGGCGAAGACGGAGAGCCGGTACAGACGCTCGACATGGCCAATGAACAATGGTCGCTCAACATCGAGGACATTGAAGACATCGAACAAGAAAAGGCTCGTTTCGTGGAGCCGTTCAACATCTACGGCGACCGGCTGTTCCGCTTCAGGCTGATGCGCGACAAGGAGCATTATTACTTCATGGTCGATTTTCACCACATCATCATGGACGGCGCATCGTTCCAGATTTTGATGCAAGACATCGACAAGGCCTATCGAGGCGAGCCCATTGCCCCCGAGGAGTTGACGATGATGGAAGTGGCCACCGACGAAGCTGCCAAGCGCAAGACTCCCGCCTTTGACGAAGCCAAGAAGTGGTTTGCCGCCAACTTTGACTGCAGCGACACTTTCACCCAGTTTGTGCCCGATCTGGAAGAGACCGAGTATCGCGAGGGCCAATTGCTGCGCACCTTGTCGGTCGACTTGGGCCGCGTGGATGAATACTGCAAGAAGAACGGCATTTTCAAGAGCACGCTGTTCACCACAGCCTATGCCTTCCTGCTGGCCAAGTTCAACAATGAGCAGGAGAGCCTGTTCAACACCATCTATAACGGCCGCACCGACAAACGCTTCAACCGCTCGTTAGGAATGACGGTCAAGACCTTGCCGGTTTATGCCAAATTCACCAACGAGACCACCGTGCTTGACCTGCTGCAACAAGGACAGGACCAGATGGGCGGATGCCGCGAGCACGATTCATACTCCTTTGCCGACTTGATGACGGACCTGAACCTGCAGTCCAACTCCATCTTCGCTTGGCACGGCAATGTGCTTGACGTCCAGACGATAGACGGCAAGCCCATGGAGATGATCAGAATCGCCAACAACACGCTTGAAGAATCGTTCTACCTGAAGGCCTTCATCAACGACGGCAAGATAGAGATTGAGGCCGAATACAAGGCCAATGAATACTCGCAAGACCTCGTTGCCCAGATTTTAGAGAGCTACGAGGCCGTGCTCGAGGGCTTCATCACCCAGGAATACCTGCGTGACATCAACATTGCGACCGCCGACCAGGTAGCTACCCTCGACAGCTTCAACCCGGGCGAACTGGAGTATGACGAGAGCCAGAACATCGTCTCGCTGTTCCGCCAGCAGGCCAAGGCCACGCCCGACGCTATAGCCGCCGTCTATCTGGACAAGCAGTTCACCTATGCCCAAGTCGATGATATCAGCGACCGCATTGCCGCCTATATCGTCGGCAAGGGTCTGGGTGCCGAGGACGTGGTGTCGGTCATCATTCCCCGCTGCGAGTGGATGCCTATCGCATCGCTGGGTGCGCTCAAGGCCGGTTGCGGTTATCAGCCGCTCGACCCGACTTACCCCAAGGAGCGCCTCAACTTCATGATGCAGGATGCCAGTGCCAAGTTGCTCATTGCCGACGAGGAACTGCGTCCCATCGTTGACGAATACAAGGGCGAGGTGCTGTTGACCAAGGATATCATGAGCCTGCCCGCTGCGGCAGCGCCTCAGGTGGACATCAAGCCCGATCAGCTGTTCATCATGCTTTATACATCGGGTTCGACAGGTGTACCCAAGGGCTGCCAGCTGACCCACGCCAATCTTGTGGCCTTCTGCCACTGGTACCATCAGATGTTCGATCTCAAGCCGGGATGCAAGTTGGCGGCCTATGCCAGCTACGGCTTTGACGCCAACATGATGGATACCTACCCTGCCCTCACTTGCGGTGCGACGGTCTATATCGTTCCCGAGGAGTTACGTCTCGACCTTATCGCCCTTAACGAGTATTTTGAGCAGAACGGCATCACCCACTCGTTCATGACAACGCAAGTTTGCTACCAGTTCGCCACCAGTGTCGAGAACCACTCGTTGAAGTATCTCTCGACCGGCGGCGAGAAACTGGCATCAATCACGCCACCCGAGGGCATCAAGTTCTACAACCTCTATGGTCCCACCGAGTCAACGGTTTTCATTACCTACTTCCTGGTGGACAAGAAGATGAAGGAGATTCCCATTGGCAAGGCACCCAAGAACGTGCGCTTGTATATCGTTGACCCGCAGGGTCATCGCCTGCCCGTGGGTGCAGCCGGCGAATTGTGGGTAGCAGGTCCGCAGGTGAGCCGCGGCTACCTGAACCGCCCCGAGAAGACGGCCGAAGTCTTTATTCCCAATCCGTTCTCGACCGAGGAGAAATACAATCGCGTTTACCGCACGGGCGACATCGTCCGTTACTTGCCATCGGGCGACATCCAGTTTGTGGGACGCCGCGACGGTCAGGTCAAGATTCGCGGTTTCCGCATCGAGCTCAAGGAGGTCGAGAGCATCATCCGCGAGTTCCCCGGCATTAAAGATGCCACAGTACAGGCCTTTGACGATGAGGGTGGCGGCAAGTTCATCGCTGCCTATATCGTGAGCGACGAGACCATCGACATCGATGCATTGAGCAACTTCATCATGGACGAGAAACCGCCCTACATGGTGCCTGCCGTGACCATGCAGATCGATGCCATCCCCTTGAACCAGAATCAGAAGGTGAACAAGCGCGCCCTGCCCAAACCCGAGAAAAAGGCTGCTGCCGTCGAAGAGAGCAATGTGCCCATGAACGTGCTGGAACAGGAGCTCCACCAGATCATTGCCGACATCGTCAACAACAAGGAATTCGGTGTGACGACCATTCTGGGCTATGCCGGACTGACATCCATCTCGGCCATCAAGCTGGCTGTGCAGGTGAACAAGCGCTACGGCGTGACGCTCGACTCCAAGTCACTTGTGAAGACCGGCACACTGCAAGCCATCGAGAACGAGATTCTCAACAGCTTGCTGTCGGGCAACGGACCCGCCGCTACCGAAGCGGCAGCACCCGCTACCGAGGCCAAGACTGCAGCGCCCTTGTCCTATGCCCAGACAGGTGTCTATTTCGACTGCATGAAGAATCCCACTTCAACCATCTATAACATTCCTTACCTGCTCCATTATCCCGAGGGCACAGAAGCCGCCCGACTGGCCGATACCGTCAAGCGTGTCATCGAGGCTCATCCCGAGATGAGCGTCCATTTCACGACACAAGGCGACAAGATCATTCAGACCCTTGAGGACAGCCTGCCCGTTGAGGTGAAGATGAGTGAAATGAGTGATGAGGAACTGGCCAAATTCAAGAAAGAGTTCGTCCAGCCCTTCAACCTGCAGAAAGCACCGCTTTACCGCAGCGAAGTCGTGACCACCCCGTCGGGAGTCCATCTGCTGTTCGACGTCCACCATCTTGTATTTGACGGTGGCTCGGCCGACCTGCTCATCCGCCAGATCAATGCCGCCCTCGAAGGCAAGGAGGTTGAGAAGGAATCTTACAATTATCTGGATTTCGTCACCGACCAGCAGGCTGCCGAGGAAAGCGACACCTTCAAGCAGGCACAGCAATTCTTTGCCGAGAAGTTGCAGACCTGTGAGGGTGCCAGCGAGATTCCTGCCGACATGCCCAAGAGCGACGAGCAGGGCTTCATCGGCGAGGCCGTATGCCCGATCGACCTGGACAAGGCCACGGCCTTCTGCCGCCAGCATGAGGTGACACCCGCCCACCTGTTCCTTGCTGCTACCAGCTACGTCGTGTCACGTTACACCAACAACCGTGACGTCTATCTGTGCACCGTGAGCAGCGGCCGCAGCAACCTCAAGATTGCCGACACCGTGGGTATGTTTGTCAACACACTCGCCTTGGGACTGAACATCGACGACGTGACAGTAAGCGAGTTCCTGAAGAACGCCAGCAACACGTTTGACCAAACGCTGCGTCACGAGGACTACCCGTTTGCACGCATCGCCACCGACTACGGTTTCCGCCCCTCCATCGCCTACGCCTATCAGGTGGGTGTGCTCTCGCAGTACACCGTGAACGGCAAGCCCGTTGACCAGGAGTTGCTGGAGCTTAACGTGCCCAAGTTCAAAATCAACATCAAGATCGAGTCATGCGGCGTTGTCGTGGAATATGACGACGCCATCTACAGCGAGCGCGTGGGACGCGGACTGGCCGAGAGCATCGTCGCTGTCGCTAACAGGATGATGGAACAACCGCAAGCCAAATTGCGCCAGCTGTCGATCGTGAGCGAGAGCCAAGAGGAGGAATTGAGCCACCTGCGCCAGGTGGAAACGGGCGATGTTCCCGCCGAGGCCCCCTTCACCTTCTTCCACGAGTGCATCGGTCACTTTGCACAGACCCAGCCCGACCATGAGGCTCTGGTTGCCATCGACGGCCGATATAATTATAAGGAGATGCATGAGGTGACCAGCCGCATCGCCGCTGCCCTGCGCAAGCGTGGCGTCCAGGAGCGTGACCGTGTAGCCCTGCTGCTGCCGCGCACGAGCCGCCTGATTCTGGCGCTGTTCGGTGTGCTGAAGTCCGGTGCCGCCTACATCCCCTGTGACCCCGAGTATCCCGCCGACCGCGTGAAACTCATCCTCGAGGACAGTGAGGCCCGCTACATCATCACCACCCACGACCGCATGGATACCGTCCCTGCCGACAAGGCCATTGACGTTGAGGATCTCATCAACGACGACAACGACGGCACTGTTGTGACCGACATCAATCCCGATGACCTCGCCTACCTGATCTACACCAGCGGCTCAACGGGACGTCCCAAGGGCGTGATGCTGCACCATCGCGGCATCTGCAACTACCTGTACGGTCACCCGGCCAACGTGTTCGCTAACGGCGTGATGACCGATGCCAAGCGTATGCTCAGCGTGACGACCATCTCGTTCGACGCAGCATTGCAGGACATCGGCACGGCTTACTTCAACGGCAAGACCCTCATTGTGGCTACCGAGGAGCAGGCCAACAACCCGCTTGACCTGGCACGCCTCATCAACGAGGAGCACATCAACATGGTATCGGGAACGCCGTCACGCTGGATGACATGGCTGACGAGTGACGACTTCTGTGACGCCATCAGCCGCATCAATATCGTGCGCGCCGGTGGTGAGAAATTCTCGGACCAGTTGCTCAATCAGTTGCGCAAGGTGACCAAGGCCCGTATCTTCAACTGTTACGGTCCTACCGAAACCACCGTGGCCTCGAACAACAAGGAATTGACCCATGCCGACATCGTAACCGTCGGCAAGCCCCAGTTGAACGTCATCGAGTTCATCGTTGACCAGGACGGCAATGAGTTGCCCGTGGGCGTTGTCGGTGAGCTTTACATCGGTGGACGCGGTGTGGGACGCGGCTACAATAACCTTGACGAGATGACGCGTGAGCGCTTTGTCGATTATCACGGCGAGCGCATCTACAAGTCGGGTGACTACGCCAAGTGGCTCCCCGACGGCGACGTCGTCATCCTGGGCCGCACCGACCACCAGATCAAGCTGCGCGGCCTGCGCATCGAGTTGGGTGAAATCGAGAACGTGATGCTCAAGGTTGAGGGCCTCAAGAAGGTTGTCATCCTCATCCGCAAGATCAACGACAAGGAGCACCTGTGTGCCTACTATACCGCCGACCGCGAAATCGCGCCCGACGCCCTGAAGGCCGAAATCTCCAAGAGCCTAACACAATACATGGTTCCCACGGCCTATCTGCAATTGAAGGAGATGCCCATGACGCCCAACGGCAAGACCGACGTCAAGGCGCTGCCCGAGCCCGAGTTGGCCATCAGTTCGGCCTATGTAGAGCCGGCTAACGACACCGAGCGCACCTTCTGTGAAATCTTTGCTGATATCCTGCAGATGGACAAGGTGGGTGCAACGGACAACTTCTTTGAGTTGGGCGGTACCTCGCTTGTCGTGACCCGCGTCATCATCGATGCCGACAAGGCCGGAATGCATGTCGCCTATGGTGACGTATTCGCCAATCCTACGCCGCGGAAACTCGCACGACTGGTTACCGGAGAGAGCGACGATGAAGGCCTCGACGAGATCACCTCATTTGATTACTCGACCATCAATGCCCTGCTGGAGAAGAACACGCTCGACAACTTCCGCAACGGCGAGCGTGAACCGCTGGGCGACGTGCTGCTGACCGGTGCCACGGGTTATCTGGGCATCCACATCCTGCGCGACCTCATCGACTCCGATGCACGCAACATCTACTGTCTAGTGCGTGGCAAGGATATGGAGGCTGCGGCAGGACGCTTGCGCACCCTGTTGTTCTACTACTTCTCGGATGCATTCAAGGATCTGTTCGGCAAGCGCTTACACATCATCCTGGGTGACGTGACAAGCGACTTCGGCGAGAATCTGAAGGTAGATACGGTATTCAACTGCGCAGCAATCGTTAAGCACTTCAGCGAGGGTACCGAAATCGAGGACGTGAACATCGGCGGCGCACAACGCTGCGTGGACTACTGCCTCAAGACCGGCGCCAAGCTCGTGCATGTGTCCACGGCCAGTACGCGCGGTCTGTGGGCCGGTGAAATCAAGAGCGAAATCTTCACCGAGCAACGCCTGTACTTGGGTCAGTTCCTGGGCAACAAGTACATCTACTCCAAGTTCCTGGCCGAGCGCCTGATTCTGGACGCAGTGGCCAACAAGGGCTTGAAGGCCAAGATCATGCGTGTGGGCAACCTGGCCGCACGCTCGACCGACGGCGAGTTCCAGGCCAACTTCCAGACCAACTCGTTCATGGGCCGCATCAAGGTCTTTAACATGCTGGGCTGCTGTCCTCACAGCATGCGCAACATGCAGGTAGAGTTCTCGCCCATCAACGAGGTGGCTCATGCCATCGTGCTGCTGAGTTCGACGCCTAAGGAGTGCACCGTATTCCATCCCTATAACATCCACGGCCAGTTCATGGGCGACGTGCTCACCGGACTCGCCACTGTGGGCGACGGCGTGCGCTTTGTGGAACAGGAGGAATTTGCCGATGCTATGGAACGTGCCAAGGAAGATCCGCAGAAGGCCAAGCAGATGTCTTCGCTGCTCGCCTATCAGGATATGGCACACGGCCAAAAGACCGCCGACGTCAAGCGTGAGAACAACTACACGACCCAAGTGCTCTACCGCCTGGGCTTTGACTGGTCACCCACTTCTTGGGACTATGTGGAGCGCATGCTGACAGCTATCGGCACGCTCGGATTCTTTGATTTCTAACAAGGATAACGTTCTGGATGGCCTAGAGAATCTAGAAAATCTAGAGAATCTAGGCCATCTAGACTTAATACAGTAATGGATAACGACATCAACAAACAGTTTTACCGCTTCTTGTGGGCATATATCCTGGTGGCCCTGTCGGGTTGCCTGGGTACCGTGGTGGACGGCATCATCGTGGGCAACCTCATCAGTGAGGATGGCGTGAGCGCCATCAACCTGTCCACACCCATCACCCAGTTCATCTTTACCATGCATCTGCTCATCAACGCGGGTGCAGGCATGTTGGTGGCCTATGCCTTGGGCCAGAAAAAGATTGATGACGCACGGCGTTACTTCACCCGTGCGCTGTCGTTGACGGTGAGCCTGGGACTGGTGCTGTCGATTATCGGCGGCCTGATATTCCCTAACCAGACGGCAAGCATGCTTTGCAGCAATGAGCAGATTCTGCCGCTGGCTCGCGACTACATGCAGGTACTGCTCATCGGCTGTCCGGCCTTTATCCTCATGTGGGGGCTCTCGACGATGGTGGGCGTGAACGGCAGTCCGCGGCTGGTATCGCTGGCCGTCATCATCGACAATGCGGTGAACCTGTGTCTTGACATCGTGTTCATCAAGTGGTTCGGCTGGGGCATCACGGGTTCTTCGGCAGCGACGGTGATTGGCCATCTGGTTGGCATCGCCATCCTGCTCACCCACTGGCGCAACCCCGAGAACCGTCGTCTGGTACCCGTATTCACGACCGACGGACTCGTGGCATCGTGGAAGCGGATCATCTCGCAAGGTGCTCCGCTGGCCGTTGCCTCTATCTGCTTGACACTGCTGCTGTTCAGCGCCAACAAAATCGTCCTCACGACGACTGGCCGCACGGGCATCTTTGTGTTCGCCCTGTGCATGAACCTGCTGCAAGTCTATAACCTGTTCCTCTCGGGCACGTGCCAGACGCTGCAGTCGTTGGGCGCCATCCAGGTGGGCGAGGGCAACGACGCGGGCGTGCGCACCGTCATCAAGCGTGGCTTCCGTTTCATTACCGTTGCCATGATCGTCACCTGCCTGCTCGTTTGGATCTACCCTCAGGGCATCGCACGGTTGTTCGGTTGCGACGAGCCTGAGATGTTGAGCCAGAGTGCGCCTGTCCTGCGCGTGTTTGCCTTGAGCTTCATCCCGTTCTGCTACATCTACGTACTGATGATCGTCTATAAGCTCTACAGCCAGCACCGCATGGCGTTGTTCATCTCTTTTGCCCTGTCGCTCACGGTCATTCCGGTGCTGTGGATCATGTCCAAGTACACGCCTCAGCACATCTGGTACAGCTATCTCATCGCCTACATCATCGAGGCAGTGGTCATCTTCGCGCTGCACAAGGGCCGTCACATCCAGTTTGAGCTGAAGAAGTGATCTACATCGACGATCATATCGATGATTTTGACCTGCAAGAGGCGCTGGCCACTGTCAGCGCCCAACGGCGGGAGCAGGCCCTGCGTTACCGCCATGAGCGCGACCGGCGCCTGAGCGTGGCGGCCTACCGGTTGCTGCATCGGGCATTGATGACGGAATATGGCATCAACGAGCTGCCGCAATTCACCTATGACTCCAACGGCAAGCCGGCCTTGGCCGGATACCCCGACATCCACTTCAGCATGAGCCATTGCCGCGCCGCAGTGGCTTGTGCCGTGAGCGACCGGCCCGTCGGCATCGACATCGAGACGCTGGACCATTACAACGAGGAGGTCGCCGCACGCGTCATGAACGATGACGAGATGCGGCAGATTCTTGAATCCCCCTACCCCAATGTCGCTTTCACCCGCCTGTGGACAATGAAGGAAAGCCTGTTCAAACTCACCGGCGATGACTGCGGCGGCGACATCGCCCGTATGCTCCAAGAAAGCACCCGATACTGCTTCACAACCGTCGATCACCCGCAGTTCATTGTCACCGATTGCCGATATCGATAAAACACTCCCAATTGGCTGATTTATATCATCAAAACCACGTCCCGACCGTGCTTTGATTGTGTTACGAAACCACGTTTTTGGCCGAAAAATCATCATTTTTTCGGCCAAAACTGTCAAAAAATCTAAATAGGGCTTGATAAATCAAAAAATTGATAGGAATTTATAGTGGCGGCGTAATAAATTTGCAGTACTTTTGTAGCGGTATTAAAGATTGTTTAACTGTTCACAAACCAATTATATCAAAATGACTGACAAAAAGAGTTTAATGGAGAACATGAGGCTGACCTACAGGCCCAAACTGCCCGTCACCCTCAGGTGCCCCGTGCGCGCGATCGAAGGAGAGCCCACACAGTCGGTGGCCGACCAAGAGGCCATCAAGTCGCTGTTTCCAACAACCTACGGTATGCCCCAATTGACATTTGAACGCGATGATTCGGCCATGCCGCCCGAGAAGCCCTTCAACGTGGGTGTAATCCTGAGCGGCGGACAGGCTCCCGGCGGCCACAATGTAATCTGTGGCCTCTATGACGGTATCAAGGCGCTGAACAAGTACTGCCGTCTGTTCGGTTTCCTGGGCGGACCTAACGGTCTTGTCAAGCATCGCTACATCGAGATCACTGGCGACATGATTGAAGAGTACCGCAACACCGGTGGCTTTGACCTCATCGGCTCTGGTCGCACCAAGCTGGAAAAGCCCGAACAGTTTGAGGCCGGTTTGCAGATCCTGCGCGAACTCAAGATCACGGCTCTGGTAATCATCGGTGGCGATGACAGCAACACCAATGCCGCCATCCTGGCCGAGTACTACAAGGCTCACGATGCAGGTGTACAGGTTATCGGTGTCCCCAAGACCATCGACGGTGACCTCAAGAACGAGCACATTGAGATATCGTTCGGTTTTGACACAGCAACCAAGGTTTACAGTGAGCTCATCGGCAATGTGGCCCGCGACTGTAATTCGGCTAAGAAATACTGGCACTTCATGAAGCTGATGGGACGCTCTGCGTCACACATCGCCCTGGAGTGCGCCCTGCAGACCCGCCCCAACTACTGCATCATCAGCGAGGAGGTTGAGGCTAAGGAAAAGACCCTGCACGACATCGCCGAGGAGATTGCCACTATCGTTGTGAAGCGCCATGACATGGGTATGGACTACGGTACAGTCCTCGTCCCCGAGGGCATCGTGGAGTTCGTTCCCACAATGAAGAAGCTCATCTCGGAGCTCAACGAGATGCTGACCAAATTCCCCGAGATCTCAACTCTGCGTGAAATGGAGCAGAACAACTTCGTGCGCGAGCATCTGTCCGAGGAGAACCGCGTCGTTTACGACTCACTGCCCGAGGAAGTTGCACGCCAGCTGGCGTTGGACCGCGACGAGCACGGCAACGTGATGGTATCCCAGATCGAGAGCGAGCGTCTGCTCAGCAGCATGGTAGCCCATGTGCTTGACATGCGTGCCGAGGCCGGCGAGATTGAACGCATCAAGTTCAAGACTCAGCATCACTTCTTCGGTTACGAGGGACGTGCATCCTTCCCCTCGAACTTTGATGCCGACTATTGCTACTCGCTGGGTTACAACGCTTCGCACCTCATTTTTGTGGGCGCTACCGGTTACATGTCGGCCATCACCCACCTGGGACGCAAGGCTCAGGATTGGGTGGCCTGTGGTGTGCCCATCACCATGATGATGAACATGGAACGTCGTTCCGGTAAGGACAAGCCCGTTATCCGCAAGGCCCTGGTGGACCTCGAGGGTGCTCCCTTCAAGCACTTTGTCGAGAACCGCGACAAGTGGGCGCTCGAGACGTGCTATATCTATCCCGGCCCCATCCAGTTCTTCGGTCCTGAGGAGTTGGTGGACAAGATTTCCTACACGCTCTTCTTTGAGCAGTTCGGCAAGGAATGACCCCAAGGGCACCCCGCCCCGATAGACTTTAAGTATATCGTTTAACTTCTAAACAGCTTGCTCCCCGCCCTTGGTGTTCAAGAGGCGGGGATTTTTTGTAACTCACACTTGCAGGGGATATGACAGCTAGGGGTGCTTGAGGTCACTGGCATCGTTGTCGGCCAGCTCACTGGAGAAAAGGGCAAAAAAGTCCTTGTTGAGTGCGATACTGATTCGCATCAGCAAATCGGTGGCGATACTGTCACGCAGAAAAATGTTATAGATATTCGTGCGATTACAACCCAACTGCTGAGACAGCCATTGCACTGAATGGCCCTGCCTCAACAACTCATTCTGGATCTCTTTTCCTATATTAACGCCAGACTTTCCCATCAATTGATAAATTTAGCGCCACAAATTTAACACATAATTAGGAATTATCATTAATTCAAGCAACTTATTTTGCATAAAATGGATTTTTTTGCCGAATATCTCATTTTTCAGTGAACATTTTTGCCTATTGGCACAGCAATTGATGTTCCGTGCAATAAAGAGGGCCTGTGGCTCGTTACATTATTATATATATAGTAGAACTTAAATAAAAAGACATCATAACTATGTTTTCAGGAATCGTAGAAGAGGCGGCACGTGTTGTCGCATTGCGTAAGGACGGCGGTAACCTGCACCTCACCTTGAAGTGCAGTTTCACCGACGAGTTGAAAATCGACCAGAGCGTGTCACACAACGGTGTGTGCCTCACGGTAGTGGAATTGCCCGGCGACGGCACCTACACCGTCACCGCCATCCAGGAGACGCTCGACCGCAGCAACCTGGGCCTGCTCAAGGTGGGTGACGAGGTGAACGTGGAACGCTCGATGCTCATTCAAGGTCGTCTCGACGGCCACATCGTGCAGGGTCACGTTGACCAGACAGCAGTCTGCACCGACGTCAAGGAAGTGGACGGCAGCCACTATTTCACCTTCAAGTATGAAGTGGCTCCCGAGATGGCCCGCAAGGGATATGTCACCGTCGAGAAAGGCAGCGTGACCGTGAACGGCGTCTCGCTCACCGTGTGCAACAGCGAGCGCGACAGTTTCCAGGTCGCCATCATCCCCTACACCCGCGAGATCACCAACTTCCACTGCATCGAAGTAGGCACCGTTGTCAACCTTGAGTTCGACATCATCGGCAAGTACCTTGCCCGCCTCACCGAATTCGCTCTGTAATTCAACAATAAGGAAGCTAATGGCTGACAGCTGATAGCTATGAAGAAGATAGGCATCATCAGTGACACGCACGCGTGGTGGGACGACCGCTACGCGCAGCACTTTGCCGATTGTGACGAGGTGTGGCATGCGGGCGACATCGGCAGCGACGAGCTGGCCGACCGCCTGGAGGCCATCGCGCCTGTGTTCCGCGCCGTGTGCGGCAACGTGGACGGGGCGAGCCTGCGCCGCCGCTTCAAGGAGATGGAGATCTTTGAGGTCGAGGGCGTCAAGGTGGTGATGACGCACATCGGCGGTTACCCCGGCAAGTATGCCCCTGGCATCAAGTCAAGGCTGGAGCTGTCGCGGCCCAAGCTGTTCGTGTGCGGCCACAGCCACATCCTCAAGGTGATGCCCGACCGTGCGCTGGGCTGCCTCGTGGTCAATCCCGGAGCGGCCGGAGTGCAAGGCTGGCAAGTGGTGCGCACACTGGTCACCCTTACCCTTGACCAGGGGAACATCACCCATGCCCAAGTCATCGAATTAGCCAAGTAGGGCCTCGCCTCGGCGTGGCCGAACGTAAATCAGATAAACAATGAGAAAAGCATTATATACCGTCATGATGCTTGTGGCTGTGATGCTGATGACCGCATGCCACAGCAGCGAGAAGAACTACCGCGAAGCCTACGAGAAGGCCTTGGAACGACGCCAAACCGGCATCGCTGCCGAGACCTATGCCAAGATCGAGGCCGAGCGCCAGCGCTACACCCACGTCATCAACGGCGACAGCGTCAGGATGATCTACATGAATGTCAACATCGCCATCGACACGACCGACGTCGCTAAGCCCTTCAGCGTCGTGGTGGCCTCGTTCACCCAGCGCATCAATGCCAAGAGCTACCGTGACCGCCTGCGCGAGGAGTGCGGCCTCAAGGGCAGCTACGTTGTCCAAGGCGGGCCCGACAAGCTGTACTATGTCGTCGCTCAAGGCTTCGACACCCACACCGATGCCGCCGCGATGCTCCACGACCTCGACAAGAAAGTCTGCCTCAAGGTCCTTGAACCCCTACCCTGGATCCTGCGCAAACTCTGACCAGCTCACATGAAACAAAACAAGGGACGCCTCGATTGACGGACGTCCCTTGTTTATGGTTGTGATGTTGCGATTCGTGATTACCTCACGCGGCCCTGGTAGCTGCCGTCGCGGGTGTCAACCTCGATAATCTCGTCGGTGTCGATGAACAGGGGCACGCGAACGGTGGCGCCGGTCTCGACGGTGGCGGGCTTCAGGGTGTTGGTGGCGGTGTCGCCTTTCACGCCGGGCTCGGTATAGGTGATCTTGAGCTGAGTCTTGATGGGCATCTCGGCGAACAGGACGGTCTCGGTCGAAGCGTCGCTGACAACCTCAACGATGTCACCCTCCTTCATATAGTCGGCACCGGTAATCAAGGCCTTGCTGATGGGAATCTGCTCAAAGGTCTCGTTGTTCATGAACATGGCGTCCTCGCCATCCATGTACAGGTACTGGTAGGGGCGACGCTCAACGCGCACGTCCTCGAGCTTCTCACCGATGTTGAAGCGACGCTCCAGCACGCGGCCGTCAACGACGTTTTTCAGCTTGGTACGCATGAAGGTGTTACCCTTGCCGGGTTTTACATGAAGGAATTCGATGCAGAAATACAGATCGCCGTCCATGCGGATGCACGTTCCGTTCTTGATGTCTTGAGCATTAATCATAATTCTAATTCTGTGCTATTGTTTTATGTAAATATTGTTGTTCTCAGTCGTTTGTGGGTGCAAAAGTAGTGATTTTGAGAAAAAAAACAAAAACTTTTCCGCAAAAATGCGTTTGGATTTGTGTATTTTCAAAAAAAGCACTAATTTTGCACCGCATTTTGCGAAAAATTTTCGGAACAACTAAAAAAAAGAGATAAGAAATGAAAAGAACATTCCAACCCTCGAACCGTAAGAAAGCCAACAAGCATGGCTTCCGTAGTCGCATGCGCACCGCCGATGGCCGCAAGGTTCTTGCCCGTCGCCGCGCTAAGGGTCGTTACAGCCTCACTGTAAGCGATACCGTCTACAAGTAATCCCCTGTGAAGGGTTGCCGCGCATTAAGCGGCACTTCAAACGCATCAAGCCGTTATGGTCCCCCGGGACCGTAACGGCATTTGTTGCATTTAAAAAGTTGCCGTGACCATCAATTCACTTGGGCTCCAAAAACGGGACATTAAGTCATTGATAGTCATCGGATTCGTCCTCTACATCAAAGTCCCCCTCGTGGAATCTGTTTGGCTGGCGAGCGGCACCACGATGATCATTCTTGATCGTTGACCATGTTTTTTCACAGGATTTTTTTTGCTTGTTGGCCACCATTGTTGTAACTTTGTGAATCATTAACAATAATTGAACCAAACTAAAAAATAACTTGAACATGGAAAGGATTGAGATTTACGGCAAATTCTGCCGCAGTTGGGAAGGTGGCTGGGACGAGAACCAGAACAGCCCCGATGGGCCCAAAATGAGAGGTATTTCTCTCAAGACCTACAAAGATTACTGCAAGGCGAAAAAACTGAATGAACCGACAAGAACAGACTTGCGCAACATGACCATCAAGATCTGGACCGATGTAATGAAATGGAGAGTCTGGGACAAAATCAAAGCCGATAAGATTCAAGACGAGTGGCTCGCCTATCTGATTGCCGACAGCGTATGGATGTCGGGCATCGATTACGTCAAGGAGGTGCAGGAGAACGTGGGTGCAGCGGCCGACGGTATCGTCGGAAAAGAGACCCTGGGCAAGATCAACGAGAAGGATCCCGAGAAGCTGTTCAAGAAACTCTGGGACAAGAGGGAGGCACACTTTAATGCACTCGCCCAGGAGCCCAACAACGAGAAGCTACTGAAAGGCTGGCTCAACCGTCTGAACTCTATCAGCCATGGATGCTTGTGCAACAACGGCAGCGATGAAGAGCCTGAAGTCAAGTTGTCTAAAATCGAAAAATACGGCATCTTCTGCCGCAGTTGGGAAGGCGGTTGGTCCGATAATCCCCACGATAGCGGCGGCGCAACCATGAAGGGCGTCACCATAGCAACTTACACCAACTACCGCAAAGCAAAGAAACTGCCAAAACCAACAAAAACCGATTTGCGCAATATCACAATGGCCGAGTGGAATGAGGTGTTGCGTTGGTTCTTCTGGGACAAAATCAAGGCCGATAAAATCAATGATGAGTGGGTCACCTATCTTATCGTGGACGCAGTCTGGATGTCAGGAATCAAGTACGTCAAGGATGTGCAGAAGGAGCTTGGACTTACAGCCGACGGTGTCATCGGCAAGGAATCTTTGGCCAAGATAAACGGCATGAACGGCAAGGAACTGTTCAATAAACTCTGGAAACAGAGGGAGAAATTCTTGAAAAATGCCGCCAAAAATGGAAACAACAAAATCTTTTTGAATGGCTGGATGAATCGACTGAAATGCGTGAACTACGGCTACCTGTGCTGCTCGAATGGTAAAAGACTCAGCTAATCAGCTGCTATATCAACACAAATTAATTACGCGAGGTTCCACGAAAACAGTATCGTAGAGCCTCGCGCATTCGTTTGCCTTTATAAGAGCTAAATCCGATATCATTTACAGAGTTTTGATGACGCGGCAGGGGTTGCCCACGGCCACAGTGTTGGACGGGATGTCGTGCGTGACAACCGAGCCGGCACCTATCGTCACGTTATCGCCAATGGTCACACCCGCCAGAATCGTCACCGAGCCACCGATCCACACATTGTCCCCTATCGTCACCGGCAGCGCCCACTCGCGACGCGTGTTGCGCTCCACCGGGTCAGTGCTGTGGCAAGCCGTGTAAATGCTCACATTGGGGCCCACAAAGCAATCGTCGCCGATGGTCACCAGCGCCTCGTCAAGCACAGTGAAGTTGAAGTTGGCAAAGAACCTCTTCCCCACCCTGATGTGCTTGCCATAGTCGCAGTAGAACGGCTGGTTGATAAACACCCTGTCGTCGCCCACGTGACCCAGCAAGTCCATCAGCATCTCGCGCCGTTTATCCAACTGCGTAGGCATCAACAGGTTATATTGATGAATCAGATCCTTCGTCTCATTCAATTCCTTGATTAATTGCTCATCAACGGCCGAATAAATCTGGCCCGACAGCATTTTCTCTTTCTCGGTCATAGCATCAATCGTTGTGATAGTTTCTGCAAAGTTACGCAGAAAAAACAACCCCTGCAACCCATAGTGCCGCTCGACCAGGGCACAAAAAAGAATCAGCACTACTCTCCCGAGCCATGCTGACAATCATGTTTAACCCTAAAAAACCTCCAAAAATTATGAGTTCACAACTATATCTGCAATTACCGTGCCAACTTTTTGGTTGATGTAATCATCTATATTACAAGCGATTGCGATGAAAATTTAAACCAAATCGGCTCAAGAGTGACGTGATAAGAAGTGTTCAAATACTACCGAAAACAGTCAATTTTTGCCCATTTTTTGGGCGTTTATGTACACTTTTTATGCACACTTTTTATGCACACTTTTGAGAATTATGAGCATGATTATCAATGACAAGCAACAGAAGTATTATGGTGAAATCAAGGCAAGATTTTACCTGCGTAAACCTACAGCCTCTGGACCGCGAAAAATCTACTTAATTGTCTATATTGACGGCAAGCAGTATCGGTACTCAACCGGTGTGAGGGTTTATCCAAAACAGTGGAATTCCAAGAAGGAACTCGCAGTGGTATCAAACACCTTGAGCAAGCAGGATAATCAGAATAACATGATTGCCAATGAAAGACTAGCCAGGTTCAGGCGCTATTTTGCTGAATTTATTGAGTATCTATGTGAAAATGATGTCACGGATATTGTAGCAACGCTCAAACAATTCATTTATCAGGATGTGGCTAAAGCAAACTTCGATCCGTACGCGACTATTATGGACGCATTGTATCATTACCATAATTACGTCAAGCCATCAATTAAGGATAGCACAAAACGGCAGAGTGAATCCCTCTTGAGCGAGTTTGCACGTTTCGTTGACACTCTACCTGAAAAAGATAAAACGATGGAAATCTTCAGTCAGAGCGGATTGAATATGTACAAGGAATACCTGATTAATAAAATGAACAAAAGCAAAGCAGGTGCCACCAAGAGAAACTTTGGCGTTGGTCAGTTGAACCGTTGCGGAGCCATCATAGCCTTACTAATTAACAAAGTTCTTGTCCCAAAAGAAGAGGTTTCAAACCCTGTCGTTTGGATTAAGGTGGAGGATCCACGTCGAGAAGACCAGGTGGGGCACATCCCTCTGTTGGATGATGAAGTCACTGCTATTGAGAACTGCACTGGTCTAACCCCTGTTGAAGAAGAATACCGCGACGTGTTCTTGCTTCATCTAGAGTGTGGCCAGCGTGTTTCTGACTTGGCCAAGCTGCTCACTGGGAACTACAAGGTCAAGCAAGGCAAAAAATACAAGTATATTGTCGTTTCGACAATGAAGGAGAATATCAAAGCGATTATACCCTTAACGCCCAGGATGACAATGTTGATGGAAAGAATCAAGAGCCAAAAGCTTGTTGACCCAGTAGAATTTGAAGAAAAGACACGGGGTAAAGGCAACAACACATATAATGAAGCGATTCGTCGGATTGCCAAGAAAGCAGGATTAGATAGAGAGATTGTCAAAATTGACTCGACTCAAAAAGAAGTAAGGAAACCGTTATATAAAACGGTATCCAGCCACGATGCTCGATGCACGTTTATAACTAACATGATCAGGAAGGGAGTTAGTCCAGAAAGATTGTGCCGCATGACTGGTCATGCCAATGATGAGATGATAAAGAGGGTGTATGCCCAGCTCACAGTCGATGATGAAATCAATCGAATCGAATCCGACTTGTATAGCGACGTCGAAGACGATGAAGAATAGATGATTCCATCCTCTCGTGCAAGTGATGGCACTGACAATGAACAATTAATTAAGCTAATACGCAGCTGTTTGTTTTTTATTGATTATATTTGCGGTAACAAAATCAACAACGTCGCTGATTCCTTCAAACAATAAACCGATCAAGATATGGCCAAGAAAGATAAGAAAGACATCAAACAGGTTATTGCTGACGCATTGGAGCATTATCATAAGATGAAGCCTTCAATAAAAGATAGTACAAAACGGCAGAATGAATCTCTCTTGAGTGAATTTTATCGTTTTGTTGATACTTTACCCGCAAGAGACAGGACGATGAAGATCTTTAGCCAGAAAGGACTGAATCGGTACAAGGAGTATCTGATTGATAAAATGGAGCGCAGCAAAACTGATGGCAAAAAGAGGAATTTTGGTGTCGGCCAGTTAAACCGCTGCGGCTCCATGATTGAACGTCTGATAAACAATGTGCTAAAACCCGAAGAAGTCGTTCCCAATCGTGTGGATTGGATGAAAGTAGAGGATACTCGTCGAGAGGACCAAAAGGGGCATTTTCCCCTGCTTGACAATGAAGTAACTGCAATAGAGAATTGTTCGGGACTAACCCCTGCTGAAGAAGAGTATCGCGACATATTCTTACTTCAAATCGAGTGTGGGCAAAGGGTTTCCGACTTGGCAAAAATACTTACAGGCAAATATCGAGTTAAACAAGGAAAGAAATTTAAGTACATTATAATTTCAACCATTAAAGAGAATATTAAAGCCCATATTCCTTTGAGACCTAAAATGAGAATGTGGATGGAAAAAGTTAATTCTCATAAGCTTATAACCCCAGTTAAATTTGAGAAGATAGTTAACGGTAAAGGTAATGGCATATACAATCAAGCAATTAGAAGAATAGTAAAGAAAGCGGGACTAGATAGAGAGATTGTTCGAATTAATTCATTACTATTGGAAGTGAGAGGACCATTGTATGAAGAGATTACCAACCATGCAGCTCGTTGCACATTCATAACAAACATGCTCAAAAAGGGAGTGAGCCCTAAACAGGTGAGTAAAATGACTGGCCATGCCAGTGAAGAAATGATTAATCGTGTATATGCCCAGCTCGAAGAAGATGACGAAATTAACCTTATCGAGTCCAATTTGTACAGTGACATGGACGATGACAATGCTAATTCTCCCACGGATACATCATCGAATAATCCAAAGGAACATAATGCCGATGTTACTATAGAAGCACAACCTGAAATATACACACCCACAGATTTTGATCCAAAAACTATTCTTGAATCAAATGAATATATTGCTTATGATAAATATATTCGTGGCCTAAATGATATAGTTGATAGGACAATTAATGAGATGAATGCCTATCAATTGTATGTAGATGATATAGAGAGTTTTTGTCAAGCCTTTCTGATTGAATTGAAACTGCAATTTGAACGATACAAACAAAAATTCAATTCTGAAGTAAAATCTCAAAAAATCGACCATCCAAATCTATCCCAAATGCTAGAATCTGTATATGATAAAATGGGGGGCGATGTATGGGAGTTTACTGAACCGAGACTTAAAAGTTTTTTGATAGAAGAAGAGTATTTTGATAACCCGAAAACCAACGATTTAGCATTATTGTGTTTATTTAGAGCATGGATTGATTATTTAAAAGAGATTCATTCTAGTGATGGTGTGATAGAAAGTCTTGAGAAAAAGTTTAAGTCAATCTGTGAGGAGAATCCAAGCCTTTTTGTTGCTTATCAAAATATGCCTCATTATAAATTAGTGTGGCCAATTGTTAAATTTTCAATGGTTGCCATAAAAATGGAGCAATTCATCCAAGAGAATCGCCCTATCGCCGATAACACAATGATTCAAGAAGACAATACGGCGTTAAAGTTTTTGACTGACTGGAGAGTGGTGTTTAGAGAATTGCACAAGACACCAGCAATGACGCTAGGGACGTTGATTCAGAATACGAAGTGTGGAGCTGACGTGAAGTCTGTGTTATATAATTCTGTTAAAGAAGGAGATTTCGAAAGATTTAAGAAAACAATCATAACACATGAACAAGAGGTTCGCATTCTGATAAACCACAGTTATTCGAATCAGTATATAAGAATGTTTACACAAACTGTGGATTATCTATTTAAAGAATCAACAACTGGAATGGAGGATCCGATTGAAATGATTAATCGGTACAATGAGGCCTTGTTGCTACATTATCCATTCGTTGATAAAGATTTGGATGAATCCACTTCCGTTTTTTTAAAAAAGAATACTCAAGAGATGGATGTTAAAGAACTGTATCTATGGAAGTTAGATGGCTTATTAAAAGCATTTGATGATCAATCGAGAAATTATTTAAATCTATCTGAAAAGAAGATATTCGACAAGGTGCTAAGTATAGTTAATTTCAATAAACATCCAGAATTAAAAGAGGCTTATGATGAGTATAAAGCCAAGCAAAAAGTGGTGACTAATCAGACAGATGTTGAAGCAACGATTGTTTCAGAAGAAGACAAAGGAAAGAAACGCAAGAACGAAGCTACAAGAGTGAATTATCTTCCTGTCAGTATTCAAAATCTTGATATCAACAAATTAATTAGATTACTGACGGAGAAAGATGAACTAAACAAGAATCAACAGTTCATAACGGTGCTAGAGTCAACAGATAATGTTGACATAGCTACATGTCTGAGGCATTTTCTTGGTACCACTTCAAACACCCCCTTGTCATTCAGATTAAAATGGAATGGTCATACCAAGGTGAGCCTAAAGTTCCTTATACGACTGATTACGAATACAAATAAAGAAGCCTCAAGATCAAATGTTATAGATGTATCAAATCGTGAAGGCATCTCTCCTGAGTTCGTTTCACAATGGACTGGATCAGGAGAACTATGGACACCTGTTTGTGAAGTTTTTGGCGGCAGCACCGGTTATATGATGTCTGTAGGGCTTGGAGAAGAAGGTACGGAGACCAGGGTAAAAAATATTGAACAAATAGAAACAATCGCTGATATCTACTTCGCCTGCAAGAAATAGCGTACCATATCCAAGAAGCTCCCACAGGAAAAACACCGGCGCTATTAATGCCTTGATATTAACCCTGTGGAGGCTTTCGATATGTTCAGGCAATCCTCTAGCGCCGAGCATCCTATCCCGGACCTCACACATAGATTCGACTAGAGATATTAGCTCATGTTTGGTGGGAGGTGCCATGAAAACAGACGTTAGTGTGATCTCTTCTAAGAACCATTGTTTTGCCCGCTAGCTTTGCGGTGTAAAAGGTGGTAGCGACAGGACAATGTAAACATTTTGTTTCATCAATGCGGCTTCACGGTATCATGACTCTCCCGTCAAGCAGAGGGCAGTGCATAAAGACAGCAAAGGAGGCATCACCCACCACGGGCGTTTCCCTCCTTTACAAATGAAAAATGAACCGCAAAATTGCGGTTTCTTCATTAAGAATTAAAAACCTCTGTCCTGATTTGGCATAGGCTTGTTATAACTTTGTGGTCATTAGCTAAACTGAGATTTTTTGATTGAATTTGAAAAAAATAGAACATCGGACACGATTTGGCAGAGGATTGTTGTAAATTTGTGGTGTCAAACATTAAAACGTGTCAAATATGGCTGATATTGAAAGAGGCCCGAGCCTCATTAGAAAGTATGTTTGGCTGATAGATACAATCTATCGTGCCAAAAAGATTTCGTTCAAAGAAATCAACGAGCGGTGGCGCCGAGATGTTGATTTGAGTCGTGGAGAAGAAATGTCTGTCCGTACCTTCAAACGTTGGTTGAATAACATCGGTGACATTTTTGGACTATACGTCGAGAACGAGCGCTGTGGAGATTATCGTTATTACATCGAGAACATTGAGGACATCACTGAAGGTGGACTGCAATCGTGGCTGTTCAATACGTTTGCGGTAAGCAATGCCTTGACAGGTTGCATGGGCATCAAGGACAGAATCCAGCTGGAGTATGTGCCATCGGGAGAACTGTACCTGCAGCCTATCATCGATGCGATGAAGGAGAACCGGGTACTCAACATCACTTATAAAAGTTATTGGAAAGACAAAGAGAAGAAATATGACGTGCAGCCTCTCTGCATGAAACTTTTCCGCCAACGATGGTATGTGATAGTTCACGGAAATGATGGAGAGGAAGACACCAGGATATGGATCTGCGCTCTTGACCGCATCTTGTCATTGCAGAAAACAGAAATGACCTTTACCATGCCCAAGGAATGGGAAGCTGAGACCTATTTCGATGGTTTCATTGGATTAATCCGAGATGAGGATTATGACAAGGAAATTGTGAAGCTGAAGGTGGATGCTGGTCAAGCCAACTATATCCGTGATCTTAAGATACACAAGTCTCAACAAGAGGCCGAGTGTAATAATGAGTACAGCATTTTCACTTATTGTCTGCGCCCCACATTTGATTTCCAGCAGGAGTTGCTGTGGAACGCCGACAAAGTGGAGGTGCTCGAACCACAGTGGCTCCGTGATGAAATGGCTGATACAATCCAGAAAATGTTGAACTTATACAGGAAGGATTAATCCATGAGAGATTTTGCAGCTATAGATTTTGAGACCGCCAACTATGACCGTTCTTCGGTATGCTCAGTTGGAGTGGTCGTTGTCCGGGACGGGGAGATTGTGGACAAGTTCTACTCGCTCATCCAGCCCGAGCCCAACTATTATAACTACTGGTGCACTCAGGTTCATGGTCTGTGCCGTGCAGACACCGACGATGCCCCGGTGTTCCCCGACGTGTGGGCACAAATTGAGCCGTTGATTGAAGGCCTGCCGCTGGTGGCCCACAACCGCCCCTTTGACGAAGGCTGCCTTCGCGCCGTCTTCCGCACCTATCAGATGGATTATCCCGAGTACGAGTTCTTCGACACGCTTGCCGCATCCCGCCGCTTGCAACCCGACTTGGAAAATCATCAGCTCCAGACCGTAGCCGCCGCCTGCGGCTTCCAGATGGAGAACCACCACCACGCCCTCGCCGACGCCGAGGCCTGCGCCTGGATAGCAAGAGAACTGCTATAACTTTCATTCGTTTCGTTTTTGGATAAGTGGAACGGATTTAATAACTTTGCAAGCAATAATCGCTTAAAACTAAATTCGTTTAGACGATGACAAACATAGAGACATTATTAAAGCAAATTTCAGAGATTGTTGTAAAAGAGAGGACGCAACAAGAGGAGAAACGCATACGAGGCGAAAATTTTAATGTATTCAGTGTGCTTGGGCTATCCACAAGTGAGGTCCGGTTGCATTCTGCGTTCTTGGGTGAGTTGTTGAATCCTAATGGTGATCATGGCCTTGGAGATGGATTTCTTAAAGCCTTTGTTGATACTATAATTAAACAAGTTGATCCAAAATTTGAGATAGACACCAAAACTTGTAAAGTGAGTGTTGAATATCCTATTGGAGAAATTTCTGAAGATTACACAGAAGGTGGACGTATTGATTTGCTGATTCGTGATGATAATAATCATGCCATAATAATCGAGAATAAGATTAATGCAGGAGATCAATATAAACAACTGCTTAGATACCAGAATTTTGCGAAAAAGAACTCTTTAAAGTACGTTCTACTTTATTTATCTTTGGATAGTAAAGAGGCAAGTGAGTATTCAACCAATAATCAAGTTGATTATTTCCGCATTAGCTATAAAGAATATATTTATCAATGGCTAAATCATTGTATTAGCATAGCGGCATTATTCCCAAGAGTAAGAGAAACAATAGCGCAATATCAAACAAATCTTAATATAATAACTAGAAATATGAGTGAAATAAACAAGCAATCAATGTTAGAATTGCTCACCAATGAGGCAAATATTGATGCAACTCTTGAAATTATATCTTTGTCTGAGGACATTGGTCGGACTATTAGAATGAATTTTATTGAGAGTGTTCTTCGTGAACTGGCAGAGAAACACAATATGCGTTTTTCTTATGATAAAGATTTCGTTGCATTAGGAACACGCAACCTAAATTATAAAGATATTTGCTTCAAACTTCATGGCTATGACAAATGCTACTTTCAAATTCAAAATGAGAGTAATACAGTTTATTATGGTATTGTGGCTGATGGCTATCCAGAAAGCCACCGGAAGGTAGTGGGGCAATTTGAGGGCTGGACTGATGGAATTAATATAAGTTGGCCATATGGATTCAAACTTTTCCCAGGGAACATGAGATGGTGGGATGGCATAGATTCGTTAACAGATATGGTTAAGGGATCTAAGATAAAAGATATAATTGATAATGAATTAACTAAGATTATAGAGCATCACTTAATTGAAGAGTATTCGAAAATAATGGATAACAAACTCGCTAATATCAATCAGACTGAAGAATGATTCAGTTTATTTCTAATAGTGACCATTATGGGGAGGTGCTAGGTCGGGTGCAGTCGGTGAAGCGCTCGTTATGGATTGGGACGGCCGACATTAAGGACCTATATGTTGATGTTGGCAAGGAAAAGAAGCCTTTCCTGGCGCTCATTGCGTTGCTGATTAGACGTGGGGTTGAGGTGAGGCTGATTCATGCTAAGGAGCCTGGGCCGAACTTCAGGGAGGACTTTGACAGGTACCCCGTACTGTATGACCGGTTGGAGCGGGTGCTGTGCCCCCGTGTTCACTTCAAGATGCTGGTCTTTGACTGCGAGGAGGTGTATATCGGCAGCGCTAACCTCACGGGAGCAGGCATCGGCATGAAGAGCAGCGATAAGCGCAACTTCGAGGCTGGCATCCTGACCGATGACCCTCAAATCGTCGAGCGAGCCATGAAGCAGTTTGACGACGTTTGGATCGGCAAACACTGCAAAACCTGCAAGCGCAAAGACTACTGCCCAGACCCCATCGTATAAGTTTTTTCAATAAAAATCATCATCAGGACGCGCCTCTGCCACAGAATGGCATGGGCTGTCTTTTTCTTTGCAACATGATTATTATTAACTCTTTAAAAAACAAGATTATGGCAAAGACAATTAATGATGATTTTATGCAGCAAATTGCTACTGAACAGGCTTGGAAAGAGCTATCAGAGAATTTTGCTTGGACAGAAACACTTTTAGAGAAATACTGTGATAAAGTTGATTGGGAAGAGATATCAGCAAACACAAATATTATATGGACAATACCGATGCTTCAAAAATTCTCAAAAAAAGTGGATTGGAAAAGATTGTCTGGACAAGTATATGGAAGCGTGGAATGGTTCACCGAAGCGCATCTTGAAGAATTCAAAGATAAATGGGATTGGACTCTGTTATCAAATAACATTTCTCTTATTACGGAGAACACCATTGATAAATTTATCGACTATTGGGATTGGGATGCCCTCATTGATGGAAGTCAGTATTTTAAAGACTTTGATAATGCTATCAGTTTCTTCAACAAGTACAAGGATCGCATTCAAATGTCAAAACTTCAAGATACGGTGTTGTGGCAACGAATTATTGAGCAAACCGCTGAGCAAATAGAATCAGAAATCATGTCATAGTTCTAACGGCTCATCTGCCACAGATTCCATGGACAAGTACCTATTTCTTGACTTTGATGGTGTGTTGAATACTGAGTTTTATCAGGATTTGCTGATGTCTCAGGGGAAACCATATCGAGACAAACATGGGCCATTCTTTGATCCGATTGCTGTCGAACAGTTAAAGCGGGTCGTTGATTCGACTCATGCCGACATCGTCATTGAATCATCTTGGAAGTACCTTGGTCTGGAGGCTATGCAGGACATGTGGACGGATCGACAACTGCCTGGTCGCGTGATTGACATTACACCGACGATTGTTAGTGCCAGCTGGTCATCAAATATTGACATTTTCAGCCTTGATGCAAGGCAAAGTAAAGGAATTGAGATAGACTTTTGGCTTTTTGAGAATACCTTAGCAGATGCTCGTTACGTCATTATTGACGATGAATATGTGATAGGGAATTCACAGTTACCTCATTTCATTTTGACCAACCCTTTCGACGGCATCACGGACTTGCTGGCCGACCGAGCCATAGCATTACTCAACGGCTGAAAAATTTTTAAACCCTGCCGCAGAATGGCCGAGGTGCCTTCTACTTTTGTGGCGATAAACAATTAATAGTATTTGAAATATGGAACAATCAACAGACAATGACATTCGCATCTCTCCCTTGACGATTATCCATAATCGCTATGGCGGAGGGTTCCTTGCGTTTAATCTTGAATCATGGGATGTACCAAGGGACATCAATGAAGATGGGTTAGACTTTTGGAGCTTTTGGCATCATGATGCCAAAAAATACATCATCGGCAAAGGTGATACGCCACAAGAAGCGTTGGATAACCTGAAAGCCAAGCTGAATCCGGCTCCAGACAATCCATTGATCGATAAGTTTTTGTTTTTGGACTTTGAGGGTATTAAGGATATTGAATATCCAGATTTCCGAAAGAATTTGCAGTTCATTGTGGAGCAGACCCATTGCAAAATCATCATCACATCTTTATGCCGTCTTGACGGTCCCGAAACTGTTCATGTAAAGTGGAAGGTGCTCCGAATGCCTTTTGAGTATTACTCGATGACACCTGTTATGTCTGGCTTTTTGCAAGATCCGGATAGGCATTTAGCAGAGAACATAAAATTAAGCAAACGGTTCACGGCTCTGGAAATCAACACATGGTTGGAAGCGAATGTAATGCAGGATTATCGCTATGCCATCGTCGATTTGAGCAACGACTTCTATCTTGAACAGGAAGAACACCTCGTAGTCATTGACAAGGAAAAAGGATTGACGTTGGCAAAAGCTAATGAAATTGTCTGCCTGCTGAATAATAAAGAGTAAATTTAATATTTTTGTTTCACATTTAATCGCTAGCATTATGAGCAAAGTTTTTAGAATTACGCCGAAGCGCACTAAGCGCGTCAATGGTCAAGTCATCACGCCCGAAATGGTGATTACGGTAACGACCCGCCAGCATTGTCTCAACCCGTTTTACAACGGGGCCGTCGAAGTTCAAGAGCAGTACATGCGTATGTACCAGTTCGACTACAAGAAGGCTTGCATGAGCGTTGCCGACTTCACCTACCAGGCTCTTGACTGAGCATTTTTTCAGAAAAAACAACTTTAGATTGCGCCTCTGCCACAGGATGGCAGGGGTGCGGTTTTATTTTGCAGCAAACAATAAAATGAGACGCTATGATTGAATTACAAGACTATGAGATTCGTTGCATTGAAGAAGAAATTCTCAATGTGTTCAATGACAACTGGAGCAAATATCCAGAGTGTGATTGTTTACTGACAGTTCGGAAAGACATTATTAATAAGCGAGCCCTGGCTCATCAGGAGGAGATCCTGCCAGACATCATCGCATTTAATGATGCGCTCACGGCTGCTTTGCGGGAAATGTATAACCATGCACATCGCATCTGGGACGCCATTAAGGACAAGGCTGAGAATCCTGACCACATACATTTGACAGCGAAATGCTACTTGGGAGAAGATTATCCGCCTCTTCATCCAGTCCAAGGGGCCGATCGC
>ONGE01000035.1 GCA_900317325.1 uncultured Prevotellaceae bacterium
CGACTTTACTGACTTTGCACCAGAAATTGGCTGGAATCTTGCCATCGGCTACTTGAAAGACAACAAACGTAAGCAAGCTAAAGCCACCCTTGAAAAACTAATTGAAGTTGCTCCGGAGGGTACTGCTATCGGGAATAAGGCCAGAGAATTATTGAACCAAATTTAACGAATTATGGTTAAAATTGCCATTTTGTTATTGTTTCTTACTTCAATTAATACTTTTTGTTATTCACAGGAGTATGAAAGTATTAACGATTCTATTTATACTTTCATTCATGATGGTAGATATGTCAGCGCTTCAAATAAAATTGTGGAATATGCTTTGTATTTGAATTCTATTGGAGACAAAGAATCGTCATTAGATTATCAAATTTGGAATTGCAATTTGGTTGAAGAAAACCTGGACTATTTTATTGACCATGGCTTGACAATAGAGGAGTATTTCGCCAATAGGGAAATGGTCTGCATATTATATCGAGACTTGGGGCAAAAAAACAATGCCATTAAGACATACCTTTCAATTATCAATGACATGAAGATTGTCGCCCCTAATCTAATTCCATTTTTCACTAATTTTATTGCACCCATTTTAGCAAGTTACAAGGAGCCGCCATTATGTGATTCTATTTATTCATTGTCATCAACACTTGATGTAATAAAGGACAGCAAATATGAGAAAAAAGATATAGAAGATTTTGTTAAAGTAGCTAATTACTTTAATATGAATCGCTGTTATCTAGATAAAATGGAAGAATGTGACCCATGGTTCGATCGATATGTTGGTTTTATAGATAGTCTGGATCAATCAATATATAAAGATGAGGTTCTCAATTATTATATGAACTATATTGATATTCTCTATTTAAGGGCATCAAATGCAGCGGCTAGAGAGAAGGATGACTATAAGGCTATTTCTTTGTATGAGAAAGCAATCGAAACTCTGGGAAGAATTAAATTAATAAACCCAAAAATCCAATTGCGGATAGCATCTTATAACTCAGAGATAGGTAAAGAATTTTTCCTTATCGGAGATAAAGTGAAATCAAAGATTTATTTTGATAAAGCCCTGAAATATGCACTATTGTTCAATGGGACTGTAAACCTAGAGTATTGCTCATTGCTGTCAAATATTGCATTGAATTTTTGGAATATACACCAATCAGCAGAGGCTGCATCAATAAAAGAAACGGAGATTTCATTAAGAGAGAAAACATTGCTGAAACCATCAATTTCAGATTATGCTGTATTGATGATGTACAATACAGGCCAATCAAATAAAAATATCACAATCGGAAATATTGTTATAGACACGTTTGGAGATACCATCAATGCTTCCTTGACAGATGTTTATGGGTATTTGGCTGAAGCATATTCAGAGCTAATGTATCAACAAATTATAAACGGAGAAGATTATAGTGAGAATAGATTTAAGCATGAATATTTTTTTGATAAGGCGTCAGAAATGTTTGAGCTGAATCAATCTCACTTTCAAACGCATAATCGTATTAACCAAATTCAAGCATTCCTGCTCTCTTTAAAAGCAAAACATTTATTTAGGCTCGGGAATTATAATAAATCTCTTGAATTAGCAGAGCAAGCCTTTTTGAGTGATAAAAACATAGATAGATTGTTCCTCGTTTGTTCACTCTCAGCACAGTGCAATAATGAACAAGCAATGAATTTTTATCTTCCTGTTTATTATGAGTATTTAGAGACAGATTTGAAAACCATGTTGCCATTGCTTGGTTCAGTTGAGTCTGAAGGGTATTTGCAACTGGGTGAACATCCAATTTACCGTTTTATTGATTGGGGCACAATCAATCCCAAAGACTCGTTATGTTTATCATTGGCTTATAATTCCGCTATATTAACAAAGAATTTATATCTTAATTCATCATCTATTATCCCATTCTTAACCAATGAATCGCTTTATTCGGAATATGATAATCTATCATCATTAAAAGACTTAATTTACAAAGAAAAGGATTTGAATAATCGACTTCTGATTTTACATGAGTATGAGCTAAAAGAAAGAGAATTGAGGCAAAATATTATTGAGAACATCAATTCTTCATTATTTGTAAAATGGAATAGTGTTCAGGAAAAACTTGATACAAATGAAGTCGCAATTGAATTCATTGAATATGGTGACCATAAATGGCCAAATCAATCAGATGTTTCAGGGAAACGATATGGTGCTTTAATTATTTCGAAAACTTCACCATATCCAGTTTTTGTAAATCTTTTCGGAGTTGAAGAAGCAAAAGCTGTCTATGAACAACAACCGAAATCTTATTCAAATAATTTAGGTAATAATTTATTTGAAAAGCTCTGGGGGAAATTGGATCCATATATTAATGACGCTTCTAAGGTGTATTTTTCACCGATAGGCTTATTAAGTCTTATCAATATAGAGAGTCTGATGGATGAAAATGCTGTTGCCGCATTTGACAGATACTCACTTAGTCGTGTTTCATCGACAAAACAGATTATTTCTCAAAAACAACATGTCATAGAAAGTGCGGCTCTCTTTGGTGGTGTTGAATACACTAAGAAAAAGGACTATCTGCCAACATTTACTCTTGATAGTCTTAACACTAGAGGGAATTGGTCTTATTTAGCTGAAACACTTGGTGAAGTTAACGAGATTGAAAGTGAAATTAAACAAGATAAAGATAATATCTGTGTATATAAGTATATTGGTGAAAATGCAACAGAAGAACAATTTAAGAATATCTGCAAATCTTGTCCTAGTATCCTTCATATTGCTTCACATGGTTTTTATATTCCAGAATTAAAACGAAGTAAAGTACCTTATTACAATAGAGAGGATACAGCTCGCATAAACGATAATCTGTTTTTTAGTGGCTTAGTTTTTGCAGGCGGTCAAGATTCATGGAACAATTCTACTTTTGAGATAGAAGCCAATGATGGAATATTATCATCGTATGAAATCTCAAAACTGAATCTTCGGAAAACAGATCTTGTAGTGTTGTCCGCATGTGAGACAGGAAACGGAGACATATCGTACGATGGAATTATTGGGTTACAAAGAGGGTTCAAGAATGCAGGTGCAAATTCCATAATTATGTCTCTGTGGAAAGTAGATGACGCGGCCACTTCATTATTAATGGTTAGTTTCTATAGAAGCTATCTGAAAACAGGTTCTAAAGATGCAGCCTTTAAAGAGGCTCAACAGATTATTCGTGAAAAATACCCTGATCCATATTACTGGGCCTCGTTCATTTTACTTGATTAATTATGAAAAATATTTTGTGGTTAACGGAAATTCATCTATCTTCACACTAATCCGACGAGCCTGATAATCAATATGTTGTTACAGGTGGTGGCGGTGTTATTTATTAACTGTGTTATAGAATTAGTGATATGGCAATAGAAGATTTTGGTTATGATCTTGATGGTAATCCTGTTGATTATGTTGATGAAAAAGGAATGAAATGGATTTACCAAGGAAAAAGTGAAGATGGTGCTGATCATTGGTGTGGTTGCTATTGAAATTTTTTTTCATTTTTGTTGTTAACCTAAAGATTGTTTCTGTCATAAAGGGCAGAAACAATTTTTTAATAACAACTAAAAATCAAAAATTATGGAACGTAAAACTCGTTACACAATGGTAGACAAGAGAGGTAAAGAACTCTACAGCTCAGACAGTTTCTTAGGGTTCATTGGATCAACAATCATCGTCCAACTCGGTGCAGTAGTCGTTATAGGTCTTATCGGAGCCGTGATTTGTGGCATCGCATCACTCTTCAGTTAAATTATTAACCCTTTTAACCTTTACGAATATGGAAGCTGAAAGATTATTTTTCCTCGTTATTGCCTTGGCGTTAGCTTATGGTGTTGGTTGCTTAGGTCGCACTCGCAAAATCGGATTCTGGCCCGCATTTCTAATCTCAATTCTCAATGTTATTATCGGACTGATTGCCGTTCTGTGTTCAAAGAAGATTGACAAAAATGAATCAAACAAACAATTGGAGGACTAAATTATGAAGAACTTTGGAAAATTTTGTATCGGATTAGGCGGTTTAAGCCTGCTTGGCGCTCTCATGGCTGGTCATAGCATAACTGGCCCCACTGTCTGGCTCGCCCTTGGAATTACACTGCTACTGTTTGCAAAACAAAAAGAAGACGACAAGAGAGACACGGGCAATCAGGGAACAAAAGTTGATACGCAGCAATCAGTATCGATTTCCCAATCCAGTATTGCGGCACAACAACCTAAACAAGAAAACGTTCACAAACAGAACATGGAAGAACGTAGTCCGATGCCATCGGAAACGAAAATAGACATCCCGATGACCACGAAACAAAAAGAAGCTGCGATGTGTTTGATTTCTTACTTCGGGGGATACAATGATGACATTGAGACCAATCCCAAGACTAACGAGATGGTTTATGCTCTTTCCTACCAAGCATCGATTTACTTCCAGATTCATAACTTCCCGGAGATGTTGCCTGGGGCCATGAGTAGGAACAGCGATCCTGACAAAATGCTTGATACAGTCATGACTATCCAAGATAGGCAATATAAGGAGTTTCTACTGCTCACTTGTCATGATTTGACCAAGATGTCCGGGAAGGCTGAAGCATACGAGTTGCTCTATAACATTGCCAACGAAATGGGTTACAATAAAGACCGTTTCAACGCTCTTATCGAACAGTACTCACGCAAATAACAGATGGTTGAATCATCAAGGGAATGACTTTGGCATAATGACAATAGTTGTTCCCTTTGATCGTTATTCGATTAATAAACATTCTATCAAGAACAGCGTTATGAAGAGGACGATATTTACTATCTTATCTGCTATCGTGTTAATGTCTGCTTGTGGTGGACACACAATCAATACGGGTTCTAATTTCGATCCACAAGATACCGTGGTTGTACCTGAAGGGTTGACTGGTGAGGACAGTATCGCTTACATCGAGAACATGATTGTGAAAAGTCCCATCTCTGCAACAGATTTACTTAGGCTTGCTGAGGTTCATACGGTCCAAGACAGGCTCTTTCATTGCTATGAAGAAGCAGGATGTCCCGTTTATGACCCTTATTCAAGAGAAGATCATCAAACCGAAAGACGTGATTCTGCTGCAATGTCCCTGGCCAACCAGCTCATTCGTATGGCTGAACTTGTCAATCTCAATGGCGATGCTAACGACAAGCTGCAGTGGGCTGTTGCCGTCAATGCCGCCATTGATTCGTTTCATGTAGCTGTCCCATCGTTACCGATTGGCTCAGTGATTTCCGATATCAGTCGTGTCGTGAGCAAGTTCTCGAATGACACACAATCTGAATTGAACTTCATAGCCTATGTCGATGGTACCGTTGACTATTACCGAACGATTGAGGCTTATCGGCAGTGGCTATCTGAGGTGCCGTCCAATCTCAAATCTTTGATGCAAAATGAATATGTCGCATGGCACAATTTTAATGAAGCCCGTTTTGCTTTTTGGCGCGACGTGTCCTACAACCAGGAATGGTACAGTATGAAACCAATGGAAATAGAAGGCTATAATGAGAATCTTTCGGCAAACCGACGTGCTGAATTGGAAGAAGAACGCAGTATTATCTTAGAAGGCAAGCCATATTTTCAGAAAGGCAAGACAGTAGCATCGTCACAATGGGAGAAATGGATTACCGACCATTCCGTTCCAGAGGATATTGAATACTTGAGAAATGAGTTTTGGAAAGACAGAATACCAAGCGATAGTATCGTAAACAATCGAGTCAACACTTTGAAGTCCACTTTCTCTCAATGGATGGAAGCACGTAAGGCCATCGCAAAAGCATTACCGCAAGAACAAAGCAAGTGGTATGATAATATGACCTTAGATATTTTCTGCCGTTTAGTTGGGAAACTTAACAATATCATTCCATTAGAGGAATTGTAACCGCCTTATTTCGCGGATAAAGTATGATGCATCTTCCATAAGATCAATGATGAAGCGGTTATACTCGCACCATATCATTTTTTCTATCAACCTAAGAGAGTTTTCTGTCAACTTTTCTATCAACTATTGAGTTTTTCAGTTCGGTTTCAGTTACTTTTTCATTTCTGTTTTCTGTTCGCTTTCTGTTCGCTTTCTGCTCGAATAGAGACCCCAGCCTTAATTCCTATATTACATTATTTTTGTGGCAAAATATGGATATTCTGGAGAAATTATGTAACTTTGCATAATACACTCACTTGATTGATTTCTAGTTATGGAAATATATAAAAAGACATTGGTTTATTCAGTTATAGTATATGTAGTAGCATTAGTGATTCTTATACTTTTGCGTTATGTCTTTGTTGTTCTTAAAGATAGTTTATATGGTAATCTTATTACAGGTGCAACAGTGACAATTATCTTTATTGCCGTACAGATGTTGACATCATATTTTATTGAAAAAAGAAAGAAATACAAAACCTTATACAATAATACTATATCTGTACTTATTCAATTGAAGGGTTTGAAGCAGTCAATAGATAAAATGAATAGTGGATTTGAACTACAATTGTTCTTTCAGAAAATGGACAATGCATTTCAACTCGGCTGCAAAGCTGATACAGCAAACAGCCAGCCTAAGTCTTCCAGATTTCTGACCACAACAATAGAAAAATTGAATGAACTGAGATCTGAATTAGATTTTTCTGAAAGTGATGAGTTTTTCATTAAGAAGAGTGTGGAGAGCCAACTATATAGGAATACAACGAATGATTTAGCTTTATTGATCAGTTCAACAACTAATGGGATTCAGGCTTTCTTATTCTCTTTATTACAATATGAAACTGGAGTTTTACAACATATTCTTAATAATCAGAAACAAGGAGTAGTACCAGACTCCCCAGCCTTGTTTCAGCAAAATAAAGAAATGATACTTGTTCAGTTTGGTTCCTTGAGTAGTAAGACCATGTCTGATTGCTCAAAAATAGAGCAATTATTAATTATGCTTGCTGAAAAGACTTGTTTAAAGAGGCAAGTTAATCCCAAAAATGATATCGCATATATAAATGAGAGAATGATTTTTTAGTTCTCCTGAACCACCATCAGCTTGCAGTTTTTGTTTTTTCTTGCAAATGGCAAGAATTGTGTCATTTCCTAAGGGGCATTAATTCAGCCCTTTTTTACTTGAACATTACTTGAACATTAGGACGGACGTATTTCCATGACAATCAGTGAAACTCATCCTTGATGTGGTGTAATGGGTTGGTTATCTATGAGATTGGGTGGTTCTCGGTCAGTATTGATGATGGCGGGCGCTATCCGGCTCTGGGTACCAAGCAAATAAGCAATGCGTTGTGTCTCAAATAGATACAGCGCATTTTTCTACTGAAACATTGCTGGAAAAATTATGCGTTTAATTTCTCCCGTTGATTTATTCATTGTAGATATAGGTCGGGAAAACAGGAAGAATAATAAAATTGAGAAATTATCGCTAACTTTGCCCTTGAAAAGAAAACAACTAATTGTATAAGATTGTATGAATCTGAAGAATCGGTTAAGGGACTTTAAGAAGTGGCGACATCAATCATCCGAGTTTCATATCTCAAGCGACGAGGAGCATGAATGTCTCTGCTGCGGGCATCGTTACAAGGGTAATTTCTGCCCCTGCTGCTCCCAAAGGGCAGGAGCCGGTGATATTAGCTGGAATAGTGTCCGACAGGGAGTGATGGATATTTGGGGTTTGGGTAATCGTTCCCTCATTTATAGTTTATGGCAACTGATTTCGCGGCCTGGCCACTTCATCTATGAATATATCAGTGGCAAACTTCAGGTGAGTTTCCCACCCGTGAAGATGCTGTTTATTGTCGCAATTTTCTACACAATTATCTATTACTGGCTTTTCCAGCATGTTCTGAACTTACACGTAGAGACAACTAACGTTATCACATTGTGGGAAGAAAGGAATGCCGGTTGGTCTAGGATAATACTTAGTTTGAGTTTTCTTCTCCCTACGTGGGTTTTATTCCAAAATTCCCCGAATTTCTCATATCTCTCAATACCTAAGGCCTTCTTTATTACGGTATTCATGTCCACATTGGAAATCATGATAGAATTGTTTGTTTATTCATTGGGATTATTATGCGGCGCTTCAGAGGATATGACTGCATCATCAGAACTGATTCTTTATGCTGTATACTACTTTGTCGCTTATAGGCAGATATTTGGCTTTGGGGTGTGGGGAACACTTTGGCGTCATTTTTTTATGATGGTATGTGGTATATTCTTATGGGTAATATCCGATGACATTATAGAATATGGTGTGGCCCCCGATCACCCATTCAGCGCACAATCTTTTTTATTGTCGTTTTCCATCATAGTTTTGCTTCTCTTGCTCGGTTACCTATTAAATAGGCCTGAGCTTAGAGCATGGTGGCAGAATCGCAGAAAGTAACTTTCGCTATCCAGCATTCATCGTCTTCTCAGAGAACAATGATGTGTAATCATGCTCCGTTTTACTTGAACATTACTTGAACATTTGGACGGTTGGGGTTCTATGGCAATCGCTGATAATCGCAGATGATAGTGGGGCAATAGGTTGATTTTCGGTAAGGTTCGGTGATTTTCGGTAAGTATTGATGATGGCGGATGCTATCCGGATCTTGGTACAAGGTACTGACAATCATTAGATTGCAGCACCTTTTTAGTTTTTCTCTTGACAAGGTGTCAGGAATTGTGGTGATGATGGGCAACATATAGCAAAAGAGGTTGAGGTTGATTATTGTTTTAACACACCAATCCATGATTGCATTAGAAGGGTGGGTCACTGGTTTCTGTGAAATAATTGGCTAGTTTTCGGTTTTTTGAGCGGTGGGAAATGGTTCTTGATGTTTTTTTCTATACTTTTGTAGCGGATTAGTTTGTGAATCTATGATAGATTTACGATTGAAATAAGGATGAGTTGGCAATCTATAAAAGAGCGATACGCGCGTTTCAGGCGTTGGCAACGTGAGCCGATACGATATGTCAAGGGTGAGGAGGAGCACCGCTGCTGCAACTGCGGTTTCACCTTCACGGGGCATTATTGCCCGACGTGCTCTCAACGTGCTGGCGTGGGGAGCATCGGGTGGCACAGCGTTCGCCAGAGCGTGATGGACATTTGGGGCTTGGGCACTCGCTCGCGTTCTGTTCTGTATAGTGTGTGGCAGTTGCTGTTTCGTCCGGGATACTTCATCAGTGACTACATCAGCGGTAAGCGCCAGGTGAGTTTTCCGCCGATAAGGATGCTGTTCATTCTGGCGGTGGCCTATGCGATCATCTTCCATTGGTTGTTTCCTGAGCTTAAGGGTCTAGGATATGGTATTGATTTTCATGAGCTTGGCTTTACTGAGAGTGATGGGCAGAACATGACGAAGATGTTCAAGCCGTTTTATGACTGGTATGAGTCTCATTTCGGTTGGTCCATGATGGTGCTCTCATTCTTTGTTATCTTCCCCACGTGGATCATGTTCCGTCACTCCCCGTTGCACACACGCCACACGCTGCCTGAGGGTTTCTTTATCCAAATCATTTTTACCGACCTGCAATTGGCTCTTTTCCTGCTGATGTTGCCGTGCTGGTTCCTTTTCAAGCAGATGACCATCCTCACAGTCTTTTTCATCGTCGTGGTGGCTTATTACATCGTTGGGTACAAGCAATTGTTCGGTTATAGCTTGTGGGGCACCTTGTGGCGCTTGGTATTCGTCTTTTGTTTCGTTTATTGCTCTGTATTATTGCTGGCTCATTTTGTTTTCTTTCCGGGGGAAGCGCGCGACATCCAGGTGGCAGGGCACTCATTTCCTGCCAAGATCTTCATGCCTTGCTTTTACAGCTTACTTGGAGTCTTGATTATGGCCACGGGGTACTTTATCAACCGGCTCGCAAGGCTCGCTGGGGCGAGCAGGTTAGAGGTTAAAGGTTAGAGGTTAAAGATTAATGATTAGGGATTAGGGATTAGTGATTAGAGAGGCATCCGCGCACGGGACACCACGCGAAGACGCCAAGACGCTAAGAATTATTGGGATTGCTCGCTGGCGCGAGCAGGTTAGAGGTTAGAGATTAGTGATTAGAGAGGCTGACGCGCAGTATGGGGCTGCGCGATGGGACTAAGGGGCGAAGATTGAACAAGCGGGGAGTGACAGAAAACTGCACTCCCCGCTTGGGTTATAGCTTTTTGAAGCTAAAATATTTGTGGATAATATTCGTGAATTGAAAATGCTGTGTCGCGAATCAATTGATGACCTTGCGGACTTGAGTCATGCCGTTGTTATAACGGGTCACAACGATGTTCACACCGTCAAAGGGTTGGGTTGACCTCATGCCCATCATGTTGACATAGGTGACCTCGACCGGCTCGAGGTCGCTGAACAACTCTTGAACGGCAGTGATGGCATCATCGCCACCCTCAAGCGGATAGACGATATAGTCGCCCTCGCGGACGCCTTCGCCGTCACGCAGGGGTGCGCCACTGGGGAGGTCGCCTCCGCCGAGCACGCCATGGTGGTCGGCAGTGTAACGGATGATGGCGTGGAAGTTATAGGTGTTGCCCTCGATAAAGTCCTCCAGGTAATTGCCGGGATATAGCGACCAATTGACGGTGAAACCGCCTGCCAGCTGGTCAGTGTTGCTGTTCTGCTGACTATCGGGCACCCTGAAGTGATAGCTCTCGTGACCGTCATACTTAGCCCAGTAGATCATGACATACTCCTGTGCCTTGGGCTCTACGAAGAAGTATTTGCCTCCCGACTTGCCAGTCTGCACCAGGGGGTCCATGTAGTTAGCGGTGACGTGCTTGTTCTCAACATATCCGGTCCACTGTTCGGGCAGCTGATAGCTTGTCACGGTCATCGTGGGGTTCAACTTGTCGGTAAGCTTACCAGTGAGCGTGCCTCCCTTGATGACACCTTTGGACAATCTCAAGAACTCTCGTGCTTCTTCCTCGGTGTTGAAGTCGAGCAGCACCCAGTTGCTCTGGTCCCAAACGTCGGTTTGAAGACGGGCCCTGTCCTTGACATAATCCACCTCGTCGGCACCTTTCACCGACGGGAAGCGATGACGTCCCAGGTCCTTGGCATACAATCGTGTGGGCTCTTTCTCGGCAATATACACGGCGATGATGTCGTCGGCGATGGTGTAGGTGTTGTCCTGTTCGCCATCATTGACGATGTACACCAGCGGAGTGTCCTTAATCGGGTCAACAAACTGATACTTGGCCATGTAACCCCAGGGGAAGAACTGGTAGATGTAGGCCGTGGAGTCGTTGATGACCTCGCCGTTGAGCCAGTTGTTTCCGTTAGCCTCGAACTGGTAAATCACAGGGTTATTCTCGGCAAAGTTCTCATAGCCGTTGCTATGGTAGGCCTTGTGGACAATCGTGCCGTCTTGCACATTCACCTCGGCCACATGGAAACCGTCCAGGTAGTTGGGCACGGCAGGGTACACCATGTAGTTCCTGCCGCCCATCGAGAACATGTTGAAACCGTTGCTCTGGCCGCGCACATAACCATCGGGCATGAGGCGCTCCACATCAATCACCGTGCCATAGAACATGTGGTTTTCCTCATCGAGCACCATGTCGATGGGGTTCACACGACGAGTTATATACAGGTAATGTACCGTACCGTCGGCGGCATGCCAGCCATGGATGTAGGTCTCGGTGCTGAAGTTGATGTTATCGGTCTCGGAGTCAACGCCACCGCCCACTTTCTGGAATCCGGCCCTGAAACTCTCTTCCTCGACCAGGGCACCGTTGCGGAATTGGAGCACATACAAGCCATCCTCGGGCGACTCCTTGGAAGCGGTGAACACCAATCGTCCACCCTCGGGCGAGAAGACGTTGCCCGTAGCGTTGCCCAGGTACTGCAATGTGCCCACCTTTCCAGACTTGGTATTGGGAAGTATGCTCTGGGGCAATGTGATCTCGACCTGCTGTGTGCCGTCGGCACTCACGAGCAGGAACTCGGGTAGCCTATTCTGCAGATTGTAAAGGTATCGACGCAACCTGAAGATGTGGTTTCCCGCATCGTCATGGGAGATGCCCATGCCATACCTTTGGCGGCCCATGTCATACTCGCCCTGCCAGTCATTCTGGCCATGATACATGAGCTTGCCTTCCCAGTTGTTGTTGATGACGAAATGATCGTCAACGCCATAGCCAGTCATGGTATAGTCGGGATGTTCATACACGTCATGTGTGAGCCACAATCGCGTGAACTTGGCACCGTTAAATGCCTCCTCAATGGGATCGGTGTAGTGGGTCATGGGGTCATCATAGGCCCAGCTGCTTGCCACGCCTGACAACAGCAGCATTCCCGCCAAGGTCAATTGTTTGATTTTCTGATTCATTGTTTGTTTAGTTCTCAGTCATCAATCGTGCGTCAGCACAACCAACAACTATTCTGTATCATCTGATCTTTATTCTCTAATTCATTATTTCATGGCTTTCATCGTCATGGTCGAGCCATCGCTGAAGGTCTTGAGCACGATGTTCAGGCCATCGAAAGGCTTGTCGCTCACATGGCCCTGGAGGTCGACATACTGGGTGCTCACAACCGTCTTGACAGGCATCACGTTCTCGTCAATGCCCGTGATGATGCCGGGCGAGGGCAAGCGCAGGGGGTAAACCCTCACGTTGTAGGTATAGACGTTGTCATTGATATCGGTGTAGGTGGGTGCCACGCCAGGGTTGTCGGTCACCGGCATGCGTCGCGGTCCTCCATTGGGAAGAGGAGTGTCGCCATAATTGGCGGGAGCGTAGAAGATGTTGATGTCGCCCTCGAAACCCGGGTCGATGATGACACCAAAGGTCACACCAAGCCTGAACTCGATGATGGCGGGGAACTCATACTGCAAGCCGTCCTCAAACACCTCAAACGGGTCGATGTCGGGCTGAGGTTCCCACAGCGCCATGCTGATCCTGAAACTGCCGGGAAGTCCCGTGTTGTTCTTGGGGGCATAGAACATCGTGTCGGCAGCATGAAATACCGCCCAACGGATGTTGGCATACTCCTGGTTTTGCGGCTTCACGAAATACCAGCTGTCCTGCTTCACGAAGTTGCCGCAGCAGTACAGGTTGGGTGTATAGCTCTGTTCGCCGACCGTCTCGGGCAGCGGAGCGTCATCTCTCAGGACGATGCACAGTCCGTGAGGCTTGCAAGGGGCGCTCTGGTTGTTGATTCGTCCGGTCACCGTACCGCCCTTGATTATCTTGCCCACATAGCTGGAGCCGTCTTGCCCCTCGGGCAAGACAATCTTGATCCAGTTGCTCTGATCAAACGAGCCGTTCCACACCATGACCGGCTCTCCCCACTCGGTGACGGGGTTGCCGTTCTCGTCCACAGCCTGGACAAACTGGCCGTTGCTCTCGTCATAGAGTCGCTTGGGATTGGCATTGAACTGTTCCTCGGTGGGTTCCGACCTGTTGGCATATTCGTTGGCATCCTTGCAGAAGATGGCGTTAGGATAGTGAGGCGGGCAATAGACGGCCACCAGGTCATTCTCGATAGTGTAGAACTCACTCAACTTGCCTTGGCCGATAATCTGGGCAAGCGTGAGGGTCTCGGCCTCCTGTGCCACAGCCATTGAGCCCAAAGCAACAATGAACATCAATGCGAAGTAAATCTTTTTCATTTTCTTTGTGTCTGTATATTCGTTAAAATCTATAGTTAGGTTAATATCTGTGTCGCCGGCACAACAGGCCAGCGTGTTGTTGTCTGAATTAAAAAATTACGGATTTCTCTGAGTCTCGTCTCACGGCATCCGCAGGGCCGTTTTTAAAAAATACGAACCTTTAGCTCGGCGAAGCCAATTGCACAAATGAAAAATTAAAAAGTGGGGACGCGACGACTCGCGTTACACGGGGCACCGCGCCCCCACAATGATTTATTCAGCAGTTACTGGTGTGGTCACCCACACCAGTAGCATGCCTGATTGAAATTACTCTTCACTCCAATCGAATACACAATTTCCAATGTAGTTAATGGTGTTGTTGGCAATATCCTCATCACTGCCATAAACAGGATCAGCCCAAAGTGTATGAACACCCTTAACAAAGACATTCTCAAAGTTGAACACATTGCCCGAGCCCATCAGGTAAAGGAACCACTGAGGTTGGTCACCCTTAGCCTCCACATAGAATGAAGTGTTCTTGAAAGTCATCGAATTACCATCTGCTCCATCATTCATCATAATAGCTGAGAAAGCGTTAGATTCACCAGAATACTTGTTGATACTGGTGCACTTGCAGCCTTCAAAATTGATGGTATTATTCTTACCCCACATGTTAATAATCGCCCAACCAAAGATATCACAATTGGTCAGGGTGACATTCTCATTATCTGCTGAACTGATGAAGTTAAGCGCATAGTAGTCAGGTGCACTGATCTTCGAACCCTTTACGGTCACAGTGTTATTACCCTTACCAATGTTCAAGCCACGTGCATATGTGCCCGATGCACTGAATTCACAATTCTCAATGGTTACATTACAGTTGCCAAAGATATTCATACCGCGGTTACCAGTCGAAGTAACGGCGTTCAGTTTCACGGTAGCGCCTGTTGCATCAATACCTGCTTCGCTTGAATTATTGCCATGAACGGTGATGCCATCGAGTTCGAGGGTTGCACCAGCGGTAGCCTTGATCTGCTTGCTGATCACTACCTCGTCGCGGTTGAGGCCCTTGCCGGCAGCGAGTTTAACGGTCTCGCCGTCACCGACGGTGATTTGGGTGTCATAGGTACCCTTGCCCATGTAAACGATATTGCCATTGGCTGCTGCGATAGCTGCTGCCAGGTCATCAAACTCGAAGCCGTTCACCAGCAGCTTGCCATCAGCTACCTCGGGACGGTTCAGGTCACGGATGTAGTCGGGCTGGTCGAAGCGCTCATCGATAACCACGAGGAAGTTAACGTCCTCGGTGAAGAGGTTACCAACGATGTTGGTACGGTGGTTCTTCTGAACGGGAACGTTGGGAACAGTGATGTCGCGAACTGCCTCGGTGGCATTATCCTCGTAGAGCTGCAGCGAGGTCTCGATGGTAGCCTCATTGCTGGGAACGAGGAAGTAGTTCATGGCCATCCACTGATAGTCGGTTTCATTAACAACCAGGGTCTCGGGGTCGGCGGGAAGAACCTCCTGGGTGAAGGCTACCTCAACATCGCCATCGGTAGCGCCAGTGGAGAGGTTGAAGCTGGTAGCAGCGTGGTTAACCGTTACAGCGCTCTTGGTGGCGTTGACACCAGCCTTGATAGCGTCCTGATAGTCGCTAGCACCGTAATTCAGCTGGCAGAACGGACGAGTCAACACTACAACCTCCTCAATAGGACCATTAACGGTCAGGTCAGCACGGTAAGCATAGAAAGCGTCGCGCTTCTCGTCGTTGCTCTTGGCATCGGTGTAGTCAACGCTGACAGTCTTGTTAGCAGTGTTAAAGGTGTAGGGAGCGCCCTCAGCCTGTGCCCAGAATGCGAAGCTGTAGGTCTGGCCCTTAACGAGCTTGAACTCAACAGTCGTCTGGTGAGGAATCTCCTTGTTGACCTTGAGTTGAGTCAGCTCAGCGCCAGTCTCGTCATAAACGGCCACGGTCAGCTGTTTGGCGGTATTACCGTCGGCAATCGCACGGCTGTCGATGTTACCCGGCAGCTCGATGGTAAACCTTACCATGTCGTCGCCCATAGTGGGCTCCATGTCGCTGGAGCAAGACGCGGTACCCAGCAGCAATGCTGCCATCATACCAAAGAATAAAATTTTCTTCATGATAAAAATTATTAAAGTTTATAGTTTTTAGTTGAGATATAAAGTCTTGTTTTTTATCAAACAACTTGAACAACAATTGAACAACTCTTTGTAATCTTTGTGATAGATAGCAGCTGTTGTTCAAGTTGCCTGATGCTAATTATTCGTTAATCACAGTGTTGTTCTCATTAATGAAATTGAAGTTTGCAACATTGGTATCACTCTCATAAATATAGAGCTCCTGGTCACCAGGCTGGCAGTTTTTGAACGTTGAATTCTTGATGCTTACAATCGTGGGGGCGTCCAAAGCGCCAATTGCGATACCGGGCTTTCCGGTAATATCATGGAAATTACATCCATCAACATAAATCGCAGCTACATCACTACCATAAGCCTCATGAGTCTTCATGCCGCGGAAACCAGTGAATTCGCAATTAGTAAACTTGCTATTACCACCTGAAATCCATACTGCGTACATGCTTGCTGGTTTGGGATTGGCTGTAGTAGTTTCAGTATTGCTAATGAATTTGCAACCAACAAACTCGGCATCTACATCAGTATTATTATTATTGGTGGTACCTTCAACGCTGATAGCATCCTTAATCGTGCAGTTATTGAACTTCAACGAACCTGAGAATTCCAGATAACCAAATTCCCAAGCTGTCTCAGCATAAGAAACCGAATTATCAACAATTGTCATATTATTGAAGACGATAGTAGCGCCATTGGTCGTGCGGATAGGACCAACGCCAGCACCCTGTGCCTCAAAGGTAGCAGTTCCCTCACCCTCAAATACCAATTGCTGAGTCTTGGTATTGGTTTCGTCCAACAGAGGGGTTGAGCCATGTGACGCACCAGTTTGCCAAGTCAAGGTAACGCCATCGGCCACCTTGATTATTGCCTTCATGGGCTGATCATTGTTGATTTGAGCGATGATGTCCTCAAGAGCACCACTAGTGTTAGCCTCGTAGTAAGTAGCATCAAGGTCAACATCGTAATCACCAGCGTAGATCGGGTCGATAACGATATTGAACTTGCCATCCAGGGTAAAAAGGCTACCGAAGATGTTGGTGCGGTAGTTGCGCTGCACGGGGCAGTTGGCAACAGTCACGGTGTTCACGTCCTGAGTGCCGTCGTTGACGGTGAGGACAACCTCGTTTTTCATCTCCTTGTCGGTAGCAGCCAGGATGTAGTTCATGGCTACATACTTGTAGGTCTCATAACCGGCCAACGTCTCGTTGGGGATGGTGTCCAGGGCGAAGGTCACGTCGGTGGTTTCGGTACCAACCGTGCCGTCGAGGGTATTCAACGTGGTGGGAACGCCGGTGACGGTCACCTTGCTCTTGTAAGCGTCAACGCCAACCACGCCGGCAGCATCGCTGGCGAGGAAGTTGATCTGAGCAAAGGGACGGGTCAGCACCTCGGTCTTCTCAAAGGCCTCGGTCACGGTGAAGCTATCCATCTTGTAGAAGGCGTCACGGGTCTCGTCGTTGCAGTTGGCAGCGTAGTCCACCTTGATGGCGCTCATGTCTGCGGTGTTGTAGGCCGTGCAGGCACTGTTCTGGGCCCAGAAGACGAAGGTGTAAGTGTGACCCTTGACCAGCTTGGTGGCCACGGTTGCCTGTTTGTTGGCTACGGGCACTTCCTGTGCCAGAGCAGTAATCCGGCAAATTTCAGGGTGTTGGCCTTCAAGCCGTCGCTGATGGCACGGCTGTCGATGTTGTCACCCAGGTTGACAGCGAAGCTCACGGGAACTTCACCACCCATGGTCGGCTCCATGTCGCTGGAGCAAGATGCGGTACTCAGCAGCAATGCTGCCATCATACCAAGGAATAAAATCTTCTTCATATTGTCTTGAAATAAATTTATAAATTGATATATTTGATTGAATTACTGCGTAATGGTCTCTCCATTGACTACAAACAAAGCACCGCTTCCGATACGGCCATAGATGCGGTCAATGCTTGTTGTGTTTGAGGTAACGGTGTTATTGCTAACGGTATAGTTGTTTACATAAACGCCACCACACTTACCATTTATTGCACCACCAGCGCCACCAGCGCCAACAGTACCAATCAGCGAACCTGCCTTATTGTTACTAGAGTCAGTCGAAGTGATTGTGTTGCCAGTTGCTGTGAAATTGGTAATGGTTACTAAGGTCCAAGTGTCACCAGTAGCGTGACCGCAAGCGGCTCCCACCGAACCCTTGGCCTCGATAATGCAGTTCTCAGTTGAGCAATTGGTGATTTCAATCTCAGAGAAAACAGGACCATCATTCTGGTTGCTATAACCATTTCCATAACCGTACATACCGCCAGTCCATTTACCACCCTTAACAGTAGTGTTCATGAGGTGGCAGTTGGTTATCTTAGTAAGTTGATTGCATGCGATCTCTGCAATAAATGCACCCCATGCGCCACTATCGCTATTCTTCACAATATTGGACTCATCAATCGTGATATCATTGAATGCAAGCGTGCCACCAGTCCAAGTTGAACCGATAAGGGGTTCTACAAGGCCCTTAATGGTTTTGCCATTACCGTTGATAGTCAGATTCTTGAAGGTGCCGTTGTAACCATTCAATGAGGTGATGCCATTAAACGGATGGTTGCCCATGTTCAGGTTATTGGTGATATTTACCGCCTGAGCCTGACACAAGGTCTCAAGGTCCTGGAATACATAGGCCATTTCGTCCTCGTTGGTGATGGTGTAAACGCCATCTACGAGTGCGGGAGCAGTCTTGGTCACGCCGTCCCAAACTTTCTCGGGGAGGTTGAATTCGCCTTCATAGATCGGGTCGATGGTGATATTGAACTTGCCCTCCAGGGTAAAAAGGCTACCGAAGATGTTGGTGCGGTAGTTGCGCTGAACGGGGCAGTTAGCAACAGTCACGGTGTTCACGTCCTGAGTACCGTCGTTGACGGTGAGAACAACCTCGTTCTTCATCTCCTTGTCGGTAGCAGCCAAGATGTAGTTCATGGCTACATACTTGTAGGACTCATAGCCGGCCAAGGTCTCGTTGGGGATGGTGGCCAGGGCGAAGGTCACGTCGGTGGTTTCGGTACCAACCGTGCCGTCGAGGGTGTTGAGCGTGGTGGGAACACCGGTGACGGTCACCATGCTCTTGTAGGCGTCAACGCCAACCACGCCGGCAGCATCGTCGGCCAGGAAGTTGATCTGAGCAAAGGGACGGGTGAGCACCTCGGTCTTCTCAAAGGCCTCGGTCACGGTGAAACTGTCCATCTTGTAGAAGGCATCACGGGTCTCGTCGTTGCAGTTGGCAGCGTAGTCCACCTTGATGGCTTTCATGTCGCTGGTGTTATAGGCCGTGCAAGCGCTGTTCTGTGCCCAGAAGACGAAGGTGTAAGTGTGACCCTTGACCAGCTTGGTGGCCACGGTTGCCTGTTTGTTGGCTACGGGCACTTCCTGTGCCAGAGCAGTAATCCACCGCCCATTGCGGGCTCGATGTCGCTGGAGCAAGATGCTGCACCCAGCAGCATTGCTACCATAGTACCAAAGAATAAGAATTTCTTCATAAAGGTTTAATTTTTAATAAGTTATTATGTTTGTTAGTTTATGTTCTATTTGATGGGAGCGGCAAAAGTCTTAAATCTCCACATTATTTATAAATACATGGCCGTTGCCCTGCTGGTTAGCGCCGACAATCTGGTCGTGGCCATAGGACGACTGCTGGGCTGCGGCAGCCTCGTCAAGTCCCTGGAAGTTGACCATGACAACGGTGCTGTTGATGCGCACGACATCGGTAGCGGCCGCCCCCTGGATGGCTCCGATGAGTTTGCCGCTGGTGAGCGATGCTTCGCTCATGCGTGCCTTGAGCAGCGTGTTATATACCTCGCAGGAGGTAAAGGCCTGTTCGGCGGCGGCCCCACTGGCGATATAACCCACCATGCCACCAGCGAGGCCTCGACGTGAGGCGCCCTCGGTGTTCTCGATGGTGCAGCAGCTGACATCACATCCCGTAGCGGCGATGTTACCGCCGGCAGCGACGTTGCCCACTAGACCGCCCACCATGCAAGCACCCAAGACGGTGGAGTATTGAACGCGGACATTGTTGAGCGTTGTGGTTCCGCCCGCGGTGGCCACTACAGCACCGGCAATGGCGTTGTCCTGATTATCGAGGGTGGCCGTGACGGTGATGTGGTCCACGGTCAATTCGTTGACCGTGAGCCCAGTGGCATTGCCGAACAAGGCGGCATAACCCTCGCCACTCACTTGGGCACACTGGATGTAGTAACCGTTACCCTCGATGGTGACATTGGCGGCCCCAGCCAGCAGAGGCCTCAAGGCCTTATCCTTGAAGTTGAGATGCTGTTTCAGGTTGATGGTGCTGCCATCGGCCGGGGCGTGGTCCTGGAACCAAGCCAGCTGTGAAGCCCTAGTGATGTTATAGGTGTTACCGTTCAGGACGGGCTCCTCGACGGTGGTACCATCCCAATAGGATGTGGTGCCGTAGAATATCTCCACATCATCGGAAAAGGAATTGTCGATGGTGACATAGAAGTCGGCCTTCTGAGTGATGAGGTGACCCACCACGTTGGTGCGGTAGTTGCGCTGTACAGGCAGGGACTCAATCTCCAGGTCATAGGAGGCATCGATATTGTTACGGTTCATGATGGTGGTCATGGTGATGCCGTTGATGGTGGTGCGCTCATTGTTGACGAGCAGGTAGTTCATCGACAGGTAGAAGTAGTTCTTGCCATCGACGGTCAACGAGTCGGCGATGAATGGTCCTGCAGCGGTCTCGACCTTGACAGGGCTGCCTGCCACGCCGTCGATCAGATTAAGCGACGAATAGACGCCACTGTCAATGACGATTTGAGAACCCGTAGCCGGGGCATACTGGTTGACGGAGTTGATGTCCAGCGCCGTGGTACCGAAGTTGAGCTGAGCGAAGGGGCGGTGCAGCACCACGTCGCGCTCAAAGGGCTCGGTGACGGGCTCCAGCGCAAAGTCGGTGCAGGTGGCATAGAACGCGTCGCGCGACTCGTCGTTGGTGGCGCCGCTGTAGTCCACATTGAGCGACTTGTAGTCCTCGCTGAAGCTATAGACCTGGCAGGCGCTGTTCTGTGCCCAGAAGGCGAAGGTGTAACGATGCCCCTTGACCACGCGGGTGTTGACAGTGGCATGTCCGCCGCTGACCGGGACATTGTCCTGACGCAGTCCGGCAATCTCATTGCCGTTCTCGTCGTAGGCGATAAACACCAGCTTATCGACCATCGACCCGTCGCTGATGGCTCGGGAGTCGATGCTCTGGTCGAGCGTGGCGGTGAAGGTGACGTTCATCTCGTCGCCCGAGGCAATGAGCTCATCCTCGCTGTTGCACGCTGTGGTCATCATGACCATCACAAGCAATGTCGCTAAGTATAATAATGTCTTGTTCATTGTTGTCATGTTTGAAGTGGTTAACAGTCAGTGATTGATTAATCTCCTAACGGGTTACCGTTGGTGCCATAGTCATAGTCCAAATTGTCGAAGTTCTCGTCGATGACAACATTGAAGGTCACGTCGGTAGTGATGCCGTCCAGAATCAGATTGGTGCGTTTCGTGCCCCTGAAAGTGGGAATCTCGGCACCCAGTTGTGAGAAGTCGATCTCAATGACCTTGTTAGGGTTGGTCTTGTGATGCAGCAGCAGGACAACATTGCCTTGAGTTTCGATATCCACGTCGGGCTGGAAGTAACTCATGGCGAGATAGAAATACTTGTTCTTGCCAATCTTGAGCAACTCATCGGGCATGGGAGCAGGCAAGAAATCAAGAAAATCGACGGCATACTGAATGCCTGACGTCATGGCATTACCCTGGCGGACATCAAATTTGGTATAAGCCAGGGGAGTGTAGCCAGCTTGCTGGATGATGAGTTCCGAGTCATAGTCCCTCAAATCGACACCGGCAGCCAGTGCATTATTAAAGCCGCGCTCGGTGATACCCACGTTGACCTGTGCCAAGCGACGCGTGAGCACGATGTTTTGGGTAATCTCGCCAGCCACGTCAACATACAGGTCGGGAATCCATCCCCAGAAGGCGTCGCGCAACTCGTCGTTGCAGACGTCGTGGTCCTCAAAGTAGGAAATGTTCACAAGTGCCTGCCTCGGGTCATAGCACTGGATGTCCTTGTGCTGTGCCCAGAATGCGAACTTGTACACGTGTCCAGGAGTGAGGTAGGCCGACACGGTAGCGGTGCTGTTGTTATTGAACTGCACGTTGTGTTGGTACATGTCGTTCACCTCCTGGTTGCGCTCATCATAGACCCAGAAGAAGAGCTCGTTGGCCTTAGTACCGTCACCAATGGCTCTCGAGTCAAGCTTAAGCGTCTCGGGCAGGTGGGCAATAAAGGTCACCTTGACCTTGCCTGCATAGGGGTCATCGTCCTGGGTGCACGATGACAGCAGGAACAGGGCCGCCAGGGTCATCAGATAAAGAATCGATTTCTTGTTCATTGTCGTTTATGGTTTTTATTGGTTGATATGTCAAAAGTAGATGTTAATGTCACCTTCAAAACTGGGGTCGATGCCGATGCCTCCACCGCTGGAAGTACGGGTAAGGAATTTGTCCTTGACCACAGTGATGCCGCCTCGCTTGATGGGCACATTGAGCGTGGACGAAGTGCCGACGAGCTTTCCCTCGTCATCGTACATACCCAGCGCCATCGTGACACTGGATTCCTCGCCATTGACCATGACGTAGTCATAGCCGAGTGTGGCTGAGCCGTCACCCTCGGTCGACACCTCGGTCATCGTGGACAGGAAGTTGACACCAGTGGTGGCATCAAAGGGGACGCCGCGCAGCACGCTGTAGCGGTTTGGCAGGAAGCCGGTGTAGGCAACCAGGACACGCAGGTTCTGGCCTTTTGCCAGATATTCGTTATAGTCGGTTGCGACAAACTTGACCTTTCCCATGATGGAGCGCAACGGCAACTGCTGTCGCACAACGGTTGTCGTGTCGCCCTGTTTCACTTGAAAAGACACCTCGGCTTTGCCCGTGTAGGCATTACGGTAGTCGTTATTACCCTCGTAGCTGCCCTTGAAGGAGATGTTACTGAAGTCACCAGTGGCATAATACTTGTCGGCGACGCTGCCATGCTCTACCCAATCGGCCCAGGCCAGCAGACGATAACTGCCCGAGGGCAGCACCATGCGGCACTCATTCTGCTGCCCTGCAGCAGTGAAGACGACCGTCTGGCTCATGACCGGAGCGTCAACAATGGCACCCGATGAGTTAACCGGAAAAGCCGCTACCTGGCAACGCAAGTCATGGGAAGCGACAGCGCGCGAGTCGTTAACGACCTGCCAGTCGACCATCGCGGTATCGAGTTGAAGGGTTACAACGACAGGGGCGGACCCAAAAACTTCGGGCTCGTCACCACCCTTGCACGATGACAAAAAAAAGAAAAGAAGAGCGCAACAAAGGACACTGCACTTGATGCAGTATCTTTTGCACTTTTCATGATCATGCTCCCCTCCATCCATCAACCTGGGAGCCAACATATTGAACCGTAATAATTTACTAGTTCCCTTGCACATAAAGATTAGATGTGTGATTCCCTATTTCCCTAATATAAGGTTAATATTTATGCGCAAAGGTAGTAACGATTATTTTTACAACAAAAAATTATCAAGAAAATTTTTACTAAATAACAAATTGTAAGCTCAATAGACTGCACGGAACCAGTCCAGGGTGCGGTAATAGTTGTCATTCGCCCCAGGAGACGTGCCTAGAACATAGGTTGACAGTCCTGAAAAATTATCTTGGTCAATCATTATTCTATTGAAAATCATAGGAGTAGATATGCGATACAACACGGCTTTTTCATAGATATCCTGCATACGCGCAGCGAGAGACACATCCGCCATTTCGAGATAATATTGCATAAAGTCATAAAGGAAACGGTATCCGTTGAGATTGTAGCATTGCAGGGAGGATAAAGAGGGCTGAACAGGGGACGTCGATTGGATGAGCTGGCAGATGGCCGCCATCTGGTCCAAATAGGAGCAATCCACCACCACAGCCGAAAAGGTGCGGTTGGCACCCGTCTGGATGTCATAGTAGTCGAATGTCTCCTGACATGCCTTAACAAGCTGAGCCTGATCGGCGCACAGGCAAGGCAGCGTCAAGTCATAGGGCATGCCTCGGCCGGGAATCTCGGTCGGATAGCCCACGAAGTAACGGCAACAGTTGCGCAACTGATAGGCGACCTCGATAGCGCCCATGTAGCACACGTCGGCATAGATCCACGAGAATGTCCCAACAGGGATGGCAGCAGCCAGCTGGTCGAGCGCCATGGTGGCCCCGTTGTCCTCGCCGAAGACGCGTCGCGGAGCATCGGAACGGGTGGTGAGGGACGGTGCCCACCCGGTGCCGTGAGACCAAAGGATGAGTCCATAATCCTGAGCGGGGGCATGCAATTTAGCATCGGCAATGACCTTGCTCATGCGGGACGCAGTTACCGACGCGCCACGGGTGCTGTCATAGACCTCAAGTGTCTCATGTACCACAGTTCCTCGCTTGCCTTTCCTGATTTCAAAGAGCACGGGAGTATCCTCTTCTGGACCAATGCGATAAACCAGCAAGCGGCAACCGTTCAACTCGTCCATTTCCACCACGCGATCCATCTCGTAGAGGTCCAGCTGGTCGCGCTCGTTGGTACCCAAGCTGTTCGAAGCCACCATATAAACAAGTATCGTGCGCTTGACGGGAACGACGGGTGCATCAGGATCCTCATGCTGGCATGAGGATGACAGCAAGCAGATTATACACAAGAGCAGTAATGTGATTCTATCTTTCATCATTTCATCGAGTTCAGTTACATTTGGTCTTTCACGGCCGACAAGAGTAATGCAGCACACATCGGCATTAACCAGCGGGCTATATTGTCGCCGTCATAGTTGCCACGGTGCAAAGTTAGTCAAATATCTATGAACAGACTGTACTCCTATTGAAAAAAACAGTTTTGGGCAGACAAACGCCACAAGGCTCCACGCTAAGTGGATGCTCGCTGAAGCGAGCAGGTTAAAGGTTAGAGGTTAAAGGTTAGAGGTTAGAGGTTAAAGATTAGAGATTAGAGATTAGGGAGGCATCCGCGCACGGGGCCCCACGCTAAGTGGATGCTCGCTGGCGCGAGCAGGTTAAAGGTTAAAGGTTAAAGAGGCATCCGCGCACGGGACACCACGCTAAGGCGCTAAGGCGCGAAGAATTTTGGGATTGTTCGCTGGGGCGAGCAAGAAATCAAAAAAAATCCTTTTTATTGGCATCCGCGTACGGGGCTCCTCTAAACTACGAGCATAAGCGAGTCTAGCTAGACTTGCGGGCATCGCCGGGCACCGTGCCGAACTCATCCTTATAGCACTTGGTGAAGTAGGACGGTGAGGCAAACCCCACCTTGTAGGCTATCTCGCTGACCGAGAGCGTTGACCCTTGCAGCAGGCTTTGTGCCTGGGCCAGCCTGGCCTTACGCAGCAGATCGACCGGCGTACTGCCCGTCAGCGCCTTTACCTTACGGTAAAGCTGCACGCGGCTCAGCCCCATGCTTGCCGCGAGGTCCTCAACACTCAGGTTGCTGTCGGCCAGATGTTCCTCCACCATCTGCTTGAAGCGGGCAATGAAGGCATCCTCAATCGGCGCCGGAGCAGTAACTGTTGGCTCGGGTGTTGTGACAGCTGCTGTCGCGGGTTTCATGCCCCACAGGTCCTTGAGCTGGTGGCGGCTTTGCAGCAGGTTGTCGATGCGGACCAGCAGCAGTTCCGGCGAGAACGGCTTGGTGATATAGGCGTCGGCTCCGCTTTCATAGCCTTCGATTTGATGTCTTTCCAGTGCTCGGGCGGTGAGCAGGATGACGGGGATATGGCTGGAAATATCGTCTTTTTTCACCTGTTGGCAGAACTCCAGGCCGTTCATCACAGGCATCATCACGTCACTCACGATCAGGTCGGGCACCTGCTCACGGGCGAGTTCCAGTCCCCGCTGACCGTCTTCGGCTTCGAGCAGGTGGTATTTGCCTTGCAGGATGGAGCGCAGATAAGCGCGTATGTCGGCATTGTCATCGACAATGAGCACCGTGGGAGCGTCCTCGTCTTGTCCGTTAACCTCGGTAGGCACAGCAATGGGTTGTGACACGGTGATGGCATCAACCTCGGCACTCGACATCTCTGGGCTGTGAGTCCCCACTTGGGCGTCAAGCATCTTGTTGACCAAGCCGGTCAGGTGATGGGTATTGCGGCGAACGATAGTGAAAAGTTCACGCGCATTGTCGCTCGCGTCGCGAAAGTCGTTGGTCCTCAAGAGCTGGTCCAATGGGCCCTGGATGAGCGTCAGCGGCGTGCGCAACTCGTGACTCACCTGGGTGTAGAAGTCCAGTTGCTCCCGCTCCATCTTGGTTCGTTCATCCTGGATGCGGGCACGCTGCAGGTAGTACATGTAGATGCCTACAAGCAAGGCCAGCAACAGGAATATCGCGGCAAGAGCCACAAAGATGAGCGTGCGCTGATTGCCCAATTGATCTAGGTATTTGCTTGCTTTTTCATGAAGTTGCTCTAGGTTGCGTGACTGGCGCATGATTTCCTCGCTTTCCATCAGCAGCACACGGGCATTCTCCTGGGTGACAAGCGCCGACATCAGTTTCGTCTCCTTCTCATAGGGTCTCCCCTCGAGGATATCTACCGCCAATTGAATCAGCTGGTCGCCGTGGGTGGGGTAGATGTAGGACGCGTCAAGTAGCGAGTCCTGCACCAGACGGATGCCGCCGTTCTCGCCCGGCAAGCCGTCGATGCCGCAGAACAGCGGCAACGCGCCACCAGCCTCCTCAAAGGCCTTGCGCGCACCCATCGCCGTGCGGTCGTTCATGCCGAACACCAGATCAATCTTCCCGTCGCCCTTGTTCTTATCGAGCCATTGCTTGACCATGTTATAGGCCGTCGGCTCGGTCCAGTCGCCTTGCAAGGTCGCAACCACCTGGATGCCGGGATGCTGGGCAATGGCCTCCCTGAAACCGTTGTGGCGCTCAATCGCGGGCGACGACCCCTTCAGGCCCATCACCTCGATGATGCGGCCACGCTCATTCAAGCGTGTAGCCACATACTCACCCATCAGGTGCCCCATCTCATAGTTGTCGGCACCCATATAGGCCGTGTATTTCTTCGTGTTGGTCTTGCGTTCAAACACAATCACCGGAATACCCTTGTCGTAGGCACGGTCGATGGCCGGCGAAATCGTCGATACCTGGTTAGGAGCCACAATCAGCAGGTCTATACCGGTAGCCACCAGACTGTCAATCTGCTGGATTTGGCGTTCGTCGCTGTCGTAGGCCGCAGCGAACCGCAGCTCCACATTATCGTGGAAATAAGCGCCGATCTGCAATTCCGAGTTCTGCTTGTCGCGCCAGATGTCGTCAGAGCACTGCGACACCCCAATCTGGTATTTTTTCTCCTCCTGCGAGCACGAGGCCAGCAGGACCATAATCATCAGTATGATAAAAGCAAATTGATAGTTTATTTGCATTTTTGTCAACATTATTACCTAGAACCCACAAATTTTATAGCGTGATGGTCATAATAATCAATCAGACTGCAAAATTGCTAAATTTCTCCTACATATCAAAATTTCCCGCCCCTATTTTAAAAATCGTCCCCCCAAAAATCCGCCCCATCGCCCCATCGTGCGAAGCAGTAGTGCGCGCCAGCCTCACTAATCACTAATCTCTAATCATTAACCTGCTCGCCCCAGCGAGCATCAGTTGTTGTATTAAAAATTCTTTGCGCGTTGTAGGGCCTCGCCTTGGCGTGGCCGCAACCAGGGCCCCACGCTAAGGCGCTAAGACGCCAAGATTTTAAAAACAACTAAAACAATATTGCATCCGCACTCCAGCTGGTCGGAATGCGGATGCAATTAGTTTCATTCGTGTAATTCGTAGTTTTAAAATTGTCGGCGGATGCTCACTAATCACTAATCTCTAATCACTAATCAGCGGCGCCAGCCGCTTTCTCACGACCCCATGACCATGGTGATGAGTGTGGTGACGTCGGTGATGTTGACGTTGCCGTCGCTGTTCACGTCGGCTTCGGGATTACCGCTAGTGTTGTCACTCATGATCATGCTGATGAGCGTGGTCACGTCGGTGATGTTCACCTGGCCATCGTGGTTCACGGGCCGCCTGCCTTCGCGGTGAAGTAGCCCGGGTTGCTCGTGCCGCCGTCGATGTGGGCATAGGTCTTGTCCACATGGTTGGCATCATAGGTCGTGCCCTTGCCGCCCACCAGGTTGAAGCAGTTCGTAAACATATCACTGGACTCCGTCACAGCCGCAGTGCTCCAGTCATTGCCTACATAGATGGTCTGCAGATTGAGGCCGCCAGCGAACATGTATCTCATATCGGTCACGTTGGCCGTGTTGAAACCGCTCAAGTCAAGGCTTGTCAATTTGCAGTTCAAGAACAACGCGCACATATTGGTCACCTTGGACGTGTTGAAGTGGCTCAAATCAAGGCTCGTTAGTGTCCTGCAGTTGTCGAACATGTAACTCATATCGGTCACCTTGGACGTGTTGAATTGGCTCACATCAAGGCTTGTTAGTTTAGAGCAGTTGTAGAACATCCAAGACATATTGGTGACCTCACAGGTGTTCAGGTAACTCATGCCCGTCATGGATTCAAGGTTTGTCATACCATAGAACCAACCGCTGGTGGTCGTCGGGCGGGCACCAGCGAACGAGGGGTCAAAGACCACCTTGGTCACGCTGGCATTGGTGCCGTCCGATTCCCAACCGGTAATGTTGGTGCCCGTGTTCAGGTCGTAGGTCGTGCCAGTGCGGCTGCTGCGCTGGTTGTCGTAGTAGAACGTCAACGTCGTGTTCGAGGACGTGTAGCAGGCATAAGCCACAGGCGCGTTCTTGTCGGTGAAGTAGCCCGGGTTGCTCGGGCCGCCGTCGATGTGCGCATAGGTCTTGTCCGTCGGGTTGGATGAGTTCCAGGTCGTGCCCTGGCCGCCCACCAGGCAGGTGCAGTTAAAGAACATATTAGCGGAGCCCGTCACGGCCGCAGTGCTCCAGCCACTGCCCACATAGATGGTACGCAGATCAGGGCAGTTATAGAACATGCTATTCATCATGGTCACGTTGGACGTGTTGAAACTGCTCAAATCAAGGCTCGTTAAGCCAATGCAGCCAGAGAACATATGACGCATATTGGTCACCTTGGACGTGTTGAAGTGGCTTACATCAAGGCTCGTAAGTTTATTACAATTCGTAAACATCCAACCCATATTGGTCACCTCGCTGGTGTTCAGGT
>ONGE01000004.1 GCA_900317325.1 uncultured Prevotellaceae bacterium
AGTCCGAGCTGGAAGGCAAGGCGGAAGACGTCATCTATGCCATCAGGCAATCTTCGGCAGGCAGGAAAGACATGAGCGAAGCGGACTGGAAGCAGCTCTTCCAGGCGGTCGACCAGCTTTACCCGACATTCCATGGCAGGGTGTCGGCTGAACTGGGACGCGGCTTGACAAAACAGAAGATGCAGGTGTGCTACCTCATGCGCATCGGCCTGTCCAACCCCCAGATACAGGGCATGACCAACCTCTCGCGCGTCACCGTCTGGAGGTGGGTGAAGAAGTTTGACTGGGTAATGACGAATGATGATGAGCATGGCAGCCCACACCATAACGATCATAGCAAAAAATAGCCTTGGACTTGGCTTCTTTATGCTGTCACCAATGAAAAGGGACAACGTGTTTGTCACTAATTGAAGGCTATAACAGATAGATCTAGCATTCAATTGTGCTTCTTGGTGGCGCATATGAGGCTGCCAAAGCATTGCGTTTTCAATGTTTGTTGTGTTTTTGAGCTGGAGGTTTTAGCTTCATATGCTATTCAGTTAATAACGGCAGTTTTGAGCTAACCCCTGCTACTACGATACACGTTCTAAAACGGCACGTCTGCACTCAACTGGCGCAATGATCAACAGTACACATAAGCATGACTTTTGGCAGATAGGTGGTTAATTCATCGTCTATAGCAAGACTAAGCAACACGAGAATGGTTAATTTTCCCCTATCCAGTACTCATTAATACATTACTTTTATCAATTATACTACACTATGCTACATAAGGCGACACATTCGCTACAACTCTTTATAGCAATATGATATCGTAATCAATTGTGTTTCAGAGCCGCTACACATAGATACAATTTTCTCGAGACAAGCCATGAGTTTTAAAACATAAAAGCGTCTCCACCATGGAAATATATGTCATTGCAGAATTCCTCCCACCATCCTTCTTTGATTGACTTATAATATTGGTCAAGCAATTCTGGAACAAAGGATGGATGAATGTCGTCGACAATAATGTTTCTGTTTTTAAGCTTCTGGCAGATACTTTCGAACGTCTCCCCTGGATTCCTTGAAACATTCAGTCGAACCGCATCTGCTGAAACTATCCTGTTTTCAAGCCTTTGTTTGTATTTATCCTTCCATACTTCTTCTAGAATATCCATAGGAAAATATTTTTTCCCATTGTTCGATTGCTTGAATATCTCGTCAGATATAGTGGGATCATGACGAAAATAGAATTTTCTGACTTGAGGTATCTTTTTAAAGTCTACTCCCTTGTCCATCTCCAAAAGGAATCCATGCTGAGCACCGCTACGCATAAACACCTGCTTGCCAATCACAGACAGGGCATAACCTTCTTGTTGGGCGAAAGCACCTGGCATCTGAAGTTCATAGCAATAAATCATCCCCAACTTTTCAGTACTATGCACAGGCTTGTATTCATCAGTTTCTTTATCATAATTGGTCGTTGCAAAGAACTTTGCGCCTTCCAAATCAGATGTCAAATCTAAAAAATGAGTCTTATGATAATAATGCTGCGCCAATCCCACTAAATTCATCAGAATGCTAAAATGATCATGCATAATCACTATGCCTTTCTCAAGCAGTTTCACCAATGGATGGGTCATCAGTAGTACTTCCATTTCTTGAGACCAAATCAGATCATCCAAAAAATAGGTTTTGGTTTCATCACGATATAGGTTAGGCGTACAAGGTTTCGGATAGTCCTGACTTTGGCCTCGATAGAGAAATTTCTTACCATACAAGTTCGGTTTCAGGGTGAAATGAAACTTACCATCGGGATGGATTTGGTTCTGATTGACAATAAATCCATCTGCAGGTATGTTATCGTCATGATAAAAGGACACATAAGAACACGCCCAAGGGACTCGAAACTGTCTAAACTCCAGATCATAGAAATACTGTTGCGAAGCAATATCTCTCAGCAATGCATCATTAGCGAATGCATCCTCTTCAAGTTTTCGAATATAATCAGACGCTTCGTTCACATTATCGAACGGATTTTCCTCAGTTCCCTTCTCAGACTTGTCAATAACCCTCACCGTCGATTTGGGTGGTTTTGTGTAGTATCGGTCCGCATATTTCTTTTCGTCGCTCCGTGTAAGCATAAACTTCCAAACATTGCCAGATTTAACAAACTCTTTGGGCATCAAGTAATACTCTGTATTCATCCCAAATTCTTCTTTTAATATGCGCTGGGTCTTATCCAATAAAGATTTAACTAGTGGAGGAATGGGCGGCATCGGAAGTGTCAGACCTTTAATAGTTTGTAGTGCACAATTGAAAGCCAATGCATCCTCTATTGCTTCATAAGAGTATTGATCAAACCCATTGGGTCTTTTTGCCTGCTGATACAACATCCGCACCTTGCAATAAACTTCACAACGCGTACTCGTTAGAGTCTCATTTCTTATCTCTTGATTAACCCACGATTCGTCAAGAACAAGACATCCGTCAGGTGTGATGGTTGAATGATGCGAAACACCAGCATCGGGCTGTATTTGCGGCACATAAATAATTCGCACATTTGACATGTCAAAGCCCAGAATACCACATGCTTCTTTGACATATCCTCGAATAACCTCATCTGCAACTTGGTCTATCATACTATTGATGTTTCTTTTATTGAAGTTTCTACACTATTCGGTTATTGAGAAACGGATAAAACTGTCACAGTAAAATGGAACAGTCTATATCATTTTTGATAGCACAAAAATAAGCATATTTCTTGAAGATGTCGTAATAAATTACTAATCTCCCATTCATGCAGATCATTATTTCGAGCATGTATTTGATTTTTAGTGAAAAAATGTAAAAACAATAACGAGAACTTACAACCAATGAAACAAACAGATAAATGCTGTATGTGATTGCTGAAATCTGCTTATTGCAATTATTCTGAAAATAGTTGGCCTCACTATATTGATTCATAGAATGCCATTTTCAAATCAAAAGAACGAATAATATGTATTAAGACACAAATATATTTCAAAATGTTTGTTATATTAAACATTTTTATCTATCTTTGCACCTGATAAGATACAATTATGGGAAAGAATACATTCGGCAAAACGATGCCAAGGGCATTGAGCCAGAACCTGAAGATTATGGGCGAGCAAATCATGTTGGCCCGCAAGCGTAGGCATCTGTCTATGCAGGATATTGCAGACAGAGCTACGGTGACGCGCCTAACTGTCTCTAAGGTGGAACATGGTGACCCAACAGTTTCCATGGGTATCTATGCGCGTGTTCTCTTTGCACTTAATCTAGAAAACGATATCACCCTGCTTGCTGCTGATGACGCTCTTGGCAGACAACTTCAGGATGCAGAATTACTGAGAAAATGAAGAGGATTATAGTTTACGCAGATTTTGACTTTCTATCTGCTCCACAGGAGATTGGAACATTGGGTTACGAACATGTTCGTGGCAAAGACCATTTTGTCTTTGAGTATTCGCGCCATTGGCTGAAGCAGCATGGCGGCATTCTGCTGAGCGGTGACCTGCTGAATGTCCCTTCGTTGCAGCATCCTCGTGGTAATGATAATGTCTTCGGTTTCGTCAAGGATTCCTTCCCCGATCGTTGGGGGCGTTTATTGCTTGACCGCAGAGAGCGACTGACTGCCCAACAGGAAGGTAGGCCGAAACGTATGCTTACTAATTACGACTATCTCATAGGGATTGAAGACTTTACGCGCATGGGTGGCATACGTTACAAAGAGGAAGATGGTAATGACTACATCAACGCGAGTGCAAAATACCTTGTTCCCCCTATTGAGAGTCTTCGTGCCCTATGCGATGCTTGCCATGAGATTGAGTTGGCAGAGGAGCGTAATGTATTACCGGAACAACGCTGGCTTGACCAGTTGATTGACCCGGGAACCTCACTTGGTGGTGCTCGTCCTAAGGCCAATGTGGTTGATACAGACGGAAAACTGTACGTTGCAAAGTTCCCATCAAAAAAGGATCTGGAGAATACTGAGCTTATAGAGCACTTTTCACATCAACTGGCGGCCAAGGCTGGTATCAACGTGGCAAAGACGCGCACCATGAAGATTTCAAAAGACCGTGATCTGCTTCTTTCTGAACGCTTCGATAGAACAGCAGAGGGCCGTCGCATTCATTTTGCTTCCGCTATGTCGTTGCTTGGTCTTGATGATGGTGCTGGCAGCAGCACAGGTAACGGCTATCTTGATATTGTTGATTTCATCCTTCGTGGGTGTTCCGATGTGCGTCAGAATCTCAGGGAACTATATCGCAGAGTGGCATTTAACGTCATGTTTGGCAATACCGATGACCACTTCCGCAATCATGGTTTCCTGCTCACGCCGAAAGGCTGGACACTCTCTCCAGCATACGATATCAATCCAGGAGCAAAGTCACATCAATGCTTACTCATCGATTCATACACAGAAGAGTCAGACATCAACGCCTTACTCTCTGCAAGTGAAAGCTACATGCTTGAACACCAAGAAGCATCAGAGATTATTGAGGAGGTTCGTGCTGCCATCAAAGACTGGCGCAAGACCGCTACTGAACAGCACATTTCCCTCAAACTGCTTGAATCATACTCAATGCTATGGGAAGAATTGTAAGACTTTTCGAATTAACATGAGTGACACGGTGATTATTATCTATATTTGATTAATAACGTTGACACAAGACAATGGCACAAAAGATACATATCACATTCAAGACACGATCAACACTTGCCAATATCTTTAAGAAAGAAATGGATGAACTTGGTTTTGATACATCTGAACTGAACAATGAAAAAGACACTCTTCATGCCTATTGCTCTTATGTATCGAGACTTGTGGAAACAAGGCCACGTAAGATTCATAAGGCAGATACATTTGTATGCCCTGAAAATGTGAAAATTGGTCTCGCATGGTTGGAGAGCAAGATAGAAAAAGGTGAAAGCGTGAATGCTCATCTTAATGGGGCGTCGAAGAAAGATAAGTTGGATGGTCTGCTTTATGATTGGGGCATCCAACATTTACATTTGGGCGAAGAACTAGCTGCGCCAGGCTATGTGAAGAGGACGGGAAATGTTCTGTTTGCCATTTTCAAGCCTAACGATGTTTACTTCGTCGATATTAGAGACCACGAAGGATGGTCAGACAAGGCATTGCTGGATACGGTAAACAGGAACTGGCCTGAATTACTTTCGTGCTATAAGATAGATGGTAAGAGCGAATATAACCCAACAAACACTGATATTATCCAGCTGAGAAAAAATGGTGTCAATGCCATGATAGAACTTGCTGATGGGAACTCTTATATCTCGATGGGTGGTGGTATCACTACAGCAGGAACCAGCATGAATGCTGCAAGGACGTATGTAGAACTAATACGGATGTTGAACGGTGTAGAGAACCAAATCCATAAGAATGTCAGATATTTTTCAAAAAGCCTTAGACCTAAAGGCCGTGCCATGCTTAACAGGTTTAGATTTGTATTCGTATGTAGACGTGATGGGGATATGATTCGCTTTTATGATGTTGTGAATAACAACTATTGGGAGCAATGTTTGGCTATCCCGACATTGAAAGTGAGGTTTGGTATATGATACAAGAAAAGAGTATAAACATTATGACAGAGGCAGAGACAAGAGAATATGAACAGACGCGACGGAGGGTGAAGTACAACAATTGTTGGCCCTCTGAGAGGTGGATTTCACCATTACAAGAAGAACTGCTTGCAAGAATGGATAAGGTGGGACTAAAGCAAGTATTTTATCCAATGGCGCTGGATGAAAGCCGAGCTGTTGACATGCTGTTTGAGGATGCGGAACTTAACAGGCTGCTTTCAACTTTGTTGGATCTGTATGATGAACTCCCTTTGCGACCTGATGCCGCATTTGATGTGGCATGGCGGGCACTTGAGATAGTCATTATTTTGTATTTTAAGAACTACGACCAACAGGTGTATTTTGATAAGAAAGCCAGTACGGAGGAAAAAATAAAACGTATATGCAATGCTGTGTTTGATTCTCAGTTGAAAACGAATGAGAAACTGATGGATGTATTTAACCGTTTGATAGGTGACAATGTCTCATGGAGTGTGCTGCATTATATCGTAGCAAGGATGTTTCTGCCAGGAGAGTTACAGGTTAAGACACAGCATGATTATGTAAGTGCTCGATGCAGAGAAATATTGGGCGTAGACATGTATGAAGATATAAAGACAAAATATGTTGTGGATGAGAATCTGACGGCAGACAATCACAGGAAAGCAGAAAGATTGTTGGGGCTCATCATTAAAGGAATGCCCGTAAAACTGGGTGCACATTCATATAAGGCACTTAGTCTGCAAGAAAGAATTACATATGTCCTATCAGGAATTCTGTATTCTTCTCGTTGTGAGCGGTTCCATGGCGATTTCTTCTCTCCGCTGAAAAGTGACAGGTCAACTCTGCAGACTTATTACGGACAATACTGGCTGCTGACAGTCAGTTATATGTTCTTCTGGATGGTGGTGCAGAAGTATTTGGAAAAGAAAGGCGTGGAACCATTCTTTACGCTGGACGATCTAGCAGAATGCGTTAACAAGACAATAGATTCATCAACGGCTGTAATGATAAAAAGATAAGTATGGTACAGAGATGGTATGTTGAATGCCCAATATGTGGCAAACTATATCAGATAAAGATGCAGATTGACATGAATATAGGTCTATATGAATGGCCTATCAGTTTTGAATGTCTGGAGTGTGGTGAGAATCTTGACTACACTTTTAGCAAGAAAGGACTCCGACCCAAGAAAAGTGATTTTCAGCCGAGTCCATCAGATGCACCAATAACTACAATAGGCTATTCATCGTCGCTGCCTATTTCTGACGAACTCTATATGAAAGATTTAGACTATGTGCAATCCATGGCTTTATCATCACCGTATATGAATTTGACTTATAGTGGCGGGTTCATAATTGAGGAAGTTCATCAATTTGATCTTTTCTTACAAAGGATGCAGGAGAATCTGCTGCCATATAAAGGTGTATTACTGTCGCTTCTGCCCATATTCAAAAAAGGGAATGTAGATGCTTTCAGTAAAAAAATGGCATTACTCTTCGATATGAAGAGGTATAAACCATTGACCTCATCCAAAGGCATGTATGATACTTATTTTGAATTGATAGAGAAAAGCTATCATAATCTCATTACACCTTACTATTATGAGCATTATTTTAAGCGAAATGTGAAGCCACTTAGTGATTACTTGAATGGCGCGTCTTCGGCTGACATCAAGGCAATAAAGGAGAAGTTGGATGAAAGCGGGAAGATTTCGGCATGGTACGAAAATGAAGCTATACCATATATAGCCGAAGCGATGAATAAGATACAAAAACTGATACCGGCTATGATTTATTCGAGTGTGGGTGAAAGTGACGTTGCCAAGAGGGGGAATTTGAAAATTGTAACTATTTCTTGTGAAGAGGTCGTTTCCATGTATAGTAAAGGTTTTGAGACCTATACACATGCATTGAAGATTATGGTAGGTTTGAACAATATAGTGGAAAACGGTAATATTGATACATTTACCAATCCGAAGGTGGGGGGAGTGGATTCAATTGATAAATTTGCAAGATTATCGGGGGGGAAAATGCTAGAACATCTGGAAGACTATGCAACCATATACGACTATCTCGATGGAGCCATGAACAATAAGGTGCGAAACGCCGCAAGCCATGGAGAGGGAGGCTTGGAATATGTGGTATTGACGCAAGAGGTGAAATGCTACTATGATGACTCAGACAGGAGTAAGCATTATGATACGTCGCTAATAGCGATATGCAGGATTTGCTACGTGCAGTTACTGCATATACTGGAAGTGACGCTGCTGGCGAGGAAAATTGTGGAAAAAGTGAACTGACTTTAGATCCTTTTATGATATGATTGCACCAACTCAGATGAAAAAGCCTAGTAATTGGCAAGATTTCGAAAAGCTCTGCAAATTATTGTGGGGTGAGATATGGGACTGCGAAGATACCATCAAACAGCATGGTAGGCAGGGGCAAAACCAACATGGTGTGGATGTGTATGCTTACGTAGAGAAGTATAAGGGCTATTGTGGTATTCAGTGCAAGGGTAAGGATGACTATACAAATGCTGAACTTACAGAGGCAGAGATTGAGGATGAAATCGAGAAAGCATTAACCTTTGAACCGGAATTAAAGCTGCTCGTTTTCGCCACCACAGCGAACAAAGATGCCAAAATAGAATCTTATATAAGGAAGAAGGATATTGAGAATAGGAATAAGAGCCTCTTTGCCGTTGACATAGCTTCATGGGAGGATATAGTTGATCACTTGGAGCGTTATAGAACAACATATAACTGGTATGTGAACAACTGCCAATTCAAGGAAGCAACGGATGTGACTGTTTCCTTTGATGGAGAAGAGGAAGTGGTGATATATCCTGAATATGTACGGACAACATACCATTACGTTTATCAAGAGCAAAATCCGTTGGCATTAGATTTTATGGCAACATTGAAGCAAATTAATGCCATTACAACTCACTCTGGCATATCGCCATGGAATAGAACTATAAGGGTAGATAAGAGGTGGTGCAAGTTGCGTATTCAGATAGAGAACACAGGTAGTACTGTAATAAAGACACCAAAGCTACAAGTGTTCTTCAGAGATGAGGATATAGAAGATATTTCTGATAGGTTTAGCTATTGTAATGACCCTCATATAAATGAGACTGCAAGAGCTCAAATAAATGTTGGCAGGGATGCAAAAAGGGAAGTGTTCCAAGTTTACGATACAGGCGTGGAATATCGACCTAAAGAGAGCGTCTTTGTCCAAAAGGATAGTAGGTTATTTACAATTAGCATTATTCCGAGAGAGGGGAAGAAAGAAATCCCTTTAATCTGGAGGTTTCTTTGTGAGGATTATCAAAAGGACGGCTTCTTGACGGTTGTTATTGAACCAAGGATAGAAGAAATAACAAAGACGATAGAGGTTGAGAGTGAAGCTAACCTAAAACCAGATGAGGTGGTTCTTGAAGCTAAGATAGAAGAGACATAATTGAAAATGAGAAGGCTCGATACTTATAGACATAAGGATATGTCGGCATACCTGATGGACTTTGGTGAGTGCATTGGGTATGGAAAATGAATGCCCGTACGTTTGTTGAAGGAAGAGCTAAATGGAAGGAAGATGTATGATGGATGTGGTAAGACGAAGGAAGTATAATATTGAGTTGTAGATGGACGGCTTTGCATCCTACGAGCATCCCCTGATTCTGCTTTTCGTGAGCTGAGTCGGGGGATGTCTCGTTTATAGTAGTCTGTTCACAGGCGGCGATAGTTACCGACTACCTTGTAGTTTTCGAGGATAATATCCTTAGGGATGATGGACTCTACGGGCTTGCCATCAACCATCTGTGTAAATATGATACTATGCTCGTTGGACTGAGGAACAGAGGCTTTGCGAAATACTCACATGTTACGACGATATTGATGAAATCTCCAAAATATTCCTTCCATGGGCTTTGACGCTTCAGCGCAATAATGTTAGCTGGCATGGTAACTGGTGCCAGCTACATGTCGATGCTTAAGCAAATGAAATCAATGTCACCGGCCAAGAGGAATGCTACTCGCTTCAGATTTTCATTGGATATAGACTGACCATCAGCACTAGTCAACATACTCTATGACGGTGCAGGGTAAGAAGACTAAAACTGTTCTTTAACGAAAGACGCTGGGTAGCCTTTTGGGGTGGCGTGTGCAGCCATTTGCTGAAGTTAGGTTCGATATAGTGAAGCGGATACCCTGGCCTTGACCTAATACACGTTGGGATAAGAAGCATTGAGGATAAAGGTCGTGGATCTAAAGTGCACAAAAAAATGTAACCCCCGGATTAAAAATCAAAAAAGGAGCGCATTCTGCACGTTTTCCGTGAAAAATGTGTAACTTTGCAGCGCAATTGAAACATGTAGCGTACAGAGAGGAACTCGTTGAAATCCAGCGGGATAATACATTCAAACGAGAAACTCTCAAATCGAGCAAAAAGGCGCGGTACAAGTCAAAACAGCAAAGCGCTTATTATCAAGCACTTGCACTTTCGCTTACTTTCGAAAAACTTTCGAAAAATAGCCATGTACCGATTAAATTCACTGAACGCTGATATTCAATTGATTGTCGATGGTGCGTGGGAAAGTAAATATTTATGCAATTTTATTGCAATTATATTAGTTTTAGAATCGTTTTTCCTTAAATAACAACATGAGAAAAATCTGATTTCGTTGGAAAAACAACACTAGACATCATTCAACTTACTAATACAACGCATTTTGCGGTCAATCATTCTATTCCTCTGGCATATCTGAATAATCATAATGGATGTCCCACATTGTGTCAGGGAATCCCCAGCCGGATGACTCGCAATTATGCAGAATTGTGTCTATCCGTTGCTGGAAATGACTTTGAAGATGGTGTTGGCTTATAAACTTCATGGCTGCTTTGAAATTGTTCTCGGCTGCATCGTAGAACTGTTCCCACATGTCGCCACACTCATCAGCAATTTGACTGGCATATTCCGGAATGCTGAGCATCAAGTCGGCCAACAACTCGGGAAGAGGATCGAGTGACTTGAATTCTGACACCGCTTTACGGCAGACCGAGAATCTCAATTTTGCATCGCCACGGCTGGGAAAAACTCATTTGTAATGATTTTCCTATATTCTTCCAGCTTCGCATTGTCATCTGGCTTGATCACATACTCAAGATACTCTTTCGCTTCTTTGCGAGCCGAATACAAGTCCATCACCAACTCCTCTAATGAGCTGCGCTCCAGTGACTTGATATAGTTCTTGACTTCTGATTTGGACATTTCTATTTCAATTGGAGTTTTTCAAAAATGCTTTTGAGTACAAAAAACATGACTTGTATTGAAGTCAGTTGGAATCGTTTGAGTAGAATGATGCAAATCTTTTGATGTACTCACGGGGCTCGTCGCTGAGGCGGGCAATTTCTTCATCGGTCAGCCATTTGTCAAAGTACAGGACTGCAACGCAATCGAGGTAGTGGGAGCCTGTGACATCGTCGTAGCGGCGAGCCACGTGATCGTTGAATTTGTCGGTGGCTCTGAACAGCTGGGTGAAGCGTTTGTGCCACACTCGTTCGACACTTTGACCGTTCTCCTCACGGTAGGTTCGTTGAGTTGCTCGGGAGGGATCGGTTCTCTGGCAATTCTCTGAATCTGCTCAACAAAATGCCTGCACTCCCTTTCGAGTCCAGTATTGATTAATTCACGGCATAGCCGCTTGTCTGATTTAGATAGTTCCATAATGATTTGGTTAAGATTATTGAGTTACAAAAGTACAAAAAAACGCTGATTATAAGCCCGGAGAAAAAAAGTTCAGGATATCATGTATGTTTTCGCAAGTGATCTAACGTCTTAAGATGTATCATGAGGTGGTTTAGAAATAGAGAAGATGCCATTATCTTGTGTTCATTATTTTGTTAGCAAAAATAGACATTTTTTGTCTAACTGCGCAAATAGATATGAAAGAATGTCCTATTATTATATTTTTGACTTATTTATTTCAGTTAATTGTGTCGATGCAGTCGACGCAATCAATAAAGTATTCAACCTTTGAGAATTTCGGCATTTTTCAGTATTCAACCTTTGAGAATTTCGGCATTTTCCAGTATTCAGCCTTTGAGAATTTCGGCATTTTCTGCACATTTCCTTTGATATTTGGGATTTTATGTTTACATTTGCACCTGATAATACAAAGAGGAAAATGGCAGAAAGAATTTTCAGACGCAAAATATATGAGCAAATGCTGAGTTGGAAGCAAAATCAGCACGGAACGACAGCACTTCTTATCAGGGGTGCAAGGCGTGTCGGCAAGTCCACTGTTGCCGAGGAATTTGCCCGTAATGAATACGAGAGCTACATTTTGGTTGACTTCTCAACAGCAACGCAAGCAATACACCGTTTGTTTGAAGATGTCTCCAATTTGGACTACATCTTCACCCAATTGCAACTTAACTATCGAAAAAGCCTGAAACCACGCAAGTCTGTCATCATCTTTGATGAAATACAGAAGCAGCCATTAGCCCGGCAAGCCATTAAAACACTTGTGGCCGATGGACGCTACGATTACATCGAAACAGGCTCTCTATTGAGCATCAAGCGTAAAAGGAAGTCAGCTGGCAACTCCGAGCAACAGAAAAACATTCTCATTCCCAGTGAGGAAACGCGCCTTGATATGTACCCCATGGATTATGAGGAGTTTCGTTGGGCATTGGGAGACGACCAAACTATTCCACTTTTGCGCACAATGTTCAACAGCCTAAGTCCGCTAAGTGACGATACCAACCGTCGAATGATGCGTGATTTTCGTCTGTATGTCTTGGTTGGAGGCATGCCCCAGGCAGTCAACGACTACATTGACTCACACGATTTGAGTATTGTTGACCAGCGCAAACGCAGCATCCTTGACCTCTACGATGAGGATTTCTACGAGTTGGATCCGTCAGGGCAGACCTCTGATTTGTTTCACGCTATCCCATCCCAACTAAACAGCAACGCCTCTCGCTATAAGGTAAGTAGCGTGATTACAGGAGGGAAATTGGACCGTCTGAGAGATCAGATATCCATTCTTAAAGATTCAATGACCGCAAACCTGGCTTATCACGCCAATGACCCAAGTGCAGGCTTGGCATCACACATCAACCGCGACCAGTTCAAATTGTATTGTGGAGATACGGGGCTGTTCGTAACTCTCGCTTTCTGGGACGATGCATTTACAGAGAATGTCATTTACCAAAAATTGCTGAGCGATAAACTGAACGCAGATGTGGGCTACGTATATGAGAACGTGGTATCGCAGATGCTGACAGCCGCAGGACATAAGTTGTATTACCATACGTGGCCAACACCATCGGGCAAGCATAACTATGAAATAGACTTCCTGTTGTCCCGTAAAGCTAAAATCTGCCCGATAGAAGTCAAGTCATCGACATCCAATCTTCATGTTTCCATTGATGAATTCCAGAAGAAGTTCTCGGCCCGCATCCTTCAACGATACCTCCTTCATTCGAAGGACATTCGGAAAGAGCGGGACTTGATAATGCTGCCAATGTATATGGCAATGTTTCTTTAGTGCAATCAGCTTATAGATTTGATACTATTCCGATATGATTAAGATGATGGTCAAAATCCCCGTTTTTGACTCATTTCGATCGTTAAACTTAGTCAAAAGTGTTAAATGTGAAGGCTTTGAAAGTTGTACTGCAAAACTCTACCATATTTGTACCGTTTGGTTGGTATATATTTGATAATCAATATATTGCATCTTCTGCATCGGAAAGTAATTCTCTATAATACACTGAAATACAGATGGTTACAATTTTTACAGAAGAGGATAAGCAATTTTTGATAAGTATTGACATTCAATAAGTTACACTTAGTTTTGCAAATAATCACACGATAAAATCGTCATTTTTTCTACCCCATTCTTACTCATTTTCAGGGGTGTTGACAACACAACCATTTTTATTATTATATACCAAGCCACTCTAATGTGGCCGTATATAATATGTTCTTAAAAAACTACAAGTATTTTCATGATCCATTCGAAAGACTGGACCAAAAATGGCAGTATGCAATTGCCAAAGGTTACCTGACAGTAACCGAGACAGCTGAACTATCAGGGTTCAGCCGCCAGTATGTCAACAGCCAGATTTTATCGGGCAAGATCAAAAGCGTAAAAGGCCGTAACGGAACCATCGGAATTCGTGCCAGGGAATTCACGAAGTGGTATTCTTCCCTAGACGTCCTTCCCTCATCTCCAATCGGGAAAAGCTCCTTTTCTCTGAAGGGGCTCATGAAGCAAATCAGAATGGGAAGGGCTTGGGTACTGAAGTTTGCCGACAGGAATAATATCTCTTGCTATTATCTTGGCAAGTTCAGAAGATTTGACAAAGAGGAAGCTATTGTAGCCTGGGACAGAGAACGCTTTCTGTATCAAAAATGGATCACTGTGGAAGAAGCAACGCTCAACATGGAGATCACACAGCACGAGCTGTACATGCTCGTCGCCACTCACCTGGTAAGGACAAGGAAGATGGAATGCGTCCTCCACTATCTCAAGAGTGACATCGCAAAAAATATAGAAAGGAGGCAACACCATGTATAGAGTTGCATTGAGATACAAATCAAAGAGAGGTGACACCATGAAGTCTGTCTACCTTGAGTTCAGACCTTCCATTACTGATATTCGGGGTCATGTCATCAGATATGAGTTCCTGAACCTTGAGCTCTACACGAAGCCGAAAAACGCTATTCAAAAACAGCATAACAAGGTGATTGAGGAAGTTGCGGAGGAAATCCGATGCAAGAGGTATCTACAGTTGGTGAGAAGGGACTTCTCTTTTATCTCGAAAGACAATCTGGATGGTGACTTTTTGGAGTATTTCAGAAAGAATGGTGACTATCATGGTCCCAAGTACGAATGCGCGAGGCTCCACTTCGAGAAATTCTGTAACCACAAATGCGCATTCAAGGATATTAACGGTGCTTTGTGTAATAAATACAGAGCATATCTTTTGAGGGACACAAAGCTGCACGACGGAGCAAAGGAACTGTCACATAATACAGCAAGTGCCTACTTCAATGTGTTCTTGAGCTTGGTCAAGCTTGCGTTCGTGGATCATGTCCTTGGCGAGGATTACACAAAATATGTGAGACCAATCAGATGGAACCATGACACCCAGAAGGAGTATTTGAGCATCAACGAGGTACATCTGCTAGAGCAAACTCCATACGAGAAGTGCCCAGAACTGCGGAGAGCATGCCTACTTTCCATCTACACAGGTCTAAGAAGGAGCGATGTGCTGAAATTACATTGGGAGCAAATTGTAGACAGATCGACTCAGAACACCTATATTGAGATCAAGATGTCGAAGACAGACCACTTCGTCTACCTTCCTATATCAAAGGCAGCCATAAATATCTTGGGAGAAAGGCAGAATGAAGGATTGGTGTTTACGAAACTAACAGAAAGCATTCTGAACACACATCTTTCGAGGTGGCTCAAAGCAGCGGGTATCAACAAACATATCACGTTTCATTGCTTTAGGCACACTTTTGCCATGATGCTTCAGGAACTGGGCACAGGAATTTACGTCATCTCCAACCTGCTCGGGCACAAAAATGTATCAAGCACTCAGCATTATGCCAAGATGAAAAGCAGTGATGCGCAAGAGGCAATTGACAGAATGGATGAAGCCTATGAAATGAAATAAGTTATAATTGATTAAAAAATAAGAGTAAGGGCTTCTAATCTTTTGCCATGCAGAATATAATCATTAACTTTGCAAATAATCACAGACACAAAGAGTATGGAAGATAAAGAGAAAGCCGTTATAGAACAAACCCAGTCGTATATCTATTCTTTGATCGACCAGACAATTAAAATAAGGGTAGTTGACGACGAGCTTCGAAAGAGAATGCCGGCAGTGCTGATTGAGCAGTACAAGTGCTACATATCATCACTGTTCGGCATTCCCGTGATGCTGTGCTACCCGAAGGAAGTGAAAACACTAACCCCGGCACAGATACAGCGGCATATGCAGATCATGTCAGATAAGTGCGGTATCATTAGTATTATTGTTATCAGAGACATCCCATCATACAACATCCAGCGCCTCATCCACCAGCGCGTGAACTTCATCATTGTCGGGAAACAAATGTTCGTCCCTTCCCTGCTGATGGATCTCAGAAAACTGCCTCAGACAGGCAAAGACATAAAGGAAGAAATTCCTGCATTGGCACAGTGCCTGATACTACACAGTATCATCTTCGGACCGCTATGGATGAGTGTCAATGAAATCATGGAAGCGTTTGACGTTTCCTATTCGACAGCTAACAGGGCCGTAAGATGGCTCAAATCGAAAGAACTGGTCTTGGTGTCAAGAGGTGAGGAAAAGAAAGTGCAGATGATGAAATCAGGAAGAAGCTTGTGGGAGCCCTGCATTGCATATCTAAGTTCTCCGATAGAGAAAGTAGTATATTCTGATGGAAAGCCCAATGGTGCATCGCTCAGTGGAATGGATGCTGTACGCTATTATACCAATACGGCTGATCCAAAAGAAGGAACATGCTACGCTATCAGCAAAAGCCAATTATCTGAGATCACGGCTTTCGATAAAAAGGGAAATCATCCATATACATTAGAGGTCTGGAAATACAATCCTAAGCTACTTAGCCAGTCTGCTGTTGTTGACATCCTTTCTTTATATATTTGCCACAAAGCAGACAGAGACGAAGAATATGCGAAAATGTTAGAGAATCTAATTGACAGTTTTTTCTTTAAATAAATCTTTTATCATGACTTCGTCACTTGCGTAGTTAGACAAAAAATGTCTATTTTTGCAAACGAAATAATGAATACAAGATAATGGTCTTTCAACACGATAAACATATCTGCGTGGATGTATTCAAATCAGTAGTGAACATATAGCAGCATTAAATAATTGAATATCAGTAACGGGTTACAGCGTTTTATTCACCTTTTGTTGTCTTGAACACTTTATCACATGATGGTCTGTATTGAATATCGCACCTATTGTTGATAGGTATTACTGGAACCTTATAGAAAGGTGACCATCAATGATGATTATCCCTATTCGGGCGAAATGTATCCAATTACTGACTGATTTCGCCCAGTGAACCTTGTTACTGCCAATGGTTGCTGTGACTTCCCCGTACAAATAAGCCAAATAACCAAACGGAATCCAGCCAAATGACCAAATAAATGTTGATTTATCCTTTTGCATCGGCAAGTAATGTGATGATAATCAACATGTCACGAAACTCTTGAAAGAAAGTGGACGCATTTCGTCAAAAAGTTATCCTATTAATTTTCAATACTTTAAGTTTCTTATTTAGACTCAATCCAAGCATTTTCCTTTGATTTTTCTACCGCGCTTTTGGGGCTTATTATTTGAAAAGTGTAATTTTTGTAGCAGAAAAAACATTGAAAAGTGTAGTTTTTTTAAAGAACATTGAAATTGACAAATCATATATTGAATAATTTGCCATGACGGGGGCGTTCATACTTCTTGCTTATTTTATAACTAATTACTATCTTTGTGCGCAAAAAGTGACGCAATAAGGCTATTATTTGACAGAGATATGAGCAACGAAATACAGTTTTTGTTATACAACCTGCCCGAAGATGACGGCAAAGTGCAGGTGGTCATCAAGGATGACACCATCTGGTGTACCCAGAAGGCAATGTCTCAACTCTTCGGAGTTGGCGTGCCTGCAATCAGCAAGCATCTTTCAAACATTTATGAGGAAGGAGAACTGCAAGAGCAGGCAACTATTTCCAAAATGGAAACAGTTCAAATTGAGGGTTCAAGAGAAATAAGACGTCAAGTTGATTTTTATAGCCTTGATGCCATTATCGCCGTCGGCTACCGTGTGTCATCGTTACGGGCAACCCGGTTCCGTCAGTGGGCAACCAGAGTACTCAACGAGTATATCCGCAAGGGATTCGTTCTTGACGACGACAGGTTGAAGCAGGGCATTTCTGTGTTCGGCAAAGACTACTTTCGCGAGTTGCTGGAACGGGTGCGTTCCATCCGCGCCAGCGAGCGCAGGATATGGCAACAGATAACAGATATCTATGCCGAGTGTAGCATCGATTATGATAGCAACTCGCCGACGACACGGGAGTTCTATGCGATGGTGCAGAACCGCTTCCATTATGCTATCACTGGCCATACTGCTGCCGAAATCATCTACACCAAAGCAGACCACGCTAAGGAGCACATGGGGTTGACCACATGGAAGAACTCTCCCGACGGGCGCATCCTCAAATCGGACGTGTCAGTGGCAAAAAACTACCTGACTGAGAAAGAAATCCGCCAACTCGAGCGAGCCGTCTCAGGTTATTTCGACTACATCGAAGACCTTATCGAGCGTGAAAACACGTTCAATATGGAGCAGTTCGCAGCCAGCGTCAACGAATTTCTCGCTTTTAGGCGATATGAGATACTACCGGATAAGGGAAACGTGTCCGCTAAGCAGGCAAAAGACAAAGCTGAGCGAGAGTACGACATCTTTAACCGAACGCAGCGCATAGATTCAGACTTTGATAAGCGCGTCAGGGGCATGCTCGAACAGGGCGATGGTGACGATGGTGACGATGGTGGGAAATAACTTTTAAAGGCATAATCCCAATGAGCATACAAGGCTTTATATAATAAAGGGCAATGGTCGATCAAAGACAAGCAAGAATTAAAAAGGAACTAGAAGCATACCGGCTTTCATATATGAAAACGGGTATGCCAATAACTGTTAATTTCCGTAGTTTGGTGCCAGAGTTGAAGAAAAGTGATCGTTATTCGCATCAGATTCACTCATATCCAGCCAAGTTGTTGGCTAATATTCCATATTATTTCCTTGCTACTGACGTGTTTTGCCCTAGTAATGGCATTGTTCTTGACCCTTTCTGCGGCACGGGAACGGTTCTTTTAGAAGCTCTACTCAGTGGGCGGAGTGCATTGGGGGCCGATGCCAACCCGTTGGCAGAGTTAATAACCTCGGTAAAAACAAACTATATTGCAAAAGAAACACTTCAGGAAACTTTAGGCCAGATAATGAAACGGGCCAAAAGCTACAGAAAGATTATTGAATATCCCAATGCGGTAGCAGTTTGGTACTCCATGACAAGTCTGCGCCAGCTGACGAACCTTCAACGAGCCATCAATAAAGTTGAGGATGAACGTCAAAGGGCGTTCTTTGAGCTTTGTTTTTCTAGTACAGCCAGGAAAGTGAGCTACTCTGATCCATCTATCTCCGTGCCGGTTCGCTGGAATCCTAGGCGTTTCAGCGCCAACCCAAATCGAGAGAAGGAAGTAAGGGAGAAGCTTGAAGAGCTAAAGACGATTAATGTTTACATGAAATTTGAAACAATTTGCAAAGCAAATATTGACAGGCTTGAAACACTTAACGGCAAGATACGAGATGATGTGGCTGCTAGGATTGTCGCTAATGATGCGCGGCAACTGGGACTAGAAGACAAAAGTGTTGATCTGATACTGACTTCGCCTCCGTATGCGGGAGCACAGAAATATATCCGTGCATCATGGCTGAATCTGTATTGGCTAAATAGGGTAAAACTTGAAAATGTTAGGGAATTGAAGAAACGCAACATTGGTAGAGAAGACTACAAGAAATCGGAAGTTTTTGAAAGCTACACCGGAATTGAAGCAGCTGACCAGGTATTGCGGATGCTATACAATAAAGGCAAAACAGAAAGGGCATTCCTTGTTGCCAACTACCTAAATGAGATGAAAGTAGCTTTAGATGAGTCTTGCCGAGTACTAAAAGCGAATGGTTATATGGTGATTGTAATAGGCAATAACACCGTATGTGGACAGTCATTTTATACGCAGGACTACTTGACCCGATATCTTGAATGCAAAGGCATGACATTACAGTTTAAACTGATAGATGATATTAAATCTTACGGCCTGATGACCAAAAGAAATAAAACCGCTAATAGGATTACCAGGGAATGGATACTGGTATTCAAGAAATAGAGAATATGGAAGATAGGGAGAGATATGCCATATACAACAAGATTGATATCTTAAACAGCATTCTATGGGATAATCGGGTTCTGAAACCCTGGATTGAGGATTGGCTGGGCAACTTCAAGGAAGATGAGAGGGACGATGCCCTTTACTTGTTATCTAAATGTATGTATTTCAACAATGCCAGTATAAGAGCTATCCTAAGAGCATTATACAGAGATAAGTATCGGACCCCTATCATTCAAGCCATTAGGGAGGCTAATAACGGCACCCTTGATGAAAATGTGATTGAGACGGCATTCCATGTTCGACTGATGAATACCCGTTTCCTGGGTGTTGGTAACCCTTCGGAGAGTGGGGTTCACTTATTATATTACTTTAGGCAAGAGAATAAGATTCCCAAGAAGTTATTTGTTAATACGGATGACCTTTATGAAGTGAAATCAACCGGAGAGGTTCTGTTGAGAAAAGAATGTGCTAGTGTGGAACATATTGTATTCATAGACGATTTATGTGGAAGTGGCCAACAGGCTAAGAGTGATAACAACGTAAAACGGTGCGTGGAAAAGCTTCGCAGTCTTGAGAATCCTCCTAAAATATCATACCTAATGATGTTTGGAACAACGAATGGGATTGACATCGTTAGGAATGCCACTTTGAAAAACAGTGAAGTAAAACTGTTTGACGAGGCAGAAGCCGTAATGGAACTAAATGAGAGTTATAGGTGCTTTAGTGATGATTCGCGTTATTTTAATGATGATGTGTCAAAAGAACAAGTACGTAAAATGGTTTTCAAGTATGGTGAGAAGTTGATGGTTAAGATCGTGGAGAAAGATTATCCTAAAAAGAGCGAAAAGGAACGCAAAGTGATAGTAGAACATAGCGCGTTAGGTTTTGGCGACTGTCAACTATTGTTGAGCCTTTACCATAATACTCCGAACAACACATTGCCTATCATTTGGTATGATGAGGATGATGAGGAGTGGACACCAATTTTCAAAAGATATAACAAAGTTTATTTTTAAAGCGTATGATAAAGAATCCTTTTGACATTAACAAAGCAGTTGACTATACTGATGAGGACATCTTCAAGTATTGGGTGGACATTAACGACCAAGCTGGTTTCAACGAGATTCTGAAACCTGGTTCCCTGATGCCTATGATTATGGAAGGAGGCAAGGGAAGTGGAAAAACCCATATTATGAAATATTATTCATATGAATTGCAGAAAATCCGAATCACATCAGAAAATGGAAGTAGCTTGAAGGCTGGTTTTGATAAGGAGAGTTTTATAGGTCTATATATCCGATGCAGTGGACTGAATGCCAATGTTTTTTCTGGTAAGGGCGTGGACGATAATACATGGGAGTTGCTTTTTGCCTTTTATTGGGAACTTTGGATAGGCGAACGTATTCTCTATATTTTGTCTGATATGCAATCAGAAGGTATTATTGATGAGGGAGAAAATGTGGATTTAGTAAACGGTATTATCAACCTGTTTATGAATTGTGATATTTTGTGCAGTGATTTGGATAAACTGCGCGACTACTTTATACAATTGCAAAAGAAACTGCTGTATGAGATTCATAACTTTCTATTGCTCGGTAAGAGCCAGCCTCAAGTGGATATCTCACTGAATATTGGTGCGCTAACATATGGCATTCCTAACTTGCTCAAAAAAACAGTTAGCTTTTTCAAGAAAAAGCATATTCTCTTTTTGGTTGATGAATATGAGAATTTTTCGGAACAGCAACAACAAGTTATGATGACGTTACTTAGAGAAAAGCCCACAAGCTGTTCAATTAGAATTGGAACACGTCCTTATGGCATAAGAACTTACTATACTATGGGTAAAATTGAAGAAAACCGTGAAGGATCAGAGTTTGAACGAGTGAAATTAGATGAGAAAATTAGAGAAGCAGAAAATTATAAGGACTATTTGAAGAATATCTGTGTAAGGAGGCTTCAAGGAGCAGGCATTACACTTAGTAAAGACTTCGATTTGAATGCACAAATAGAAGACATTATTCCTAAAGTATTATTAGAGAGGGCTCAAAAGGTCAAGTCCACTGCCAAAGTGAAAGAAAAACTAGGAAAGAACTTAGAAAAATATAAGCACCAATCACTCACTAAAGAGGAGATTAATCAGATACTTGAATGCTTGAATTTTGAGCAAGACCTCTTGATTGAACGCGCTTGCATTGTTTTTATGTATAAAAAGATTAAAGCAAAGAGCACCAATTTAGTTGTGGACGCAAATTCAATACATGATATGGCTTTACAGTACCTCAAAAAGGTGAATCTTGCAGATAATGATATGGCAAAGTATCTGCACTATTACCGCACGGATCTTAGGGATTCCATTGCTCGTTCTGCTAACATCCCTATACCATATTATGGGCTTGATACTCTCATCAAGTTATCTTGTGGAACACCAAGGACGTTGCTTAGGTTGCTGAAGCATGCCTACTCAAAACAATATTTCAATACAAGTAAGGAACCGTTTGTTAAGGGACGCCTCTTAAAAGTAGAATCGCAACAAGCCGGAATAGAAAATACATACGACTGGTTTTTTGAAGAGAATCGTATTCCTAACGACGTGAACGGTGTTATGGAGGCGGTTAAGCGACTTGGTGGTTATTTGCAAAATGTCCGTTTTTCGGACTTGCCTCCACAGTGCTCAATTAATATTTTTAGTGTGCAGGAGGAGACTCTTTCGTCAGAAGCCTTGCGGACTCTTAAAATGCTCGAAATGTATTCTTATATTGTGCCTCATAAGGATCGAAGAAAGAAGAATGCTGATTCTAAAAGCTCAACCTATAAGTTGAATACTATTCTAATACCCAAATATGAGTTGTCACTAGAGACACGAGGAAACGTTGAAATATCAAAAAACGATGCGGAGATTATACTGAACCCCAACAGGGCTGATGAATATGAAGACTTCGTTCGGAATAAATTAAAGGCCTATAACTTCCCTTTCGCTGCGCAAAAAGGAATAAAAAAACTCGCAGAGGCTACTCAAGTTCAACCCACATTATTTGATGACAATGGATTATAATTATTTTAAAAAAGTGAAATATGACTCAGTGGATAATCTTTCTGGATTGGAAGAATATGACTGCCTTATCTCGTCATACGTAGAGGCTGACCGTGTGAGAGAACCAGCAGTAAGGATTCCTTGTAAAGAAATATGGTGGGTTTGTACAGAATTGAACAAACCAGAAGAAAAAGAAGGAATACGATTGTTTCAAATTACTAGCGAATTCGATGGTGGCATCTGTGAAGCTTTGAAACAGGCTGGATACAAACGACTATGTATCGACATTACTGGCTTTGTAATTCCCCAACTGTTACTCCTTCTGCGTTTTCTACAGATTAAAGGCTTTAATAGTTTTGACACAATTTATACAGAGCCAAACAAGTATAAGTATAATGAAAACACCCAATTTTCTGATACTCCATTAGAGGTAAGGCAGATACTAGGATATGGTGGACAACATGTATCAGACATGAAGAATGATTTATTAGTAATTGCTGCAGGATATGATCACAGTCGTATCATTGACGTGGCTAGTGCGAAGAAAAGTGCGAAGAAGAAAGTTCTGCTTTTTGGATTTCCTCCGACAAGTCCAGGAATGTTCCAAGAGAATATCCTAAGAGCTTATCAAGCTGAAACCGCTATTGGTACAGACTGTTTTAAAAACATGGATATGAATATTTTTGCGCCAGCAAATGACCCGTTCTCAACAGCCCAAGCCCTGAGGGATTATATGAATCGTAAAAGACGTAACGATTTTACGAATGTTTATTTTTCTCCGTTGGCAAGTAAACCGCAGGCATTGGGGATGGCATTGTTCTATATGTGGGAAAAAGGTTGGGAAAAGCAGTGGAGTATTATATATCCATTCTGCAACAAATACATTGATGATACCACAACGGGTATTTCGCGTATTTGGAGATACGAGGTGGAACTACCAGAGTTGGGTAGTTGAAAATTATCATAGTTAGAAACGACGAAAGACCACTTTTTTAAGGGATGATTATTGAAGTTCACTTTATCGCACAGCGTTAAACTAAGTCAAAAGTGTTAAATGTGAAGGTTTTGAAAGTTGTACTGCAAAACTCTACCATATTTGTACCATTTAGTTGACAACTTCTTGATAATCAATATGTTGCATCTTCTGCATCGGCAAATAAATAATGGATTATCTGAGAATAGTTTAATCAGGCTTTAATAAAATAGGAATATGCAAAGAATTGATACTTATCTTATTAAATGGTATGGCCCATTTAATTCTAAAGAAGAACTGAGAAAATGGGAAGAAAAACGTTCTGAAGTGTTTAATCTGTATGTTTTTCAAGCAAGGAGGAAACGTAATAAAGACAAGTACTATTGTGGGATGACCTTTAAACAAACTGTTGGTATGCGCATGAGAAATCATGATCACCATATTCATGATTTTGAAAATGAACAGACAGAATTCCTTCAGATTTGGATTGGAACAATTGCTAATATTAAAGCTAAAGAATCTGACGTGAGGGTTTGTGAAAACTTGATTACCAGTAAATTGGCAGTTGATTTTGGTGCTGGACGACTTGAAAACTGCACAAACATGAATCCTCCCTTAAACGATGTTTATATGATAAATGAGTGGTGGAGGACAAATGGTAATTATGTGCAGAGAAAATCTCGTGGCAGCATTCCTGCTGTAATACCCGAAGTGATGGTTTACTATAGCGATAGAAAATCTCATGAATTGTACGGAATAGATAGGCTAAAATATTTTGGTGATTTATTATAAACGAGCTTAACAAATGTTCGGGCGAAAAGTATACAATTATTGGTAGATTTCGCCCAGAATATTGGCCTTCCGGGCGAAATCTATCGACTTTTGGTTAGATTTCGCCCGAAATGCCTTGGCTATCTCAAATGTTTTTTGTTATTTTGCGATGGCAAATAATCTCGGTATTTTCGTAGGGTCTTTCGTAATATCATAGAATCATGGTAAGCAGATTAACAGAGCAAATAAGGCGTTTTTATCAATCTGATAAAGAAGATATTCAAGAACGCATGAGAAAACTTGCTGAGGTGTTCCTTTATGGGGGTTATATCAATGTGAGGGATCGGTATCATATTTATATTCGTACAGTAGAATTCTACTATCACGAAGAAGAGGGCTCCATTAAGGACAAAAAGATGTATCACCGTAACAATTATAGAATTGAAGGAGAAATACCATACTACAGAACGCTAGCTTTTAATTCACATGATTCGGGTGTTGATATAACCTTCGAGAATGAACAAAAGAGGGTCAGGGCTGCTGTATTGATTCGAGCCTATGAAATATTAGATGTAAATTCAACTAACCGGTTGATTTGGAATAAAGCTAAGCAACAGTTCCAAGTATCAAATGGGCAAGAAAAGCCTAATTATAACACGCAAAGCTTGTATCTGAAGAACTTCCTCAATGGTTTTTCATCCAAGGGCCAGCCTGATATCTATTGGGTAGATGTGCCTTTCAAGGAAGAGGTTAAACAGACCGACATCATTGCTGTCAAAAGAAAAGGCCTAAAAGACGGACGAGAGTGGGGATTCCGAAGAGAAAGAGAAATAGCTTTAGAATAAGTTCTTACCATAATAATTATTTCTACTAGTCGGTCGTGATGTTCCAGGTGGTGCAGTTCAGGGCGCCGCCGTCGTTGACGATGGTTTTGCAATCGGGGACTGGGTGGCAGTGGCATGTGGGATATGCCTCGGCGATTTGGCTGAGTGCTGACTCACCCAGTTTGTCGCCTGGCATGGGGACAAAGATGTGCTGGCCCACGTGCAGGAAGTTGAGGTAAGCCCAACTCTGGCCAGTGTGAGTGCCATAATGCAATTCTGTGACATTGAAATGAGGATTCAGAGCGACTAGCAGTTTCTTGCGGAGGGCTTTGTCAAAATCGCAATAATTGTTGAGCAACACGTTGCCGTCTCCCATATATCGCACCATTCCGTCGGCATGGCCGTATTCTTCGTACACATCTTCAGGAATCAGCACAATCTCTGCCTTGAGCAACCGAGTTAGGGAATCAATGAGCTTTGATTGAGCGAGATGAGGATTCTCTCTGAAGATTTTGTCGGTCATGATCACCTTGTCTCCACAACTGACGACATTGCCGCCATCAACGACCAGACCGGCGTCTATCACCGTTAAGCCGAGTTCTGAAAGAATAGCGGACGTGTCAGGTTTATATTCAGGATAATCCCGCAAATAGTCGGGATTGTAGTCGAACCTCACAAACTTCTTCTCGCTCACCTGCACGGGCATATAGTCACGTGCCCAGATGTGTAGAGGGGAATCAGTATAAGTCAGTTGCTCCCACTCCACGTGTTGATTGTCTAGCGCCGAGATGAGAGATTTGGCAGCAGGACAATAGGAGGGCGAACTGAGTCCCTTTGCGAAAAAAACTTTGTTGGTTTCAAAATTAGTGAGCATAGAATCAATCCGAATAAAGTTATTTCATCATCAATGGCAAAGGTCAAAAAATAGAGACAAACGAGCGAAAAACTTTTGTTAAAACTTACAAAGATTTCGCGAAAAGTTATTTTTGTTTTGTGGTGGATTGATTTGGGTTTATCCTGATATATTTGGCAAATTTTTGTATTAACACTAATTTTGCGGTCTTAAATCAATGCTGCAATGAGAGACATGGCAAATTCCATCACGATAAAGCATCACTATCCGTTGCTTGGGCACAACACCTTCGGGCTTGATGTCAAGGCAAAGCAGTTCGTCAATTACAGTACGGTCGATGAACTTGTTGTGTTGCTGGCGGTTCTCAAGGAGAGCAATGAACGCATTCTGCACATTGGCGGAGGCAGTAACCTGCTGTTCACTAAGGACTTTGAAGGCACAGTCCTGCATTCAGGCATCAAGTTCGTTGAAGAAGTCTCTCGCGACGATCGGCACATATTCTTCCGTGTGGGTTCGGGCGTGGTGTGGGACGATTTCTGCGCCCAAATGGCCCGTGACAATTATTACGGCCCTGAGAACTTGTCCTACATACCGGGAGAAGTCGGTGCCTCGGCCATACAAAATATCGGTGCCTACGGCGTGGAAGTGGAGTCCATTATCCATGAGGTGGAAACGATTGAGGTTGCAACAGGCCAACCGAGGGTATTTCAGGCCAATGAGTGTGAGTATGGCTATCGGGACAGTATCTTCAAGAACCGCTTGCAGGGGGATTATATCGTCACGGCTGTTGTCTATCGTCTATCCATGATTCCCGTCGTGCATTTGGACTATGGCCAGTTGCAAGAGTTGCGTTCACATGGAGGGGCGCCCACGGCACAGGAGATTCGTGACGCTGTGATAGCCATACGCCAGTCGAAACTGCCCGAGCCTGCGGAGTTGGGCAGTGCTGGCAGTTTCTTCAAGAATCCTGCTGTGCCTGTCGAGGTTTTCCGTCAGATAGCGGCATCCCATACCGATGTGCCCCATTACGTCATCAGCGAGGACGAGATTAAGATTCCTGCCGCATGGCTCATCGATCAATGCGGGTGGAAGGGAAAGACTCATGGTGGAGCCGCTGTGTATGAGAAACAGCCCTTGATCCTGGTCAACAAGAACCATGCCACGCCTGCCGATATCATGGAACTCGCGACACTCATTGAGCAAAGCGTTTTGGAGAAGTTCAACATCCGTCTTTCTCCTGAAGTCAATTACATCTAATACAACTAAAAAACAAACATTATGGCATCATTTATCGTTGAAGGGAACCATCCCTTACACGGCGAAATCACACCTCAAGGAGCCAAAAATGAAGCATTACAGGTCATCTGTGCATGTCTGCTCACGACCGAAGAGGTAGTCATAGAGAACGTCCCCGACATCCTGGACGTGAACAACCTGATACACATGCTCCAAGACATGGGAGTCACCGTCAAGCAACAAGACAAAGACACCTATAGTTTCAAAGCCGAACATATCAACACGGCGTTTATCGAAAGCCAAGATTTCATGAATAAATGCGCCAAGCTGCGTGGTTCCGTTCTCCTGATCGGTCCGTTGTTGAGTCGCTTGGGCAAGATGTACTTCGCCAATCCTGGTGGAGACAAGATCGGTAGGCGTCGCCTGGATACCCATTTCCGGGGCATCTGCAATTTGGGCGCCACCTACAGCTTTGACAGCGAAAAGAAGGCTTTCCAGTTCGAGACGGCAGGCCGACTGCAGGGAACCTATATGTTGCTTGACGAGGCTTCATTGACCGGCACTGCCAACATCGTGATGGCTGCTGTGATGGCACAGGGCACGACAACCATCTATAATGCGGCTTGTGAGCCCTATGTTCAGCAACTGTGCCGAATGCTGAATCAAATGGGAGCTAAAATCACGGGCATCGCCTCCAACCTCCTGACCATCGAGGGCGTGGACCAGTTGCATGGCGCGCACCATCGCATCCTGCCCGACATGATCGAGGTGGGCAGTTTCATCGGCATGGCTGCCATGACAGGAAGCGAATTGACCATCAAAGATGTGTCTTGGAACGACTTGGGTATCATTCCCGACAGTTTCCGCCGGTTGGGGCTGAAGTTGGAAAAGCGGGGCGATGACATGTTTATCCCCCGGCAGGAGCATTATGAGGTGGAACGTTTCATGGACGGGTCCATCCTGACGTTGGCCGATGCGATTTGGCCGGGCCTCACCCCTGACTTGTTGAGCGTGCTGCTGGTTGTAGCCACACAGGCCAAAGGCAGCATCCTGATTCATCAAAAGATGTTTGAGAGCCGCCTCTTCTTTGTGGACAAGCTCATTGACATGGGCGCACAAATCATCCTGTGCGATCCGCACCGAGCCGTGGTCATCGGCCACGACCACCACATCCGCTTACGGGCCAACCACATGGTCTCGCCCGACATACGTGCCGGCATTGCCATGCTGATAGCCGCCATGAGTGCCGACGGCGTGAGCCGCATCGACCACATCGAGCAGATAGACCGCGGTTACACCAGGATAGAGCAACGCCTCAACGCCATCGGTGCCAAGATAACCCGCATGGATTAATCAAGCATGCAGGACGGGGACGATAGCCTTGATGATAATGAGTTACAAGGAAACGACATAGATGTTGGGCCAACAGCTATATCATTGCCAGTTACAACGTGTCGTCCTGGGTTTGGGAAGGTTTGCGTTTAAGCTTGTTTTTTAGGCGTTTGTAGCCCTCGACGCCCAGAATGGTCAGACCTCCGTATTGGCAGGTCTTGGCCAGGCCGAAGAGGATGGTCCATAGTACGCCCTTTGCTGTGGCGCTGATAGGCAGCAGCATCTGGGCAAAGGACAGTATGTAGAACGGGATGCAGCACGCCAGCACGATGACTCCGGTCCTGAAGGAAAGAGACTGCAGCCAGTGTTTTAACCTGTTCCATAGGCGCATGACCGTATCTTTGGGCGAAAAAGGCTTCATTCTGTTTTTCTCTTTGTTTTTATCAACAACGCCCCCACTGTGAACAGGATAACGCAGGCGATGATAACTTTAGCGTCAGTCAGGATGATGACTGGTGTCCTCGACATCTGCAGGTCACCGAGACCGAGCCAGCAATATACCGAAAGGAGCGTAACCGTCATGTTGCAGCCCGCGTGAAGAGCCACGCTATTCCAGATGCTCCGCGACCCGATGAATACCAAGCCGTAGAACAAGGCGTCAATGAACGCTCCAGGGAAATTTCGCACGTGGAGCATCCCAAACAATAGGGCCATCACCACACAGACAGCTATCTGCGCACGCCGTCCGCGGAATGGGGAAATAGCAATTTGCCTGAAACACAACTCTTCGAGTATGGGCGCCAGCAACACGGCATGAATACTGGCCAGCAGGTCCTCGCGCAGTTCTGGCGTTGTATAGGTCAAATGCTCCATGTGCACATTGTGGACGAGGCTCGTGAGACCGTATACGATATATTCTTTCGCTACAAACCAGAGCGGAGCCATTAACAACAGCCCGACAATGACAACGGCCATTGGCCGCCTGAGTTGGAATTGTCTGGCAGACGGGAACAATCTAGGTTCTACCCGTTGAACGAGAAATAGCGTCAGCCCGATGCCCGCCAATGTGAGCAGCCACGACAGTAACTCGCCGCCAAAGCCCAGCGAGTCACTGTCAATCGGCAATGCAGTGACATAGATGAGTGCAGTGCCGTATGCTGCCGCAAGTATAGGCATCAGGGACTTGAGAAGGCTGACCAATTTGTTCATGCCGTCAATTATTCATCCCTGCTTGCGATTCTCACTTTATTTGAGCACCGTCGGCAAATGCATGACCGACCTTCTTTCCCAACTGGATGTAGGTGTGATGAATGGGGTCGAAGGTGATAATCTCCATTTTCTCCACATCGGGTTCGCCGTCGATTGCCAGATATTTCTCATCGCAGAGGACGTTGACGATCTGGGCCACGAGGTTATAGCCTGATTCGGTTTGATCGAGCTTTTCCTTGATGCGGCATTCCAATGTCATCGGGAACTCCTTGAAGATCGGAGCATTCACGTTGGGTGCTTTCTCTACGGTCCAACCTGCCTTTTCCATCTTGTCGGGCGTGTTACGGCCGCTGGTAATGCCCACGTAGTCTGCTGCCACCATAGTTTGGACGGTGGCAAAGGCAACGGTCAGGTCATGGTTGTTTTTGAGATTATCGGTTGTGGCGTGAGAGCCAAGCGAAATCATGATTTCGCCATTATCCCACTGTCCACCCCATGCAGCGTTCATGGCATTGGGCTTGCCATACATGTCGTAAGTACCAATAATCAATACGGGTTGCGGAAGAACCCATGGCTTTGATCCAAAACTTTTCATAGTCAAATCTCCTTTAAATTACTTGATATATTTAACTTTAGATGCATCACGGGGTTTAGCATCGGGTTGTTCATCGGGATAGCCGATAGCGAGGATGTAGTTCAGCCTGTAGCCCTCGGGGATGTCGAGACGGTCAAGAAAGAACTTGGCGTCGGCGTTAGCGTTGAGGAAACGAACGGGACCACCCAGGCAGCAAGTGCCGAGACCCATCGACTGGGCCGCCAGCATCATGTTCTCGCCCAGCAGACCGGCATCAAGTTCGCCGCCACCCTCGGCAGGCGTGCAGACGCAGATGAGGTTAGGCGCATTGCGGAACATGTTCTTGAAATCCTTGTCACGCTTCACCTGCTCGGCATTATTGCGCTTGTAGACTTCAGTCACGTCGGCAATCAGTTGCTGGTCCTCCACCACGCGGACGATCCACGGCTGGCGGTTCATGCCACTTGGGGCATTGATGCCTACACGCACTATCACCTCCAGCTTCTCGTGCTCCACGGGTTTGTCGAGATACTTGCGAATAGAACGACGGGCCATCATGTTGCTCAGCACGGGATTCAGTTCCATCTGGATATCGGTGTCAATATCAGTCATCTTGTCCGTCGGCTCGTAGCGCTTCACAACACGGCCATCACGAGCAACCAGGAACTTGGTGAAGTTCCACTTGATGTCGCTCTTTTTGTCGTAGTCGGCTTCCTGCTTGCGCAGCATCTCGTCCATGAACTTGCCGCGCTGGTCATTGAGGTCGAAACCGCCAAAGCCTTTCTGCGCTTTCAGATAGGTAAACAGGGGCGACTCATTGGCGCCGTTCACGTCGATTTTGTCGAACTGCGGGAACTTGATGTTGAAGTTGGCTGTGCAGAACTGGTGAATCTCTTCGATGGTGCCAGGAGCCTGCTCGCCGAACTGGTTGCAGGGGAAATCGAGAATTTCCAGGCCATCGGCATGATATTTCTCATAGAGAGCCTCCAACTCGTCGTATTGGGGCGTGAAGCCGCAACGCGTGGCGGTGTTCACAATCAGCATTACCTTGCCCTTGTAGTCGGCAAGTGACACGTTTTCACCCATGTCATCCTTCACCTTGAAGTCATATATACTTTGTGCCGATACACCCAGCACGCTCAATATAGCCATAAGACTGAATAGTATTTTTTTCATAATCATTTCTGATATTTGGTGAATTGATATTTCTTGCGGAGTTCATCCTTTTGCTCGTCGCTCAGGCTTGTAAAGTAACCTTTCCAACCAGGGCAGAAGTTGATGTGCCAACGCCAGAAGCGCCCCAGCAATGAGTTCGGCTTTTGGTCATAATGAGCACGGAATTTGCAGTTTTCACACGTATGTGCCATAATACCTTTATTTTTTTAATGTGTTAATAATTGAGTCAAGTTCTTGAACAAGGCACTGGTAATCCTCAAGTTTCAGCGGGCATGAAGCGAGTCGTTCACTCATGCCGTCAGGAATGAGGTCATAGGCTCTCTGTTCCATCTCACGACCTTTTGAGGTCAGGCTGACAATGTGTTGACGCTTGTCTTGCTCCCCTCTTTTGCGGCTGACAATCCCGAGTTTCTCCATGCGTTGGAGCAGTGGCGTGACGGTGTTGGTCTCCAGCATCAGCCTATGGGCGATGTCATTTACGGGCTGGCAGTCCTTTTCCCATAGCACCATCAGCACCAGATACTGCGGATAGGTGATGCCCAGTTCCGTCAGCATAGGCGTATAGGCCTGTGTGACCAATCTTGCTGCCGTATAGAGGCGGAAGCAGACTTGATTATCCAGTTGTAACTCTGCGTGCATGATAATGTTTTAAGCCAACATGGCTTCAACGTCTTTCTCAAAGTCCTTGGGCTCGGTGGTGGGCGCATAACGCATGATGGTCTCACCGTCCTTCGAAATCAGGAACTTGGTGAAATTCCACTTGATGTCGCTGTCCTTCTCCACACTGTTGCTGATTGACTTGAAGAGCAGTGCGGCTCCCTTGGCCTTAAGGCCGTGGTATTCCTCGGTGGGAGCCTGAGCCTTCAAGTACTCGAAGATAGGTTCAGCATCAGCGCCGTTCACATCGATCTTCTTCATGATCTGGAAGGTCACGCCGTAGTTCAACTGGCAGAATTCCTCAATTTCTCCGTCGGTGCCGGGGTCTTGCTCTTTAAACTGGTTGCAGGGGAAACCGATGATGACCAGTCCCTGATCCTTATATTTCTGGTTCAGTTCTTCCAGTCCTGCGAATTGGGGTGTGAAACCGCACTTGCTGGCGGTGTTGACAATCAACAGAACTTTACCCTTGAATTCCGAGAAATCAATCTCCTTGCCTCTGCTTGTTGGAGCCTTGAAGTCATAAATTGTAGCCATATCTTAATATTAAATTATAAATCGTTATTGCATATATTGTTTTCATCGCAAAGATATAACAAATGTGTGATATATCCAGCAATTTATCCACAACTTTAAGAATGTTTAACAATATATCGCGCACGATATTATTTTTTATCATCGAATTGAGTGGATTTACGGTGCTTTTTCCTTTTTTTCGCATTTTTAATGCGATTATTGAGATTAAGTTGTATTTTTGTGGCAATATCAACTCAGAACCAATAATACAAATACATCCGTCTCAATTTTTTGTTCTATGAAATTATCTCAAGATAAGAAAAGGAAATATCAGATAGTCACGTTGCTTTTCTCGCTACTGTTGGGGGTGGGTGTTGTAGCCTTTTACACACTAGTGATAAAGTTGGTTGATTATGACGGTGCAATCGGGATGATCATCTTTTCGTTGACCCCAGCGGTAATCGCATGGTTGAGTATCCGTTTGGCTTTTGCCCGATGGAAAGGTAGCCACTGGATGTTATTGGCGATGAAGATGGTGCTCTATTTTTGTGGGATGATGACTGTACTCTTTTTGATGATGATGTTGATTTCTTCAAAATTCTACCAAGACATTGAGACTTATCCTTTGGTGGTGGTACACATCCTTTGGTTTGCAGGAGTGTTCTTGTTGGCTATTGTTTTGATGATTCCCTTCGGTTTTCTCTCTCATTGGCTATCACGCTTGTCATCAACCGAGAGTCAGGAAAACCAGTTGATAGAAAAAAACGACATCACAGGGACGGGTCTTAACGAAGAATAAGGAGGAAGTGTTCATTCAACTGAGCTTCGTTTAGTTGGTGTTTATCATCTCAGTAGTTTTTCGTCTAAAAAAATGAGTTCAGTGGGATAAACTGCTGAATTATTGCTATAATTGTTCCCGTAAATTGATCATCAAATGCCACAATAAGTATGAATTTTAAAGATAGAATAGCCATCGTGACTGGCGGCGCGCAAGGCATAGGGCGTTGCATCGCCGACGAGTTCCAGAAGGCTGGTGCGCACGTCTGCGTGATTGACAAGCAGCCTGGAAATCACTTTGTGGGTGATATCGCTGACAAACAAGTGCTGGAGCGTTTTGCTCGCGAGGTCATCGAGAAATATGGTCGGGTGGACTATCTCATCAACAATGCCCTGCCGCTGATGAAGGGGATTGACGAGTGCAGCTACGAGGAGTTCCAGTATGCGATGAGCGTTGGTGTCACTGCACCGTTCTACCTTTCCAAACTCTTCTCTCCTCATTTTGCCGAGGACGCCGCGATTGTCAACATCTCCTCGTCTCGTGACCGCATGAGCCAGCCTCAGACCGAGAGCTACACCGCCGCCAAGGGCGGAATTGCTGCGCTGACCCATGCGCTGGCCGTCAGTCTTGCTGGCCGTGTTCGGGTCAACTCCATTTCTCCTGGCTGGATTGATACAACCGGTACCGTTTATGAAGGGCCCGATGCCACTCAACAGCCCGCCGGCAGGGTAGGCAATCCCATGGATATCGCCAACATGGTCCTATTCCTCTGTTCAGACAAGGCGGGCTTCATCACGGGCGAAAATATCTGCATTGACGGTGGCATGACCCACCAGATGATTTATCATGGCGATCATGGTTGGAAATTAAATAAATGAAAGATGAGACAGAAATATATCATAGCACTTGTTTTGGGATTATTTTCGCTGATGTCGTTTACCGCATTGGCGCAGTTTAATTGGCCTTATACCATCAAGGACGGGACGATTGTGACCGAGGTGCCTGATCGACCTGGTGGGCAACAGTCGGCATTGGGACTCACGGTCGAGAAGATACCTGTCGTCAGGGTGGCGTTTGTCGGGCTGGGCATGCGTGGCCCCGATGCAGTGGAGCGCTGGACCCACATTCCCGGCATCGAGGTGAAGGCCCTGTGTGACCATGAGCGTGACCGTGCCGAGGCTTGCCAGCAGATCTTGCGCAAAGCCTCCATGCCCCCTGCCGACGTCTATTACGGCGAGGACGGCTATAAGGACCTGTGTCGTCGCAACGATATCGATTTGGTATATATCGCCACCGACTGGCTCCACCATTATCTGGTGGCGCGCGAGGCGCTGGAACATGGCCATCACGTCGCCATCGAGGTGCCCTCGGCCATGAACATGACCGAAATTTGGTCGCTCATCAACTTGAGCGAGAGCCGTCGTCTGCACGTGATGATGCTCGAGAACTGCTGCTACGACTTCTTTGAGCTCAACTCGCTCTACATGGCTCAGCGCGGTCTGCTGGGCGAGGTGATTTATGTGCAGGGAGCCTACCGCCACGAGCTGTCGCCCTATTGGGACGAATACTGGAAACGTGGCGACGATGACAAGTTGGGCTGGCGCCTGGACTATAACAGCAAGTTCCGCGGTGACGTTTATCCCACCCACGGCCTAGGGCCCATCGCGCAGGTGCTGAACCTTCATCGCGGCGACCGCATGAGAACGCTGTTGGCGATGGATACCCGCTCCTTTAATGGCCAGGAACTGTACAAGGCTCGCACTGGCGAATATTGTCCGAATTTCAAGAACGGTGACCACACGACTACACTCATTTCAACCGAGAAGGGTAAGGTCATTGAGATCCACCACAATGTGATGACGCCGCAACCCTATAACCGCATGTACCAGCTCACCGGCACCAAGGGCTTTGTCAACAAGTATCCCGTCGAGGGCTTTGCACTGGACAAGGACGTGATGGCCAAGGCCGGTGTCAACGTCAGCAAGAACTATACGGGCCATTCCTACCTGAGCAAAGAGGACACCGAGGCGCTGCTGCAGAAGTTCACCTCGCCGCTCGTGACCCGCTACGGCGAGGAAGCCAAGGAAGTGGGCGGACACGGTGGCATGGACTTCATCATGGACTCGCGCTTGGTCTATTGTCTGCAGAACGGCCTACCGCTCGACATCGACGTGTATGACCTGGCCGAGTGGTGCTGTCTGGCTGAACTGGGCAGCCTCTCGATGAACAACGGTAACAAGCCTGTGCAGGTGCCCGATTTCACCCGAGGCGAGTGGAGCAGGTTCCGTAGATACCGCCATGCCTGGGCCAAGCCCGAGGACGAGGCCGCGACACGTGCTGCCGCCGAAGCCTTCACCAGGCAGCTCAAAGCCAAGGGAGCTAAGTATTGGGAGAAAGCATCTAAAGATGCTGATTAGTGATTAGAGGTTAGTGATTAATGAATATTGTCATGGAAGCTATTGATACTGCCGGGATTCTGGCACAATTTGAAATCGAGGGAACGGTCAAGGAGGTCAAGCCGCTGGGCAACGGGCTCATCAACGACACCTATCGTGTGGTGACCGATGGCCATGCGCCCGACTATGTGCTGCAGCGCATCAACAACGCCATCTTTCAAGACGTGGACCTGCTGCAACGCAACATCGAGGTGGTAACAGCCCACATCCGCTGCAAGCTGGAAGCTTGCAATACCGACGACATCGATCGCAAAGTCTTGCAATTCGTCAAGGCCTGCAGCGGCAAGACCTACTACCGTGACGAGGCTGACCGCTACTGGCGCGTGATGGTATATATTCCCGATTCTATCACTCGCGAGGCTGTCACGCCCGAGAGTGCCCGCGACTGCGGCAAGGCCTTCGGTAACTTTGAGAAAATGCTGGTTGACGTGCCTGAACCATTGGGCGAGACCATCCCTGATTTCCACAACATGGAACTGCGCATGCGCCAGTTGCGCGAGGCCGTCGCCAACGATGCCGCCGGGCGTCTCGACGAGGTGCGCGATATCGTTGACGAACTGGAACGCGATGCCGACGAGATGTGCCAGGCCGAGCGCCTCTACCGCGAGGGCCGTCTGCCCAAGCGCATCTGCCACTGCGACACCAAGGTCAATAACATGCTGTTTGACCGTGACGGCCAAGTGCTGTGTGTCATCGACCTCGACACGGTGATGCCCTCGTTCATCTTCTCGGATTACGGCGACTTCCTGCGCACCGGCGCCAATTTCACCGCCGAGGACGACCCTGACCTGTCCCGTGTGGGCTTCAACGAGGAGATTTTCAAGTCCTTCACGACAGGCTATCTCGAGTCGGCCCGCGACTTTCTCACTCCTATCGAAATCGAGATGTTGCCCTATGCGGTGGCCCTGTTCCCCTTCATGCAATGCGTGCGCTTCCTGGCCGACTACATCAACGGCGACACCTACTACAAAATCAAATATCCCACCCATAACCTGGACCGCACCCGCAACCAACTGGCCCTCTACCTCGACGTCCGCCGCCACGACCAAATGATGACCGCCTTTATCCAAGGCTTGCTATAACAGTATTTTGGAAATTCTTTGCAAAAAACAGCCATGGATGTCACCTTTTGGCGTCCTGGCTTGTTATATGGGTGAACTGCGATGTAAAACGCAGGACCCGGGTAAGTTTAAATAGTCAAAAGTATAACGTCATAATTCAATAAAAATATGGAAAACCTTACTGAAATATTAGTGCCGATTGCATGTGGTTGTATTCTCCCCATCGTTGCCATTGTATCGGGCGTCCGTAAAAAGATAAATGAGACCAACCAACGCACACAAATCGTGCTGGCCGCCATTGAAAAGAATCCCGATATGGATATCGAGGAAATCATGAAGAAGATATCGCACAAGCCCAAGCTGCTGAAGGAGAAACTGCTTACTAAACTGCTGTGGGGATGTCTCGCCATTCTGCTCGGCATCGGATTGATAGGCACAGGGGCATGGATGGGTTATGTGGGCGGTTCTGTCCCCGACGATATCTATGCAGTCGTGTGCTCTGGCTTGATTGCACTCGGTGTGGGCATTGCATTTCTTGTCAATTATTTCGTGGGCAAGAAGATGCTTGCCAAGGAAATGGAGGCCGAGGAGAAAAGAGAGACGACACAAGAATAACCTGTGACGCGCGAAGTATTCATAGCGCATGTGGAGCGTGAGCAAGAGGCCCTGCGAGGTTTCTTGCTTGCCCTGTGCTGCGGCAACAAGAGCGATGCCGACGACCTGGCCCAGGATGCCTTGGTCAAGGCTTACCTCTCGCTGGTGGGTTATCGTGACGAGGGCAAGTTCCGATCGTGGCTCTTCAAGATAGCCCACAATACTTTCCTCAATCACAAAGCAAGTTGCCGCACGATGGAAAGCATAGACGAGGCACGTACGCTCATCGGCGGCACGGCCGCCGATTCCAGCTTCGAGCATCAGGACCTCTACCTCGCCTTGCGCACCCTGCCGCCCAAGGAACGCTCGGCCATCACGCTGTTTTACCTCAACGGATACAGCATCAAGGAGATTGCCGCCATTACCGACGCATCGCAGGATGCGGTTAAACAACAACTCTCCCGAGGACGTGACAAACTAAAATCAAAGCTACAGCTATGAACAAAGATAAAGCTCTTGAGGAACTTTTCCTCGCCAATAAACCGCAATTCGACGACAAGGACGCCTTCATGGCTTCGCTCTCCAAGCGCCTTGAGGCCGTCGAGTATATCAAGCAGTACCAGGAAGCGACCATCCGTCGTTACAAGATGGCTATGGTGGTAGCGTTTCTTGCGGGACTTGTTGTTGGAGGCATTGCCATCGCTTATCTCCTCACGTCGCCGGCAGATGCACCCCTCTTCAATTTCGATACGCGCAATATCTTTGTTCTGGAGTGGCTTTGCTGCAACTCCCGGATGCTTACCGTCACTGCCATCTCGTTGCTGATGACCTTTGGCATCGTCTCATTCGTCAGCAATATCCAAGAACTCATGACCTTGCGCCAATCCCTCCAACGCCAACATGCATCCCTGTAACCACAACAAAGCACTAAAAAGAAGACAATAAGTACAATAAATACAAGGATGCGGATGCCATTGTATTTATTGTACTTATTGTCTTCCTTTTATCAAGAGCGCAGCGAGCATCATGCCCAGACGAAGTTGTCTTTGCCGGCGCCGATTTCGAAGTGGTACTTGGCGATGCCCAGGTCCATGTGGGTGTAGCCCACTAGGGAAAAATGGCGCTTGGCTGCAACGCGGGGCAGTTGGCCTGGCTCGACGGGCAGGAGTTCGAAGGAGAACTTCTGCTGATTGATGGCGGTGGGGGCGAGTAGGGCGGCCTCGACGCCGCGACGGAACCACTCGGGCGACGTTTCGCTCACGTTGCTCACCTGGTCGATGCGCTTGATCTTGTGCGTCACGCCTTGCGTCTCGCCGTAGCCGATGGAGATGTAGGCCTGGATGACCTCGCCATTGTTAAGGACGTAGGTCCCCGGAATCTTGGTGTAGCTCAGTCCCACCCAGCAGGTGTTCAGCCCGATGGTCTGGGCAAACAGCACCAGTTGCTCGCCGTAGTAGCCGATGCGATCGTCCAGGTCATCGGCCTTGACACCTGCCATGACCAGGTAGTCGGTCACCCCGCGGAACTTGCCGTAACGGGCAAAGGGCCCTAGGAAGGCCTTGGGCTCGTTGCGAATGAGCTGGATGTGCAGCTGTCCCTCGCGGTTCAACTGCTCGATCTTGTCTTGCAGCGCCCGGGCATCGGCATCGGTCAGCGGCTGCCCCTTGTAGTACCTCACGCTGTGGCGGGCCTGAATAGCTTCTTGTAGTGTCATTGTCGTTGTTATTTTAATTTATTGGATAGACTGGAATCTAGAAATCGTTGATAGGTTGACCAGGCTTCTTGCACGGCCGTCTCGTCGTGGTCACCGATGAAGAAGTCGGCATGACCGTCGGCCTTGAAGGGTGTCCAGTTGCCGCAGATGATGCCGTCGTGGGCGATGATGGGCTGGAAGATGCCGCTGTTGTTGTGGGCCCGGTGCGTGTGCTCCGTCGGGAGCACGATGTCGCGGCTCTTGTAGCCGATGAGGTATTCGTCGTAAGGCGGAATCAGGAGATATTTGCCCTTGCGGAAACCGCGCGTGCGGCAATCGTCGGTGAGGTAGAACTCGCGGCCTTTCCATTTCACGGTGTGAATTGCATTTCCCAGCAACCTGATGCCGCTGCGGCAGATGTTGATGCTTAGGCCCGACCACCACGCAAAGTCCTGAAGTGTGGCGGGCTGGTGGCTCTGGAAATACTTGCGGGTGAAGTTCATCAGAACTTCGTCAGTGTAGATACAACCCGCAGGTTTCACTTTATTGGCCGTGAGGGCATAGGTCGCCTTCATGGGCAATAGGTCGCCACTGCACAGTGTTCCCGTCATCTCGGCCATGCGGATGTGGTAGGACAGGCGATGGGCATCCATGCTGATATCCTTCTCGGCCAAGGCCTGAACAAAATCATCTTTTGTCACACTCCCCTTGTCGGCTGCAGTTTGGGCGAGGATGTCTCGGACAGTCGTGATTTCCTTCTCAGTAATATGTATTTTGTTGCTGTTCATCCAGCCTCGGGTAACAGCGATGGACCTGGGGGCGCACAGGGTGATCATCGACCAGTAGTCCTCGGCTGTGATCAGTTGCCACGTGCCGCGCATCAGGTGCAGACGGATGATGCGCCCGCTGTCGTAGGCCGCCTTGAAGGCCGCGGCCGACGGCTTGCGGGTGCGCATGGCTACCGCCCACCGCATCATGCGGTATTCCTGGGCTTGCATGGCGCCCAAATGGCTTACCACCTCGGCCGGATCACCAAACTGCGGCGCTGCTAGCTGCTGATTGAGAAGACGCAATGCTATCGGGTTCATGTTTTTAGTTTCTAGTCCTTAGTCCCTAGTCCTTAGTCCCTAGTCCTTAGTCTATGGTTTGTTGGCGGATGGCAATTCCTAATTCCTAACTCCTAATTCCTAATTCCTAACTCCTAACTTTTCTTTCAGTTCCTTGCAGTCGGCTAGGAGGTTCCAGATGCCGTCCTCGCTGAGGACGCCACGCTTCAGGTCGGCGGGCAATAAGCCTGCCTCGTCGTCGGCAAAGTCCTGCCGCCACAGGTCGCTGCCGTAGTATTCCTCGAGCGCGGCGATGGCCTCCTGGGCCTCGTCCCACTTGTCGAGGGCTGTTGTGAGACGCTTCACTGCTGCCAGGGCACGGTCAAGACGTCGTTCCATCTGTCGGATGCGTGCAATCTGCTGTTTGTTCATCATCGGTTCCATTCCAGGATTTTATTGGTTTGTACTATGCCGTTGCTCAGGTGCTGAACGCTGATGTAGATGCCGCCAGCCGTTTGCTCCCTGTTCAGGCTCATGCCCGTTATCGTGTAGTAGTCGGTGGCATCGACCGTAACACCGTCGGTGGCAGGTTCATTCAGGCCGTCGCTGCCCCAGTCGATGTCTTCGAGCTCGGGCATCTCGCTGGGCTTGAGCGAGTTGCAGGTCATCATATAGACGCCCATATTGCCGTATTTCAGGTAGTTGGCCTTGCTGTCTACGGTCCACATCGCCACATTCAGCCCCATGTCATGGAATTTCTTCACGGTAGCGGCGTCGAAGTTGCCGATCGAGATGCTGGGATGCAGGCCGTACTGGAGGCACCACTCCTCGTTGCCCTCCCAGTTGGCGTTGCACAGCCACTGACGGGTGAATTGGGGATAGTGTTCGGCGATATACTCCTGTGACTTCTTCATCGAGGTGAGGAAGATCACTTTGTCGGTCAGCCCCCGGTCAATCACCAGATGAGCCAGGCCGTCGAAGTTGCTCATGTCGTTGTTGTTGATGCCCGTGGTCCACTTGAGCTCGATGACCGGGAAGACCCCTTTCTCGACGCAGATGGCCAGATACTCATCGACGGTGCAGATATGCCCCGTGTAGGTCACGCCGCCACGCGTCTGGGTGTAAGTCTCGGCTTGCAATTCGGCCAGGGTGGCATCGGCAACGGTGAGGTTGCCGCCCACACGATTGGTGGTCTCGTCGTGGCTGATGACGTAAAAGCCGTCCTTTGTCACACGCACGTCACACTCCAGCCCGTCGTAGCCGTACACATCAACGCCGTTACGGTAAGCCTCGGAGGTGTTCTCCACGCCGATGTTGCAGCCGCGATGCCCCACAAACAGCGGTTTCCAGGCCCAAGCGTCAGCCGCCAGCACCAGCATTATCATTATGGTAAAAAGTCGTCTCATAGTCGTTATACTTGAATCCAGATGGGCAAATATACATCATTTTGCTGAATTTCAATCTATTTCTTGACGTAGCGGGAGAAGAATTGCCAGATTTCTTCACCAGTGTCGATGTCGCCGGTGTGCCAGCTGTGGACACCGCCCACGACCTCATAGAGCCACACGGCGCAATGGGTGGTGGGGCTTGAGTAGCAATGCTTAATGACGGGATGGCCCTCGTCGCCCTTGAGGCTCTCGACGCGCTCGGTGACCTCTTGGCTGCAGCGGTTCTTCGCCACCCAGTAGCCGATGGCGACCGGCACGGGCAGACAGGAGCCCCAACCGCCCTTGTTGTCCATGTCGCCGACCCATTCCGACAGGCGGTCCTCGGTGCCGTGGATTTCCATCAAGGGGATGGGACGGGGAGCCTCCATTTGCTCATATATCCATGCCATCGTCAGGCCTGCGATGGAAGCAACGGCCCTGAAGGTGTATTGTTCACTGTAGGCCATCAGGTAGCACATCTCGCCGCCATTCGAGAATCCAGTCAAGAAGGTGTTCAGTTGGCTCAGACGGTAGCGCTTTTGCACATGGCGGGCGATGCTGCACAGGGCCTTCACATCATCCACTTTCCAACCCTGCTGGAAGCTATAGCCCACATTCCAGCTGGTGTTCCCCTGCGGATCCTTGAGCCCCTGGGGAATGCACACAGCGAAACCATGCCGGTCGGCGGGCCCGATCATGATGTTCTCGCGCAGGATGCCTGCATCGTAGCCGTGCAACATGAACACCAGCGGCGCGTTGTCCTGCAAGCCGTCGGGCAGGTACATCACGAACTGCCGCATGTGGCCGTCCACCTTGAGTGAATCTTCGACATAGGTCCCTGCATGGGACGGGGTGCCATGGAAAGCCAACACTAGCATCAGCATGGATATGGTCAAGAGGCGCTTCATTTTCATTGCATCATAACAGGTTACTGGCGGTTCATTGATTGTTTGCAACTACAAAAATACAATAGTTTTTGGATTATTGTTGGCGCCACGGCTTTAAAACCGCCAAGATGGATGGCGTTAATGGAAATATCGTGTATCTTTGCGACATGATGACAGCCGACGAGATTATAGGGTATATGGAGTCGCTGCGTAACGAGAAGCAGCGGCAGGTGCTGATACGGTTCTTCAAGACAGGACCGGGTGAGTATGGCGAGGGCGACGAGTTCCTGGGGCTGAAAGTGCCGCAGACGCGCCAGATCGTGAAACTGGCCGAGGCCGATACGCCGCTTGACGAGGTGCCCCGGCTACTGATGTCGCGTTGGCACGAAGTGAGGCTGTGCGGCTTGCTCATGCTGGTCGAGAAGTTCGGGCGATTGGCCAAAAAACGGCTTGTCGATGACGAAGCAGCCATCCGTGGACGCGACGAAATCGTGACGATGTACCTGCAATATGCCAAGCAGGCCAACAACTGGGACCTGGTGGACCTGTCGGCTCCAAAGATTCTCGGCTACTGGCTGCTGTTGCCTACCCATCTGGGTGACAAGCACGAAATCATGGACCGTTTGGCGGCCAGCTCTTGCCTGTGGGAACAGCGCATGAGCATGGTGAGCACCTGGAAGACCACCCAGCAGGGCGACCCCTCGTGGTGCCTACGCTATGCCGAATGGCACCTGCATCACCCGCATGACCTGATGCACAAGGCCGTGGGCTGGATGCTGCGCGAGGTGGGCAAGCGTTGCAGCATGGACTTGCTGCGCCAGTTCCTCGAGCATCATGCCCACGAGATGCCACGCACCGCCCTGCGCTATGCCATCGAACAGATGACCGATGACGAACGCAAGTACTGGATGTCAAGATAATCAATGAGTTCTCAACTCCCAACTCATCCCCCCGCCTGGGGGAGGTGCCCGAAGGGCGGAGGAGGGGAAGCGATTAGAGGGGACCGGGGGCGTTGATGTTACCGATTAAGGTTATTTGTCGCAGTATCACGAACGCCCCCGCCCTAACGGGCACCCCCTCTTAACCAAGAGGGGGAATTGAGTATCAGCACTTTGTTGTCGTCGAACTCACATTAAATAATTGATGTCCTGCAGAACAAACATTTTTCGTTCAGGCATCTATGAGACCCTGGTAAGTACACAAAAAAGGCGGCCCGGTAAGGGGTCGCCCTTTAATCGATAGGAACCTGTTAGTTTACTTTACAACCTTTGCAGCGCTGGTGGTGCCGTCGGTGTAGGTGGTAACAACGATGGTCAGACCGTTGGCCTGCTGCATCTCTTGGCCAGCCATGTTGAAGTAGCGAACGCCAGCGACGGTCTTGCCACCCATGAGCTCGTCGAGAGCGGTAGCTACGGTGAACTCATAAGCCACATCCTGGCTCAGATCCTGACCGATGAAGGCATAAGCCTCGATGCGAACCTTCTCACCGTTGTTCTCAAACCAGATCTCACCCTCGTTGCCCTCGTACAGGGTCCAGTCACTCCTCAGAACCCACTCCTCGGTAACAGCATCCCAAACCAGGATGCGGTACATGATCTCGCTGCCCTCGGTAGTCGGGGTGATGGCAACGCCATAACCGGTAACACCGTCGATGGTGTAACCCTGGAAGACGGGGGCGCCAACAGTAACAGTCGTGGCAGCCTCATAGGTGAAGGTGGCCTTGGGCAGAAACCAACTGGCTTCTTCAATCCAATAGGCGTCGTGATTCTCTAAAACATTCTCGTGAATTTTTATTGATGAGTTGATCGGTGGTAAGTAGTCTCCCAAGTAGCGATCACCACTAATATCTGTGATTCTTTCCGTTACTTTGGCCTGGACGAGGAGGTTGCCTCCGGTGTAGCGGTATGGTTGGTCTAAATCAAACACCACCTCGAAGGCTCCTTCAACTAGAGTTCCATTGGCAACAGGCACAGCACCATATTGGTAGCAGCGATTCTCATCGGTGAAATTGATGAAATCGACAATCAACAATGACAGTTCGACATTGCCTCCATAACTACGAATAGCATATCTGGAATGGAATTTGATCTGCGAGATATCGCCGTTCACCATGTCGGTCAGCATGTCGGCAGGGTAAATCATTTGGGTAATTGAGCCCTCCTGGGTGTAAACCCAAAGAGCCCCATCGTTATCTACAAATTCATAATCGCCAGACATCCAAATTGGCCAGTCAGATGATGAATGGTCGCCGTCACACACTATTAGGGTCTCGGCCTGCATGTTGGCCATCGCAACGATGGCTACGATAAGTGTAAAGAATTTTTTCATAATCAATGAATGTTTAAAAAGTTTGAAATTTGGAAAAAAAATTGACACTTGCAAAGATAGCTATTAATGTGCAACTTGACAAAAAAAGCCCCTAATATTTTTTAATTTTTGAAAATTTAGCAAGTTTTTACAATTCACAGGCAATTCATGAAGGTGCTGTTGCCCACTGCCCCATCGACTGAAAACCGATGACTTCAAAACTTATTGAGCAAAGATTGTAATAAATCAATGATTATGTGTAATTTTGCAAAAATCTGACTAAACCCAATATACAACATGACCATTAAACGAAAAATGACCTTGTTGGTCGCTTTGATGCTGACCATCGGTGCTGCGGCACAAGTTAACCCGTTGTGGATGCGTTTCTGCGCCATTTCCCCTGACGCCCAAACCATCGCATTTTCTTATAAGGGCGACCTGTTTACCGTCCCGGTACAGGGCGGGATTGCCCATCAGCTGACGTCGAACGCGGCCTATGATGCATATCCCGTGTGGAGCCCCGACGGCCAGCGCATCGCCTTTGCCTCGGCTCGCGAGGGCAGCCTCGACGTGTATGTCGTAAGCAAGGACGGCGGCGACCCCAAACGTCTCACCACCGACAGCGGCAACGAGACGCCGTTGTGTTTCCTCGACAACGAGACCGTCCTGTTCGAGGCTACCATCATGCCGACGGCCAAGTCGATCTTGTTTGCCAGCCGCTCGTTCCCGCAGGTGTATCAGGTGAGCACCAGCGGTGGCCGTGCCCGCCTGTTCTCGGCCTTGCCGATGCAGGACCTGAGCATCAACAGCCGTGGCGACATCCTCTACCATGACATCAAGGGCTACGAGGACCCCTTCCGCAAGCATCACACCAGTTCCATCACGCGTGACATCTGGTTGAAGCAAGGCGAGAAATTCACCAAACTCACCGATTTCAACGGCGAGGACCGCACGCCGCGCTGGGCGGCCGACGGCAATGCCTATTACTACCTGAGCGAGCAGGACGGCACGTTCAACGTGTACAAGAGCACGGTGGGCGGTCGCCCCGTGCAACTCACTCACCACGAGGCCAATCCCGTGCGCTTCTTGACGGTGGCCGACAACGGCACCCTGTGCTATGGCTATAACGGCGAGATATACACCCTGCGCGAGGGCCGCGAACCTCAACGGGTCAATATCACCATCAATGCCGACCGCAGCGAGAAGGAACTCGTCCGCCAGATCAAGCAGGACGGCGCGACGGCCATCAGCGTCTCGCCCGGCGGCAAGGAAATCGCCTTTGTGATGCACGGCGACGTGTATGTCACCTCGGTCGACTATAAAACCACCAAGCGCATCACCGACACCCCCGAGCAGGAACGCACCATCGATTTCTCGCCCGACGGTCGCAGCATCGTCTATGACAGCGAGCGCGACGGCATGTGGAAAATCTACCAGACGTCGATCAAGAACAAGGACGAGAAACTCTTTACCTATTGCACCGACCTGGAAGAAGTGCAGCTCACCAACACGGGCCACACGTCCATCCAGCCGCAGTACAGCCCCGACGGCAAGAGCGTCGCTTTTCTCGAGGACCGTGCCACCCTGCGTGCCGTCGATGTGAAAACCAAGGCCGTGCGCACCCTCATGGACGGCAAGTACATCTACTCTTACAGCGACGGCGACGTGTGGTTTGAATGGAGCCCCGACAGCCGATGGCTCCTCTCGTCCTACATCGGCAACGGTGGATGGAACAGCCAGGACATCGCACTGGTCAACGCATCGGGCAACGGCGAAATCCACAACCTGACCGAGAGCGGCTACAACGAGAGCAACGGCAAGTGGGTGCTGGGCGGCAAGGCGATGATCTTTGAGAGCGACCGCGCCGGCTACCGCAGCCATGGCAGCTGGGGCACCGAGGACGACGTGTACATCATGTTCTTTGACCTGGATGCCTACGAGCGCTTCAGGATGACCAAGGAGGAGAAGGTGCTGCGTGAGGAGGCCGAGAAGGAGAAGAAGAAAGAGGCCGACAGTCAGCAGGCCGACAAAGGCAAGGATAACAAGAAAAAGAAAGACACCAAGAAGAAAAAAGGCGCTGTGGACGAGAAACCTGCCGTGCCGGCGCTGGCCTTTGACCTGGAGAACTGCCGCGACCGCATCGTGCGCCTGACGGTGAATTCTTCCCGCTTGGGCGACTATGTGCTCTCGCGCGGTGGCGACACATTGTACTATCAGGCGGCCTTCGAGGGCGGCATGGACCTGTGGAAGCATGACCTGCGCGAGAACAAGACCGAGATCGTGATGAAGGGAGTAGGGCAAGGCCCCATGAAGGGTGACAAGGACATGAAGAACCTGTTCGTGCTCACCGGCCGTGGCATCAACAAGATAGACCTGGCAAAGGGCAAACCCGAGCCCGTCAGCTTCGAGGCTTCGTTCAACTACAAGCCCTATCAGGAGCGGGAATACATCTTCAACCACATCTGGCAACAGGTGAAAGACAAATTCTACGTCGAGGATATCCACGGCGTGGACTGGGAAGGTTACCGCGAGAACTACAAGCGTTTCCTGCCTTACATCAACAACAACTACGACTTCCGTGACTTGCTCAGCGAGATGCTCGGTGAGCTGAACGGTTCTCACACCGGCGCACGCTACAATCCCGGCGGCCCGACCCTCCAGACGGCAGCCTTGGGCCTCTTCCTTGACGAGACCTATCAGGGTGATGGCCTGCGCATCGAGGAAGTCATCAAGCGCGGCCCCTTCGACGTGAAGAATACCGGGGTCACGGCCGGGTGCATCATCGAGGAGATCGACGGCATCAACATCGCTGCCGGCGAAGACTATAACTGGATACTCGACGGCAAGGCAGGGAAGCCGATACGTGTCAAGGTGTTCGACCCCAAGAAGGGCAAGCGCTTTGATGTCACCGTCAAGGCCATCAGCAAGGGCGCACAGCAGGAACTGCTCTACAAGCGCTGGGTTGACCGCAACCGTGCGCTGGTTGACAGCCTCTCGGGTGGCCAGCTGGCCTATGTCCACGTCAAGGAGATGAACAGCGAGAGCTTCCGCACCGTTTATCGCGAACTGCTCAGCGACAAGAACCGTAACCGCAAGGCCGTCATCGTGGATGAGCGCCACAACGGCGGTGGCTGGCTGCACGACGACTTGTGCACCCTGCTCAGCGGCAAGCAGTATCAGGAATTCGTGCCTCATGGCAAGGTCGTGGGCGCCGACCCGTTCAACAAGTGGACCAAGCCCTCGTGTGTGCTGATGTGTGAGGACGATTACAGCAACGGTCACGGTTTCCCGTTTGTCTATAAGGAACTGGGCATCGGCAAACTCATCGGTACGCCTGTTCCCGGAACGATGACCGCCGTGTGGTGGGAGACGCTGATCGACAGTTCACTGGTGTTCGGCATCCCGCAGGTGGGCTGCCGTGATATGCGTGGCAACTACTGCGAGAACACCCCGTTGCTGCCCGACGTCGAGGTCTATAACACCCCCGAGGATTACCTTACCGGCCACGATCGCCAGCTCGAGCGTGCCGTGCAGGAGATGCTCAAGTAAGGCAAGAGCAGGAGATAAAAAAAGGGATGCACCTTGTGTGGCGCATCCCATTTTTTATTGCTCGGTGCTTTGTGAATCTTTTTCTTTTTCTTTTTCTTTTGCCTTCTGTTCTTTCTTCTCTTTGACTGCGGCATCAATCATGGCCTTGTCGGGCCCCCAGTTGCGGTAGCGCACCCACACGTGCAGCCAGCTGCGGGCAATGGAATCGACAGCATCGGCCATCAGCATGGCACTGTATTCCTCAAAGTTCTTGTAGGCTTCGGACTTCTTGTACTGGCCGATTGAGACGTCTCCCACCGATTCGGGAACCATTTCTCGAGCCAGCATGTAGGAGTATTGGGCTACGGCCTCCATGTACTCACGAGTGCCGGATGCACTGCCCCAGCTGTAGTCGAAGGGGCGCGTGACGATTTTTTCCTCCACTTTCTGGGTCATGGGAGTCATTTTCTTTGCCAGCGGGTATCCCTCAGGGTCATAGAAGAAACGCTCGTTGTCTTTGTCGATCTCATAGGAATTCTTGATCTGCCTCTCCCATTCGCTCTCGATGGCGCCATGGATGCCACCCAGGGAACGGGCGTCGCAGTGCAACGGCATGTGGCAGTCGGCAATGTAATGGCTGAACATGAAGTAGCGCAACGCCATGTGGGTCGATGACGGCAAGATGGGGTTGCCCTTCTCCTCGGTGTACTGGATCTTGAAATTGTCCACGATGGTGTGAGCCATGGCGTCGCAGCGGTCCTGCAGGTTGCCCAGGCAGATGATGAAAGGCTCTTTGTTCTTGTAGATGGGTGATTTGGCTTTCATCAACTTGTACACCTCCATGGTGTCGGGCAATCGCTTGAACGTCGGTTTTTCCCCGGCCAGGAAAGGCGTATGTTTCAGACTGTGGGAATAATCTCCGGCGTTGTCCGACAGCACATGGTCAGGATACCAGGCGCCCTTGACAACAAAGTCGCGATAGCTCTTGAACAGGCGCACCAGCAACTTGGCGTCTCTAGCCATGGGAGTGGGTTCGCCTTTGATGTTCATCATCTCGGGAATCTCGACTTTTTCAAGTCGTTTGATGGCCAACATGGCCAACCAGGCATGGGTATATTGTTTCATAATGATATAGTTATTAATGATGGTTTTTCTATCAGGTTAACAGGAGATCACTTGTTTTTTTCTTGAGGTATCACAAGGTTCAGGATGACACCCGACAGGGCCGAAAGACCGATGCCGCTGAGCGAGAAATTGCCCATCTGCAGGATGGCGCCGCCGATGCCCACAGTCAACACAACGCTCACGATGATGATGTTGCGCGTCTGGTTCAAGTCCACCTTGTTGTTCACCAGGTTCTGGATGCCCACCGAGGCGATGGTGCCGAACAGCAGCATCATGATGCCACCCAACACGGCGGCGGGAATGCTCTGCAGGATGGCGCTCAGTTTGCCGATGATGGAAAACACGATGGCTGTGCCGGCAGCGATGCGGATGACAGCCGGACTGGTAATGCGTGTGATTTGCATTGCTCCGGTCACCTCGCTGTAGGTGGTCACGGGAGGACCGCCGAAGAAGGAGGCCACCAGGCACGCCAGGCCGTCGCCCAGCATGGTGCGGTGCAAGCCGGGATCTTTCACGAAGTCCTTGTCGGCGACAGCACTCACCACATACACGTCGCCGATGTGTTCAATCACGGGCGCTATGGCCACGGGAATCATGAACAGGAACGGCTCCCAGGCAAATTCAGGCAGGTGGAAATGGGTGATGCTTGACGGCAGCGCGAACCAGGGTGCACTGCTCACGGCCGTGAAATCGACCAAGCCCATACATATCGACACGATGTAGCCCACGATGATGCCGCACACCACGGGCACCAGTTTGATGAGTCCGCGTCCCAGGACAAGCACAAGGATGGCGGTCAGCAGCGAGATGAAGGCCAGCAGCCAGTTCTCTTGAGCCATGTTGACTGCCGAGGGGGCCAGCGACAGACCGATGCAGATGATGACAGGCCCGATGACGACGGGCGGAAACAGCCGTTGAAGCAGCCGCTTGCCCTGCCACTTGATGAGTGCCGACATCACGAAATAGACCAATGCCACACCAGCCATGCCGGCCAATGTGCCTGGCATACCCCATTGCTGGGATGCCGAGATGATGGGTGCGATAAAAGCAAAGCTGGAGCCCAGGAAGATGGGGACTTTGCCCTTGGTAATGAGGTGGAAGATGAATGTGCCCAAGCCTGCTGTGAACAGCGCCGTGGCGGGATCGAGACCTACAAGCAGGGGCACCAGAACCGTGGCACCGAAGGCCACAAACAGGAACTGAACGCCCACTACCGTCTTTCGAATGGAGGATAGATTAGCGGTTTCCATTGAATTACTCTTGTTGAGTGTCAATAATTGTTTGCCGTAGGCAAAGGTACAACACTTTTTTAGTTTTTACCAATCTCCCACGCCAAAAAACTATCAACACCCCCATTCCTAACCAACCGCTACTGTTATTTTTCTTGAAAGGGGGCTGGGGTGTGGTAGGGTTATTCCCAGTCCTGGATGCGGCATTGTTGCTTGGGGATGGCGCTGGAGAAGGTGAGGCCCGTGCGGCGCTCGACCTCGGCGACGGTGACGGCATACTTGCTGATGCCGCCGGGGCAGGGCTTGTTGTCGTAGATGAAGGCGATGGCACGGCCTTGCTCGGGGGCATACACGACCTTGAAGAAGGCATCGGGCACGGCGATGTTCTGCTTGTCCTTACCGATGCGCGCGGGATTCTTGCCCATGATGGGACCTGTATAGACCATCAGTCGCTTGTCGCGCTTGGCCCAGCGGTGAACCTTCTCCTCGAGCACGCGCCAGTGGTCATTGTTGAGTTTGGTGTCTTGCGGGCACATGTTGGTCATGTAGAAGCACTCCTTCATCGGGGTTTTGTCCCATCGCATATCCATTGCGGGTGCCATGTGGCCACGGCTGTAGCCGCTGCCGCGGTACTCCCAGTTCTCGGGGCAGGACTTGACATTGTTATCCCGGGCATAGTTGTAGTTCTTGCGCACCTCGTGGTCGGGAGCATCGGCCATGGAGACCATCGTCGCCGTCAGTTCATAGGCTACACAGTTGGGAATCCTCAACGACGGGTTGAAGTTCACACGGATGGCTTGATAGTTCAGCACCTCGTTGGACACGCCTTTGGGAATGCCCACTGCCAGCAGTGCGTTGCTGTTCTGCTGCGGCACCACAGTCTTGGCTGCCGTCTTGCCGATGGTGGGAACGCTTACCAGGGGCGAGGCGATTGAGGATTGCTGCCCCAGTTTATTTTTCTTGCCTGACTTCTTGAAAGCCTTCGCCTTTTTCTTGTCTTTCTTGGCCTGATTCTTTTTCTGTTTTTTGGTTTTCTTCTTGCCCTTGGTTTTGCTCTTGGCCTGGGCACACCACTGGCTGGTGACCTCATTGTCGCCCATCACTTGCGGTGGCAGGGCTCCACCCATGACCATCACCGCTGCCAGTAACCAAATCTTTACTATTCGCTTCATTTATTTTGCTATTAATCTCACTAACCTCTAATCACTGTTTATTGCTCATGGCGCATCAATTCAGCCATGCGTCGAGATTGATGGTGCTCTCCAACCGTTCTTGCTCATTAAGGGGCAGGGTGGGGAAGAAGTCCAGCCCGGTCTTGCGCTCCACCTCATCGACGCTCACGGCATATTGCCGCAACCGGCCGCCGCTGTGGCCGTTGGGGTAGATGAAGGCGATGGCGCGCACGGGTCTCACGCAGGGCGCCATGATGACCTTGTAGTAGGCGCCCGGCACCGTCACATGGCTGTTTGCCAGCGTCGTGTCGCCCTCGGCGACGACTGGCCCGGTGAACACCAACAGCGCACTGTCGCGTGCAGTCCACTCGCGCACTTTCTCCTCGAGTTTGGCCCAACCGCCCTCGTTCAGGGCCTTGTGCATCGGGCAGATGTTGGTCATCAAGAACGACTGTCGCATGGCCGTCTCGCTCCACTTCAGGTCGCCGGCTGGCACCAGATGGCCGCGGTCCATGCCGCAGCCGGCATAGTCCTGCGGCGACGGGCACCCCTTCACGCCGCTGTCCTGCATGAACTCGTTACCGCGCTCGGCAGTTCCGTTCAGCTCGTTGCTAACGAGCTCATAAACCGCACAGTTGGCGATGCCGCGGGTGCTGTTGAAGTGCACGGCGAAGGCTTCGCCGTAGTTCACCAGCGTGTCGCTCATGCCACGGGGCCCGCCGACGGTCATCAGACTGTCGCGCCCACCCTCGCTCAAGGGCACCAGATGTGGAGCATTGTTGTTCACGATAACGCGATATAGCAAAAAGCATACCAACGCCACCGTCAAGCCCCACAAAAGGAACCTGACGGCATCGCCCCACCGCTGCCACAACTGCTCAACACGCTTTTTCATAAGTTCGTCATTCTGCCCTGCGGATGAGGGCATGGCGGTAAAGTAATGAAGCCAAGAAGAGTACTTCGGCAATACCTACAATGAGGAGATAAAGATTTCGGTTTATATTTTGCATAATCAATTCTTTTTGATTAGCGTAGTCAAAGAACCGCACTATCGGTCTCATTTGTTCCTTTTATGCAAGAAGACAAAGAGGAGATCGGTCCCGATCCAGGCAATACCAAGGCAAATCAATATAACCACCATCAAGTGCTTGTCAACAGGACTGATGCTGAGGATTAGAGCCATCAAAGCGGAGACAATCGCGAACACTCGTTTTTTTCTGATCAGCAGTTTGAACTGCTCCTCATTGGTGACGCGCATCGATGACCGGATGGGGATGAAGAACAACGGATGATAGGCAAATATGAGAGCCGCGATGGCCCCGATGAAGAGAAGCACATATTCTTCCAATAAGCCGTCGTTGCCTCGTGACTCAAACGTGTGGGTGACAAACCCGAAGACTACCGAGCCGGCAAGAATCAGGGCCGTTGCAATCTCAAAGATAGTTCCCTCGCGAGTGCGCGGCACCTTTTTATGCTCAAGCGCCCGTTCTATTTTATCTTCAACCCTGTCTTCTTGGGTCTTGACCTCGGGGTAGATAACATAGAAAACCAGAGCGCAAAGGCCAACGATGGCTCCAAATAACGATGCGACAAGGTTATCAATCCGGCCAGCTGCATAGAGTACTAGAATCAACGCCAATGCTATGACAATGACTGTGGTTATCAGTTTATTTGTTTTCTTGCGGTCCATGACTTTCTCGTTTCGTTGTTAATGATTTTCTTGAGCTTATTCTTTGTCCGTTTCGTCATCTTTCAACTCATTCCTGATCAAGTTTCGATAGAAGAGATCAATAAAGAGGATAACGGCAAAGAAATGTTGTGCAATGAAGTCCATCGGCCCGATTGTTCCCTTGTAAGGCTGATACACGACCAGCATGGCTGCAACGGCACATCCGACGGCCAGAAGGTGATAGAGCTCAATGTTCTTGATGAGCTGACGACTATTGGTGAAACTCTCCGACCGATTCATCCAGCGCGGGCAATAGGTGATGATGAGTGCGATAACGGCAAGCACCGAGTAACAGATCAGCTGAATGACCGTTAAATCCAAGATGCTCTTTCCCGCTAACTGGCGGGTGTGCCAGGCCGCATACCATGTGCCGGCGAGAATGAGGATTGTCACAGCCTCGAAGACAAAGGCAGAAAGTGTGTGGGGCACTCTCACCTCGTTGATGTTGAACTTGCCAGCGCCGTTCTGTTGATTGGGAGCACCCTTGATCACGAGACTGAAGATGAGTCGCAAGGCAACGTACAAGATACAACCGAAAAAGGTGAGATTGGCGGAACCCTTCCATGGAAGGAACACGATGGCTAGTGAAAACAGTGCCAATGCTACCGAGCGCACGCGCAAGCGGCGGCTCTTGACGATATCGGCAGCCGTGGCTTTGGGATGAATCTCACCTTCCCTTGAATCGGGGTAGTAGGCTACCCCGAGCATGCCGCAAACCGTGATCGCGAGGGGGATGATGAAGACATAAAGCACCTTGTCGACTGTCCATGCCTTGTAGCAAGCCACGGCAAACATGGCGGCAAGCACAATCTCGAGGATGGTGCTGCCTACCGTTCGTGGCAGTTCTACCATGTCATCGGTATTGCTCAGGTCGATGTCCTCTGTCTCTTGTTTGGGAGGAGCCAGTGACGGGTACTTCTTACGGATGATTTGCTTAGCGGCGAAGAAGGCGACAATGACTCCGGCGCATAGTGCCAATGAGACTCCACTGTTGATGATGTGCGTTGAGTGAAGTTCCTTGATAATGAGTACGAGGACCAATGAAACCACTCCAAGAGCAATATTCACTATTCTGTTAGTATTATTCATAGCTGTACTTTTTTGGGTTTTTAGGTGAGATTGTTGTTGCCTTTCAAAAATGCGAAGGCCGATTCATTTCGCCCTGCCGATGAGGATGACCATGAATGTAACACCCAGCAGGTTGAATGCGCTATTGCTGTTAAGTTTCATAACGTCCCTCCTTTCTGTGACAGGTACAAAATTATTTGGCTCTTTTGCTGAAATAATTGAAAATGAAGTAAGTTCCAAAGAACATGACCAGTATCGCGATGAGCAAAGTGACGGCGTCGACGATATTGTGCTTTATATCAATAGCCAGAATCAAGCTGATAATGGCAAGTTCAACACCATCGACCCGGTTCTCGAGGACACTCAGGCGGAATTGCCTGATGTTTTCGAGGCTATCGTCGGCCTTGGCAAACTTAACGGCCCCAACAAGCTGGTTCATGGCCATGTAAGCTGCCAGGATGATGAAGATCACTCTTGTGGAATGGCGCAAGGAATCAGTCTTGATGACATCTAAGGATAGCAACACAAAACACATTGCCGTCAGGATGATGAAGCCTGTCACGATGTAAAAGCCTATCTCCACCTTGTCATGGGCGACTTGAATGTTGCTGGAATCAAAGGCCTTGTCACTCACTTGGCCCGAAGTGGAAACGTTCGTGCCTTGCGCCGATTTTTTCTTGCGGTCGAAGTAGAACTCGACAAGAAGAGCAGCAAGGATAATTACAAAAAAGTTCTCCCTGATATCCAAGACGGGCGAGAGCACTGCCATGATGGCACAGATCAATGCATAAACCTGTTGCTTTTTCACTGAAAGACTGATTTGGCTCATCTCCTTTTGCTTCTCGGCATCGTGCAACAAGAACGGGAAACGAGCCCAGATAAGTGCCGTTACCGAACCGATCGTCAAGATAACAGCCCCGCCGATGTGCTCCCAGTCCATCTGGTGCTTGCTCCAGAATATGCCCCATGTGGCAAGGAGCAGGAGCACGGTCAACGCTTCCATGATAACCTTGGTGGGAGAACTGTGGACCTTGATATTGTAGATATTCATCCCTTGAGCTGTTTCGCTCACGGCTCCTGTCGAGGTCCTGTTCTTGTGCGCTTGCAAGATCTCATTTTCGACTTCGATTCGGCGGGAGCGGTAGGCCCACCAGTATAATGCTGCCAGGATAACCGCTGTTGTCGCGATAACTGCTGCCATGCCCGCTGTGCCAAGTTGTTGCGAAAACACACCCAGGACGCTGCCAGCTGCGATAGCCGTGCCGTAGGTCAGAACATTCCACAACAATGTCTGCCTCTTATTGTTAAACTTGGGTTTCATCGCTATTCTCCTCCACGTTATCGGTTTCACTTTTTTTCTTCTTGGGCAGACGGCGGGCCTTGCGCAGCGCCTCGGTGATGATCCACTGCAACTGACCGTTGGTCGAGCGGAACTCGTCGGCTGCCCACTTCTCAATGGCATCCATCGTGTCGCTGTCGACACGCAGGATAAAACTTTTTGTGGCTTTCTTTGCCATAGTCTGCTAATGATTTGGGCGGGTTCTTAATGCGAATTCCGCAAATGGTGCTGATTTCACGAATTGTTATAAAGTTCGCTAAATCCGTTGAATTCGCGAAATTCGCATTATCCCCGCAGGGTTACATATTCAGTGTGCCAGTGTTGACAACAGGCTGGGCCTGTTCGTCGGCGCACAGGACAACGAGCAGGTTGCTCACCATCGAGGCCTTCTTGTCGTCGTCAAGTTCAACGATCTCCTCGCTCGAGAGTTTGTCAAGGGCCATCTTCACCATGCTCACGGCACCCTCGACGATCTTCTCGCGGGCGGTGATGATGGCGCTGGCCTGCTGGCGGCGCAGCATCACGGCAGCAATTTCGGGAGCATAGGCCAGGTAATTGATGCGGGCCTCGACCACCTCGATGCCGGCCAGCGACAGTCGCTCGTTGAGCCTCTCCTCGAGTTGCTCGTTGATCTCGTCGCCACCCGAGCGCAGGGTCAGCTCCTTGGTGTTCTCGTCATTGTCGTCGTAGGCATACAAGCCGGCCACCTGCCTCAGGGCAGCATAGCTCTGCACGCTCACGAAGTCCTCCAGGGCGCGCATCAGGCCCTTGGCATTACCGCTCAGCGTGCCGTCGGTTGAGGCCATGGTCTGCGAGTCCACCTCGAACAGGGCCTTGTAGGTGTCCTTCAGTCTCCAGACCAGCACCAGGCCGATCATCACGGGGTTACCCACCTTGTCGTTGACCTTGATGGGCTCGGCGTCCAGGTTGCGGGCGCGCAGCGACACTTTCTTGGTGCCATAGAAGGGGTTGATCCAGTAGAAGCCCGTCTTGGTGAACGTGCCGCTGTACTTGCCGAACCATGTGGTCACCCTGGCAGTGTTGGGCTCAAGCATCATGAAACCGCCTAATATAAATAAGGTGAGAATGATGAACAGGATGCTCACGATGAGCAGTGCAGTGGGCAGCCAACCGTGATGGGGCTGGTCATACATCATGATGCTCTCGTAGATGCCCCATACCGAGAGGATAGGCAACAGGATGACAACAAACAACATTAAAAATCCGTTCAGGATTGTGCCTTTGAAATTGAATTCTTTCGTTTCCATAATCGTAGAAGTTGAAAAGTTAATATTCAGTTTTATTAAAATGATATCGTTTTGATATCACAAAGATATAGGCAATTTTTGGACCGACAATGGATATTGCCAAATATTTAACACATTTTAACTATTTTGCCTTTTATCGGTATCTGTTCGGTCCTTTGACCTCACGCAAAGGCGCAAAAGACGCTAAGCTTTTATAATCAAGGATTTTATCAATGGTTATGAACGGTCATCAAGAACAATCATTGTTAGCATTTGTTCAGTGACTGGGAAAGCATGATACATGATAAATTTCTTAAAATTAGCATCTTGTGACTTGGCTTCTAATCGTGGAATCAAACAGACTGAAAAATATGACTTTCAGTCCCAATTTTTTATTCGTGATTATATGAGGTTTCAATGATTTTTTTTTACTTTTGCTTGTTGAACCGAATATCTAGTCTTAACCAACTATAACTAACCAAAAAATGAAGATTATGAGTACAATTACATTTAAATTCCGATTGTTGGCCATCCTGGCCTGTGTGCTGTGCGCCTTAGGCGCAAGCGCCTACGATTTCTATGTTGACAGTATCTATTACAACATCACTGGCCCCAACACTGTCGAGGTGACCAGCCAGAAAAACCGAGTACCTAGCTACACCGGTGACGTGGTCATTCCCGAAACGGTGACTCACGAAGACGTGACCTACACGGTCACCAGCATCGGTTACGAGGCTTTTTACAATTGTGTGGATTTGACCAGCATTGAGATTCCGCAAACGGTAAAAACCCTACGAGATGGAGCGTTTAATCGCTGTAGGCGCTTGACCGAAGTTGTGGTACCCGATTCGGTTAATGTCATTGAAAACTGGGCTTTCTACGGTTGTGAGAAAATGGTGAGAGTGAATATACCTGAAGGCGTCACCAGAATCGGAGCGTATACTTTTTGTAATTGCAAAATGTTACCCGAAATCACTCTTCCCGAAAGTCTTGAGATTTTAGGAAAAGAGGCGTTTTGTCATTGCGAAAGGCTCACCTATGTCTACATTCCCAAGAACGTACGTCAGATTGATGCCGAGGCGTTTTCCCTCTGTCTGCGTCTGAATACCATGGCTGTTGATCCCGAGAATCCCTATTTTGACTCACGTGACAATTGCAATGCCATTATCCAGACGGCTACCAACACACTGGTTGCCGGTGGCTCGCAGACAGTGATTCCCAACACGGTCGAAACTATAGGTGATTATGCATTCTCCTACCGCCAGGATGTGGATTCCATCTACATTCCGAACTCGGTAAAGGCAATCGGTGCCTATGCATTCTACATTAGTTGCATCCATCAAGTGAATTTCCCGGATTCTCTCCAGAGGATTGGCGCCTACGCTTTTCAATACGCACATATCAAGAGCGCAATTCTCCCCAATACTGTTACCAGCATCGGTGGTCATTGTTTCGAAGACTGCCGTGAACTTGAAAATGTCAAGCTATCCCAGAATTTGACGATTCTCGAGGGTTCGTTATTTGATGGCTGTGTAGGCTTGAAGCATGTCATCATTCCTAACGGTGTGACCGAAATTCGATATAGTGCCTTTGCATGGTGCATGGGTTTAGAGAGCATCGTTATACCTGCATCGGTGACCAAGATTGACCGGAACCCCTTCCAGAGTTGTACGTCCTTGACCAGCATGGTCGTTGAGGAAGGAAACCCCGTCTTTGATTCACGTGATAACTGCAATGCTATTATCGAGACAGCGACAAATAAGCTCTATGCCGGTTGCTTGACGACGGTATTACCTAGCACCATTGACTCCATTGGCAATATGGCATTCTCCTATGCAGTGTATTCTGGCGAATGTCTGGATATTCCCGACAGGTTGAAGTTTATCGGATGGATGTCTTTTGACGGCAGTCCGAATTTGAAGAAAATATGTGGCGGTGATTCGCTTATTTACATTGAGTATTATGGCTTTGGCAGTTGCCATGAATTAAAGGAGATATACCTGGGCAAATCGCTCAAGACTATCAGTGAGGGTGCATTCTCAAACAGCGTTAAATTAACAACAGTTGTTCTTCAAGACTCTGTGAACTACATTGGGCCGCGCGCATTCGATAACAGCAAACTGCTGGAATCGTTCACTTGCAAGGCTCTGACTCCGCCTGAGCTTGGCACAAAGGCATTCCCTGACGAGGCGTTGGCCAATGCCACGCTCTATGTGCCGATGCGCACTATCGAGGACTACCGCAATGCCGACGGCTGGAAAGACTTTGCTCACATCGAGGGCATCTACCTGCCCGTTGACGCCAACGCCGACGGCAAGATCAACGTGAGCGACATCAACGCCATGCTCAATCGTCTGCTCAGCGGCGAGGAGATTACCGACCCCGTCTATGACATGAACTGCGATGGCGCGGTCAACGTCACCGACGTGATGCTGATGATCAACTACATCATGACCATGACCGAGTGAACAGGCATGATGATTGAGACCAGGTCTTGAAAATATTGATGATTGATGGTTTGTTGTCGTTTTTTCATTATCTTTGCCGATTGAAAAAGCATATAACCATTAACACAACTGTATATCACTATGACAAAATTAGTTGACAGATTTTTGAAGTATGTGAAGTTCGACACCCAGAGTGACGAACTCACCAACCTGACGCCGTCCACGCCCGGACAGATGGTGTTTGCCAAGGAACTGGAAAAGGAACTGCATGCCATGGGCTTGAGCGATATCTCGCTCGACGACAACGGCTACCTGTTTGCCACCCTGCCCGCTAACACCGACAAGCCCGTGCCCACCGTCGGCTTCATCGCCCACATGGACACGGCCCCCGACATGAGCGGCCACGACGTGAAACCCCGCATCGTCAAGTATGAGGGTGAACCCATCGTCCTGAGCGAGGAACCCCGCATCGTGCTTGACCCCGTTCAGTTCCCCGAGATGAACGACTACAAGGGCCAGGAATTCATCGTCACCAGTGGCGACACACTGCTCGGTGCCGACGACAAGGCCGGTATCGCCGAGATATTGAGTGCTGTGGAGTGGCTCCAGGAGCACCCCGAGGTGAAGCACGGCAACATCCGCGTGGGCTTCAACCCCGACGAGGAAATCGGCCTAGGTGCACACCACTTCGACGTGGAGAAATTCGGCTGTGACTGGGCTTACACCATGGATGGTGGCGCCGTGGGCGAGCTGGAGTATGAGAACTTCAATGCCGCCAGTGCCAAGATCACTTTCAAGGGCCTGAACGTCCACCCGGGAGCTGCCAAGCACAAGATGCTGAACTCGATGCGTGTCGCCCTGCAGTTTGCCACCATGCTGCCGCGCTGGGAGACCCCCGAGCACACCGAGGGTTACGAGGGCTTCTATCACCTCATCAGCATGCAGGGCAGTGTGGAGCAGACCACGCTGAGCTACATCATCCGTGACCACGACCGTGACCGCTTCGAGAGCCGCAAGCGTGAGATCGAGCACCTGTGCCGCAAGATCAACTGCGAGTTCCCCGACTGCGCTTCCTGCGAGATCAAGGATCAGTACTACAATATGCGCGAGAAGATCGAGCCGGTGATGAACATCATCGACATCGCCAAGCAGGCCATGGAGAATGCCGGCGTCACCCCCAAGGTTCAGCCCATCCGCGGCGGCACCGATGGTGCCCAGCTCTCGTTCAAGAACCTGCCTTGCCCCAACATCTTTGCCGGTGGCATGAACATGCATGGCCGCTTCGAGTATGTGCCCATTCCCTCGATGGAGAAAGCCATGATGACCATCGTCGAGATTTGCAAGCTCGTTGCTGAATAAAACCAGTTGGCCCTATCAGTCGCAAGTGTCCTGATAGGGCCAATACTTTGGTCAAAAAGCAAAAACCTGCCAAATTATTTGGCCAGTAGGGAAATTTGCTATACCTTTGCACCGCTTTTTGGGAGATTCGCTAGCTCAGCAGGTAGAGCACATCCCTTTTAAGGATGGGGTCGTGGGTTCGAGCCCCACGCGAATCACGATAAAAACAATAATGAGCTTCTCGTTTCGAGAGGCTTTTTTTGTCGCTTAACTCGACGGATTTGTAGGGTGTTGAAAAAACAGTGGATTCAGGCGCGTTGCCCGAATCCACTGTTTTTTGTTATGTCGTTGTGGCGACTTATCCCAGGATGATGTCCATGATGGTGTTGACGTCGGCGATGTTGATCTCACCGTCGCCGTTCACGTCGGCACGCTGCATGGTGCCCTCATCAGCGCTACCGCCCAGGATGATGTCGATGACGGTGTTGACGTCGGCGATGTTGACCTCGCCGTCACCGTTCACGTCACCTCTTACAAATTCGGGCAGCGGGATGAACACGAACTCGTCAAGATAAGCCATGCGACGACGGATCCAGTCCTCGACATAGTCCATCTCACCACTCAGGTCAAGCGTCTTCTTGAAGATGTCGGTGTCACCGCTCCAGCGCTCCTCCTCGCGACCTGCAGCACCGCAGCTCTCGAGCTCATCGATGGCGGTGCGGTAACGGTTCACGAGATTGTCGGTGTCGAGCCAGGTCTTGCGCAGCTCCTTGTAGCGCTCGATCATCGGGGTGCGGAAGACCTCCAGATTCCACATGTCGACCATGGGCACGTGGTTGATCCAGTCGAGGTCGCGCTCGGGCTTCACCATATCGGGAATCTCGACAGCAGGTGCATAGTTCTCGCCCAGGCAGATGTCAAGGTCCCAAGGGGTCACCGTCAAGCGACGGTCCACAGTGATGTCACGGCAGGAATAATAGATGTTCTTGCTCTCGTTGTCAAGGGCCTGCAGGGCTGCAATGAAGATGAAATAGTCTTGCAGGACGGGCAGGTCAAAGTAGTCACCGATGCTGTCGATGAACATCTGCTTGCTGGCGGCGTTGTCGGCACGGTTAACGAACCATACGGCGTCTTCAAGCGTGGTCCAATCCACGCGGTGAATCTCCTGATAGTCGGGGTAGCGAACTCTGAAGCCGTCCCAGGTCAGCTTGCCGGTACGTTCCTCGGGCTCACTCATCATCACGGTGCGGGTGCGGGTGTAGGCATCCCAAATCTCGCCGTGGAAGGTCTTGGTATCGGCATCGTAGCGTTCGAGCTTGAGCTGCTTGCGGTCGATGGGCTCACACATGTTGTAGATACCCCTGTACTCGCCGTTGAGGAACACTTCGACCATCTGGCCGCGTGAACCGTTGCGCACGTTGGCCACGGTGTCGGCATAGAACGGCTTGCGGGCCATGTCGAGCCACAGGTCACTGCTCACGCGATTGCGCACGCGCAGGAAGTCCATCTGTCCGGCATCCAGAATCCAGTTGTTGTCGTTGCGCAGACCGAAGAAGCGCCTGTTCATCTTGGTGCTGTCCTCGGCAACAAACTTGATGCGGTAGTTGCGTTTGTGCTTACGCGAGGCATTGGTGGAGATGCCACGGTGCTTGATCTTGGCTTTCATGGGCTCGGGGAACACCGAATCGGGTTCGCTGACGAAGATCTCGGTGTAGCTGTAGAAGTCGGTGAAGTTGCCGAACAGTTCCACGATGGGGAGCCACGTGAAGGTGATACTGCCGGTGATCAGGCTGTCGCCCATGTGGGCGGTCACTGTGTACTGCTTGCCTCCCTCGATGCCGTCAAAGGTGAACACCTCGCCGCTGGCGACTGCTACACCATCGATAACAACTTCGCTCAGTTCTTCACCATAGGTGACCTGGGCATCGAAGTCGTTGCCGAACAATGACTGGGGGATGCTGCACAGCCAAGTGTGGCTGACCGTGTCAAGCGGGGCGCGATGACCGTCGATGTGAAGCACCTGGGCCATCGAGGCCATTGCTGTCAACACGATAGTCATAGCAAGAAGTAATTGTCTCTTCATGATCAATTAATTGATTAAAAAATTTTGTTGATATTTCGTTAATGTGATGTTCGAACTCATGTCTTTTGGAACCTGAAAACAAACAGATCTCTAAAAACCGTGCAAAGATAGTAAAAATGTCAACACGCAGTGGTCTAGGTCGCTAATTTTCAAGAATATTTTACATGAATCGGGTATTTGAACGAACTAAATTATTCATTATGAGAGCCGGTCATGCAATTGATGGTGCAGTAATCAGGAGGATGAAATGGCGTTTGCTGCAGGGCAAGAAAAAAAGTCTTCAGTTTTAAGTTTTTTTTAGAGTCTCATCCGCCAAAAAATAAGTAACTTTGTTGGCTCAATTAAACAAAACTTGAAAATCACTCGACCAGAATGAAAATATTTACCAACGAAGGTCTTCGCCGCATCGGCGACCGCACTTTGGAAAAGGATGGCATAGAGATGCTGGACCTCATCGAGAGGGCAGCCTCGGCTGTGTCCTACGAACTCATATCGCGCTGGAGAACTTCCAAGCGTTTTGTCTTTTTTGCTGGCCCCGGCGACAATGGGGCTGATGCTCTGGCAGTTGCCCGCATGATGTACGAGCAGGGTTATCGCCCCGAGGTGTACCTGTTCAACATCAAGTCGGCGGCGCTGTCGCCTTGCTGTCTTGCCAACCGTGACCGTCTGTTGCAGGCGGCTGGCGATGACATCGATTTCATTGAGGTGATCCAGAACTTCAACCCGCCCGAACTCGACGAGAACGACGTGGTGGTCGATGGTCTGTTCGGCAATGGATTGCGCTCTCCCCTCAGGGGCGGTTACACCGCGCTGGTGCAGTACATCAACGCCAGCAATGCCTATGTCGTGTCGATTGACATCCCCTCGGGCATGTTCGGCGAGTGGAATGTGGGCAATGACCGCCGTAATATCATCAGGGCCAACCTCACGCTCACCTATCAGAGCAAGCGCCTGGCCTTCTACTTCGCCGAGAATGCCGAGTGCGTGGGCGAGTGCAAGGTGCTGGACATCGAGATGGACAGTGAAAGCATTGCCCGTACGCCCTCCGACTTCTATCTCATCGAGCGTGACGATGTGCACGATTTGATGAAGCCGCGCAACCCCTTCAGCAACAAGTACGATCATGGCACATTGCTGCTCATTGCCGGCAGCTATGGCATGATGGGGGCCGCTGTGCTTGCCGCCAAGGGTGCACTGAGGACCGGCGCCGGACTGGTGACGGTGCATGCTCCGCGCTGCGGACATCAGATCCTGCAGACTGCTGTCCCCGAGGCCCTGTTCGAGCCTGACCGTAACGAGATCGTCACCAGCAGCATTGACATGCGTCACACCTACAGCGTGGTGGCTCTGGGACCGGGTCTGGGCGTCAACGACGAGACCCTCGAGGCCGTGCATCAATTCATCATGAACTTCAAGCGGCCGTGCCTGCTCGATGCCGATGCGCTGAATTGCATCGCCCGTCGTCCCCAGCTGCTCAGGAGCATCCCGCCGCGCAGCATCATCACGCCGCACGCCATCGAGTTCGACCGCCTCTTCGGTGACCACAATACCGATGAGGAGCGCCTCAAGAAGGCCATCGACGTTTCGAAGCTCTACAAAATCACCATCGTGCTCAAGGGCCACTACACGATGACCGTGCGCCCCGACAGCAAGATTTATGTCAACAGCAGCGGTAATCCCGGCATGGCGACACCGGGCAGCGGCGATGTGCTCACCGGAGTCATCTCGGCACTCATTGCCCAGAACTATGCCGCCGACTGGTCGGTGGTGCTCGGCGTCTATCTGCACGGCTTGGCTGGCGACTTGGCGGCCCAGACTCATGGCACCTATGGCATGATAGCCGGCGACATCGTCGATAACCTGGGAAAGGCCATTGTTGAGGTTATGAAATAACTCGCTGAAATAGTGGCTAAATAAAATAATGGCGGTTGATAATCACTTGATTATCAACCGCCATTAGTACCTGAAGTGGGACTTGAACCCACACGGCCGCAATGGCCAAGGGATTTTAAGTCCCTCGTGTCTACCGATTCCACCATTCAGGCATCGCGGTACGGATTCGGCTGCAAAGGTAGTACTTTTTGCCGAATGAGCGCTTCATTTATCGTTTTTTTTATGATTCCTGCCGATAAATTGCCTCTACGACGGCTGTTGCAGGGGCTCGATATCGGGTAAGTCAAGCAGACGGATGTTGTTTACGTCATGCTGTTGATTGTCGCGAAGGGCTTTAATGGCAGCGGTCATCTTGGCAAATCGGGCGTCGGCCTTGGCGATGAAATCGCTGTTGCCCAGATTGGCCAGCCGGTTGGTGACATCGTTCACCGTGAAGTCGTCGGGGTCGAAGGTCGGCTGGTAGGTGATTTCCCTATCGGCATTGACCTCATCCTCCTTGTCGCTGGTCACGGTAGTGAGCAGGCCTGCTTTTTGCAGACTTTCGGTCAACTGGTCGGCCAGCAGGCCGGGAATGTCATAGTCGATGAGCAGCTCCTTGCGTGTGAGGGGCTCTTGCTGCCGCTTGAATCGCTTGGCCGCCATCGTCAGCACGGCAATGGCGAGGTTGCTGGAGTAGGTTTGTGATATCCCCTTGGCGAGGTCGTTGTAGATGTAGTTGTTGAAGTTCTGCCACGAGTAGCACAGCACCACGCCGGCCAGCGAGATGAGCCATGACAGTTGCAGCCACACCAGCATCAACGGCAGGAAGGCGAAGCTACCGTAGATGGCGTTGTATTTCGATACATACAACTGTCCCGTCACGAACAGCCATTGTACCCCCTGGAACAATGTGCCGCACAGGATGCCGGCAACCAGTGCCCCCTTGAAGCGCACCTTGGTGTTGGGGATGATGTAATAGGCCGCAGTGAAGATGATCCACGAGATGAGCGTGGGCGTGAAGGAAAGCAGCCGATGAGCCATCGGCGACAGCGGGTTGCCTTGAAACAGATGCTGCACGGCGTCGCTCAAGAAAATCGAGATGCCGGCCGAGCAAATCATCATCAAGGGCAGCAGCAGGAGAATTGCCGAGTAGTCGGTGAACTTGCGCAAGACTGAGCGCCGCTTGGTCACGCCCCAGACGTAGTTGAAGGTGTCCTCCACATTGCTCATCAGCGAGTGCAGTGTCCACAGCAAGAACACCAGGCCGATGCCGATGAATGCGCCCTGCGATGCCTGTGACAGATAGTTGTCGACATACTTAAGCGCACTCTCCAACGCTTGTTGTTGGGCGGGGAAGTAGCGGAATAGCTCGCTCTGCAGCAGGTTCTGGAAGCCGAAACCGCGCCCGATGGCAAACAGCATGGCCAGTGCCGGCACAATGGCCAGCACCGTGTTGTAGGTCAATGATCCGGCGCGCATCTGGAGGTCATGACGCAGAAACGAGCGTACGCTCAGGTTGATGATCTTCAGCGTCTTGACCGACCACAAGGCGCGTGTGTCATTCCACACGCCATTGATGCAGTACGTCACGTTCTGCATCACGCGCTCCCAAAAGCTGGCCTTCTCCTCGCTCATAAATCTCGTTTTTGGGACAAGGGGACGGTTCTTTTGTCCCGTTTAGTTAAAGGGTGTCGAGGGATTCTTTGATCAGGTCAAAGATGCCGTCGATGCTGCCCAGGCCGTTGATGGCGCGGTACTTACCCTTCTCCTCATAATAGGCCTTCAAGGGCGAGGTCTGGTTATGGTAGGTCTCCAGGCGCTTGCGGGCGGTCTCCTCGTTGTCGTCCGAGCGGCCGCTCATCTGTCCGCGCAGCAAGATTCGCTTGATGAGCTCTTCTTCGGGAACCTCAAGGCCCACAACGGCGTCGATCTGGGTGCCGCGGTCGGCCAGCAGCTGCTCCAGAGCCTCGGCCTGCGGAATGGTGCGGGGGAAGCCGTCGAAGATGACGCCCTGGGTGGCCTGATCTTTATTGTCGTCAAGAACCTGGGCCAGAATGTCGATAATGAGCTCGTCGGGGACGAGTTGGCCCTGGTCGATATAACCCTTGGCCGTCTTGCCGAGTTCGGTGCCACGGCGAATGTGGTCGCGCAGCACGTCACCGGTCGAGATGTGGAACAGGTTGTAGTGTTCAATCAGTTTATCGCTTTGGGTGCCTTTGCCCGACCCGGGCGCACCAAAAATGACAATGTTCAACATAATCTTGAATTTTCTGTTAAGAGTTCTATATATGTTAGTTAATGTGTATTCTCTTTATTCTTTGTCCGTTTCTTTCAGGACATAGATGTCAGGAAGATTGCGGGCCAGGCCGTCGAGATCCAGACCGTAACCCAGGATGAACTTGCAGGGAATCTCAAAGCCTACATATTCCGGACCCTTGCCCACGGTGAGCGCATCGGGCTTGAAGAGCAGCGAGACCATTTTCACGCTCTTGGGATTATGTTTGGCCAGTTCCTTGCGCAGCTGGGCGGCAGTGACGCCACTGTCGATGATGTCCTCGACGATGAGCACGTTGCGGCCCGTGATGTCCTCGCTCAGGCCCATCAGCTGCTTCACGCTGCCTGTCGATTCCATGCCCTCGTAGGACTTGAAACGGATGAATGTAATCTCGGAATCATGCAGGTTGCACGCGCGGAACAAGTCGGCAGCAAAGATGAAGGAACCGTTGAGTACACACAGGAACAGTGGATTCTCATTGGCATAGTCACGCTTGATTTCCTGGGCAAGGCGATGCACTTGCTTGGCAATTTCTTCACGTCTGATGTAAGGCTCAAACGTCAGGCCCTGATAAGTTACTTCTTCCATTTGTTTACAGAATTAAAGCACAAAGGTATAAAAAAGTTTTCAGTAATCGGTTTTCAGCCTCTCGGTTTTTTCATGGAACAGGGAAAATAAAGCGAGCCGGAGGCTCGCAATACTCCGACAGACCGCCCGTCCTTGCCATCCTGGCCGTTGCGGGCGCCGCTATGACGGGCCTGCTGTGGCCGTGCCGTTTGGCGTGGTTGTCGCGGTGGTCGAGGTATTGCGAGCCTCCGGCTCGCTTTTGGTGCGGCATCATTGCCGTGTGGCGATGGCCCGTGCCAGGGCGTTCATCTTGCGGCAGCATTCAGCGGTTAGCGCCTGGTAGTCGTTGCGGTGCTCAAATGGCGACACCAGCAGCACCTTGCCGGCAACACATGCTTCAAAGAGTTTCCCGCCAGGCTTGGACATGGCATCAAAGCCGTTGTTGCAGATGAGAATCACGGGGATTCCCGCTTCGAGAGCCCGGTTCATGATGGCTCTTTCTCCAGGGCTGATGGCCGGCGACACAAGCACAGCCTCCTGGGCCAGCAGTCGATCACCTTCGCGGGCTATTTCCTCATCGCTCATGCGTCGTGAGCAGTAAACCTGAATGATTGATGGGTGCTGCAGGAGTTGATGGTTGCCCATGGCACTCACAGCATTACCAGCGACCGTGAGCTGGTTAGTCACCGTGAAAAAAGCATGGTGGCTTCGCTTTAACCACAAGCGTCGCGGGTTTTCGTTCAGGTAGGCTGTCCAACGGTCCAGTTGCCCCTTGCCACGCAGCAGCTTGTCGTTGTAACCCTGTTCCCACAACGGGACATCGGCTCCGAGTTCCCTCGCTGCCCTGTTGCAGCCGGTCTTGAAACCATTGATGACTTTCCCAAGATGGACTGGCAACGGCTGGGTGACAAACAGGATGCCATGGATGTGGTCGGGCATGACGGCCAGCGCCAGCATTCTGATGTGCGGGTAATAGCGGGGAATGCCCAGCCATTCGGCTTTTACTCTCTCGCCCAATGGCGAGAGGCTCACCCATGGTTGCTGGTGTTCACTATCGGGCCCGCAGAGCGTCCCTAGGGTAGGGCGCCTCTCCTTTACTGTCAAGGTAATCAGGTAGATGTCCCTGTCCAGGTAGTTGTGCCCAGCCATTCGACGCTTCATTGAGGGTGAGGCGGGCACGTCGGGATGGTTATGGGCCCATTGCTTGCGTCCCTCGTTGCGCTTGTCGTCCATTGCTTGGAGGTTTTAAAGCGAGCCGGAGGCTCGCAATACCCCGACGGGGCCGCCCGTCCTGGTCATTCTGGCCGTCCTTGCCGTTGCGGGCGTCGCTATCGACAGCACATCCACAGCCGTCCCGTTGTGGCTGTCCCGCTTGTCGCGGTGGTCGAGGTATTGCGAGCCTCCGGCTCGCTGTTTGGGTTGGTTACTTGGCGACTTTCTCCAGGCGCTTCATCATGGCGAACATGAAGATGGCGGCGATGAGGCAAACGCCCAGGAAGACGCTCCAGCATACCCACAAGGGCACCTGGCCCCACAGGGCGCCGCCCACGAGCACGAGCTGGTTGCCCAGCGCGGTCGATACGAACCAGCCACCCATCATGGCTCCCTTGTACTTGGGAGGAGCCACCTTGCTGACGAACGAAATGCCCATCGGCGAGAGCAACAGCTCACCGAATGTCAGCACCAGATAGACACTGATGAGCAGGTTGGGCGTCACGTCGGCCACGTGTTGACCCACGAGGTTGCCATCGGCATCAGGTGCCATCTGCGGCATGGGCAGACCGACCGAGGCGAACGCCATGATGGCATAGGCAATGGCGGCGACCACCATACCGTAGGCGATCTTGCGCGGAGCCGAGGGCTCCTTGCCCTTGCTGGCCAGCCAGCTGAAGATGGCCATCGATACTGGCGTCAGTGCAACGACATAGAACGGGTTGAACTGCTGGAAAATCGGTGCAGCGATATTGATGCTGCCGGTGGTGCGGGTGTACTTGTAGTACAGGATGCCCAGCGCAGCCAGGATAATAGCGCCCGAGATGCCTTTAGCCTTGGCTGTTTTGCTCTGGAAGAGCGAGAATCCGGCATAGACGATGAAGATGACCAATACCAGGTTCCACACGTCAAAGGCCATGCTCTCGAGTCCGCTCGACGTGTTGGCGGTGAACTCGTCGGCAAAGAAGGTGAGCGACAAACCGTTCTGGTGGAATGCCATCCAGAAGAATACCACCACGGCGAACACGAGACACAGGGCGATGATGCGGGCCTTGGTGTCCTCCTTGCTCAACTCGGGCTCCTTGACGGTGTTGTCCTCGGCCTTGACAGCGGCCTTCTTGCCGCCCTCGGCGTGACGGAAGGTGTTGCGGAAGGCGTAGTAGATGGCAATCGACAGTACCAGCGAAACGCAGGCCACGGCAAACGAGAAGTGGTAAGCATCGTTTGACGAGAAGCCCCAAACGGTCTCGGCATACTCCTTGATCTTCACGGCAGCCGTCGGTGCAAACAGGGCGCCGATGTTGATGGCCATGTAGAAAATCGAGAAACCGGCGTCGCGCTTGGCGGCATAGCGGGTGTCGTCATACAAATTGCCCACCATCACCTGCAGGTTGCCCTTGAACAGGCCTGTACCCAGGCCGATGAGCAGTAGTGCTCCGATCATCACAATCAGTGCAAAGGTGTTGCCGCCCAATGGAACGGCCAGGAGCAGATAGCCCAGGAACATGATGATGATACCGATGGTCACCATCTTGCCGAAGCCGAATTTGTCGGCCATCCATCCACCGATGAGCGGGAGGAAATACACCACCATCAGGAACGAACTGTAGATGAAGCCGGCGACAGCCGGGGAGAGGCCATAGTTGGCCCTGAGGAAGAGGGCGAACACGGCAATCATCGTGTAGTAGCCGAAGCGCTCGCCCGTGTTGGCCAGTGCCAACGCGAAAAGTCCTTTAGGTTGTCCTTCAAACATGATTTTTTCTCTTTAACCAGAGAATCTAGAAAATCTAGATATGCTAGATCTCCTAGATTCTCATGTGGTGATTATTTAATAAATAATGTGTAGCTCGGGAATTACTTTTTCTCGCCGGTAACGCGCTCCAGCCAGCTGACCATACCCCACATGACGCACATGGCGACGAGGCAGATAACCAGGAAGACGGCCCAGCACATCCACAGCTTGGGCATCTTGTTGAGCATAACCGGGCCAATCCAGATGAACAGGTTGCCCAGTGCGGTTGCACCCAGCCACAAACCCTGGCAGATACCCTGCAGGTGCTTGGGAGCAATCTTCGATACGAACGACAGACCCAGCGGTGAGATGAACAACTCGGCAACGGTCAGGAAGAAGTAGGTGGCAATGAGTACCCACCACTGTGACTTCATGGCTGCCTGCTGGTCAATGCCCATGGCACGGAAGGTCTCACCATTGGGATAATCGTAACCCATGCTCAGGATAACCAGGAACAGGTAAGCCAGGCCGGTGATTGCCATACCGATGACAATCTTGCGCGGGGTGGAAATGGCTTTACCTTTCCTTGCCAGTGCAGCAAAGATAGCCATGATGATCGGCGTGAGCACAATCACGAAGAACGGGTTCACTGCCTGCCAGATCTCGGGAGCGATCTTATCGGTGATGACATAGTCACGGGCAAATACCGACAGCGACTGACCGTTCTGGTGGAACGACAACCAGAAGAATACGCAAACGCCCAGCACAGCGAACAACGCTGCCATGCGCTGCTTGATCTCCTTGGCCATGGCTCTCTTCTCCTCGGCAGTGTACTGCTCGACGGCAGCAGCCTCCTTCTTGGCGGGAGTCGGGAAGATTTTCTTAAAGGCAATGAAGATGATCAGCGAGATGAACATGGCGACAACCGAAGCGATGAAGCTGTAGTGCACACCAGTGTTGAACACCTCAAGGTAGCTGTTGCAAGCAGCTTCCATGTTGCTCATGTCAAGGCCTCCCTGATTAACCTTCTCCATCAGTGCAGTGAGGTTGGTCATCTGATCACTGGCCATGCTGGCGCCTTCTTTCAGGTACTGGTGGCACAATGCGGGCAGACCTGCATCATATACCATACCCTTGACACCGAGCCACCACTGGCGCAGCAACGGGGCAACGAACGGGGCAATCAGACCACCGATGTTGATGAACACGTAGAAAATCTGGAAACCAGAGTCGCGGCGGTCCTTGATGGACTTGATCTCTTCTTCGGACTTGCCGGCAGCGATGGCATCGGCTTCCATGTTGTCATACATCTGACCCACGATGGCCTGCAGGTTGCCCTTGAACAGACCGTTACCGAAGGCGATCAGGAACAGTGCCACACAGGTGAACACGAGCAGCCACATGTGGTTGCCGGCTGAGTGGACAACGGGGATTGCCAGCAAAACATAGCCAACAGCCATGATCACGAGACCCCACTGGATGGTACCTTTGTAATTCTGGGTGCGGTCGGCAATGAAACCGCCGACAAGACTTAATACATAAATACCGGCATAGAAGACGCTGTAGATGGCGCCCGATGTGCCCTCGTCAAGACCGAACTTGGAGCACAGGAACAGCAGCAGCACGGCATTCATGATGTAGTAGCCGAAGCGCTCGCCCATGTTACTCAAGGCGGCAGGGATTAGACCCTTAGGATGGTTCTTAAACATAATTTTGTTTGTTTATAGGTTAATATATGAATAATGTAGTTGTCGTCTTAACAGCCACTGTGCTCGCGAGCCTGGTAGGCGATGGCATAGGCTCTGATCTGCTTGATCATCGCCAGCAGGCCGTTGCTGCGGGTGGGGGAGAGGTGCTCCCTGAGCCCGATGCGCTCGATGAAATACAGGTCGGCGTCGAGCACTTCTTGCGGGGTGGCCCCGTCAAGCACGCGCACCAGCATCGAGATGATGCCCTTGACGATAATCGCGTCGCTGTCGGCCTGCAGGCGCATTTTGCCGTCGATGCAGTCGGCCTGCAGCCACACGCGGCTCTGGCAACCGTCAATCAGGTTGTCGGCTGTCTTGTATTGCTCGTCGAGAGTGGGCATGGCATTGCCCATGTCGATGATGACGCTGTAGCGGTCCATCCAATCGTCCAGACCTTCAAATTCCTCAATGATTTCCTCTTGTCGCTCGTTAACTGTTGACATGAAAAAAGTTGATGTTATGGTTTAACCTACAAATTTAGACTTATTTTTTGAGATAGCGTGCCACTTGACGGCGAAAAATGAATAATTCGCCCCAATAAGACCTAAAAATGCCTTGTGAACGGCCATAAAACAGCGACAACCCGGACCGATGATAAAGTCCAGGTTGTCGGATGAGTTGTTGTCGTCAAGGGTGGGACTGCCTTATCAGAAGGTGAAGCCGGCGCCCACCATGAAACCGATGCGTTGCGCGCCCATGCCGTAGAGCAGGTCGTAGCGGCGGTTCAGCAAGTTGTGGGCTTGCAGCCACAGGCTGACGGTGCTGTTCAGACGGTAGTTGGCTCCGGCATGCAGGTTGATGACGTCGTCCATGTCGGTGAAGTGATAGCTTGGAGTCGTCGAAGTACCGTTGGATTCCTGGAACTCAACGCCGAAGAGTGCCATGCGGCCTCCACGGTACTCGAGGCCCAAATTCAGGCTCAAGGGACGCCACGGTGTCACCTTCAGGTCGATGTTGGCGACGGTAGTCGGGCGGTCAACACCCAACTTGTAACCGTTGTAATGGCCGTCGCTGGCAAACATCTCCTTGTCGTGAGGCGCATACTTGACAGCTGCCGAAGCCTCGATGAGTGAGCGGTACTTGTAGTTAACCTCGGCGTTGAGGTAGTAGCCGCGGCTGTCGATCACCTTATAACCGCTCATGAAACCGGTGTATAATCCCAGGAGCGTGTTGCCATCGATTGTCAAGGTGTTAACATCGCTGTCGAAAAAGGATGGCAAAATGTTGCGGAACGAGTCTTGTGCGCGGTAGATGATACCGGGTTCGTTCTTGACGATGGCATATCCCAGCGATACCTTGGCGCTCAAGCCGTTGAACGGCCCGATCTGAATACCGCCCTCGGCATCCAGCGGAGTGTACAGGCTGCCATAGAGCAACAAGGGGTTGTCATAGCGATAGTTGATGAAGTGCTTGCCCAAACGGGTTCCCAGGCCTTTGAAGCCCAGTGCATTGGCAAAGACTGAGAAGCCATCGACCAGCGACAGGTTGGCGCGCACGTTGGGCGAGAGGCGGAATGCCGCACCGTCGCTGAAGCTGATGTGGCCGTTCAGGCCCAGCTGCAACTTGAACATGTCGCCACGAATGGTGTAGGTGGGCGAGATGGTGATCAAGCCTGCCTCGTCGAACAGGTCATTCATGTTGCTTGATTTGGCCTTGGTGCCGCGGTTCAGGTATTCGCCCTTGATGATGAGCCCGGCGGTGGTCAGCTCGGTCAGGTCGTAGCTGCCGCCCAGCGTCAAGGTTGTCCAGTGGTCGTGAACGCCCTTCTTGTACAGGGCGTTGAAGGGCTTGTCGTGGGCCGAGTAGTTGTACATGAGACCCACGTTGTACTTCAGCGGATTGTCGCGCAACATGAATCTGCTGGCCCAACCTGCATTCACGGTGAAATCCATGAAGGTCTGCTTCTCGGTGTCCCAGTTGAACAGTGAGCTCAGTTTTCCTATTTGTTCAGAGCCAAACTCATCTATCGCGGTGAAATCACCCACATTCCAGCCGCCATAGTAGTTATAGCTGTCGATGTGGGCCTTGGCGCCCAGGCTGAGGTTGCCGGTGCCCACAGCCTTGCTGTAGTCCACGGCGATGGTGTTGTCGTTGTACTTCTGCTTGTTGCGGTTCTCCTCGAGGGTGATGATCTTGCTCGGGTTCTTGCTGTTCCACGTGCTGTTGTGGTTAACCCACAAACCCAGTTTCTCGCGCTCCTCGTTGATGAGACGGTAGCCGAAATCAACTCTGAAGTTGGCTTGTGTGCCGGCGCCCACGTCAAGGTAGCCGCGCTTGTCGCTGAAGTTGTGCGCCGTGCGGTAACCGTAGGGCAGTAAGGTGGGAATTGTGGTGGGTACCTCGATGGGCGAAGTCAGGTCGCTGTAGTTCAGCGCGGTCTTCGACCCGGTAGTGGTGGGGCGCTTGACTGCAGGCAGGGTGTTCTTCTTGACCGCCTTTTTCTCCAGTGGCGCGATGTCCTTCTCGAGGGTGATCTCCTTGTTGAGCTTGGTGTTGTCTTGGGCGTAGGCCCCATTCAGGGCAAACGCGGCCAGCAACATGGCGATATATATCTTCTTCATCTTCATAATGTCTATATAATAATGTGTGACGCTTGCATTGAAGGGTTATTTCTTGCTCTTGGTGCTTTTCTTGCCGTTGTCGCTGCTGGAGACCGACGTGGATGAGGCATTGCCGCCTTTCCACTTGCTCAGGCGGCTCTCGATGCCGTTGAGGATGTCTTTCTCCTTGCCGGGGTAGTTGGTCTTGAGGCTCTGCAGATAATCGCGGGCCTGGGCCGTGTTGCCCTGCTTGTAATAGACATCGGCCAGCGTCAAGAAGCTCTTGGCAAGCCAGTAGTTGTGGGGCGTGCCGACATCAATCAGTGCGTTGATGGTCTGCTCGGCTCCCGAGTAGTTGCCCATCTCATACTGCATGCGAGACAGCTCGTAGGATGCTTGGGCGCCGTATTCATTGGAGGGATCCTTGGCCAGAGCGCGGAAGGCAGCCTCGGCTTCCTTGGTATTACCCATTTGAGCGAACGAGAGGCCGCGGTCGAGCGACACCTCCTTCTCCTCGTTGGCGGTGAGACCGCCACGGTCGAGCAGCGTGCCCGAGATCTGGCGAACCTCGTTCCAGTTGCCCATCTGCTTGGCGACACGCATTGCGCCCAGCTGGGCCAGGGTGCGGTTGTCGTCGCTGGTGGCGCGCTCTGCCAGGTCTTTGTAGCTCTGGAGGGCCTCGTCGAGTTTGCCTTGACGGGTGAGGATGTCGCTGCGCATGGCCAGGGCGTCCTGGGCGTAGGAAGCGTCACCGCCGCCCTGCAAGGCTTCGTCGATGGCGGTCATGGCCTCGGCATAGTTGCCCTTGCCGTAGTGGTAGCGGGCAATATAGTATTTGGCTTTGGAGACATAAGCTCCGCCGGGATAGTTCTTGAGGTACTGCTGCATCTTGTCGATGTTGGGACGCGTGTCGATGGCGGCTTTCTCGGCGGCCTCGAACGTGAGGCGTTCCACCTCGTTGACGTCGATCTTGGGTGCGTTGGGAACGCTGTTGAGGAATTTGCTGAACTCAGCCAGCTGGCCACGGTCGGCGTAAATGAGTTTCATGTCCTCGGCAGCAGCCTGGGCTTCGTCGCTGGTGGGATACTGCTTGATGACCTTCTTGTAGGCCTCAAGTGCGTCGTCTTCCTTGTTGATGCTCTTGTTGACCAGAGCGGTCTGCAGCAGGCCCTTGCGTGCCTCCACGCTCTTGGGATAGTCCTTCAGCAGGGTGGCATAGGTGGACAGCGCCTCGTTGTTCTTGCCCAGCAATGCTTGGGCGTTGCCTTTCTCGAGCAGGGCCTGCGGGGCGAGGTCACTCTTGGGATAAGCCTTGATCAGGGCATCCATCTGGGCGATCTCGTCGGCATACTGATGGCTCAGGCCCATCATGATGCCCTTCTGGTACATCGAGTAGTCGCCGCTGCCGTTCTTGTCGATTCTTGACGCCTGGTCATAGGATGACTGGGCACCGCCGAAGTCACGCGCATAGTACTGCGTGTCGCCGATGCGGTTATAGGCATCGGCCACTAGGTCGTTGCTCAGCTGCTTGCTGGCGATGGCGTTCTGGAATGCGGCCTTGGCCTCGCTGTAGCGCTTCTGGTTGTAAAGGCTGTAACCCAGGTTGTATTGGGCCAGGCCGTAGTTCTCGTCGCTCTTCTTGATCGACTTCACGTATTCTTGCTGCTGCTTGGCGGCCTCCTTGTAGTTGCCCTCGCGGTACTCGGCCTCGGCGAGCCACAGGCGGCTCTCGTTCAAGGCCGTCTGGTCATAATTGCCCACGGCGATGGCGTCCTTGAAGTATTTGTCGGCTTCCTGGTTGCGGTTGTTGGCCATAGCCTGGACACCCAGGTTGTACAGTATGTTCTGCTTGGCCTTGAGAACCTTGGCGCCGGGCGTCTTGATGCGGTTGATGCTCGTCAAGGCGCGCTGGTAGTCGGTCGTGTTCATGTAGGCGTCAACCAGGTAACCCTCGACGTTGTCTTTGTAGCGCGAGTTGGGGTACTGGTTCAGGAAGTCCTCGAACAGGTCAACACTCTTGTCGAACGGGGTGCGTGCGCCCTTGCTCACGCCCACGGCATAGTTATAGTAGGCGGTCTCTTTCACGTTGCGATCGCAGTCCATCATCGCTGCCTGCTGGAACGCCATGTTGGCAGCGTTGATGTCGCCCAACTGACGCTTGGCCTGACCCAGATAGAGATATGCACTCTGGGACAGGGCGTCGCTGCCGTCGGTCACGTGAAGCATGTTGTCGACCACGGCTTCGTAGTTGCCGTTGCGGTAGTCCAGCACACCCATCGTGTAGGCCGCGGTGCGGTAGGGCTCGCCCTCGGGGTTGTCCAGGTAGCGGCGCAGGAAGGTGCGCGCTTCGTTGTCGTTGCCCTGGTGATAGTAGCTCTCGCCCACCAGGCGGTTCAGCTCGGCGTCAAAGTAATCGTTGCCGTGCTGGTCAAGCAACTCCTTGCCGCGCTTGATGACATCGGTATAGTGCTTCTTGTTGTACTCGATCTGGGTGAGATAGTACTGGGACTGGAAACCAAGTTCGGTGCCCTCGGGGATGCGCGAGAACATGGCCTCGGCGTCGTCATAGTTGCCCTGGGCATACTCCAGATAAGCCTTATAGAACTCGCTCGCCCCGCCATAGCGTGCAGTGTGGTCCAACTCGTGGTACTGGCGCTCGGCATCGCGGTAGTTGCCCAAGCGCAGGTTACAGTAGGCGCGGCGGTACTCGAGGTCCTCGTCTTTGTTCCTGTCCAGCGAACGGTTTCGCACCAGCGAGTAGCTCAACAGAGCGCTTTCCCATTGTCCGCGGTAGAAGTAGTAGTTACCCACCTTCAGCTGGGCCTCCATCGCCAGCGGTGACGACGGGTAATTGTCGATGAACTTGAGCAGCGCGTTGATGCTGGACTCCTCGCCACGTTCAAACTTGCTCAGTGCGATGTAGTAGTCGGCCTGTTCGCGTATCGTGGCATTGCAGGGCATCTGCCTGCAGTGCTCCAGCTGGTCGATGGCGCCGACATAGTTGTGTGATTCATACATCAGCCTGCCGCGCTCGAGATAGCCGGCAGCTTCACTGATCATCACGCCGGGCTGGGCCATAGCCATGGCAGGGATCGCCACGAGCGCCGACAATAAGACTTTCTTTAATTTAGCCATATCTTGTTGTTTATTTGTTGATTTCTTGCTTGAGAGTGCCCGTCGCAGGGGCACGACACGACTTTACATTAATAATAACTGCAAATGTAGCGAAAAATTGCCAATCAACCGTAACACATCTTCTAAAATAATCCTAAAATTCACCTATAAATGTTGTTTGGGTTGAATGAGCCCTTGACTTTGCACTGCAAGCAAGGGACTGAAAAACCCTAAAATGATAAAAAAGTCAGAAATTTAAGCAACTTTTTTGGTATAATGCAAAAAATGACTACCTTTGCGTGTTTTTTTGGCTCAAAGCCCTAAATTTGAAAGAAATAAAGTAATAAAAATATTTGTAAATGGCTACATTAGAGAAAATTAGGAAACGTAAAGTTTGGCTTGCCGTTGTGATCGGTCTTGCTCTGTTCGCCTTCATTGCTGAGGCAGCATTTGAGGTTCTTGGTCGTTTTGGCGGCAGCACCGAAGCCGCTAAGGTCGGCAGCGAGAAGATTGACATTATGGACTTCCAGAAGCGCGAGCAGCTCGTGGCTTCGAACGAACAGCAGAACAACCAGCAGGCCACCGACGCTGCAGTACGTCAGCAGCAGGTGCTTGATGAGATGATCAACGAGAAGCTCCTTGAGCAGGAGTATAAAAAGCTGGGTATCTCGGTCAGTGACTGGGAGATCAGCCAGTTGATGATCGGTAAGAATCCTGCCCAGGCTGTCGTTCAATTCGCACAGCAGGCTGGTGCCAAGTCACCTGCCGAGCTCTATGAGTTCATCATGAACCCCACCAAGCAGGGTGTTCAGGCCTCGCAGGTCGAGCAGCTTAAGAATCAGTGGAATCAGCTCAAGGATGAGATTACCAAGCAATATTTGTTCGCCAAGGTTCAGACCCTCATGGCCGGCTGTATGCAGGCCAATGACCTGGATCGCGCTCAGATGGCCGAGGAGGCTGCTGTCACTAACGTGGTAACCTTCGCCAAGAAGGACTACTCCACGCTGCCCGACGACAAGTATGCCGTCAGCGACGAGGAGCTCAAGGCCGAGTGGGAGAAGATGAAACCCATGTTCAAGATCGATGAGCCCCTGCGTGCTATTCACTACATCGCAGTTAATATCGAGCCCAACCAGGAGGATATCATCGCTGCCAACAAGATTGCCGATGCTGCTTACATCGCCCTGCAGAAGGGTCGTGGCGTTGACTCGGTTCGCCTGTTGGGTACCGTGAAGATCGATACCGCCATGCTCCTGAAGAACAACCTGCCCGCCAAGGTGCGCGACTTCTTCGCTGGCGCCGAGGTTGGTACCACCAAGCGTGACACTGTCATGAATAACAAGCACACCATGTACAAGCTCATCAACAAGATGGTCAGCCTCGACTCTGTAATGTTGAGCTACGTGGGTGTACAGGGTGACGCCAAGATGCAGAAGCAGGTTCTCGACGAGCTCAATGCAGGTAAGTCGCTCGATGACATCAAGAAGGCTTATCCCCAGAAGGTGGATGGCAAGCTTGATGACTGGCAGCGCGTGTACACCTTGGTTGACTCGTTGAAGAACAAGGTGACTAATGCAACTCCCGGTGTTTACTTCGTTTACAACAGCGGTGAGCAGGGTGCAACGCTGCTCAAGGTGGGTGAGAAGAAGGCTCCCAAGACTTTCTACACACTCGCAACTGTTACCTACGAGGCCTATGCCAGCACCAAGACCAGCGATGCCCTGCGTGACAAGTTCCAGGACTTCCTGAACAAGAACAAGACCGCTAAGGACTTTGAGGCCAATGCCGCTAAGGCCGGTTACAATGCCGCTGAGCTCATGATTTCTCCCAGCACCCCGCAACTTGGTAGCCAGTTCGGTGCCATCAAGGATAGCCGCAAGGCCATCAAGTGGGCCTTCGACAACAAGAAGGGTATGGTTTCGCCCATCTTCAGCGATAACAACGACGTGCTGGTCGCTGTAGCTGTCGACGAGATCTACGACGGTGAGTATCTGCCCTACAACTTTGCTCAGGGCAAGGAGATGCTCACTCAGCGCGTGCGCAACAACAAGAAGGGTGATGACCTGATGAATCAGTACAAGGGCAAGGCCAACGACCTGAACGGTTATGCCGCACTCATGGGTGCTAAGGTCGACACCGCCCGCATCGTCTTCGCCGCCAATGGTGATCCCAAGATCGGTAACGAGCCCGGTCTCGTGGGCCGCGTGGCTGTCGCTAAGCCCGGCACGCTCCAGGGTCCCTGGAAGGGTCAGAATGCTGTGATTGTTTACCAGGTGGTTAAGCAGGAGAAGGAAGAGCGCAAGCCCAGCAAGGAAGAGCTCGACAACCGTTATGCTCAGACTCGCGGCGCTCAGGTCTTCGCCAACCCGTCCAACATCTATATGATTTTGAGCAAGGCCACTAAGGTGAAGAAGAACCTGATCAGCTTCTATTGATCTGACAATCCTTATCCATCAGGATAACTGACAAGTCCCGTGGGCAACTGCCCGCGGGACTTGTTGCATAATAGGGGTTTTGATGCACCATCAATCGCCCCGGGTTTTACAATAAGCATAGAAAGAATTAACGTGAGCTCGATAATAATAAATCGTTGATATTGAATTCATTCGCTACTGGCCACTAACCCACTGATATATAGAACAGATTTCATCGAACTCACGTCAAATATTAATGCTCTCCACCCCAAAAAGTCAATGAAACAGATGCTGGCCCCAAAAGCTTTCTAATTCATATTTCGCTAATGCAGCGAATTGCAAGAAAAAGAATTAATCCGCATATAATTGGCAGAATTGGCTTCGCGCGATCTAATGGTTCGTGTAATTTGCATTAGTCTCGCTGGGTTCAAACTGACATTTTTATTCTCGCTTTTTTATGGAAATCAGTAGGAATGAATGCTTTATAACGGAAGAAATGTTAAAATAATCCGTAATTTTGCTTGATTTTATTACTTTTTCTTATTTTTGTGCTTTAAATAGTTCGCCTTGGGATGAAGCATCAAAATTCAAGTGCTTTTCAAGGCCAGAATCAAGTATATAAACAAGTATAACTAATTAGGCAGACACAAGGATAGAGGGTTCACCCTGGTTGATGCCCATAACAATGAATTGAACCCGCCTTAATTCAAGATGAAAAAATTACTACTATTTCTAATGCTGCTCGCTTTTGCACTACCACCTGCAATAGCGGGCGAGAAGACCGTGACGATCTCTCGCAACGAGGGAATCTATAAGGATTCCGAAGGTGTGTATTACTGCTATAAGGACGGTATTACCATGACCTTCTCCAGCGGTATGAACAATGTCAACTACCTGGTGGAACACCAGCAGGTGGTATTCTACATCCGCTCGGACAACTATGTCATCAAAAAAATCAAGTTCAACTGTTTGGACAACACCACTAATAGCAACATGGATTGCTTCTATTGGGGCCCCTCAACCATACACGAACTTGGTGCAGTGGGATCTTACACGCCCACAGGTAACTACGCTTCCAGTGGTTATATCGGCACATGGGTCGGTGGTTCAACCGATTCCAAGGATGTCAAGTTCACGACCGAGGGCAAGCCAGTGCGCTTCGGCTCGGTCGAGATTACCTATGACAAAGAGTTTGGTGACATCTATGACCTTGTGACACAGAACAGTGAGATTGAGAATGGCCAGACTTATGTTCTTGTGAGCCGGCAATCATCCAAAGCTTTGGGTAAAGAAGAGTATCATGGCAGTGATTCATATACAACCTTCAGCTCAACGCCTGTTACCCTGTTGAACAATAATCAAAAGGTAAAGGTGACCGATGAGGTGCAACTTATTAAGTTGCAGTCTTCTGGTGATGGGACCCGCCCCTGGTATATCAAGGTCGGTGACAATTACATGCGTCGCCGCAATGGCGATTACACGTCAGGTTCGGGCAATACCTATGGTTATAACCTGTATTCCCAGGAAAACATCGCAAGTGGCACCGAAAGCAATTATCGCGTTTCCATCAGTGTGACGGGTAATACTAACAATAATGCCTTGATTAGGTTCAGTCATAATAATAGTGAGACTGCTGCTCCTTCGGGAGGCGTGACCAGGACTTTCGCCATCCGCCACTACAATGGTGGCAGCCTCTTCAGGGTAATGGACTATTCGTCGAACAATAGTGAAGCTTCCTACCAGCGCGTTTACTTGTACAAGCCTGCTCAGAGCTATGAGGTGACTACCGAGTGCATTCCTACCAATGGCGGTTACATCACTTTGGGTAATGGTATCCTTACCGATAATCAGGGCAAGAACTGGTCGCAGCAATATGACAATGTCACTTTCTTTGTCGGTCCGACTGACGGATGGGGTGTCGGTAACGTGACTGTGACCGATATGAACACGAGGGCAGTGACCACACTGCAACCGACCAACACGGGCGACTTCGGTAACGACTACAGTTTTGAGATGCCCGCCAATGACGTGAAGATCACGGCCAATTTCTTGGAGCCTGTAGAGATTGACACGATATGTAATCCTGCTAATGGCGGCCAATTTAACTTCATCAATGGCTATACCAACTTTAACGGACAATATTACTCCAACGACGGCAAGACGGTAACCTTCAAGCCCACTGCCGCCGACGGCTACATCTTCAACTCGGTCACTATAACCGATAATGGCGTCACCACAACCATGACGCCCGATGCCGACGGTGTTTATTCGTTCGTTATGCCTGACCATCCGGTGACCTTGACAGCCAACTTTGAGGAAGCTACCGACCTGTATCTGCTCGGTACAGCCAACGGTGTGACGGGCTGGTATCCCTACGGTCCCAAGTTCAATTTCAACACGGCCAACGAGGAGTACTACATCGACGTTTACTTTAAGGGCGGCAACGATAATCCCAACATCGATCAGGCCTATGGCTACTTCAGTCTGACCAAGAAAATCGACTTGGGTGGCAACTGGAACAACATCAACGGTTATCGCTTGGCTGCCGAGTACAATAATTACTGGGTGGAGGACGGCAACACTGGCATTAACCTGTATGGCGACCGCAACGATAATGCTTTCAAGATCAAGCCCGGTGTTTACCGCATCAAGGTGGATAAGACGATGACCCACATGAGTATCGTGGAATATCCGCTCTCGCTCTCCTTTGATCCTGTTGACGGCTCGATAGTTGAATCGGGTCAAGTGGTAACCATCACCAGCAACCTCGATGATCTGGTGCACGGCATCAATCCCGATGAGGTTTTCTCATCCTTCTATAACACCACTGATAACTGGGCAACCCAGGAGAACGACAACACCGCAGTGATTACCCAAGAGGGTATCACCACGGTTAAGGCCAACACCAACCTGGGTTACATCCACGTTGAAGGCCAGGCCGATTATGAAATCATCGGTGACCTCTACCTGCTCGGTACCGCCATTGGTCGCACGACATGGGCTTCTTCAGGTCCTAAGTTCACCTATGATGCCGAGAATGAGGAGTATCACCTTGATGTTTACTTCAAGGGTGGAGAAGCAACCTTGCCTCCCTCTCCCGAGTATCAGTATTACGGCTACTTCAGCCTTGCGACTCATGTTTCGGACTTCGATTGGACGCAAAGGACTAATTGTCCCGATTATACCTGGTCTCAGGTATCGGGTCGCTTAGGTGCCGCGGTTGATGACCTTGGTGTGGCTGGCGGTTCAACGGATGTCCCCTTGTATGGTGACGGTCAACATGATAATTGTGCCTTCAAGATACCTGCTGGCATTTACCGCATCACGGTCAACAAGAATAAGACCTTGATGAGCATCACCCAAACTCCTGTTCATATCTACTTTGACCCTGCCGGTGGCACTGTCGAGGCAGGTACAACAGTGACGCTCAGCAGTGACATCCAGTCCCTTGTATGGCCCATTGCTGCAACCTATGGCATGACTGAGGATCCTCAAAACTTCAGAATCAGGACCGACGACATGGGCGAGGATGAATGGAATGACAATGGCCAGCACTACGACAACGACATCGTGATTACCCGTCAAGGCGAAACCACCATTGTCACTGGTTATGTTGAGCTTGGTTTCATTTCCACCGAGGGCACTGCCCAATATACCATTCCCGCTCCTCATGTTTACAACATCTCGACGAGTGTCACTCCCGAGGGCGGAGGTGTGATTACTGCTCCCTCTGGCTCAGTAGCTGGAGAAACGGTAACCTTTACTGTGACCGACAGCAATCCCAGTGTCTATACTCTTAGTGAGATAGAGGTTTATAACAGCTATGGCGCACTGGTGGATGTCGTTAATAATGGTGACGGTACCTATAGCTTCACGATGCCTAGTGATGATGTGACCATCAGTGCCAGCTACACGCTTACTCAGTATACCGTGACAACCAGTTGGTCGCCCATAGATGGTGGTGCCATCTGGCTGGATGGAGTCAATACACCTCAAACTGTCGTGAAGACTAATGGTGAACAGGTGGAATTTGGCGTTACGGCAGCCACCGAAGCCAATTATCGACTGGCAAACCTCGTTGTAACGAACCTGACGACTAATGAGGTGATTGCAACTACGCCATCCGGAAGCAATGGATACACCTTTACCATGCCGACAGCCAACGTATCGATCACTGCCGAATTTGATAATCGCTTTAACATCACCACGGTGTGTGTGCCTGAAGAAGGCGGTACGATTAATATCGGTGTAACTCAAGCCATGGCCGGCGAAAGGGTTTTCTTCCAATTGATCAGGAACTCTGGATATGTAGCCTCTTACGCGACCATTTCTTATGTGGATGAGAATGATGAGACTCAAACCATAAGGATGGAGGATTCAGAAGGTCAGTATAACTTTATCATGCCTGCTGCCGATGTGACGATCACGGCTTATTTTGCACCATTGTATCTTTTGGATACGCAAATTGTGCCTAATGAGGGCGGACAAGTTGAGACAATTATTCAAGTTCCACGAACTAGTGTTTGGCTTGTTGAAGGAGCAAACGTATATCTCACTATGAGAGCCTACCAAGGCTATCGTTTAAATCATGCGATTTTATCTTATGTGGATGAGAATGATGAAACGCAGGAGATTGCTTTGACTCCCACCACTTATCCAGCATCGTATAGTTTCAGCTTCACCATGCCTCCTGCCAATGCGATGTTCACTGCTTATCTTGATAAGAGTTATGCTATCACGAAACAATGTACGCCGCCCGAGGGTGGAACCATCAATCTGAATACTGTCTCGTCTTATGCGGGTACCCCGATTTCCTTCACAGTGACTTCCAATCCGGGCTATGCGGTAACTGACGTGACTATTTCTTATGTGGACGAAAATGATGTCACTCAGACAGTCTTGTTGACTCCTGACGAGAATGGCGTTTACGGCTTTACGATGCCTGAGGCTCCTGTGACCATCAATGCCAACTTTGCCCATATACCCTATGGAATCAGTGCTGTTTGCAACCCGAACGAAGGTGGTTCGATTGAAGTGGCTTCCTCGGCCTACACCGGTGACCAGGTTGCTTTCACTGTTGACAGAAACCCGGGATATGATCTGATTAGTCTTACCGTTACCAACTCTGTCACTGGGCAAGAAATTGTGTTTACTCAAGGACAGAATGGCCAATACCGCTTCGTTATGCCTGACGCAGCAGTGGTCATCACGGCAAACTTCAGTACGATCAGTGACCTGTATCTATTGGGTACTGCCAATGGCGTGACTGAGTGGGCTCCCACTGGACCCAAGTTTGATTACGATCCTGTCAACGATGAGTACACCTTGACGGTTTATTTCAAGGGTATCAGAGATGTCGCCGGCCAGGACGATGACCGCTATGGTTACTTTAATTTGACGACAGTGGTCCATGAATCGGATTGGGATTACATTGCTCCTTATCGTCTTGTTCCTAAGACCATTATTGACGAAGTGGGCTTAACTCATCATGTAGATGATCCTGAAGAGGACACCGAATCGTTGTATAGGGCATCGGATGGTTATAATGCTGACAATAAATTCAAGATTTTCCCTGGCATCTTTAAGTTGACCGTTCCTGGCGATAAGAAATCGATAACGGTAACTCGAATCCCTGTCTCTGTAATTTTGACTCCTTCGGATGTTGTCGTTCTGGATGGGTATAATTACGTTGACTATGGTACTGTGGTTACAGCCAGCAGCAATCTGGAACAGACTGTTCATGCCATCAATCCCAACGAGGATGATGCCGTCTTCTATATGACCTTGAGTGACGAATTCAGTACTATTGAAACCATAGATACGATTCCCGGCAACCAGATAACCATCACCAAAGAAGGAAAAAACCGAATCAAAGGTGCGGCTTATATTGGTTGGATTGAGCCCGATACTATCGAGAATTATTATTATCATACCCTCCGTTTCATTGAAGGTCTGCCTAGTTTAACTGTTGGGGAACCTCAAGTCCTCGCCGATACGCTTGTTGGCGTTTGGGCAGCAGATAAGATATTGTGGGCTAAGGACTTGGGTGACAGGTCTATAAACAAGGACTACAATGTTAATAATCTGGTGGATTATGGTATCGACATCGCCCACATGCAAGATCCAGTGCGTGGTTGGGACCAGAGCAACTGGGTAATGCTTGACTTCACTGATATCTTGAATGATTTAGGCTGTACTTCCAATGACGAAGCTCTTGAAGTCTTGAATAAGTATGTTAACAAGCAATTGAAGTCTATGAGTGTCAGGGGATTCTATGAAAGTGATGCCACTTACCGCATTACGCTTTATTGTGAGCCTGAGGTCTTGAAGGACACCGTTGGTTATCCGGGATACCTGCAAGATCCCCTCGAGCTCCTTGCCAAACCCACTGGACGCACCGAGCCTGTCATCTATCACTATAACCACTACACGCCGTGTAATTTCATGTATGGTTCTGTGATTGAACAAGGTGAACAATCTGACCTCATGCCTCCCCTTGATGACTGGGATGAACTTGAAGCCTTTGTGAGAAGTCATATTGAGTTTGCCGAACTTTGGGATTACGACTGGTCAGATAGTGACAACTGGACTGATGACCAATGGGAAACCTTCGATGAATTGCTGAATAATTATTTCATTGATAACAGTTTCTTCGTCGTCAGGGGCAAACCATGTGAGGTTGCTCACGTGTGGGCCGTTTGGCGTGGAGATGACGTGTTTGATGTGTACGAGAGGAGTATTAACGAGACTGGTGACACCATCTACAATAGGTATGACCTTTCGGGTGCTTTCAGGGTTGGTGGATGGGAGTACAATCGCTTGACACCTAATCCGGCCTATTATGGTGAGCCCGAGGGCTTGCAAGCTCTGCATGTCAATGCGGCTTATGAGTTCCATATCGCTATCATGACACCCGGTGAAAATGACCAACCCAGTAAGAAAATGAGGAAGGCTCCTGTTGCTAAGGGATGCGAACCGAATGATAGTGAGTATCTGATTTATCCTTTGGACTTGAAGAGCCACTCCGATAATGTGACAGATATTCCTGAAATATCTATGATAACTGATGACAAGATGGTTATCAGCGTGCGTTATTACAACCTGATGGGTCAGGAGAGCAGGACACCGTTCGATGGCATCAACATTGAGGTGATCCGCTACAATGACGGTAGTATGATTTCCAGGAAGATTCTCAAGTAATCCATTAAGGATTCCTCAATAAAGCGTCGCGCGCTCCGTCATGTACGGGGCGCGCGACTGTTGTTGATGCCTGGATCAATAAGATCCGGAGTTTTATTCAGCTTGAGCCATGATCATGTTGATGAGCATGGTCAAGTCGGTGATATTCAGGGTGCCGTCCTCGCTCATGTCGGCATTGACATCATCGATGGGGATGCTGGTGTTGCCCATCAGGTAGTTGGTCAACGTGGTCACATCGGTGATGTTCACTGTGCCGTCATTGTTCACGTCGCCCTTCATGACCTGAGGTGCCTCGGGGAACACGATAGTGTAGAACGATGAGCTCTTGATCTTAACGACTGAGCCGGCACTGTAGCAATAAACCGAGGCAAAGTAGCGCCAACCGTCAACGACGTTGTCAAAGTCGGCCTGCAGCACGATAGTGTCGCCAGGTGCCAGATTAACATGATGGCTCTGGGCCTGAACAAGGTTGCCATAGTTGTCGTGAGTGTTCTTGTACAATCTCAACAAGAGGTCCTCGTCATAGGGGGTGCTACCCGTGTTGACAATAGTATATGAAGCACTGAACTTGTCGCTCGTCACAATCTTGTTGGTGGCATCGGTAATATTAAGAATCTGGATGGATGCCGTGAGCGATGCCTCGGGCATCTCCTCAATGACCAGCGTGTAGCTGCCGATGGGATCGCTGCCGTCGCTGTTGAACGAGAAAGTGAGGTTGTAGGTGCCGGGTTCCGAGGGCGTGTAGCTGAAGGGAATGTCGGCGGTCTCGCCATTGTCGAGGCAAACCGTGCCACCACTGGCAAATGTGCCGTCCACGAACATCTGCAGGATGCGCATGCTCCATTCGCCCTCGTTGGTCAGATTGACGTTCAGATCAACCGGATGACCATTGTGCAAGTTGCCTTGGGTAGTGATGCTGTTGACGATGTATTGGGGTGTCGAAGCGCTACCATAGCCCTTGAACGTGCAACTGTTGCCGTTGATGGTCACCTCTATGTAGTTCTTGTCGGCACCATTGCAGGGACGCCAGTTGGTGGGCTCATACTCGCTGCAGATGGGCACAATGCGGTAAGTGCCGCTGGTGATGCCTGCACCAAAGTTTAATGTCTTATTGCTGGTGAAATACTTTCCAGGGGTGGAGGCTGTGCTGTAAGAACCCTGCAGCCTCTTGACTAAGTTGCCGTCCTCATCGTATAGGCCCCATCCGAACCTGACGGCAGTTACCTCGCTCATGTAGTTGTGGAAGAGACCCGTGACAATGGCTTGGAAGTCATCTTCGCTGCTCTCGCGGGTATTGACGTAACTGTCGAGCGAGACGCTGGTAATGGTCATGGCGAAGATGTTGTAGGCCTCGCCCGGCTCAACGCCCACAAGAATCGCCTGGCTGTAGATATAGCCATATTCGCCATTGGCACTGCCCGTGCCCTGGATCTCGGGGTTGAGGATGTTGAGCAGGAAGAAGCCGTTGCTGTCGCCGTTCCAGCCCCAGTTGAAGTGGAACATGCCGTTGCCGTCATAGCCGTCGCAGATGAAGGCATGGCCACCAGGATTCTTGCTGCCGCTGAAGATCACGGGACGTCCTTCCGACAGTTCGCGGTAGATGGTGTCGGCCCACTCCTGAGAGGTGTAGTTAATGCGGCTCAGGGCATGGGCACTGCCCTTGTAGTCGAAGTATTCGGCGAGATACATCGGTATTTGTGTGGTCGTGGCACCCGATGAACTGGCCTTGAAATCCATCTGAACTGCTTGGGCGCAATAGAGCGACAGCTGTGAGGCGGCCAGTGCCTCGACACTGGATGTATCGGTGGTCTGGTAGGTGTTCTGCATCGCATCCCAGTTGAAATCCACAGGCGGGAGAGCGGGCATTTCAATCTTCAGTGATGATGAGGTGTAACCAGGAATGAGCTTGCTGGGGTGTGCGGGCCACTTCCAGTAGTACATCACCTGGGCCATGGCTGTGGCTACACAACCCACGGCAGCGTGCTTGCCGGCGCTCACATACGGGAACAGGATGTTGAAAGGATTGTTCTGCGACCAAGTGCAGGGTACCAGCGGGGCGATGGCAGCTCCCGACTTCAGGGTTGGTGCAGCCTTTGCTCCCCACTCCAGGGCCTCAATCTGGGCGGTATAGCTGTCCAGCAGTTGCTGCATGGCTTCAGGAACGTCCTGGGCGTCGAAGGTGCCCTTGTCGCTGTAGCCCAGCACCGCAGGAGCGCGGTCGTCACCGGCCACGATGACGTAGCCGCGGCTGGCGTTGAACACATAGTAGGCAGCCTTGTCGCTCCCGGCGCTCATGCTAGGCGCCTTCTTGGCGGTTTGCAGGGTGTAGGCCGGCATCTGGTGACTGTTCATAAACTCGGCGGCGATTTTGCGCGCTTGGCTCTCGGTAATGGAGCCAGCCAGTGCTGTGCCGGCCAGTGCCAGGCACATCACGATAAACAACAAAGTTCTTTTTTTCATTTGGGAAACGGTTTAAAGTTAGGGTTTAATACTAATTTCCCGCAAATGTAGTTATTTTTCTGCAATATTTTTGTCATATTTCTCATATTCTTTGTGAAACCGCTTTTTTTGCTAAATTTGCCCCCTCGAGCAATGCTGCAATTCCCAATAGCGAGTCCACCATGACAGCTGTCGTCACTGTGAGCGAGCCTTCGGTTCTGTCGTTTGACTACGAGGCATGCGGAGAACAGGACGATTATGACGATAGTCAAGTCTTTGATCAATGCCTGTTCTACATCGACGATGTCGAGATCTTCTGCTACGGCCGTAGCTACGGTTGGAAAACCTATAGCGTAGCGTTGTCACCCGGCACGCACACCCTGCGGTGGAGCTATGTTAAGGACAATGATGTCGATCTTCAAGGCGATTACTTTGCTGTTGATAATGTCGCCATCAGGGCTGCTGGTCTTACTGGCGACGTGAACGGTGACGGCGTGGTGAATATCACCGAAGTGACCACCCTGATCAACATGGTGATGAGCGCCATCTGATTTCCGAGCCCATCGGGGGCTCTTGTAGCTAAAAGGAATCCCAAAAGCCGGCTATTTGGCTTTTGGGATTCTCTTTGCTTGATGAGGAGATGACTACGGACGGCACAGCAACAGTAGCGTGCGAGCGCGGTGCAGGCGCCAGGCTGTGCCGTAGATGCTGTCCTCGTCGCCGTACAGCGACATCAACGTGTAGTTGGCCAGGGCAGCGACCATCGCGCTCTTGAGTTCGCTGGCCAGCGAGAGCAGCGGACGCTTGCTCAACTCCAGCCCCAGTACAATGTTCCGGCTGTCGAGATTGAAGTTGATGTTCTGGCTCACGATGTAGCCGCTCATGCGGGCCAACAGGTCGTCGAGGCCCTCGCGCACGCGACGGTCAACAATGGGTTCATTACTCGGGTTCACGCCCCAGGCGGTGGCGTTCTCGGCGGGGTGCCATACCCCCTCGGTGTAAATGGCTTGCTGGATGTCATCCAGGTCGATGACGACGTCAATGCGGTATTTCATGGTAAAATGGTGTTTTAATTGATGGGTTGGTATTACTCGTTATGGACTTAATGCTTATCTCAGGGCTCGGTTGCGGGCCTTGGGGCAGATTTTGGTCAAGGCGGTTGCCGGCGAGATGAAGAAACGCGAAGCGCGACAGTGCTCCAGCACATGGTCGATGGCGCGCTCGGTGCTCATTCCCTGCGCCATGAGCGCTCTCACGTGGTCGGTGATTTCATACCACATCTTCAGGCGTAAGCGCCGCTCGGGCAGATGCATCTCCTCCTCGGTGCGGAACGTGCGCGCACCGTTGCCCTTCTTCTCCTTGTCGTTGAGCAGATGGCACACGCAGCGGTAGGCACGCTCGTGGCCCACATGGTAATGCGGATGGCCGTTAGTGATGGTGAACTCGACTGCGGCGCGTCTGGCCTGCCGCTCGGTCTTGCCTTGTTCCAGCAGGGCATCCAGCGTCGGGTGATACAGCGCCAAGAATTCCTTGTCGCGCTGCTGGCACAGTTCCCTGTGCTCAATCTGTGATTTCATGTCATTCATGGTAAAATTGTACTTAAAATGGTAAAACGATAATTTTGACATTGCAAAATTACAACACTGTTGGTGATTTGTCAAGATTTCACCCCCACAATTTTCCAAAAACCACCATTTCTGATAGTTTTTGGAGGCGTTGATGGTCCTTTGTCCCGCTTTTTGCCTGAAATGGGAAAAGAACCGTCGCCGAGTTCCACTTTTTGGATTATTGAAAAAGTTGCTGTACATTTGCGGTCATAATTAACTCAATGAATTGTTGCAGATGAGACATTACTTAATGATGCTTGTTGCTGTGCTGGTGGCTATGCCGTGTTGGGCACAGGGCAACAGGCTTTATATCGAAGATTTTGAGGTGGAACCTGATTCCAGCATCACGGTGCCTGTGATGATGGCCAATGCCGACTCGACGCGTGGCGTGCAGTTCAATTTCACGTTGCCCCAGGGGCTCGACCTCAGCGGGTTTGTCGTTTCGAGCTACAGCCTCATTTACGAGATGACCATGAGCTGCCGCCTCACCGATGATGGTACCCATTATGTCGTGATGGTGTATCCCCGTGGGCCCATCTGTTATCCTGCAGGTACCGCTTCGATCGCTCTGCTGACATTTACCGCCAGTTCCACTTTCAAGGGCGGCATCATCAACGTGTGGAAATGCCGCGGCTCCACTATCGACAACCACGTGATTGATTTTGAGGGCTGCAACACCACGGTGACGGTGCCTGCCAGTTCGCTCATCGGTATTCCCGTCGAGCAGGAACCTGTCAAGGACGAGTTTTTCAACTTGCAGGGTTCTCCCATCAGTTCTCCCGACTCGGTGTCGATGGCCATCAAGGTGAGCACCTGGCCCGACGGCAAGACGACCTCCTGCAAGGTGGCTTGCCGCATGTAATCTGCCCCCAGGTTAAACCCATGGCTCATTTTATCGTCTAAAGGTGGAACATTAACAATACATGACGATGAAAAGGATAATGACTACGTTGTTGCTGATGGTGGCGATCATGCTGCCGCAGCAGATGGGGGCGAGGGATTTCAATAACGAGACCCTCAACTATGAGGTGGTGTATCACTGGGGCATGATCTGGAAACATGCCGCTGACGCCTCGTTGACCACCCGCAAGACCAAGGACGGCTATTACGCCCAGCTCGTTGGCAAGACGCGCTCGTGGGCCGACAAGGTATATCCCGTGCGTGACACCCTCAAGTGCACCATGGACAATAACCTCAAGCCCCTGCGTTATGAGAAGTTGACCCACGAGAAGGACTACTATGCCCGCGACGTGATCAAGTTTTCCTACAACTACAGCCACACCAAGGCTCACTGCACGCGCTACCGCAAGAGCGGCACCACGTCCATCGACCTGAGCGCCAAGGCTCAGGCCTATGACATGGTGAGCGTCTTCTACATGCTGCGCAACCTGGATTACGGCGAGTTGAGCCGCAACAAGAACTACACGACGGTCATCTTCTCGGGTAAGGAGAAGGAGTATCTCACCATCAATTATAAGGGTGTGGAAAACATCAAGATGCGTGACGGCACGAAGCGCAAGGCCTACCGCATCGACTTCCGCTTCACCCAGGAGGGCGGCAAGAAGTCGAGCGATAACCTCAGCGCCTGGATGTCGACCGACGACAGCCGCATCCCCTTGCTGCTGGTGGGTAAGCTCCCCGTCGGTGAAGTAAAGTGCTACTATTCCGGCAAATAATATCCATTGGACCCTATCACTTCGGGTAGCCAAACTGGACCAAAAAGACCAACAATTGTTCCAAATTTCACTAATAGTGGATAATTTGGGGCAATTGTTTTTTCTTAATGAAATAAGTAGTATCTTTGCACCGATAAAACAGACCTATTTATGATTATGCGAAACGTCGTTCTTATAGCGCTTTGCGCCATTTCACTAGCGGTTTCGGGACAAGTGGTGACACTGGATTCCTGCAGAAATATGGCCCTGCGCAACAACAAGGAGATTCAGCAAGCCACACTCGCCATCGACAAGGCGGGTTATCAGCGCAAAGAGGCTGCCGCGGCCTATCTGCCGCAGTTTGACCTCACGGCGGGCTATATCTACAATTCCCGCAAGGTGTCGCTCATCAAGGAAGACCAGTTGCTGCCCACCAAGTCGTTCAACTTGCAGACGGGGACCTATGACTTCAATCTGGTCATCGACCCGCGTACGGGTGCTCCCCTGCAGCTCGAGAACGGGCAGTATGTCCCCTCGACTGTGGCCTTGCTGCCCAAGAGTGGCATGACCTACAACATCCACAACCTGATGGGTGGCGCGCTGACGGTGACCCAACCCATCTACATGGGTGGTAAAATCACCGCCATGAATCAGATCACCGACTTGGCCCAGCAGCTGGCTCGCGAGATGCGCGAGAGCAAGGTCGAGGATGTTATCTACAACGTGGATGCCGCCTACTGGCAGGTCGTGTCGCTGTGCGCCAAGCAGAAGCTGGCCCGCAGCTATGTGGGTCTGGTCCAGAAACTTGACGACGACGTGAAGGTGATGGTGAACGAGGGTGTCGCCACACTGGCCAACCAGCTCGCTGTGGACGTGAAACTCAACGAGGCCAACGTGGACATGACCAAGGTGGACAACGGCGTGACCCTGTCGCGCATGCTGCTGGCGCAGTTGTGCGGCTTGCCCGTCAACACCATGATGACACTGGCCGACGAGAACCGTGATGACCTGGGCCTTACCCTTGCTCCGACCAACTTTGATCTCAACCAGGTCTATGCCAAGCGTCACGACGTGCGTTCGCTGGAATTGGCTACCAAGATTTACGACCAGCAGGTCAAGGTCGCCCGCAGCGAGATGATGCCCAAGCTGGCTGCCGTCGCTGCCCTGCATGCCACCAACCCCAACAGCTATAACGGCTTTGAGAACCGCTTCGGCGCTGCATTCAGCGTGGGTGCGACGCTGCGTGTGCCCTTGTGGCACTGGGGCGGCTTGAGCAACAAGGTCAAGGCTGCACAGGTCGATGCCAACGTCAAGCGTCTGGAACTTGATGACGCCAAAGAGAAAATCGCCCTGCAGATCAGCCAGGCAGCCTTCAGCTACCAAGAGGCCTACAAGACCTATGAGGCCACCAAGGCCAATCTGGCTCAGGCCGACGAGAACCTGCGCATTGCCGGCATCGCCTTCAAGGAGGGCATGGGCACTGTCGATGAGGTGCTTGGCGCCCAGACCGCATGGCTCAAGGCCAACAGCGAGAAAATCGATGCCGAAATCAACGTCCAGCTCACCTATGAGTTCCTGGCCAAGGTCATGGGCTCGATGAATTACTGAAAGTAAAAGAGAATCTAGAACATCTAGTGAATCTAGGACATCTAGAACATCTAGCAACAATAGACAACTGATAAAAAGAATACAATATGGAAAAAGACGAACAGAGAACTGTGGTCCGCAAAAAGGACAAAGCGCTGCTGGCTGCACTGGCCGTGTTCGCGCTGGTGATGGCAAGCATTGCCGTCGTGGGCATCCTGCTCATCCATCCTGCCGAAGCCACTATCCAGGGACAGGCCGATTGTGACGCTGTGCGCGTGAGCGGCAAGTTGCCGGGACGCATCGTGCGATTCTATGTCCACGAGGGCGACACGGTGCACAAGGGCGACAAGCTGGTGAGCATCTACTCCAGCACGGTCGATGCCAAGTATTACCAGGCCAAGCAGATGCAGCAGGCCGCCGCTTCCCAGGATCAGAAAGCCGCAAAGGGAACCCGCGAGGAATTGAAGCAAGGTGCCTACAACATGTGGCAGCAGGCTGTAGCCGCACAGACCATCGCCGAGAAGACCTACCAGCGTGTCGAGAACCTGTTCAAGCAGGGTGTCGCCACCCAGCAGAAGCGTGATGAGGCTAAAGCCGCTTATGACGCTGCTACGGCTCAGGTCAAGGCGGCCAAGGCCCAGTATGACATGGCTGTGAAGGGTGCTCAGCAGGAGGACAAGAATGCCGCCAAGAGTATGGCCAACGCTGCCCGTGGCACCGTCATGGAGGTGGAGAGCCTGCTCGAGGATCAGGTGCTCGTGGCACCGTGTGACGGCGAGGTGAGCGAGATTTACCCCCAGGAGGGCGAACTCGTGGCCATGGGCACGCCCATCATGTCGATTGCCAAGATGGACGACATGTGGGTGAGCTTCAGCGTGCGTGAGGAAATCCTGAACGACCTGCCCATGGGCAAGGAAGTGAACGTGCGAATCCCGGCCTTGAACAATATGCAGACCAAGATGTCGGTTTATTACATCCACGACATGGGCAGCTATGCCGTTTGGCAGGCTGCCAAGGCACAGGGCCAGTACGACAGCAAGACCTTTGAGGTGAAGATGCGTCCCACCAGCAAGGTGCCCAACCTGCGACCTGGCATGTCGGTTATCCTCGAGAAATAACAAACCTATCCAGTAGCGACTAATGACAAGCAACTTGCCCAAATACATCGGGAATTCGTTCAAGCGCGGGTGCATTCAGCTCGTGCGTCGCCCCATGTACTTCCTGTTGATCGTCATCATGCCGCTGTTGTGCAGCTGGTTCCTGATGGACCTCATCAAGGACGGTACGGTGCAACGTGTGCCCGTGGGAATCGTTGACCTGGACAACAGCAGCCTGTCGCGTCGCATCTCGCGCAACTTGAACGGCTTCCAGCAAGTGGACATCAGCCGGCGTTACACCAACTTTGCCGAGGCTCGTGATGCCGTGCAACGCGGCGAGGTGTATGGCTTCTTCTTGATCCCTGATAATCTGGAGGAAGAGGCATTGGGTGGCCACCAGCCCGTGGTGAGCTATTATGTGAACTATGCCTTCTATGCTCCCGGCTCGATGCAGTACAAGGGTTTCAAGACCATCTCGCTGCTCGTCAATGGCGGCATTGTGCAAACGGCGTTGCGCACTGTGGGCCTGTCTAACCACAGGATTGAATCGACCTTGGTGCCCTATCAGACCCATGTGCACATGTTGAACAACCCGTTCACCAACTACAATTTCTACTTGAACAGCACCTTTGTGCCTTGTTTCCTGTCGTTGTTCATCCTGCTGGTGACAGCGTTCTCGCTGGGGCTGGAATTGAAATCTGGTTTGAGCCGCCAGTGGCTCAGGACTTCGGGCGGCAGTATGTTCCTGGCTCTTGTGGGCAAGTTGGTGCCTCAGACGGTGCTGTTTACCGCTGTCGGCTGGTTCATCCAGTGGATGATGCATCGATGCTTTGACTTCCCGCTGAACTGCAACCCGTGGAATATGCTCATCGCCATGTTCCTGCTCGTGGTCGCCAACCAGAGTTTTGCGGTGCTGATGTTCTGCTTCGTGCCCAACTTCCGCTATGGCACGATGTTGTGCACGCTGTTGGGTATGGTGTCGTTCTCGTTCTCGGGTTTCTCATTGCCTCAGGAGTCGATGTACCCCTGGGTGACATCCTTAGGCTACGTCATGCCCATCAAGTACTACTTCCTCATCATGGTGGATCAGTCGTTGAACGGCATCGACCTGTATTATTCAAGATTTTATTATGCTGCACTCATCGGATTCACCATCCTGCCCATGCTGTTGTCATGGCACTTGAAGAAGGAATGCATGAATCCCGTGTATGTGCCCTGATGATATGACCGAGAAAGTTAAACATAGCAGGCTTTTCCTGTGGTTCGTGCAGGTGCTGAGGGTGTGCGGGCGCGAGTTGTTGCTCGTGTTTCGTGACGAGGGTGTAGTGATTTTCTTCCTGCTCCTCAATGCAGTTTATCCTGTTCTGTATGCACTCATCTATAACCCCGAGGTGGTGCGCGACGAACGCGTTGTCGTTGTCGATGACAACCGCACGGCATTGAGCCGTGACATGGTGCGCCGTCTCGATGCCACACAGGAAATCGCCATAGCCGGATACGCCGCCAACATGCAGGAGGCCCAGGAGGCCATGCACCGCAAGGAGTGCTACGGCATTCTGTACGTTCCGCGTGATTTCGGCCAGTGTGCCGGTCGTGGCGAACAGGCTCATGTGTCGCTCTATTGCGACATGAGCGTGATGATGCGTTACAAAGCCATGTTTACTGCCCTGTCCAATGTCACCCAGGCGATGGGCAACGAGAAGATGGCCGCAGTTGTCGAACCGGTCCTCAACATGAGCGGCTCCATCGTCGAGAACAGTCAGGTGCCTGTGGGTAATCCTGCTATGGGTATCGCGAGCGCCGTGTTGCTGTTCATCCTGCCGCTTGTGTTGCAGCAGAGTATGATTCTGGGTATCGCGATGCTGCATGGCGGCAGCATTGAGCGCCGTCGCCGCAATGGAGGACGTGACCCGATGGCCATTGAGGCCAGCCCCGGTGCCACCATCATTGGCAAGATGATGTGTCACCAGATTGTCTATACCGTGCCCGTGATCTACGTGTTGCACTATGTGCCGTTGATGTTCGGCTTCCCGCAGAACGGCGATATCTTGCACATCATCTGCCTGGCAGTGCCCTTTATCATCGCCGTGTCCTTCATGGGGCAGACGTTGTCGGCCGTCGTCAACGAGCGCGAGAGCGTTTTCCTCTTGTTCGTGTTCTCGTCGGTTGTGTTTGTCTTCCTCACGGGCGTATCATGGCCTCGCTACCTGATGTCAAGGCTCTGGTGGCTGGTGGGTGACTGCGTGCCGGGCACATGGATGGTCAACGGCTACGTCCTCATGCAGTCCAACGGGGCCACACTCTATCAGGTCCAGCACCAGTACTGGATGCTGTGGCTGCAAGTGCCCGTGATGTTCATCCTGGCCTACCTCGTTGAGCGTTACGTCAACCGTCGCCGCTACCGCTCATGGATAGCCGCCAGCGAGGACAATCCCAACGTTCTCACCCGCATCGACCTCGCCAAGAACGGCGTCGGATAACTCCCTGTTTTTTTATCCGTCCTGTCCGTTATTTCCGTTGATTCAGTTTTATCCGTTAATCCCGCGCCAGCAGAATGATTGAGATGACGTTTCCCGGGGATACCAGAGTGCTGGTGTGGCCGCTCGATGAGCAAGCACCGCAACTGATTGCTTTGTGCCGTGAGGCTGGTGTCCTTGTCGATGACCTGATCGACATTCCGGTCAAGCGGCAACGGGAGAAGGCGGCCGAGCGATTGTTGTTGTGCCGGGCTATAGGCCGTCCCGTGATACCGTCTCATACCGACCAAGGGGCTCCTTATATCGACGGCAGCCCTGTGAACATCAGCTTCACCCACACGCAATTCCTGGTCGCTCTTGGTGTCAACGATGGCGATGTCATCGGCATTGATGCCGAGTCGATGGACCGCAAGCAGGTGTTGCGGGTGCGTGACAAATTCCTCAATGCCAGCGAACAGCAATTTATCAATCCTGACGACCAGACCGCCCATGTCATCGCCTGGACGGCCAAGGAGGCTGTCATCAAGGCCGAGCGCAACAGCGCCATCGACTGGACCGACGGCATCTGTCTAGAACCCTTTTCCGCCGACGGATTTGGTGACCGTGAGGTTACCTTAGCCGCCCGTTGTGGTGACCGTTGTTACCACCTGATTTGTCGTCTGGTTGAGGGGCATTGCTTGACGGTTGCGATTGCCTCCCCGCAGTGAATATCGCCCCCGATGCAATAATGCGGCGAAATAATCGTTAATAGAGTATAAAATTAATTGCACAATGATGATCAAAATAATGAGATATTTCGTCCGTATGGCCTTGTCGGTTTTCGTGCTGGCCTGCTGTACTGTAAATATGCATGCGCTTGACAAGAGCTACTATGCCGCGACGAGTAAACTCGCCGAAGGCAGCTGGGTCAAGATCGCAGTGAAGGAAAGTGGTATCTATCAGATAACGGCCGACGACATCCGTTCTTGGGGCTTGGGCGGCGACCTGTCGAAGATTCATGTGTTCGGTTACGGTGGCAAGCCGTTGAGCGAGACGATGCTGGGCGACAATTATGCCGATGACCTGCCGCAGATGCCCATCGTGCGCACCGGCGACCGCATTCTGTTCTATGCCCAGGGTCCCGTGACCTGGAAGCACAAGGGCACCGCGCTCGAGCAGGTTCAGGTGCAGCATCCCTACGCCCTGACGGGCTCCTACTTCGTCACCAACGATGACCGCTTCACCGATATCGCCACGGTAAAGGCCGACAACGACCCTTCAGGCGAACTTTTCTCAACCTATACCGAGCGTCTGTATCACGAGCTGGAGATCATCAATCCTGGCGAGACAGGACGTGCTTTCCTGGGCGATGATTTCAAGAGTAACCGTCACCAGACGTTCAAGTTCGACCTCAGCGGCAAGGTTGCAGGCTCCCAAGTGAAATCCTACATGATGTTCGGTGCCAGGACACCCAATGTGAACAGCACCGTTTCCTCGAGTTATAACGGCAAGCCACTGCCCGTGACCGATGCCGACCTCATCAGTGCCGTGAATGGCGTTTCCCACGTCCATTACTATCTCAATGGACAGAGTGCCGGTTCAATCAAGACGTTCAATCTTGACGACACCGATGAACTGAACTACACCCTGGATTATTCCTGCAACGGTACGGTGGAACTGGCCCGTTTGGATTTCTTGACGATCAACTTCGAGCGTAATCTGGCGCTGCGTAAAGGTCATCTGGCCTTCGGCTTGCAGAATGCCAATTCTGGCAACTGCTATCGCGTGAGCGAATGCGGCAGCGCAACCCACGTGTGGAATGTCACCGAACCCTTTGCCATCGTGGAGATGAAAACCACCTCTAGCGGAGACGGTACAGTCATTTTCAGCCCCCAGAAAAGCGGCAGGCAAGAGTTTGTGGCGTTTGACGAGTCGGGTACTTTCTCCCATCCCGAGTTCGTGGCCGAGATAGCCAATCAGGATATCCACGGCGAACCGATTCCCGACATGATCATCCTGTCCCCGACCGCTTATCTCGACCAGGCCTATCGTATCGCCGAGCTGCACGAGAAGAATGACAACTTCCGTGTGCTTGTGCTTGACCCCGAGAAGGTGTATAACGAGTTCTCCAGCGGCACGCATGACGCGATGGCTTACCGCAGGTTGTGCAAGATGTTCTATGACCGTGGCGCCAGCGAGGACGGGCACAAGTTGGGCTACCTGCTGTTGCTGGGTTGCGGTAACTATGACAACCGTCTTGTGGGTGTCGATCGCGCTGCATTGGGCTATCCGAGCTTGCTCACATGGCAGAGCACCATGGGCAAGACCGATGACGACTCCATCACGTCCGATGACTATTTCGGCATTCTCGACGATGAGTCGAGTCTCGACGATAACGATCGCATGAACATCGCTGTAGGGCGCATGATTGTCAAGAACGTGAGCGAGGCCCGTGCCGTGGTCAACAAACTGGTGAAGTATGTCAACAAGCCCGCTTATGGCGCTTGGCGCAATCAGGTGATCATGGTGGCCGACGACGGCAACCAGGCTGCCCACATGCAGCAGTCCAAGGACATGATTTCCATCGCTCGCAGCAACGGCGGTGAGAATATGATTTATAATTACGTGTTTATTGACGCCTTCAATGCCGTGAGCGAGGGCGGTGCCCGCACCTATCCTGATGCCCGCACCAAGATGTACACGACCCTCAAGGAAGGCGCGTTGTGGTGGAACTATATCGGCCACGCCAGTACCCAGAACTGGACCGGTGAGGGCTTGATGATGCGTTCGGATGTCGAGACTCAACTTTTCTACCGTCACCTGCCCGTGCTGTATGCAGCAACCTGCGAGTACACACGCTTCGACAACACGGTGCTCTCTAGTGGTGAGCGCATTTTCTTGAATGCCAATGGCGGTGCTGTGGCAGTGTTGTGCCCCGCACGTCTGGCCTATATCTCCAACAACGGCGCCTTGAGCAACGCGGTGGCCAAGTATGTCTTCTCGCCCGATGAGAAGGGCATGCCTCGCCGCGTGGGCGATATCCTGCGCCTGGCCAAGAACTCCATCAACACCACGATGGACAACAACCGTCGCTACTTCTGCTTCGGCGACCCGGCGATGCGTCTGGCATGGGCTCCCTATACGGCCCAGATCGAGACGATCAACGGCGAGCCCGTGGGTCCTGACAACAAGCCTGTGTTCAAAGCCCGTGAGACCGTTGAATTCACCGGCAAGATCGTGAACTTGAGCGGTGAGGTGGCTACCAATTTCAACGGCGCTGTCGTATCGACACTCTTTGGCCCTGAGCAGACCATCACCACCCACGGTTATGGTTCCGATGGCGTTTCAATCAACTACGATGACCGTCCCAACCGTCTGGCCATCAATGTGGACACCGTTGAGGGCGGACAGTTCACCGTGCGCGTGGTCATCCCCAGCGAGGTGAACAATGAATATGACGACTACTCGCCGTCGTTGATCAGCCTGTATGCCTATGACAGCCGTGACAGCCTCGAGGCCAAAGGCTCTAACAGCGACTTCTATATCTACGGTTACGAGGACGAGCAAGTGGCCGATACCATCGGCCCCCGCATCATCACGCTGGGACTGAATGATGACAATTTTGTCGATGGCAGTGAAGTCAACGAGTCGCCGCTCGTGCTGGCCACGGTGAGCGACGAGAGCGGTGTGAACTTCTCGTCGGCCGGTATCGGACACTCCATGACGCTGACGCTCGACGGCACCAACACCTTCAACGACCTGGTGAGCTATTACACGCCCATGTATGCCGAGCCGGGTACGCTGGGCAGCATCAGCTATCAGTTGAACGACCTGGCACCGGGATCGCACACGTTGCGCCTGCGTGTGTGGGACGTGTATAACAACGTGAGCGAGAAGACCATCACCTTCAATGTCGTCAAGGGTCTGGCGCCTGAAATTGCCGATGTGTATTGTGCCGGCAATCCCGCCAGTGTAGAGACATCCTTCTATGTGAAACATAATCGTCCTGATGCTGTGGTGAGCGTCACCATCGAGGTCTATGACCTGATGGGCCGCAAGGTGTGGAGCACGACCCAATCGGGCCGCAGCGACATGTACACCACGACTCCCGTCACTTGGGACCTGACCGATATGGGCGGACGCCGTGTGCCTCGCGGCATCTACGTCTATCGCGCCACCATCTCGACCGACGGTATCAAGGAAGCCACCAAGGCCAAGAAACTCGCCGTCGCCGGTGAGTGATGTGGCTGCGACTGCCCTTTTACATTAACCGGTTTGTGTAATTGTGGCCTGTAACCCCGTAAGTTATGCCCAAGGCATAAGATTTGTTAAAATCAGTACTGTTTTTAATAAATTAGGGTGGCATTTAGCGTTGTGTTCAAAAAATTGAGGTAACTTTGCAAGTTATTTGTATCATAGTATAGATGACATGGCTAAGAATAACGAGAACCAGATAATCCTGCCAGAACCGACGATCAGGCGATTGCCCTGGTATCTGTCCTATGTGCGCATGCTCGACAATCTGCATGTTGAGTATGTGTCATCGACACAGATTTCCAAGGAGTTGAATGTGCAGTCGTCGCAGATTGCCAAGGATTTGTCTTTTCTCAATATTCGCGGCAAGACGCGCATCGGCTATGAGGTGCATAGCCTGGTCGAGGAGCTCGAGGGATACCTGGGGTTCAATCGCCAGCATGACGCGGTCGTGATAGGTGTCGGTAGCTTGGGCGCTGCCCTGATGCAGGACCGAGGCCTGAAGAATTACGGCTTGAACATCGTTGCGGGTTTTGATGTCCGCAGCGAGGTGATAGGAACGAGTCTGGGTGGCCTGCCCGTGTATGACATCAGCGACCTGGCTGCATGGCAACGCGAGCACCGTGTGTCGATCGCCATCTTGACGGTGCCGGTCGATCGGGCTCAGGAGACTGCAGCACTCGCAATAGCGAGCGGTATGAGGGCGCTGTGGAATTTCACGCCCTACCGCATCAAGGCGCCTGACGATGTGGTGATCGCCAACACGTCGATTTATGCCCATCTGGCCATCATCTATAACAGGATGCATAACTCGGATTCAGACTTGAAACAAGAATGAGTCCGATGAGATATTTGGGGAACGATTAAGGAATGAAAGTAATCGGTTTCACAGGAAATTACGATGATAAGGAGGATGCCAGGTGCTATCTGATGGCTGATTCTTCAGTTTTGTACACCGGACGCCCTTTCTTCATTCCTGACTTCGCTCGGCGCTTTGTGGCGGCACCGACTATTGTGGTGCGCACGGGACGGTTGGGCAAGTGCATCGCCCCCAAGTTCGCCCATCGCTATTGGGATGCCGTCACCGCTGGATTCAGCGTGATGGCATGCCAGGATGTGGATGGACGGATGGAAGCCTTGGACCGTGCATTTGACGGTGCGGCCATAGTGGGCGATTGGGTGCCTGCCGCGTCTGTCGAGGACGTGTTGCACGCGATCGTCGAGGTCAAGGTCGACGACACGCTGGTGTCACGTCATTGCCTGGCCGACATGAGGTTTCCGTTGGCCGATGCCCTGTCGGCGGTGAGCACGCGTTGCAGCATCAAGATGGGCGACCTGTTGTTCACCGGCGATGCCGGCACGCCGTTCGTGCTGTCACCGGGAATGCGCTTGACAGCCAGTATCGGGGACAGGAATGTCCTTGACGTGAAAGTGAGACTATAACGAGATAATTATATATTGGTAACTGAATAATAACCAAGAAAATTAGATATGCGCAATCTGACTAAACTTCAACTCGCGTGCGCTGTGGTGCTGGCCATCTTCTGTGTCGGCTTTGCCAGCGCATTTAACGCATCGAATTATGCGACTACATCCCAGCTTGCTACCGGCAAATGGGTGAAGATTTCCATTCCCGAAACCGGAATGTATGAAATCACTTATGACGAGCTTCGTGAAATGGGTTTCAACGATCCCGAGAGGGTCAGCGTGTACGGCTTCGGCGGTGGCAAAATCAGTGAAGTGCTCACTAGCAGCGCCCCCGATGACCTGAAGCGTATCCCCATCATGCGTAGTAACAACAAGATTTGTTTCTATGGCGTGGGACCTGTCACCTTCAGTCTTGCTGATTACAACACGCAGCCGCGTTACACTCGCACTTTCAACCCTTATTCACTCACGGGTAACTATTTCCTTACCGAGTCCAGCCAGCCCGACTTGCTGCCTGCCAAGAAGGCAAAGGTTACCGTGAACAACGCAGTGAACACGCCCACGAGCCTCAGCTATTGCTATCACGAGCGTGAAATCCTCAGTGTGGGTGGTACGGGTAAGGAAATGCTCGGCGAGGACTTCTCGGCCGGTAATTTCAAGGCCGATTACTACATGCCTGAGATCGCCGACAGCACGATTGTAGTGCATACTTCAATTGCTGCAGTTACCCCGGTTATTTCTTATGCCACTGTTATCTTCCACAGCGGTGCCGCTGTCGATACTGCCGAGTTCTCGGTATCGTCTTCGCGCATCTATCCGTTAGGTTCATCCACGACCGCCTCGACCACGCTCTATAACCTGGCTACGCCTTATGCCAAGTTGAAACTGAGTGACCCTGCCGAACACGGCCAGTTGGAGCCTTTCCTGCGCATGAGTGATCCCGAGCAAATCATCGAGATGGGCCGTCTGGATTATTTCGTCCTGACCTATAAGCGCAACAATATCATCAATGAGGATGAGCATAACCAGCTGATGATGGGCTATGCCGCCACTCGCGGCAACGAGCGCTTCATGCTGCCCAATGCAACGTCCGACATCGTGGTGTGGTGTGTCAACAGCCCCACTTATCCCACCGAGGTGTACACCTATCCCTACAATGATGAAACCGGTTCGGGTCTTGAGTTCTTCTCGACCGCTACCTCGCTTTCTCACTATATCGCATTCAACCCCACCAAGACGTTGAAGAAGATCTCCGGTTATGAGAGCGTTCCCAATCAGAATCTGCATGGCATGGCCGTTCCCAACCTGCTGATCATCACCGACAAGATGTTCCATGAGCAGGCCCAGCGTGTGGCCGACCTGCATACTGCTGTCGATGGCATCGACGTAGCTGTTGTGGACCAGGACCAGATCTTCAACGAGTTCTCCAGCGGTACCCGTGACGCTATGGCTTATCGCCTGCTGTGCAAGATGCTCTACGATCGCGACAACACCAAGTTCAAGAACCTGCTGCTCTTCGGTACCGGTACCTTCGACAACCGTGAGCTCATGGGTGCTCATCCCGGCAACCTGCTCACCTACCAGAGTGACAACAGTAACTTCGAGAACTACTCCTTCACTTGCGACGACTTCTACGGCTTCTTGGATGACAATTCCGGTGCCAATGTCGCTAACGATAAGCTGCGCATCGGCGTGGGTCGCATCACCTGCTCCGACGTCGAGGAGGCTAGAAGTGACGTTGACAAGCTGATCGAGTATTATGCCAATCCCGACTATGGCGTATGGCGCAACAATGCGATGGTGGCATCCGACTCTCCCGAGCATGGTGACTATATGTACCAGGGCGAGACCTACAAGAACATGATCGACAATGAGCTCAACACCGGTATGAACGTCACTACTGTTCACAATACGCAGTATCCCCGCTCTACTACCGAGCCCGGTATCGTCGAGGAGAAGAAGACGGCCGTCGAGGGTAAGCAGCTGTGGAGCAACACGCTCAAGAATGGTGTCTATTTCTCGACCTATGTAGGCCACGCTGGCCCCATCTCGTTCACCAAGAAGAACAAGATGTGGACCACCGGTGATGTGGCTCGCACCAGCTACAGCCACTGGCCCATCATGAGTACTGCCTGCTGTGACGTGGCTCACTTCGACGGTGACACGCGCGGTATTGCCGAGCTGATGTTCCACAAGCGTGACGGTGGCGCCATCGCTATGCTCACCAGTACGCGCATGGTGTTCGCTTCGGACAACAACACGTTGAACAAGTACTTCATCAATGCCTTGTTCAGCTATGACAAGAATGGTGTGATGCCCACGCTGGGTGAAGCCTACAAGCAGTCCAAGCTCGGTTTCACTTCATCCAACACCAATAAAATGTCCTTCTTCCTGCTGGGTGACCCCGCCATCAAGATCAATTATCCCATCTCACGTTTCCAGATCATTGAATTGAACGGTGCCGACATGACCGACTCGACCGATGTGGCCATGCTTCGTCCCCTCAGGAAGTTCAACGTGGTGGCTCATGTGCTGGATGCCGAGGGCAATCTGGATACCAGCTTCAATGGCGATGCTACGGTGACGCTCTACGACAAGGAGGAACTCTTCACGACGCTTACCTCGACTTATACCTACTCCAACCTCAATGCCAAGATCTACTTCAACCGCGATAAGCTCACCGAGCTCAACGGTCGCGTGGAGAATGGCGTGTTCACCGCTTCGGTGATTGTGCCCGAGAATCCCAAGGCCAAGAACGAGATGGTGCTGATGCGTGTCTATGCCCACAAGGACAATAGCGACTACATGGTGAACGGTTTCACCAAGAACATCAAGATGCTGGCCTATGACGAGCACATGGCTATCACCGATACCCAGAATCCCGTCATCACCAACATGTATATCAACAACGAGGACGCCTTCAACTACGGTTCGACTGTTGGTTCCACCTCGATGCTCTATATCACCGCTACCGATGATCAGGGTATCAACTTCCACAACTCGGTGGAGAGGAGCATGAGACTCGTCCTGGATGCCGGTCGTCCCTCCTACAATGATATCACCTGCTATGCCAGCACGACCAACGAGGGCAAGACCGTGAACGTCGAGTTCCCGCTGACCAACCTGTCCGAGGGTCTCCACACCTTGACCTACACCGTCTATGACCTGGTGGGTAACAGTGCCGAGCGCACCATCACCTTCATTGTGGGCCAGACCGGTAATGTGGAACTTACCACCGATGCCCTTCCCGCCTACGTCGGCCAGGATGTGAACTTCGACCTCGAAACTGAGCTGAGCAACGCTCCTCAAATGGTGGTTCGCGTTACCGATGCCACCGGCAAGCTCGTGTGGATGAATACCACCAACACCTTCCCCGTGACTTGGAACATGAGAGACATGGACGGCAATCTGGTGCCTGGTGGTCTGTACCGCTACTTCGGTACCTACACCGATGGTGCCAACTATGGCGGCACCTCGATCAATAAGCTCATCGTCCTTGATCCGCTCAAGACGGCTAACTGATCGTTGACCGCTGACTGATAGCCGAACGGGAGCGCCCTGAAACCTGGGCACTCCCGTTCGTCGTTTTTGGCTGCTAAAAAAGCGCTGTGTGTTGCAAAACTGCACTTGACTCAGTTTTTAACTGGCCTAACGCGATTAATTATGGGTGACATGAGTTTTGCAACATTCTCCACATATTTTAACCAGGCTCTAAAAAAGGATTGCGACCATGCCAAGTGATGGCATAGCCGCAACCGTTTGTTTGTTGTTGATGTCTGATGATCTTCACGTGGTCGGTGTTGTCTGGAACCCTAATCCTGTGAGCAATGCGAGTATCCTGATAAAGAACGCGGAGGCCAATTAAAACGATTTTTTTTGATTTCTAGCGAGCCCTTGCGAGCAATCCCAATAATACTAGCGCCTTAGCGTGGGGCCCCACGTGCGCATGCCTAAATAAAGATTGTACCTTTTTTGTGAGGGCGGGTCACAATTTTTTGAGGGTACATTGCGTTATATATAACAGCAGGTAACATGAAAAACGATGAAGCATTTACTGACGGTCATATTGTCAATTCTGGCGCTTGTGGCGGTGGTCACGGGCTGTGGCGGTGCGCACCGTTACGATGCGCGCCTGGTGCGGGCCGACAGTCTGATGCGCCCCGACCCTGACAGTGCCCTGGCTATCGTCCAGGCCGTCGTTCGCGATAGCCTGACGAGCGATGGCGACCGTGCCTACCGCGACCTGTTGCTTACCCAGGCCCGCTACCGCTGCTACGTCACCGCCACCAGCGACAGCGACATCAACCGCGCCCTGAGTTACTACCGCGCCCACAGCGGCGAGCGCGAGAAACTCACCCGCGCCTACATCTACAAGGGTGCCGTTATGAAAGAACTAGGCCACCCCGACAGCGCCATGCTCTACTACAAGACCGCCGAAGCCACCGCCGCCCCCGACGACTACTTCAATTTGGGCTACAGCAAAATGAGGATCGGGGAATTATACCAATCTCAACTTCCCCAAGACAGTGCTGGCATCAAAAGACTGCTTGAGGCACGTCAATGCTTTAAAATGCTGAATGACACCAATTACCTGATAGTCACACTTGGAATGCTAGGTGCAATCAGCGGTGTCAATTGTCCTGATTCAGCAAAATCATATTTTGAGCAAGCAATTCGTTTAGCTCAAGACTACAAGCCGTCATTACAATATACTTATAAATCTAAATTAGCTGGAGTATATCTTCATGAGAATGAAATAAGAACGGCCAACCAATTGGCTATGGATGTCTTCAGGAACGGAAAAGATGTATGCTATGAGAATCAATTCTATTATTATGCTGCACTGTCGTTTGTAAGATTAGGGTTGATAGATTCAGCCAAATATGTTGTTTCTCACCTCCCTGTGCTATCTAATGCAATCGACAGTATGAACTACTATAATGTGATGGCTGAAATCGCAAAAGCTGAAAACAACCATGAATTATATGGGAAATGTGTAGCACATTCCAAAGAAATCACAACGAAATTATTACATATTAAGTCTGCTCCCACAGTCTCGCAAAGCGAGCTGATCATCAACAACGAACAGCTTGAGAGAAAACAAGGAGTCGAACACTCTCAAAAGAGATTACTTTGGGGTCTTGTATTTCTGCTAGCGTTGATAACAGCGCTTATTATCTTGAAACTGTACTATAATGTCAAGAAATATGAGCGAGAAAAAGCCATCCTTAAACAAGAATTTGATTTGACATTAAACAGTTGGAAAGAATCTCTACAGGAAGAAAACGCAAAACACGTTTCGACATTAGTTGGGTATAGACTTTCTGCTATCGAAGAACTGTATCAAGACATCAGGTTCAGAATGAAAGATAACGGAAGAGTTAAAAAATTGTTACCGCTGTCCAGTTTGCTTGAAATCATGAACGAAAGAAATGAACTGCTTGATGTCAAGCCTTCTGATTCTTTTTGGGAAAAAATGAAGCTTTCGGTTAACGGCCAATTTAATGGTATCGTCACTTATGTGGAAAAACATTATCCAAGTTTAACAGATAAAGATATTAACATCTTCTGTTTACTTTGCGCTAACGTAACGCCTCAAATCATCAAGTTGTGTGTGGGATTTTTGAACGCAAAGAGCGTGAGCAACTATAAGAATAAGCTCATAAAAAACAAGATGGGGCTTGACATGTCTTTTAATGACTTTATTGATGCCTACATGAGAGGCGATTTGCCATAAACTGCTGCATCAATCGGGCATCTCCCCCTTTGGTGATTTTTTATTTTTGTAATATGCTAAAAATCAGTTGATTATCTATCAGAATGATGAACTGATTTTTTTGTCTTTATCGGGAAAGTGTGTGTAACTTTGCAACGAATTCGATAATCAAATTCAATAATAAATAATACTTTTTTATCATGATACAAAAACCCATTTTATTGTTAGTTTTGTGTTTAATCTGTGGAGTTAATTTGTATGCTAATGATGAAGCAACATATCAAATTAACATACAGAACGTTCCTCATGGCGGCACTCATTCCGAGTATTATGCTCCAGCAGATATGCCAGAGGTCTGTTTTAACTCGCAGGACATGGAGATCATCATCGTGGCGAATGGTGTGGCCCTTTACTATGACGTGGAAATCATCTCTCAAAAGACCAACCATTCTGTTTTATACACCAAAATCAGTGGCTATGGCGACATTATAGACGTCTCCTATCTCCCCGAAGCCTACTATCGCATTGTCATTCATTCCTCTAATAATAATGTATTTGAGGGTTATTTCAAGAAGACAGAATCATCGTCTTTGAAAAATCCCTTTTATCATAGAAGAAAATAGAATTACAGATAATTTATTCCCACATAAAAACATTAAATATTATGAAGAAGAATTTGATTATTTTACTGTTGGCCTTATTGGGCATGACCCAGCTGTCGGCACAAGAGGGAGAGTACATCCCGTTTGTGCGTGAAGGCAAGAAGTGGATATGCTATTACAATTCATATTACAGCTATATGTATTATGCGCACTTTATCAATTATTACCCCCAGGGCAGAACCAATTTCACGCTTGAGCTCAAGGGCGACACCGTAATTAACGGCAAGACCTACATGAAGATGCACAAGTACAGCGGCGACGCCATCAACGAGCAGAACGACACCGTTCTGGTTTGCCTGCGTGAAGAGGACAGGATCGTCTATGCCATCATGCCGAAGCTATACCCCGACATTTATTATGTGGGTTATGGACTGGCTGTGAATGATCCTGCTGTCAACCTGATTGATGCCGCTCGAAGCGGCGAGGAGTTCATCCTGTATGACTTCAGTGATCCAGAAGGTTATTACAACAACATCTATAATGGAGCCTTCAGTTACCTGGGATGCGATGAGGTTCCTGTCGATGACAGGATGGCAAAGCGCTACCGCTTCGACTACGAGAATTATCATCCGTGTTTCATCGAGGGTGTCGGCTATGACGGTTATCGCACCGGCTACACATTGGGGTATCTGTGTCTGAACCGTGACCAGTTATTAAATACATACTTTGATGGTTTCTTCTTGAGCCATGTGGAGGAAAACGGCAAAATCATCTACAAGGGCATCAATGATGAGCAGGTAATGCCCTCTGATGGCCATATGCCCATGGCACAGGAAGGCAAGATATGGGTCAACGAGCGCGTCGTTATCAACAAGGGCGACACCACACGCAGCTATTACTGCTATGAAATCAAAGGGGACGACCCCCGTTTTCCCAGATATGACGTAAAACAGTGCCACTATTACACTGGAACCAAGATCGATCCCGAGAATGACAGCATCGTCAGCTCATTGGCAGATCCTGTAAATTTGTCTGAAGTTGAATCCCTTTACAATTGGCCTCTTCAAGAAAACATTGAAAAGAACCGCAGCATGCTTCGTCACGAAGAACTCACTAACGGCTATCTACTCTATTGGTTGCAGCACGGAGAGCCAGAAAGGACCATACGGTTCTATGTTGCTCGACAGAACTCGCCGAAGGTACTGACCGTGGACAATTTCATCGCTGTGGATCCCATTGAGATTGACGGCTTCATGTGCGAGCGTTACGCCTACGTCAACGAGCAGGGCGAGCCGCAGGCCTACTTGGTCGAGGGCATCGGCTTTGACAGCCGCTGCATGGGTGACCTGCTGACGCCCTTCACGCGCGAGCCCGACCACGACGCCGACTATCAGGAGTACTGCGGCCTGAGCCACGTGATCAAGAACGGCAAGATCATCTACAAGGGCATGTGCTACAACGAGCGCAACGTTGAGGCTCTGGCCGCTGACGTGAACGGTGACGGCGTGGTGAACATCAGCGACGTGACGACTTTGATCGAGATGATCCTGCACGAGGGACCGTCGCATATCCGTCCCAATGGCGACATCAATCAGAACGGCGAGACCAACATCAGCGACGTGACGACCCTCATCGACCTCATCATGAGCGAGTGAGGTGCCCTAGGGAAAAATAGTATGATCAAGATTCATCAAAATCCTGGTGCGGCGCCACTGTTTTAAGTCCAGTGTGCGCCGCACCGCTGATTTCTTCGGTATATGTCGGAAAAAATGTGCTCTTGTCAAGATGACAGTGACATGAAAAAGCGGCGGCCGTTCCCGAAAAGGAACAGCCGCAACCGTTTGTTTGTTGTTGATGTCTGAATTATTCGCCGGGAGCGATTGCACCAGTGGGGCAAGCGTCGGCACAAGTGCCGCAGTCCAGGCAGGTGTCAGGGTCGATCGAGTAGATGTCGCCTTCCTTGATTGCATCAGCGGGGCATACCGACTGGCAGGTACCGCAAGCAACACAGCTATCAGAAATTACGTAAGCCATAGTGTAGTTGTAATTTAAGTGAATTAGTTAATAATGTAAATGTAAACAGTTCGACAAAAGTAGTGCTTTTATTTGAATTGGTAGCAAGTTTTGCCGTTTTTTCTTTCTCGTGAGTCGTTTTTTTGTGTTTTGATGTTCATTTCTCGCGATTTTTTTGTACTTTTGACCTTAGATGAGGGAGATGCAGGAAGGTTTAATCCTGCCACAGTTTTTTACATAGATTTTTAGACTAATGAATACTACCGACTGGAAAGAAGCCTTGGGCAAGGCCTTTAATGTGCCCGTCCCCGAAGATAATGAAGTGACCGATGCCGCTGAGCAGCCCGTGGAGCGCGAGGATGCCGTCACCCAGCAAGGCAAGGAGCGTCTGGATATCGTTCTTGAGCGCAAGGGCCGCAATGGCAAGCAGGCGACGATCGTGACGGGATTCACCTGTCACGACGAAGCCCTCAAGCAGGTGGCATCGACGCTCAAGCGCGCGCTGGGTGTGGGCGGCAGTGCCCGCGGCGGCGAGATTTTGATTCAAGGTGACTTCAGGCAGCGCGTGCTCGACGAGTTGACGGCGCTGGGCTTCAAGGCACGCATCATCTGATAAGATTATTCTCAACCCTGTAATTGCCATGAGGAATAAATCCGATAATCATCATCGCAACCTGCTCGTCATCAAGGCATCGGCAGGTTCGGGCAAGACCTATCGTCTGGCCTTGGAGTATATCCGGCATCTGCTGTTCACGACAGCCGAGGATGGCGTGACCCTGGTGCCGCGTCGTGTGGCCGGCGACCAGCGTCCGCTCAACACCCATCGTCATCTGTTGGCCATCACGTTCACCAACAAGGCGACCGACGAGATGAAGCAGCGCATCGTGACCGAGCTCTATAACCTCTCGCAACCGGGTGTGCGCAGCGACTATCTGGAGGGTTTCGTCAAGGAAACCGGTCTGGACGAGGGTAGGGTGCGTGAGTTGGCACGCTTGGCATTGAGCGAACTGCTGTTTGACTACAGCAACTTCAACGTGAGCACCATCGACTCGTTCTTCCAGACCATCCTGCGTAACTTCGCTCGTGAGCTGGACCGTGATTTCAACTACGATATCCAGCTCGAGGAGGATTATGCCGTGCGCGTAGCGGTACACAATTTCCTGCTCTCGCTGGGCAAGGAGGGCCGCCCCACGCCGGTTGACCAATGGGTCAAGGATTACCAGCGCCACCTCGTGCATGGTGATGCCGATAAACGCAAGTGGAAATTCTTTGACGACGCTGGCGACCTCAACAAGTTTGCCAAGCAGATCAACAGCGAGCTGTTCCGCGGCCGCATGGATGACATCCGCGCCTATCTGGGCCGCATCGAGAACGGACGCTTCGTGCCCGATTTCTCGCGCATCTATCAGTTCCAGAAAGCGATGAAGGAGGTAGCCGAGGACTGCGATAATCAAGTGACCGACAACTTGGCCGCCCTCAGGCGTGAACTGCAGCCCGTCAGCGAGAGCCTGTGGAAAGGCCGCACATTCTATAATTTCCTTGCCAAGGCCAATGACGAGCCGTTGTCCAAGAAAGGCTGGGAAACCATCGATGATAAGAAAATCCTTAACCAGTTCGGCAAGAACAAGCCCGATGACGCCGTGATCGAGCGCTTGCAGCAACTCATGAACGAACATTTCACGCTGCAGGAGCAGGCCGCCTTTTTCAAGCACATCAAGGACAACTTGGGCTTGCTGGGCATGCTGGCGATGATTGACTTGTTCCTTGAGGAATACCGTCACGAGACCAACTCCATCCTCATTGGAGACACCAACGAGCTGATCGGCACGGTGCTTGACAGCGGCTCCGACTTCGTGTATGAGCGGGTAGGGACGATGATCTTCAATTTCATGATCGACGAGTTCCAGGACACGAGTGCCAAGCAGTACGAGAACTTCAAGGGCCTGCTGAAAGAGAGCTTGGCCAACGGCCATTTCGATATGCTCATCGGCGATGCCAAGCAGTCGATCTACCGTTTTCGCAATGCCGACCCGACGGTGTTCCGCGACCGTGTGGGCGCCGATTTTGCCGATGATATCGATGACGACAGGGCATCACCCAGCGACGACGATGACTCAGCTCAGGGCGTTGACCGTCCTGCTTCGACCAATTATCGCAGTTCGTCGAACATCATCGATTTCAACAACAGGCTGTTTGTGTTCATGAGAGACCAGTACATCGACCGCCAGGCCGTTGTCAATACCTATGCCGACATTGTGCAGGCTAAGCCCGACGGTATCGACACCGACAAGGTGCCGGGCTACGTGCGCCTGATGACGGGCAACTACAGCAGCCTGCTGCACGACGATGACATCAAGTCCTCATTGCCGCCCGATCTCGAAGTCGGGCCCGACAGTCCGGTGGATGTGCTTACTGTTCTGCCGGGTTACTTGCTCCAACTGCATGAACGCTATGACTGGCGCAAGATCGGCATCCTGGTCAACAAGAACAAGGAGGGCGACAAGGTGGTGGAGTGCATCCTGGAATATAACAAGCGCACTACGGGCGAGAAAATACGCATCGTGTCGGGTGAGTCGCTCCTGTTGAGCAATTCGCCCATCATCAGGCGCATCATCGCTATGCTACGGTTTATCGACATCAGCCAGTTCGGTGCCGATGAGGAAGACGCCGATGATGCCGAGCGCGACCAGGAAGACGACGTCGCCCGGGCCATCAGACGCAAACGCGAGAGCGACCGCCGTCTTTACACTTCGCTGGGCCGCTTCATCAAGGCGGTGGCGGCCAATCCCGATGCGTCGCCGGTCGACAATGGCGCCCTGCTGGTGCAGAGCCTGAGTACAGTCGATGATGCCGCGCCCGAGGGCGAAGAGGCGGCCGATGACTTGCTGCAGCACCTCCTGCCGCCGGCAGGCGAACTCACGACACTGGTGAGCATCGTCGAGACCATCATCGCTCATTTCAAGAACGAGGAGCGCGGCGGTGCCGACGTGGATCGCGAGGCGGCTTTCCTGCTGGCATTCCAGGATGCGGTCATGCAGTTCGCGTCGTTGCGCAACGGTGGCAGCGTGAGGGAATTCCTCAAGTATTGGGACGAGAAGAAAGGCACACTCGCCGTGAGCAGCGCGTCCAATGACGATGCCATCGAGATCATGTCGATTCACAAGGCCAAGGGCCTGGAGTTTGATTGCGTGGTCATCCCCTTTGCTGATTGGGAATTGGACAGCAACTCGCGTGAGACCAATTATTGGATGCCGAGCGAGGTGTTTGCCGACGTGTTGAAATCGTTGCATATCGATGCCGGGGAACAGATCGAGAACATCATGCCGCCCTTGCTCCATGTGGACAAGGCATCGATTGTGGCCTTGCACAAGCGTGGCCTGCTCAAGGGGAAGGCAGCGGCCTTTGTCAGCAAGCAGATCGACGACGTGCTCATCGATAACCTCAACAAGACCTATGTGGCCATGACACGACCGCGCAGCGAGCTGCACGTGTTTGCCCAGGGTAAGGAAAATACCGTGGCATCACCGCTGGCCCAATTTGCGCGCGATTGCGGCGTGATGACGCCCATGGCGCTGGAGCCCCATTGGTATGAATTGGGCGAACCTCCCACAAGGGCCGATTTCGAAGCCCTGCGCGAAGCCAAGAAACGCAAAAATGCCCTGAAACCAGGCCGTGACAGTGAGCGCCAGGTGAGCCATGAGCGCATCAGCGGCTATACCGTCAACGCCATTCCGCTGAAGCTGCGTGTCAAGGTCGATCACGCCTCCAGCCCCAGCATCGACGCCGGTCTCAGGCTGCACAGTGTGCTCAGCCGCATCCATGACCGTGACGACGTTGATCGTGCCATCGATACGGCCCTCAAGCACGGCGTCATCACCACCGACAACCCCGATGATCCCTGCGGCCTCAACAGTGTCAACGCCCACGTGCGCGGTCCTATCCTTGGCGCGGACTCGCGGGTCGCTGCTTGGTTCGACCCGGCCAACGTCGTCTATAGCGAGCGCACCATCACCAGTGCCAGCGACTCGCTCTGGGACGAGGACGGCATCGAGAACCTGCGCCCCGACCGCATTGTGCGCCGCCCCGACGGCCAGATCATCGTCATCGACTACAAGAGCGGTGAGCGTAACGACAAGCGCTACCTGCGCCAGTTGAACCGCTACATCACCAAGCTGCGCGCCATCTTCCCCGGCACTGCCATCGTGGGCCGCCTGTGGTACGTCACACACGACCTCATCATCGATGAAAAAGGCCAGGCATTAGGTTTTAGGCTTTAGGTTTTAGCTCACGCACGCGTGGACGGACTGGACAAAATGGATTTTTGGATAGGATTATTGTTATAGATATATAAGGATTTGTGTTGTGTTAAAGCTTGCGATAACACAAAATCCATATTGTTTATTTAGTCCAGTTTGTCCATGTTATATATATAATAGGTGGACAAACTGGACAAAACACAAACAAAATCAGGTTTTGAATATTGATTCTTGAACTGTTTTGCTATCTTTGCCATCAAAATAATAACGACCAACGAGAATGACGATCCAAGAACTATCCGAAGAGGACATAAAACTGCGTTATATCACTCCTGCCATTCTCTCAAAGGGATGGTCAGTCAAGGATATCACCATGGAAACGAAGGTGAAACTAACCGATGGTAAGATTAACCTTCGCGGCAACTTCGTGGTGCGTGACAAGGCGAAATATGCCGACTATGTTCTATATTTCAACCGAGCTCACCCCATCGCCATCATTGAGGCCAAGGATGCCAACCATTCTGTATCTTTTGGCATGCAGCAAGCCAAGGAATATGCCATGATGATGGATGTCCCGTTTGCCTATAGCTCAAATGGTTTTGGCTTCCAGGAATACGATTTCCTGACGGGTACTGAACGCACCATCACGATGGACGAGTTCCCGACAAAAGAGGAGTTATACAGCCGTTTCCTCGCCGAGAGCCATGACGGTCACGGCTTCTCCGAAGAAGAACAAAGAATCATCAATCAGCCTTATTGCACGGGGCAAGATATCTTCCCGCCCCGCTATTACCAGCGCACAGCGATTAATAGAACCGTTAATGCAGTTGCCCAAGGTCAAAAGCGCTTGCTGCTTGTCATGGCAACGGGAACGGGTAAAACCTACACGGCTTTCCAAATCGTTTATCGATTGCTCAAGGCGAAATTGGTGAAGAAGGTGCTTTACCTCGCCGATAGGAACGTTCTCGTTGACCAATCCATCGAGCAGGACTTCAAGCCATTGAACAAGACCATTCACAAGGTGAACTACCAGCAGGATTTGGGCACTGGCATCACAGCTTATGAGATGTATTTCGCCCTCTATCAGCAGCTCATCGGGCAAGGCGGCAAGCAGAACTACAAGGAACTGTTCAAGCCCGAGTTCTTTGACATGGTCATTGTTGACGAGTGCCACCGTGGCAGTGCAAAGGACGACAGCAACTGGCGTGAAATACTCGAATACTTTGAGGGCGCTATCCAGCTGGGCATGACTGCCACGCCCAAGGAGACCAAGTACCAGTCCAGCATCACCTACTTCGGTGAGCCCATCTACACCTATAGCCTCAAGGAAGGCATCGAAGACGGCTTCCTGGCGCCGTTCAAGGTCGTGAACATCACCACCAACATCGGCGACGAATGGCGTCCCGTCAAGGGGCAAGTCGATATCTACGGCAACGAAATAGAAGACCGCATCTACAACAATTCGGACTACGACTACAACATTATTATCGAAGACCGCATCCGTGAGGTGGCCCAGGAAATCACCAGCTACCTGAAGCATACCGACCGCATGGCGAAGACCATCGTTTTCTGTGCCGACGAGGACCATGCCGAGCGCATGCGCATTGCCCTGGTCAACGAGAACTCCGACATGTGCAAGCAAAACCCCGACTATGTGGTGCGCATCACGGGCAGCGACACCTACGGGCAGTCCAAGTTGAGCTACTTCATTTCGGCCTCGGCAAAATATCCCGTCATCGCCACCACCAGCAAGCTGCTCTCGACGGGTGTTGACTGCAAGATGGTCAAGCTCATCGTGCTCGACCAGCGCATCAACTCGATGACAGAGTTTAAACAGATTGTGGGCCGTGGCACCCGCATCAGGGAAAAAGAGGGCAAGACGCATTTCACCATCATGGATTTCCGCAACATCACCCGCTTGTTTGCTGATCCTGATTGGGATGGCCCCATCGAGGTGGATGACGGTTACACACCTGGGAAAAAATACAATGATCCCCCTGAACCTGAACCTGGCCCTGTTGTAGAAGAACCTCCTGTTAAATATGCCAAGCCCGTGGTTGACCGTGACGGCTGTAAGGTCTTTGTAACCAACAAGGTGGTATCGGTTTATGACACCAACGGCATATTGTTGAGAACCGAGAGCATCACCGACTATACCCGCAAGAACATCAACGATACCTACGCCAATTTGGATGATTTCATCCATCGCTGGAACGCTGCCGAAAAGAAGGCCGAAATCACTGACTTGCTGCGTGATAGCGGCATTGACCTGCAAGCCCTGAAGCGTGAGCGCGACATGGAAGATGTCGATGACTTTGATTTCATCTGCCATATCGCCTACGGCAAGAAGGCCTTGACTCGCAGGGAACGTGCCGAGAACGTGAAAAAACGTGACGTGTTCAACAAATATGGAACTGAGGCCCGAAAAGTCCTTGAGGCTCTGCTTGACAAGTATGCTAACGACGGCATCACCCAGCTGGAGAACAGGGCCGTGCTGCGCCTGGACCCGTTCAGGCAGATGGGCTCCCCAGCCAACATCGCCAAACTGTTTGGAGGTAACCAGCAGTACTTTGATGCGGTAAAAGAACTTGAAACAATGATCTATAGCGATATCGCATAACCTAAAATATGGCACTCAATAATTTTGTAAAGAATATCAGGAATATCATGCGTAACGATGCGGGTATCAATGGTGATGCCCAGCGTATTGAGCAGATAGCGTGGATGCTGTTCCTGAAAGTATATGACGAGAAAGAAAACGACTGGGAGTTCAACGAGGACGATTATGTCTCATTCATCCCCGAGCATTGCCGTTGGCGCAACTGGGCAAAAGACAACGGGGACGGTGAGGCTTTGACCGCCGATGCCCTGTTGGACTTTGTCAACAACACCCTCTTCCCCACATTGAAGGGCCTTGAGGTAATGCCAGGCACCCCTATGCGTAGCGCTATCGTCCGCACCACCTTCGAGGATGCTAACCAATACATGAAAGATGGCGTGCTGCTGCGTCAGGTCATTAATGTCATTGACCAACTCGACCTGGGCGACTACGAGGAGAGCCACGCCTTCGGTGAGATTTACGAGAGCATCCTGAAGGAAATGCAGTCGGCGGGCACTGCGGGAGAGTTTTACACGCCCCGCGCCTTGACTGACTTCATGGCCGAAATCATCCAACCCGAGATTGGAGAACAAATGGCGGACTTTGCCTGTGGTACCGGTGGCTTTATCACCAGCTGGCTCAAGGCCCTCGACAAGAAAGTCAAGACGGCTGAAGACAAGGAGGAATATGCCCGTTCCATCTACGGTATCGAGAAAAAGCAGTTCCCCTACATGCTGTGCGTGACCAATATGCTCCTGCACGATATTGACTCGCCCCACGTCACGCACGACAACTCGTTGACGAGGGATGTGCTGAACTATACCGACGATGACAAGTTTGACGTGGTGCTGATGAATCCCCCATACGGCGGCAGCGAGAAGAACGACATCAAGCAACACTTCCCCTCAGACCTGAGTTCAAGCGAGACTGCCGACCTCTTCATGGTGCTGATCATGTACCGCTTGAAAGAGAATGGCCGTGCTGCCGTGATTCTCCCTGACGGATTCCTGTTCGGTACCGATAATGCAAAGCTGGCCATCAAGGAGAAACTGCTCCGGGAGTTTAACCTGCACACCATCATCCGCTTGCCAGGCAGCATTTTTTCTCCTTATACCAGCATCGCCACCAACATTCTTTTCTTCAACAACGAGAAGGCCGAGGGTGCCAAGCAGGGTTTCAACACCCGCGAAACGTGGTTCTATCGTCTGGACATGCCCGAGGGCTACAAGCACTTCTCCAAGACTAAGCCCATGCGTGCCGAGCATTGCCAACCCATCGTGGATTGGTGGAACGACCGTCACGAGATAGTGGACGGTGAGAACAACGACGAGAAATCACGTTGCTTCACGGCTCAACAGCTGATGGACATGGACTGCAACTTTGACCAGTGCAAGTTCCCCAAGGACGAGGAGGAGATTCTGCCGCCCAAGGAGCTGCTCGAGGGCTATTACAAGAAACGTGCAGCCCTCGACCACGAGATAGATAAGACGCTGGCCGAAATCCAAAGAATTCTTGGCTTTGAAATTGAATTGTGATGGACGGAAAACAACATAATATGATACCCACAAAGAAACTTTCAGCTCTATTGGCTACAAGGGCAGAACTTGATGCCAGCCTATCGAATAAGTTACGCAAATCAATTTTACAACAAGCAATTCGAGGTTTGCTTGTAGAGCAAGACCCCAACGACGAGCCAGCAATCGACTTGCTCAAACGTGTCAATCCCAATGCTACCCCCTCAACCGAAATTGAGAATGAAACCTTACCCAACGGATGGTGCGCTGTTACTCTAAAGGATATTTGTAAGGTGATTTCGGCAAAACCTTTCCAAATTCAACAAAAGCAGATTCAAGAGATTGGCAAATATCCAGTAGTGAGCCAAAGTGCAAACTATATCGAAGGGTATTCTGATATTGAATGTGTTTTCAGAATAAATAAGCCAATAATAGTATTTGGCGACCATACACGAAATGTGAAATACATTGATTTTGATTTCGTAGTTGGAGCAGATGGTACTAAAATCCTTGAGCCATACATTTATCCAAAATATGCTTATCTGTTAGTCTTATTTGCAAGTCAGAATATTCGAAACCGTGGATATAGTCGACATTTCAGTTATTTGTCTAAAGTTATTCTTCCTCTGCCGCCGTTGAATGAGCAGAAGCGGATTGTGGCAAAGGTTGAAGAACTGTTTGCCGTTATTGACGGAATGAACAACTGATAAGTCTGATTGTTCTGAATTTGCGTGTACACGCGTGGACGGACTGGACAAAATGGACTAAAGGCTTTAGCGTTTATCTCTAAACTTTGAGCCATAGGACCGCTATCTTTTTAACATGGTCAAGCGGTTGCCCGTTTATGTATCTTTGCGCGTGAGGCAGAGGAAAGACAAGGATTTTGCTAATTTTAACATTCCCCCGATTTTTTTCCTGCGTCGGTGTTAAGCAACAGCAATGCAGATGCTGAATGAAAAAACTAAAGTCTAAGGTCTAAAGTCTAAAGTCTTTTTACTACCTTTGCAGTTTGAATTAAGTAAATAAGGAGATAGATTATGTCGATTGATAACATACTTGCTGAGGCTACCGCGGTGGCGGTGAAGGAGTTGTATGGCTTGGATTTTCCGGCCGAGAAGATTGTTCCCCAGACGACGAGGAAGGAGTTTGAGGGCAACTTGACGATTGTGGTGTTCCCCTTCCTGAAGGCGTCGCACAAGGCTCCCGATGTGACCGCTCAGGAGATTGGCGAGCATCTGGTGGCCCACTGCGAGGCGGTGGAGAAGTTCAACGTCATCAAGGGCTTCCTGAACATCACCATCAAACCGTCGTTCTGGACCAGCGTGCTGCAGCACGTGGCCCAAACGCCTGACTACGGTTTCAAGCCTGTGACCGACGACAGCCAGCTGGTGATGATTGAGTATTCGTCACCCAACACCAACAAGCCCCTGCACCTGGGACACGTGCGCAACAACTTGCTGGGCTACAGCCTGTCGTGCCTCATGGAGGCCAATGGCTACAAGGTGGTCAAGACCAACATCGTCAACGACCGCGGTATCCACATCTGCAAGTCGATGCTCGCTTGGCTCAAGTGGGGCCACGGCGCTACGCCCGAGTCCACCGGCAAGAAGGGCGATCACCTGATCGGTGACTTCTATGTGCTGTTCGACAAGCACTACAAGGCCGAGATCAAGGAACTGGTCGAGAAGGGTATGAGCCCCGAGGAGGCCGAGAAGCAGGCTCCCCTCATCCAGGAGGCGCACGACATGCTGCGCCGCTGGGAGGCTGGCGACCCCGAGGTGCGTGCCCTGTGGGAGAAAATGAACAGCTGGGTATATGCCGGTTTTGACGAGACCTACCGCCGCATGGGTGTCTCGTTCGACAAGATCTACTACGAGAGCGATACCTATCTCGTGGGCCGCGACACTGTGCTCGAGGGCCTCGAGAAGGGTATCTTCTACCGCAAGGAGGACAATAGCGTGTGGGCCGACCTCACGGCCGACGGCCTCGACCACAAGCTGTTGCTGCGCAGCGACGGCACTTCGGTCTATATGACTCAGGACATCGGTACCGCTCAGTTACGCTACAAGGACTATCCCATCGACCGCATGATCTATGTCGTGGGCAATGAGCAGAACTACCACTTCCAGGTGCTCTCGCTGCTGCTCGACAAGCTGGGCTTCAAGTGGGGCAAGGACCTGGTGCACTTCTCCTATGGCATGGTCGAGCTGCCCAACGGCAAGATGAAGTCCCGCGAGGGTACTGTAGTCGATGCCGACGAGCTCATGGACGAGATGATCGCCACGGCCACCGACATGGCCAACGAGCCTGGCCGCTTGCAGGGCGTGCCCGAGGACGAGCGCGAGGACGTGCTCAGGATGATTGGCCTGGGTGCCCTCAAGTATTTCATCCTCAAGGTGGACCCCAGGAAGACCATGCTGTTCGACCCCAGCGAGTCGATCGATTTCAACGGCAACACGGGCCCCTTCATCCAGTACACCTATGCCCGCATCCAGTCAGTCCTGCGCAAGTGCTGTGAGGACTACAAGAGTGTGGACATCAGCGCCGTGGCCCCCAACGAGAAAGAGACCTCGCTCATCCAGCGCCTGGCTGACTTCACCTCGGTTGTTGCCGATGCCGGTCGCAACTACAGCCCTGCACTCATCGCCAACTACGTCTATGACCTGGCCAAGGAATACAACCAGTTCTACCACGATTGCAGCATCCTCAAGGAGCAGGACAACGCCGTGCGCTGCTTCCGTCAGTTGCTGAGCGAAACCGTTGCCGACGTCATCAAGCGCGGCATGTCGCTCCTGGGCATCGAGATGCCTAACAGGATGTAAACTTGGCACAGTTCTTGCAGATCAAAGCAAAATGAGTTACCAGTGCCGAGGCTCAGTCTCGACCAAGCAAAAAACAATAGACGACTATGAATAACTATCTTGATAACAGCTACCAGAACGGCTATCAGACTGCCGCTCAAGCCGAGAACGAATTGACGTTGCAGCGCTACGTCGCTGGTGTGATGCGTCGCGTGTATGGCCAGATGACATTTGGATTGCTGGCAACAGCCCTCACTTCTTACCTGGTGTTGTCCAGTGAGCCGTTGAAGGCCCTGCTTCTTTCCAACAAGATCATTTTCTTGTTGATGTTTGTCAGCGAGTTGGGATTGGTGATCTTCCTGAGCGCCCGCATCAATAAGATGAGCACCACGATGTCAAAGGTGGTATTCTATCTTTACAGCATTCTCAACGGTATCACCTTGACACCAATCTTCTTTGTTTACACGAGTTCGAGCATCGCAGCCACATTTGCCATCACGGCCGGCATGTTCGGCGCGATGACCATCTTCGGCTACGTGACGCGTCAGGATCTGTCCAAAATGGGTTCATTCCTGTTCATGGCTCTGATAGGCTTGATTGTGTGCCTCGTTGTGAATTTGTTCATTCACAGCACTATGTTTGAGATGCTCATCAGTTTCGCTGGCGTGCTCATCTTTGTGGGACTGACAGCTTGGGATACCCAGGCCATCAAGCGCATGTGTGCCGAGGCCGATACGACCACTGTAGGCAAAGTCGCCACGATGGGTGCACTTACCCTCTATCTCGACTTCATCAACCTGTTCATCTACTTGCTGCGCCTGTTCGGCGACCGCAACTGATCTCGGACAACAGGGACAACTTTAATAAACAACCCCGGCAGCATCCACGTTGCCGGGGTTGCATTTTTTAGATTTATGGGCTCTTGTGATGAGTTTACAAGTTTGTGGACTTTTTGCTGATTATTAAAAGGGCGTAGCTACTTTAGAAACTTGAATTAGAACTTGAATTATCAAATAACCAATCAGGAGGTTTTAGGTTTACAGTAAAGTTTTGTATTTTTGCAATCAGTTATAACCATCTAAATCTTGACACAATGATGAAACGATATCTTTTCGCTCTCTTAGCGCTTGTCGCTGTGATGACAGTGCAAGCCGATACGGTGTCGCAAGAGCGCGCCCTGGCCGTGGCTCAAGGTTTCCTCAACAACGGTGGCGCCACGTTCAAGGCCGGCGCTGCACCCAAGTTAGCCCACAAGGCCCTCTCGGCTGATGGCCTGCCCGATTACTATGTGTTCAACTATGGCGCTGACGGCGGCTTCGTCGTCGTCAGCGGCGACGACCGCACGGTGCCCGTGTGGGGCTACAGCACGAGCGGCATGTTTGACTACGAGACCATGCCCGAGAACGTCAGGTGCTGGTTCGAGTACTATCAGAGCCAAATGCAGTACCTGCGCGAGCACCCCAACGTCCAGACCCGCCAGCCGGTCACCCTTGCCAGCAGCGTGGGCCCTCTGCTCTCCACCCGTTGGGACCAAACCTATCCTTATAACCTTTATTGTCCCACAGCCTATGATTACAGTGACCTTGTCGAGTACAATGACCATGCCTGCACGGGTTGCGTGGCGACAGCCCTGGCCCAGATCATGAATTACCACAAGTGGCCCAAGGTTGGCACCGGTAGTCAATCCTATGACGTAGTTGTCAAGGGCTTTAAGTCACATGGGTCACACGAGGAGCAGGACCGCAACGTTACATTGACTGCCGATTTCAGCAAGTCTGAATATAAATGGAGCCTGATGAAGGATGAGTATGGAGCTTACTGGAATACTGATGGCAGTGTTTGCATGCGTTGCAGGAATGGCAATGGCAACTGGGTAGAGTATGGTAATGTCGGTCCGTGGGACTACAGCCCGTTCTATGCCGTCGCCCGCTTGATGAAAGACGCGGGCTATGCCGTCGAGATGAAGTACGGGTCACCGCACCGCGGGGGAAGCAGCTCCAATATTGAAAAAGCTAAGTCAGCCATGGAAAATAACTTTAGTTATCAGGCCGAAGTGGTATCGCCATCTACATATGATGTGGATTGGGATTTGTTGCTGCGAACCGAATTGGCAGCAGGCAAACCCATCTATTATCGAGCCGATAACGCCAACGGTGTCGGTGACGGGGGCCATGCCTTTGTTGTCGAAGGTTTTGATACCGATGGCTATTTCTATTTTAACTGGGGCTGGGGTGGCGATTACAACGGACCCTATCTCACCAGTCTGCTTAACCCTGGAGTCTATGATTTTAAATATGGCCACAGGGCCTTATTCCTGACCCCGAAAAACGGCAATTACCCCATCGGGGGCCAGACGGTCAAGTCGTTGTCAGTGGCCATGGAAAGCGGTAATGCCGGGAAAATCAATAAAAGTGGAATAATTGCTTCGTTGCCATTCACAGTCTATGGTGTGAATCTGGACCATGAGGTGAGGTTCACCCTGAGCGGCCCGAACGCCGACCAGTTCACACTGGCAGGCCACAACTCGGTCTCGGCAGCCGAGGCCAACAATGGCTTTACCTATCATGTGCATTATCGCCCGACGACGGTAGGCACCCACACGGCTAAGCTGACCTTCACCTCGGGTGATGATGTGGAACCGGTCACCCTCAATCTCAAGGGAGAAGCCACGCTCTACTACGATAACAACGGCGATGGCATCATCAATATATCTGATTTGACGGGAGTAATCAATTCGGTACTCAGCGACGGCACGTTGGGCTATTCCGACAAGCCTGCCAGCATCACCGATGTGACCCAAATGATAGGCGCTGTGTTGAGTGGAGAAACCGATGTGGACGTCAGTGAAGGCATGGTACTATACTATCCATTTAACGGCGACGCCCTCGATGAGAGTGGCCACGGCAACGACGGCATGGTCAACAACCTCAGGCTGACGACAGGTGTTACGGGAGACGAGAACGGTGCCTATGCCTTTGGCGGCACATCTAATTCCGGTTACATCCAAGTGCCCGCTAGCTCGTCAATGAGTTTCACTGATAGTTTCACCTTCGCCTGTTTCGTCAAGCCCATGTCGTGGGCCGGTATGGACGGTGATGGGGATGGCGTGGCCAGTCAATGCCTATTCGCCATGCCTAACGAGAACAACGGCCCTGTGCTGTTGAGCGAGAATGACGGCTCGGGGATGCGCGTGGGTCTGTCCAGCTTCCAGTCGCAGTGGGATGGCCTCTCCTCGGGTAGCCGGATTAAGGGTGACAAACTCGACGAGTGGGTACACATCGCAGTCGTCGTCACCAATGGCGAGCAACGCCTCTATATCGACGGCGCCCCGATCAGCACAAAAACAGGCACCACCAACGTTTCGTCCCTCAACGGCAAGGACCTTTACTTGGGCGCATTCTACCATGCTGGCACGTGTTGGTACCCGCTTAACGGAGTCTTGGACGAGGTGCGCGTCTATAACCGTGCCCTGTCTCCCGTCGAGGTCACTGTGCTCGCCGAGTGCAGCGAGCGCGGCTATGAAGAGACCCATCCCTTCACCCTCTCGCAAGGCCGCGTGAAGCTCGCAGTTGGCGAGAACGTGACAATAGAGATGCTCAACGGCGGCGGCAGTTACGGCGTGGGTGTCGACCCCGCACTGCTTGACTTGACGCTCGACAGCGAGCAGGAAAGTTTCACCCTCAAGGGCCTGGCACCTGGAATGACCCATGTTATCGTCAACGATGTCACCTCCCAGACACAAATCTCCCTCCCCGTCACTGTGACCGTTCCCACTGAGCCAAAGACTGAAACGTTTACCGTAAATGGCGTGACTTTTAAAATGGTGGGTGTTGAGGGCGGCACCTTCATGATGGGAGCAGCCGACGATGATCAAGAAGCTTCTGATAGAGAGAAGCCTGCTCATCGAGTAACCTTATCAAGTTACAGCATTGGTGAAACTGAGGTAACGCAAGCTCTGTGGGTTGCTGTAATGGGTAGTAATCCTAGTGTATTTAAGGGCAACTTAAATCATCCAGTTGAATATATTACATGGGATAAATGTCAAGAATTCATTACTAAGTTAAATCAAATGACAGGAAGAAATTTCCGTCTTCCTACTGAGGCTGAATTTGAGTTTGCTGCTCGTGGTGGCAACAAGAGTTTGGGCTACAAATATTCGGGTTCTAATAATATTAATGACGTGGCATGGTGGGGGTATTTTGATGGTGGAAATAGTGGATGGTGTTCGCACCCTGTTGCTCAACTATTGCCAAATGAATTAGGACTTTATGATATGAGTGGAAATGTTTATGAGTGGTGTCAGGATTGGCATGGTAACTACACAAGCGACGACCAGGTGAACCCCACGGGACCTGAATCTGGTTCAGTACATAGTTATCGTGGTGGGTGTTGGTATTCAGGAACTAGGGGGTGTCGTGTGTCGTACAGAACATCAGACAGGCCTTCTATTTGGGATGGCACAGTGGGGTTGCGCCTTGCTATGAGTGAAGTGATTGAGCCAGAGATGCAGAATGTCTATACCTGTCATGTCAAAGTTACCGTCAATGGCTATAATAACGATAACCAAGACGACATAAAGGTAGAGGTCAGCAAAAAGAATGGTATGTATGATTTGATTCTTAGAAATTTTGTTCTTATTGTTGATGGGATTTCAATGCCAGTAGGTAGCATCAAGTTGGTTGGTGTAAATGGCGTTGATGAGGATGACTATACGACAATCAATTATATTGGTTCCATCATAATTACCCCTGGCAGTCTTCCTGAGTACAATGAGAGTGATTGGATGGGCCCATTATTGGGCGATGTCCCCATTGACCTTACGGTATCTTTCAATAACACCAACATTATTGCTAATATCGACATCAATATGGAGGAAATACTTAGTCAAGTCATAAATGTCTCAATCAGTGGACAGAATGAACAACTATCTGATGATAACCAAGATTAAATTGACCTTGGCTGCAAGTGACTCTTTGTGGGACTGACTGCTTGGGACACCCAGGCCATCAAGCGCATGTGTGCCGAGACCGATACGACCACTGTAGGCAAAGTCGCCACGATGGGTGCCCTTACCCTCTATCTCGACTTCATCAACCTGTTCATCTACTTGCTGCGTCTGTTCGGTGACCGCAACTGATCTCGGACAACAGGGACAACTTTAATAAACAACCCCGACAACATCCACGTTGCCGGGGTTGTTGTGTAGTGTGGCATGGAGGAATTTGTAGTGTTTTGGGGATGGGTTGCAGTAAAAGAATTTCACCTTTGCGAATTTGTGGTATTTTGGAATTCTTATTATCTTTGCAAGCGATAAATTGAAGACCCAAAAAGCGTATTGCTCAACTTTAAGCATCAAGTGGGGCAATTCAGTCTGCGCTGTTAGTGTCACATGAGAAATGTCTGGACTGGGATGTTTCAGTAATAACTATTACCGCATGATGAAAAAACTACTTTTTACGTTGATGTTGCTCTTGACGGCTGTCTTTACCATAGCCGCCCAACAAACTCCGCCCCCCGAAATCGTCGTTACTCCCAGCGAGGACTCTTACACCTTTACGGTCATTGACCAGGGTGAATTCCAAATCACATGCAGCTATTATGATTTTGAGACAGGCGAATATGGGCCGGAGGAGGAAATACAATTTCCCCTCACGATTTACCGTACCGAGCGCCCCAAGCAATTATATATTAAGGCTTTTCAGGCTGTGGGAGAATATGAGTTTCACACGTTCACTGAGTATCATTTCATCGCCCCACTAGGCGACGAGATTCCTCCTGCCCCCGAAATCACAGTAACCAAAGAGGATAATGGTTGGAATGGCTTCCATTATGTTGTCAGTGCAGTTGGTGACGAGAATGTGATTTTTTCCAGAAAACTGAGTGATGGATCATGGGAGCGTGCTACAGATTCTGATTCTGAGGGACACCCTTGTTTTATCTTGAGTCCGGAGATAAATATAGATCTATTGTATCAATTCAAGGCTTATCAAGAATCAGAGTTTAAGCAGTTCTATCTGGACGATGAGCATACATGTTATTACACTGTACGCAGTCCGGAGACAAGATGGGAGTATGTGGTGCCAGGGATTAAGTCTCTTAATGGCGATATAATTTTTCAAATGGCTGGTGAAGGCCTGCTTTCCGTTACTTATACTGGCAGTGAGGAGGTAACCATCTCGGTTACAATTAATGACAATCCTGTCGAATTGGTTGATGGTATGGTTCATCTCGTTCCTGGCTATAATATTATTCATGCGATTGTTTCGGCCGAAGGGTATATTAACTCTCCACTTGAAGGTTGGTTTGAGATACGTTGGAATGCCCCCACGCCTGAACCGCAGATTATTGTCACTCCAGGCGATCAGGCCTATACGATTGAAGCCATCGGTGAGGGCGAGGTTCACCTTCGTTGTTATCATGAATGTGATTATCACCATCTGCATGGCGATGTAGAGAATCCTGTCACGATCTCCCGAACGCAATTCGATGAATTCTTTAATTTTGAGGCAACGGCTCGCTTGGGCGAAGGTTATAATGAGGCAATAGTGAGTCAAGATGTGTGGGTCCCCGCATTGGGCGCGACGCCAATGCCCGATATCGTCTTCACCGAGGATGAAACCAGCTGCGAGGTGCGTGCCGTTGGCCAAGGCGAGGTGCACCTCTTTCTTGGAGGCAGGTACCATGGCCAGGAGGTAGAGAATCCTTATAGGATTCCACGGCCTTACCAACAGGACTACTATAGTTTTGAGGCTTACGCTCAGACCGAAGGCCAATGGGAGAGCGAAGTGGCATGGGAGACTATTGAAGTGACTCCGTTACCGTGGATTATCTCCAACGAAACATCCCCTTCGGTTTATTTTGAAGAGATTGATAACGTCGATTATGAAATAACGGCCGGGGGAACGGGAACAGTGCGTCTGTTCATGAATGGAATAGAAGTAGATAATCCATATACTGTGCAAACCCTGCTTATTGATGATATCTGCAAGTTTACTGCCACAGCCAAGGAACCAGGAAAGCTGACAGGAGATTCTTATGATCCTATCGAAATCAAACCAGGCCCCAAACGTGAGCATTTAGTAACGATTACTTCTGATAATGACTTTTATTATGTCACGGCAACGGGTGATGGATATATAACATTGGAAACGTACAATGATAATTACTATCAATATGACGATTATAATTATCATCATTCAGCAGAAGGCGAAGGTACTGTTAGTGTGGCTATCCCACGAGAGGGCTTTTCTCAATGGACATACGTTGCAAAGCGACTCAACGTCGATGATGGAGATATACTCGGCTTTGACGTGGGTTCATTCATGGTTGTGTTCAAGGAATTGACTACGACAAGCCCTGTCATCTACGGTTGGCCTAGTAATGATCAATACAAAATAGTCGCTAGACCTCACTTTAGTTTTTTATTTGATAGTGGTGATCACATTCAAGTACAATATGGAACCCAGCTGATGCTTGATGGCACTGTGGTTGAAGAACCCTATTATATTGATCGTGAAGAACATGATAAATATTATCATTTCAGCGCAGTGACGACACTTCGTTACGAGAGATATGAATATTTGGGTATAATTAATGGCGTACGCTATTATTCATCTGAGCCTCTTGAGACGATAGAGGTTTTTAGTGACGTTGCCGATGCAACCATTAGAGTTCGTGCCGGTGGCGATAATTTCTATTTTGACTATGAAGATAACGTTTGGGACGAGGAGACGGGAGAAGAAACGCGATTACTCCGCTATGAAGTCAATGTGAGAAAAAGGGCCTCTGGTGAGTCGTCGGACAATTATTACGCTCATCATGCAGCGGTCAAAGATAATCATGATTACTCAGGAATCGCAATTGTGCCTGATCGGGTAGAGATAGAGTACAATGATATGCACGACCCAGAACCTGATTATTATTATTACGGCTTTTGGGGAGATGTTATATATGAATTTAAGGCCTTGAATTGGCCTGGAGTTTCTGGTTGGGGTAGAGATGGTGTTTACTTTAGAGAGTTTTGTCCTGTTACGGCGATTGCCGATGATGCTTTCTTGGGCAACAGTGCGTTGACGGGTGTGGAAATCGGCAAGAATGTGACTAGTATCGGCAAGGATGCCTTTAAGGGCTGCTCTGACCTGACCGATGTGACCTGTTTTGCTACGACTCCACCCGCAATGACCAATGTTGAGACTTTTGACGAGGCTTGCTACAGCAACGCGACGCTGCGAGTGCCTGAGTCCTCGGTTGATAAGTACAAGAATGCTGACTGGTGGCGCAAGTTCCGGCACATTGAGGGCGTTGCTGTCCCCGGTCTGCCTGGTGATGTTAACGGTGATGGGGAACTCGGCATTGCCGACATCAATACGTTGATAGATGCGATTCTGATGTCAAACACCCAATCCATTTATGACATCAACGGTGACGGTGAGATAACCATATCTGATGTGATGGCGTTGATTGATATGTACCTTTCAATGGATTGACATTTTGTGCCTGTTCGGCGACCGCAACTGATCTCGGACAACAGGGACAACTTTAATAAACAACCTCGGCAACATCCACGTTGCCGGGGTTGCATTTTTTATGTTGGTCAGGGCTTGAGATGCGGCTTGTTAGGGTGATGCATGTGGTGGTTGTCGGTAAAAAACACGGTATATTGTTGCTGTGTCACGGATTATGTTGTAACTTTGTCGCTTACAAGTAATTGATTACAGAATAATAACCAAAATAACAGATAAGATGAAAAAGCTTCTTATTGCAGCAACGTTAGCAGTGCTGCCGGTGTTGGCCTTTGCACAGGGGTGGCCCGCGAATTATAGCGGTGTGATGTTGCAGGGATTCTACTGGGACTCTTTCAACGACAGCAAGTGGACTAACCTGGAGTCACAGGCCGACGAGTTGGCCGAGTTCTTCAAACTGGTGTGGATTCCCCAGAGTGCCAGCTGTAACGGCACGTCGATGGGCTATGATGCCGTGTACTGGTTTTCCAACTACAATAGCTCCTTCGGCACCAAGACGGAGTTGCAGTCGATGATCAATACCTTCAAGAGTAAGGGCATCGGCACCATCGCCGACGTGGTCATCAACCACCGCAAGAGCATCAACGACTGGGTGACGTTCCCTAGCGAGACCTATAAGGGTGTGACTTACAAGTTACTGTCCACCGACATTTGCCGTGACGATGACGGCGGTGCCACACTCAATTGGGCCAACCAGAACGGCAAGTCGCTGAGTGCCAACAACGACACCGGCGAGGACTGGGGCGGACTGCGTGACCTGGACCACAAGAGCACCAATGTGCAGAATGCCGTCAAGGCCTATATCCAGATGCTGCTCAACGACCTGGGCTATGCTGGTTTCCGCTACGACATGACCAAGGGCTACGCAGCCAGCTATACGGGTATGTACAACGCCTATGCCAACCCGACCTATTCGGTGGGCGAGTACTGGGACGGTAACCTGAGCGCTGTCAAGGCCTGGATCGACGGCACCAAGGTGAACGGCGTGGTGCAGAGCGCGGCCTTTGACTTCCCGTTCCGTTACACCGTGCGCGACGCGGTCAACAACAACAATTGGTCCAATCTCTCGGGCAGCGGCAAGGGCCTGAACCTGGATGCCAATTACAGGCGTTACTCGGTGACCTTCGTCGAGAACCACGACACGCAGTATCGTGACGCCAGCAATCCTCAGGATCCCATCAACCAGTATATCGCGGCCGCCAACGCCTATATGTTGTCCTTGCCTGGCACGCCATGCGTCTTTCTCAAGCACTGGATGAGTTACAAGGAGAGCATCAAGCAGATGATCTATGCCCGCCAACTTGCTGGCATCACCAACACCAGCACGACGGCACAGCAGGCTTCCAGCTCGGCGAACAATTATTACGCCCAGCGCACGACGGGCACGCGTGGCACATTGCTCGTTGCAATGGGTAACACCGCCTATACGATTCCCTCGTCCTATGTCCTCGTGGTCAGCGGCACCAACTACCGCATGGCGCTGAGCAAGACCACCGAGACCGCTTGGGCCAGCGTGCCCAGCGGCACACATCAGGATCCGTTCAACGTCACGTTGACGGCTGTGAGTCAGACCGCCGGTGCTCAGATCGTCTATACCCTCGACGGCAGCGAGCCCACCGCCACCAACGGCACCGTGATTGCCAGCGGCGGTACAGCTCGCATCAATAAGTGCTTGACCATGAAGGCCGGTCTGCTGATCAATGGTGTCGTTACGGGCGTGATCACCCGCCACTACACTGTGGTGAATGAGGAATATGACCCCTATGAGATTACCGTCTATCTCAAGGACCCGACCGTCTCGCCCAACAACTGGCCTCAGGTGGCCTACTATTGCTGGGACAGCAACGACGTGCAGCAGTGCGGCAACTGGCCCGGCCAGGTGGTGACCGACACCCGCGTGATTAACGGTGTGAAGTTCTATTACAAGACCTTTACCATTACCGGCACCAACTACAGTGTGAACTTCGTGTTCAGCCAGGGCGGCAGCACTGCCGGCAGCCATCAGACCGTAGATGTGAAGGGCGTGAGAGAAACCTCCTTCTTTGAGGTGACGACCCAGACCAACAAATACCAGGTGCGCAATGTGACGGCCGATTACTTGCCTTATCTTGACGAGGAGCCTTTGCTCGGTGACGTGAACGGCGACGGTTTTGTCAACATCAGCGATGTCACCCTGTTTGTCAACAGCATGATGACCGAGACCTTGGAGAATCTCGTCATCGAGAATGCCGACATCAACAGTGACGGCAATATCAACATCAGCGACGTGACGACGCTCATCAATATGATTCTCAGCAGCCGTTGACTAAAATAAGGGTGATTATACAATAAAAGCGGGATTTCTAAGTTAATTAGGTAAAGAACATTCTGAAATTTCCTGATTAGAAATGAAACTGTACAAATCAATAATTGCCATCGCACTGATGGCTACCGCATTGACTGCCGTTGCTCAGGACGACATTAAGAACACCGAGTTCAACCCCGTCACCACCGGTGTGACCTCACTGGCTATCACCCCTGATGCCCGCGGTGCGTCGATGGGTGACCTGGGTGCCGCTACCGAGGCCGACGTGAACTCCCAGTTCTGGAATCCGTCGAAATATGCCTTTGCCTACAGCGGCGCCGGTGTGTCGTTGTCCTACACGCCCTGGTTGCGCAAGATTGTCAACGACATCTATCTGGCCAGCCTTGCAGGCTATTACAAGATTGGTGGCGGTGACAATCAGGCCGTGAGCGCCTCGTTGCGCTATTTCTCGCTGGGGGAGGTGATGGCGACCGATGGCGACGGTGCCATGGTATCGACCATCAACCCGTTCGAGATGTCGGTCGATCTGGGCTACAGCCGCAAGTTGAGTGAGAAATTTGCCATGGGCGTAGTGCTGCGTTACATCTACAGTGACCTGGGCTACAGCGCAATGAATACAGGTGAACAGACCTCGAGTGCATCGGCATTCTCGGCCGACCTGTCGGGCTATTACACCACTTTCCCTGTTATCGGTCGTAACGAGTGCCAGTGGTCGTTGGGTTTCAATTTGTCGAACATCGGTTCCAAGGTGTCCTACAACAAGGGTAATGACCCCGCCTATCTGCCGGCCAACCTCAAGATCGGTACCGCGTTCACCTTCCCGCTGGCCGACTATAACAACCTGACGCTGGCTGTTGACGCCAACAAGATGCTGGTGCCCGCCAAGCCCCGTGTAACCGACTTTGAAGGCTCACAGGACTATGACGACGCCCTCCAGGAATGGAAGAACAAGTCATCGATTTCGGGTATCTTCGACAGTTTCAGTGACAACTTCGCCAAGCGCATCACCTATTCAGTGGGTGCCGAGTATGCCTACAACCAGCAGTTCTTTCTGCGCGGTGGCTACTACTACGAGAGCAAGTATGCCGGTAACCGTCAGTACTTCGGCCTGGGTGCGGGCTTCTCGCTTAATGTCATCAAGATCGATGCCAGCTACATGATTGCAACGGCCCAGAACAGTCCTCTGGATCAGACCTTGCGTTTCACGCTCTCGTTCGATATGGATGGCATCAAGAATCTCTTTGGCCGCAACTAAATTCTCTTGACTATGTTCCGCGTAGGATTGGGATTTGACGTACACCGCCTGGTCGAGGGCCGAGCCCTGTGGCTGGGCGGCGTGAACATTCCGTGGGAACGCGGCTTGCTGGGACACAGCGATGCCGACGTGGCCATCCATGCCTTGTGCGACGCCCTGCTGGGTGCCGCCGCCCTGCGCGACATCGGTTACCATTTCCCGGATTCTGATCCGCAATACAAGGGCATCGACAGCCGTCTGTTGCTGCGGCACGTGATGCGCCTGCTGGATGAAAACGGCTACCGCTTGGGCAACTGCGATATCACCATTTGTGCCGAGCAGCCGAAACTCAATCCTCACATTCCCGCCATGCAGCGCGAATTGGCTGCGTGCATGGACTGTGAACCCGGACAAGTGTCCATCAAGGCCACTACGACCGAGAAACTGGGCTATACCGGTCGTGGCGAGGGCATTGCCGCCCATGCTGTTGCATTGATTGTATCAAAATCGGTACAACCATGAAGGCCCAGGCACGACTGCAACGGCGCATCCCTTATCTGGACATCCTGCGCGTCGTGGCCTGCATGCTGGTCATCCTTATCCACACGCCCATCCGTCAATACGACATCTATTACAACACGCCATCGATAGCCGGTGCGGTCTATACCGTGCTGGTGGCTGTGAACTGCAACCTGTTTTTCATGATCACGGGTGCCTTGTTGCTCCCTGTTACGCGCACGGGCAAGAGTTTCGTCAAGCGGCGCATGTGGGCCGTGCTGCCGCCCTTGCTGGTGTGGACGGTCGTCTATCTGCTTGAACATGCCTTCCTGCTGCACAACTTCACACCGCGATTGCTCACCTCGATCCTGTTCCATCCGGTGGAGGGGCTGTTGTGGTATGTGTATGTGCTGGTTGTCATCTATGTGACCTTGCCGTTGTTGAGCAAGTGCATCGAGGCCATCGGCAAGCGGGGCGTCGAGGTGCTGCTCGTGCTGTGGGTGCTGTCATCGTTCATCCCTTATCAGCACGGCGTGTTCATGGAGGCTTCTCAGTACAGTCACAACATGTTCGGCGCCTTTGCCAACTACTACGGCTACGTGCTGCTGGGCTATTACATCCATCGTTACGACCTTCCCGTGTTCACTCTTAAACACGGATGGAAGTGGGCCCTGCTGTTCATCCTGGGTATCGTGGTGATGCCGCTCTTCGAGTTTTTGGTGCAGGGGAATTTCGGCATCACATGGCAGCAGCACATCGACACACTGACCAACGACATCAGCGTCAACAACATCGCCATGGCCACGCTGCTGTTTGTCGTTATCAAGCATTTCGCCCCCGAGCGTTACGAGCCCGAGCTTCATCCTTCGGCCGCCACATGGTGGCCCTTGCTGAGCGTCTGCACCTTCGGCATCTATCTGTCGCAGATGATTGTGTTGCGTCAGGTCATCTGGCCGTTGACAGCCTCGTGGTTGGGACAGACCCACTGGGTTGTTGACTGCTTGGTGAGCGGGGTGTTCACTTTCGCGATTTGTTTCCTGCTCGTGTTGTTGCTGCGGTTCCTGCCTTTCCGCCGTTACATCGTGGGCAAGTGATACAAAGCAGACAGTTTTGTCGTCTGCATCGGGCTGCCACTGTTGATGAAAAAAGTGGTAGCGTTTTTTTGTTTTTTCGTGATGGTGCTGTATCTTTGCATCATTAACGCGTTAAACCATTAAAACTGATAGACAATGAAAAAAACTTTACTGATGTCCATTGTGTTGGGGGCACTCACCGTGCTGACAGCCCATGCCGACTTTGTGATAGGCGGTAAAACCTATTCGGCTGATACGCTGGTCCGTCGTCAGGTGGGACCGGGCATGGTCAACACGATTGTGCGCATCCCCGACATGCCGCTCAATGTTTATATGGTCGAGGTTGACCTCAACAATCCCAATAACCGTGTCGAGACCACCTACGGATACGGTACAGTCGGCAAGACCGAGCTGCTCTCCAATGCCGTGCAGCGTCATCGCACGCCCACCAAGCGTCCCCTTGTGGCCTGTAATGCCAACTTCTGGATCACCGGCGGCAATTTTCCGTTGGCCTATTTCGGCCTAGGTACACCCCAAGGCGGTGTAGTGCGCAACGATACCACCGTTGTGAATTTCAACAACACGACCGACGTGTGGGTTGGCGGTGCGCAAAATGCAGGTACTGCTGGTATCACTCATGACAAGACCATCGTGATGGGACGACTGAAATGGAGCGGTTTCATCTATTCCGACAAGTTCGCTCAACCCTTGGAGTACCACAATGTGAATCGTCGTGCCGTGACGGGCGAGATCTGCCTGTATGGCCCTCCCTATACCCGCGATCGCATCTTCCAGAACGACTGGGTCGCTTACGGCACCCGCGGCCATAACCAGAGCGACAACTACTACTTGAATTTTGTCGACGGCAGCGACTGGAACACCGCTGGTCCCATGAGGTTCACGGTTGCCCAGATCATTCTCGGGAAGGATAAACTCACCCTTGGTGACTATGATGCCTGCCTCACGGTCACCGGCGACGCCAACAAGGCTGTGATGGCTGCCCTCGAAGTGGGTGACGTGATTGAACTGACGTCGGGTTGGGCGACCATGGATCCCGACGCTACCGTTCAACCCATCGGCGGCATCGAGAACCTGGTCACCGGTAATGCGATCATCATGCACAACGGCGAGTTGACGGCCCGCAACTACGAGGACGGCTACAACACGCCCGACTATTCGCGCACCTGCTACGGCACCAGTGCCGACGGCAAGCACCTCTACATGATGGTTATCGACAAGTCGGCCAGTCCGCAATACGGTCTCTCATTAGGCTGTCCTACCGACAAGGCTTGCGAAATCATGCGTCAGATGTGCCCCGATGTGAACGAGATTGTGAATATGGATGCCGGCGGTTCGGCCGAGATGCTGGTAATGGGAAAAATCATCAACACCACGACCGAATCCACTCCTCGCGGAGTGGCTACCGGATGGATGGTCGAGGCCATCGGCGAGGAAGATTATGAGGTGGCCAGCATCGCCTTTGACCAGTATCGTCTCGACATTCCCGAGTTCTCCATGACCAAGCCCCGCATTCTGGGCTACAACCGAATCGGCGAACTCATTGACGAGGATGTGCAGGGCTTTACGCTGACGTGTACCGACGAGGTGGGTACTACCGACGGTGACGTCTTCATTGCTGCTGGCGATGAAGCCTATGGCACAGTGACTGCCACGCTGAACGGCATGACGGCAACGGCCCCGGTGCATGTGATGCCGGCTCAGCCTTACATCTTGCTCAATCCGCTCGTTATTGATAATCGCGACTATCCCATCGAGGTGGCCGCCAAGATGGGAGACAAGGTGTTCTTCTATGGCACGACGGGCATCGAATGGAGTATCAACGACAGTACCGTGGCCACAATCACCGATGGTGTGCTGCGCGGCAAGCAGAACGGCTCTACCAGGATGTACTGCAACCTGGGTCCGTACAGCATGACGGGCAGTGTGAAAGTGCAGATCAGCGACGAGCCCTATCGTTATGAGGGCTGGGACGGCTGGACGCTCAGGGGAACCGGGGCCAAGAACCTGACCCTTGACGAGGAGACCGGTCACATGACGTTTGACTATGCGACCAACCGCCTGCCCAATATCAAGATGACCAAGAACGTGACCTTGTACGGCCTGCCCGATACCGTAGGTCTCATCTTCAACTCCACGATGCCCATCGACTATGTGCAGATGGATACCCGCAACTACTTCTACACCAAGGTTAACTACGTCATGTTCGAGCCCGAGGAAGGAAAACCGTACTTTGAACCGGGCGTTGACCATCTGCTCTTGCTCAACCTCAAGGAACTGGGCGGTGCCGACTATGTGGGCACTTATCCCATCAACATCAGGTCCATCAAGTTCACGCTGAACAAGGATGCCGAGGAAAAGAACTACGAGATCAACCTCAAGGCATTTTATTGCCACTATCCGGGAACCGTCGAGCCTCAGCCCTACATCTCGGGTGATGTGAACCATGACGGCGAGGTGAACATCGCCGACGTGAATGCGGTCATCGCTGTCATCCTGATGGATGCCACCACTCCCGGTGCCGACGTCAACGGCGACGGTGAGGTGAACATTGCCGACGTGAATGCCGTTATTGACCTCATTCTCAATATGTAAGAATTAGTGATTGAATCATGGATAATGAAAACGGGCGGTCGTCAGACCGCTCGTTTTCAGGTTAATGGCAGCCTATTGTTTTCGTCTAAGACCGGCTTGCATCACGGCAAAGCCAAACAAAAATAGACATTTGTTTGGCTCTGAGTTTGATTTGCAGTACCTTTGTGCTGCTTTTAGAGAGAGGTATTGAATATAACTGATGAAAGAGAACGAGAAACCTGAAAAAGGGAATCAGATTATAGAGGAAGCGGCACAAGCCGAGTATAAATACGGCTTTGTGACCGATATCGAGACCGAGGTCATTCCCAAGGGATTAGACGAGGATGTGGTGCGCCGCATCTCGGCCTTGAAGGGTGAGCCCGAGTGGTTGCTTGAGTTCCGCCTGAAGGCTTACCGCCACTGGCTGACGCTCAAGGCCCCCACCTGGGGTCATGTGCATGTACCCGAGATTGATTTCCAGGACATCAGCTACTATGCTGCACCGCGCAAGAAAACGGCGGGTGAGAAAAAGGAGATTGATCCCGAATTGAAAAAGACCTTCGACAAGTTGGGCATTCCCCTGGAGGAACAGTTGCGCTTGAGCGGTATGGCAGTTGACGCTGTCATGGACAGTGTGAGCGTGAAGACGACCTACCGTGAGCGCCTGGCCGAGCTGGGTGTGATTTTCTGCTCGATGAGCGAGGCTGTGAAGGACTATCCTGACCTGGTGCGCAAGTACCTGGGCAAGGTGGTGCCTTATACCGACAATTTCTATGCCGCCTTGAACTCGGCTGTGTTCAGCGACGGCTCGTTTGTCTATATCCCCAAGGGTGTGCGTTGCCCGATGGAGCTGTCCACCTACTTCCGCATCAATGCGGCTCAGACGGGTCAGTTCGAGCGCACGCTGATTGTTGCCGATGACGATGCCTATGTCTCCTACCTGGAGGGCTGCACCGCCCCCATGCGCGACGAGAACCAGTTGCACGCCGCCATTGTCGAGATTATCGTCGAGGACCGTGCCGAGGTCAAGTACAGCACCGTGCAGAACTGGTATCCAGGCGACAAGGACGGCAAGGGCGGTATCTACAACCTGGTGACCAAGCGTGGCCTGTGCCGTGGTGACCACAGCAAACTCTCGTGGACTCAGGTCGAGACCGGCAGCGCCATCACATGGAAGTACCCCAGCTGTGTGCTCAAGGGTGACCACTCGGTGGGCGAGTTCTACAGTGTGGCCCTGACCAACAACTGGCAGGAAGCCGACACGGGTACCAAGATGATTCATCTGGGCAAAAACAGCACGAGCACCATCGTGAGCAAGGGTATCAGCGCTGGCCACAGTCAGAACAGCTATCGCGGTATGGTCAAGATTGCCCCCAAGGCGACCGGTTGCCGCAACTTCACCCAGTGCGACAGTCTGCTGTTGAGCGACACCAGCGGAGCCCACACTTTCCCCGTGATTGAGGTGGGGAACGACACGTCGGTGGTTGAGCACGAGGCCACTACCAGCAAAATTAACGAGGACCAGATTTTCTACTGCAACCAGCGTGGTATCGCTACCGAGGATGCCGTGGGACTCATCGTCAACGGCTATGCCAAGGAGGTGATGGCCAAGTTGCCGATGGAGTTTGCCGTCGAGGCCCAGAAACTCCTCAGCATCTCGCTAGAGGGCAGCGTGGGATAATCTTCACCTCTAGAGTATCTGGAATCTCTAGAAAATCTAGGTAATAAAACAGTAAAAGTAAAATAAACGATAATATCATGTTAGTAATTAAGGATTTACAGGCCTCGATCGAGGACAAGCAGATATTGAAAGGCATCAACCTGACGGTTAAGCCGGGTGAGGTGCACGCCATCATGGGACCCAACGGTTCGGGCAAGAGCACCCTGAGTGCTGTGCTGACGGGCAATCCCGCCTATACTGTGACCGGCGGCAGTGTCGAGTTCTACGGCAAGGACCTGCTGGCCCTCTCGCCCGAGGACCGCGCCCACGAGGGACTGTTCTTGAGTTTCCAGTATCCCGTCGAGATTCCCGGTGTGTCGATGGTCAACTTCATGCGCACCGCCTTGAACGAGAAGCGCAAGTACTTCGGTCAGGAGCCTTTGAGCGCTGCCGATTTCCTGAAGCTCATGCGCGAGAAACGCAACATCGTGCAACTCGACAACAAGCTCGCTTCGCGTGCCGTTAACGAGGGCTTCTCGGGCGGTGAGAAGAAGCGTAACGAGATTTTCCAGATGGCCATGCTCGAGCCCAAGTTGAGCATCCTTGACGAAACCGACAGCGGCCTTGACATCGATGCACTGCGCATCGTTGCCAGCGGCGTGAACACGCTCAAGAGCAAGGACAATGCCACCATCGTCATCACCCACTACCAGCGTCTGCTGGACTATATCAAGCCCGACTTTGTGCACGTCCTGTACAAGGGCCGCATCGTCATGAGCGCCGGTCCCGAACTGGCACTGGAGCTTGAGGAGAAGGGATATGACTGGATCAAGGAACAAGTCGATTCACAGCAATAAGTAGAGATGAACGCACTCAAGCAATATATCGACCTGTTTGATGAGTGCCGCACGCTCATCGAGCAGCAGTCACCTGCCCTGTTGAACGCTTTGCGGGAACAGGCACGTGAGCAATTGGAGACTGCACGCTTGCCCCGCAAGGGCAGCGAGGACTATGAGGCGACCGATCTCGAGGCCGTGTTCTCGCACGACTATGGCGTGAACATCAACCGCCTGCCCTTTGACGCCGACCCTGGTGAGACGTTCCACTGCGATGTGCCCAACATGAGCACCTGCCTGTACTACAGCAGCAATGACGCTTTCCACAGCAGCCCCACCGCCGAGCGCAACATCGGCCAAGTGGTGGTTGAGCCTTTCAGCATGGCTGCCGTTGACTATCCCGAGTTGATGAATGCCTATTATGGCCGGCAGGCTCGACTGAGTGACCCCACCGTGGCACTCAACACCCTGCTGGTGCAGGATGGACTGTTCATCTATGTCCCCGATGGCGTGGTGGCCGAGCGTCCGATTCAGTTGGTCAACATCTTCAATGCCGCGCTCGACATGATGGTACAGCGACGTCTGCTCATCATCGTGGGTAAGAATGCGGCCATCAAACTGCTGGCATGTGATCACACCCAGAGTCCTGATTACCATTACCTGAACAATCAGGTGGTTGAAATCGTCGCCATGCAGGGAAGCACGGTGGATTACTATGACATGGAGGAGAGCACTCCGTTGACCAACCGCGTCTCGTCGATTTACGTCGATCAGCACGAGGGCAGCAATGTGCTCATCGACGGCATCACGCTCATCAACGGCTTCACCCGCAACAACTACCACGTTGAGGTCAATGGCGAGCATGCCGAGACTCAACTGCTGGGCATGACGATTGCCAGTGGTGAACAACACGTCGATAGTCACACGTTCATCAGTCACAATGCCCCTCGTTGCCACAGTAACGAGATGTTCAAGTATGTGCTCAACGATAACGCAGTAGGTGCTTTTGCCGGTAAGATTCTGGTGAAGCCCGACTGCCCCCGTGTCGAGGCCTATCAGGGCAACCGCAACCTGTGCGGCGCCCCCACAGCCAAGATGTACACCAAACCTCAACTCGAGATCTACACCGACGACGTGATGTGCTCTCATGGCTCGGCAGTCGGACAGCTTGACGAGGATGCCTTGTTCTATATGCGAACACGAGGAATCGGCATTGAAGAGGCCCGTCGCCTGTTGATGCAGGCTTTTGTCGCCGATGTCATCGATGGTGTGCGCCTTGACGCCCTCAAGGACCGTCTGCATTATCTGGTGGAGAAACGCTTTGCCGGAACACTGAGCAACTGCGCCAGCTGCATGGCAGCCTGCAGAAAGAGTTAGCAGTAAACCTCTCTCAACTAAGGACTAGAAACTAAAAAAAACCGAAATGGACATCAACAAGATACGCGACGATTATCTCATCCTGCAACGCCAGATCGAGGGCCGTCCGCTCATCTATCTCGACAATGCCGCCACGTCCCAGACGCCGCGTTCGGTGGTAGAGGCCATCGACCAGATGTACTACCACTACAAGGCCAATGTGCATCGTGGCGTGCACACGCTGTCGCAGGAAGCCACCGACTTGGTGGAGCTCACACGCGAGAAGGTGCGGGCATTTATCAACGCGGGCAGCGTGCAGGAGGTGATTTTCACCCGAGGCACCACCGAGGGCATCAACTTGGTGGCCTCTTCGTTCGGCCAGATGCTGGAGAACGGCGACGAAATCATTGTCACCGTGATGGAGCACCACAGCAACATCGTGCCTTGGCAGCTCATCGGCCAGCGTAAGCGTGTCACCCTGCGTGTCGTGCCCATCAATGACCGTGGCGAGGTCGATATGGAGGCCTATGAGGACCTGTTCAGTGACAACACCCGCTTTGTGGCGCTGGCCCATGTGTCCAACGTGCTGGGCACTGTCAATCCCGTGAAGGATATGATTGCCATCGCCCATCGTCATGGTGTGCCCGTGCTCATCGACGGGGCCCAGGCTGCTCCCCATGTGCCAGTTGATGTTCAAGACCTGGACTGTGATTTCTATGCCTTCTCGAGTCACAAGATGTATGGCCCCGCCGGTGTGGGCATCCTCTACGGCAAGCGTTACTGGCTGGACAAGATGCCGCCTTACCAGGGTGGGGGAGAAATGATAGGTCAGGTGACGTTTGAGCGCACCACTTTCGCCGAATTGCCGTTCAAGTTTGAGGCCGGAACCCCCGACTTTGTGGACATCGCCGCCTTCGGTGCCGCCATCGACTATGTGCAAGGCCTGGGATTGGACAACATCGCAGCCCATGAGCATCAGTTGCTCAAGGCTGCCGTCGAGGGACTTGAGACAATTGACGGCATGCGCTTGTTTGGCACCGCACCTGGCAAGAGTGGCGTGGTGTCGTTCCTCGTGGGCGACATCAGCAGTTATGACATGGGATTGCTGCTTGACAAATTGGGTATCGCCGTTCGCACCGGCCACCATTGTGCCCAGCCGCTGATGGCCCGCTACGGCGTGACCGGCATGGTGCGTGCCTCGTTTGCCGTGTACAATACACTCGACGAGGTGGCTTCCTTTGTCGCTGCTACCCGCCGTGTGGCCGACATGCTCCGCTAGGGCAGCCTCTCGTTGTCGTTGCTGCCCGCCGTGTGGCCGACATGCTCCGCTAAGGCAGCCTCCCTTTGTCGCTGCTACCCGTCGTGTGACCGACATACACCGCTAGAATACTAATAATCAAAATATTATAAGGATGAAAAAACAGACTCTTTTATTCTCTTTGGCTTTTTTGTGTTGCCTGTTTTCACTTGCCGACACGTCAACGACGGTGGTCAATATCGGTTCAACCACTCAGATGTCTTTGTCAGAATTGATCGGTAAAGGTTTGCCAGTGGTTTATATTGAGACTGTTGACGGTGTGAAGCCCACGTGCGATACCGTTTATGCCCCTCCTGGCTGCTGGGGCGAAACCGTCAACTCTGAGAAAGTACCCGGACGCCTCGTCATCTATGACCGTGTCGCCGGTATGGACAGTATGCTGTACGACAGCGGTGACTATGAGAAAAACGTCGGCGGCATGACCATCAAGGTGCGTGGTAACACCAGTGCCGCCACCGATGAGAAGAAACCTTACAAAATCAAGCTGCAAAAGAAGGCCGACCTGTTGCTTCGTGGCGTGGACTCGGTGTATAAAGACAAGGAATGGCTCTTGCTCAAGGACCCGTTTGTGTTCACCAATACGGCTTTCCGCATCAGTGAGATGGTGGGCATGATGTGGGTGCCTGGGCACCGTTATGTGAACGTTGTCATCAACGACGATTATCACGGCATCTACTTGTTGACCGAGGCGGTGAAACGCAATCCCGATTGCCGCTTGAATGTGGACAAGAACTGTGGTTACATCTTCGAGTGTGACCTGTACTGGTGGAATGAGAGTGTATATGTCAGGTCCAATGAGGCCCCCAGTTACAATTACACCTTCAAGTACCCCGAGGATGAAGATATCACCCAGGAACAGCTGGATTATGCCCAGACGATGGTAAGAGCCTATGAGGCATCGCTCACCCAAGACAACTACCCTGACCTGATCGACGTGAGGTCGTTTGCTGCCTGGTGTCTGGTGCATGACATTGTAGGCACTAAGGATGGTGGTGGCTGCAACCGCTTCTACTCCAAGTATGACACCACGGCCCAAAGCAAGATTTTCATGCCTGTGGCATGGGACTTTGACTTGGCTGAACGCACCACCGGGGCCTGGTCGCGTATCCATGAGGTTTACATGAAGAAGCTGTTCAATAACCCCAACCGTGCATTTGTCCATGAGTATATACGTCTGTGGTGCCAGATGCGTGATACCTGTTTGAGTGACGTCCACTCATACTACATGAACTTTGTGAATTCTCCGTTGGGCAGGGCTTTGCAAGACTGCTATCACCTCGACAACAAGGTGTGGGATACCAATAGGTGGTTCCAGAACGCAGCAACCGACCGCTTGATGTGGTTACAAAGGCGTTATAGTTGGTTGGACTCGAATATCATGTCGTTCCATGTACCTAACGACGTGAACATCGATGGCGTGGTGAACATCTCCGATGTGACTGAGCTCATCAAAATGGTGATGGGGAGCACACGCTCGTTGATAACGGGTGACATCAATGGCGATGAGGAAGTCAACATCAGCGATGTCACGTCACTCACCAATCTGCTGTTGAATAGCATCAATGATTGATAGCGCGATGAGAAGAGTTATTGCGCTGATGTCGGTCATGGGGTTGCTGATATGCCCCATGAGGGCTCTTGCCGACACGTCAACGACGATGATCACCCTAGGTGACACCGTGCAGATGACGCTGAGTGCCATCATCGAACAGGGACTGCCGGTAATTTATGTCGAGACTGTTGACGAGGAGGAACCGACGTGTGACTATGTATCGGCCCCTCCCGGATGCATGGGCTATTCGATTGCCAATGCGACAAAGGTGCCTGGCCGACTGATTGTGTACAGTCGCATCGGCGACATGGACAGTGTGCTGTATGACAGCGGCGATTATGAGAAGGATATGAGCGGCATGACCATCAAGCTGCGTGGCAACGCGACGGCCTACGATGTCAAGAAACCTTACAAGATCAAGCTTGAGAAGAAAAAGGACCTGCTCTTCAGGGGCAACGAAAGCCTGTACAAGGACAAGGAATGGCTGTTGTTGAGGGATGATTACATGACCACCGCCACAGGCTTAAAAGTGAGTGAACTGGTGGGTATGCCGTGGACTCCGCAATATCATTATGTGAATGTGATCATGAATGGTCGCTACCGCGGCGCCTATCTGTTGTGTGAATCGGTGAAGCGCAATCCCGATTGCCGCTTGAATGTGGACAAGGATTGGGGCTTCATCTTTGAACTTGACCCTTACTGGTGGAACGAGGACTTGTATGTGAACTCGTCGAAGTCGCCTTCCTATAATTACACGTTCAAGTATCCCGACAGCGACGACATCCTTCCCGAGCAGCTGGAGTATATGCAGGGACTTGTGACGGCCTTTGAGACCAGTTTGAGCCAGCAGAATTATCCCGACTTGATTGACGTGAGGTCATTTGCCGCCTGGTGTCTGGTGCATGACATCGAGGGTACCAAGGACGGTGGTGGATGTAACCTGTATTTCATGAAGTATGACACCACGGCCCAGAGCAAGATTGTGATGCCGCTGACGTGGGATTTTGACATGTCGGAGCGAACCATATCGGAATGGTCGCGCAGCCATACCGAACACATGAAGGTCCTGTTCAACAATACCAGCAACCGTGCATTCATCGGCGAGTTTGCCGCATTGTGGCGTGAGATTCGCGGCACATTGGTCAACGACATGAAAGAGTATATGCTGGCCTTTCGCAAGTCCGATGAGGGTGCTGCATTGAGTAAGAGTTTTGCGCTCGACAAGATGGTCTATAACCGCTACCTGAGTGTTTTGTCTAATACGATATCGCGCTACACGTGGATACAGGAGCGCATTCCCTGGTTGGATAACGCCATCACTGCTTTGAATCCGCTGGGCGACGTGAATGTTGACAGTAGAATCGACATTACCGATGTGACCTTGCTGATACAATCGTTAATGAACGAGGATGCCGGGCCAATGTATGCCGCAGATGTCAACGAGGACGGTAGTGTGAACATCACCGACGTGACACAATTGGTTTCGATGATTCTTGAATTGTGAATTTCTAGCACAATAGCCTGATGGCTATAACTTTACGATAAAAAAGAAACAGACAGGGTTCACACCGTGTCTGTTCTTTTTCAGTGTTCTGAAGCCTAAATACTTTTCTTATAAACCCAAATGCTCATGGTGATTAGATGTATAAACAAGCCTAAAAACATTATTCTTTTTTTGATGACGCAAAGAAAAACAATGGATATCAAAACGGCAAATCTTTTCTACCAATCGCCCGTTTTCTTATGCGAAACGGATGTAATCAGTAAAACGAGGAAATTTTTAGTGTTTTTAGTGGGGATTGCCTCAGGGTTTGGGCTGGTAGTTCCGTCCCACAACCGAGCACAGGAACCAGCGTCCTGTTAACGAAGCCAGGATGCCCAACTTGTTCTTGAGCCGCACCTTGGGGTCGGTCAGGCATGACCATCTCAGGCGCTTGATGCCGTTCCAGCATCGGTCTTGAAGTGCCTGATAATCGCCGTTCTTGTCTTGATGGCTCAGCAGCAAGATATTGAAATAGGCACTGAGCGAGCGGCTGCGTATGGCGTTGTAGTAGCTTTTATCATGCACCAGCAGTTCCTTTTCCAGGTTCTCGCACACATCGAGCACATCGCTGCGGCGCGGCGAGAACACCCTCATGCTGTTGCTCCCGTGTTGACGGTAGCCGTACAGGACTTGACTGGTGGTCACGATATGATCGCATTTCTTGAGCAACGGGTAGATGATGGCCAGGTCCTCATAGATGATGCCCAGCGGGAATCGGATGCCCTCGAACAATGATGCTTTGAACAGGCGTCCCCACGGCGAATGGGTGAGGCCCTGCTGATAGAACACGGCCATGATGGCCTCATGCTGGTTGTAGTGGTGTATTTCAGGCTTAGCGACAGTGGGAAAATCGGGTTTGTCGCCATAGAAGGGGATATAAGCGCCGACGGCGATGTCGGCATCGTCGCGTTGTTGCAGTTGGAGTAGGCTCTCGGCAAAGTTGGGGTGCAGCACGTCGTCACTGTCCACCATCATGACCAGTTCGCCGGTCATGGCGTCCAATGCGGTGTTGCGTGCTGCCGAATGCCCGCCGTTGGGCTGATGGATGACACGGATGCGCTCATCGCGCTCGGCCCACAGGTCACATTTCTGGCCGGTGCTGTCGGTGCTGCCGTCATCCACGACGATGATCTCAAGGCAGTGGTAACTCTGGGTCGTAATGCTCTCCAAGCATTGATCCAGAAACGCCTCGGCATTATAGACGGGCACGATAACCGATATCAGCGGCTCCATCATCACTAATCATTAATCATTAATAAAACACGCAGCCCCACATTAGGGACTGCGTGTTTATTCAATCACTTCACTTTCCACTCAAAGCCGTCCTTGGTGTCCTTGACCTCGAAACCGAATTCGGCGAGCTTGTCGCGAATCAGGTCACTGGTGGCCCAGTCCTTGGCAGCCTTGGCGTTGCGGCGCATCTCCAGCAGCAGGTCAACGGCCTGACGGTAGGGCTCCAGATTCACGCTGTCGCCACCGGCGGCATCGTCGCGGATGCCCAGCACGTCGAACAGGTAGGTCTGGAACACGCTCTTCAGCTCGTCGATGTCGGCCTGGCTGAGGCTGGCATGACCGTCGTTGGCCTGGTTGATGACCTTGCAGGCATCAAACAAGGTGGCAATGACCGTCGGGGTGTTCAGGTCGTCATTCATCGCATCGGCGCAACGCTCACGATAATTGTCGAGCTTGAGCGATGACTGCTGCGCGGCGGTGAGGCCATTGAGGCGGTGCCAGCCGTCAAGCATGCGCTCCAGCGCCTTCTCGGCAGCCTGCAGAGCCTCGTTGCTGAAGTCCACAGTGCCGCGGTAATGGGCCTGAAGGATGAAGAAGCGGATGGTCATGGGCGTGTAGGCCTGAGTCAATGCGGGATGGTTGCCCGTGAAGAACTGCTCCAGGGTGATGAAGTTGCCCAATGACTTGCCCATCTTCTGCCCGTTGATGGTGATCATGTTGTTGTGCATCCAGTAGCGCACCATCTCGTCACCCTGGCTGGCAACGGCCTGTGCAATCTCGCACTCGTGGTGCGGGAACACGAGGTCCATGCCACCGCCATGGATGTCGAAATGCTTGCCCAGATACTTGCGGCCCATGGCGGTGCACTCGCAGTGCCAGCCGGGGAAACCGTCGCTCCAGGGCGACGGCCAGCGCATGATGTGCTCGGGCTGTGCTTTCTTCCACAGGGCGAAGTCGGCCTGGTTGTGTTTTTCACCCACGCCCTCGAGTTCGCGGCTGGCGTTCAGGATGTCGTCAAGGTTGCGGCCCGACAGCACGCCGTAGCGGTGGTCGCGGTTGTAGGCCTCGATGTCAAAATAGACGCTGCCGTTGCTCTCGTAGGCATAGCCGTTTGCCATGATCTGCTTCACCAGTTCCTCTTGCTCGATGATGTGTCCCGTGGCATGAGGCTCGATGCTGGGAGGCAGCACGTTCAGGGCCTGCATGGCGGCATGGTAGCGGTTGGTGTAGTACTGTGCCACTTCCATGGGCTCGAGTTGCTCGAGACGGGCCTTCTTGGCGATCTTGTCTTCACCTTCGTCGGCATCATGCTCCAGGTGGCCCACATCGGTGATGTTGCGCACGTAGCGAACCTTGTAGCCCAGCTGCTGCAGGTAGCGGAACAACACGTCGAACGTGATGGCCGGTCTGGTGTGACCCAGATGAGGATCGCCGTAGACCGTGGGACCGCAAACATACATGCCGACCATGGGCTCGTTCAGGGGCTGGAAGTGCTCCTTGCGCCGCGTCAGTGTGTTGTATATGTACAAGGGATGGTTCATAATCCTTACAATGTTTGTTTTCTAGATATTCTAGATTATCTAGAGAATCTAGAATTCCTGATTTTTAAACTGGAATCAAGCCTGGCCTTTGGGCAGGGGAAAATCCATGATGCCGCCCTGATTGCCGGCGGGACGCATGATCTTGATTTCGCCGAAGTTGCTCTCGTAGCGGCGGATGTTGTCCTGCAGCGCGAGCATCAGCTCCTTGGCGTGCTGGGGAGCCATGATGATGCGGCTCTGAACACGTGCCTGCGGCATGTTGGGACCGCGCAGGATCATATCGATAAAGAAATCGTTGGGACCATGGGCAATCATAGCCATGTTGGCATAGCGGCCTTGCAACTCTTCCTTGGGGATTTCAATCTTAATTTGGTTCTGGTTGGGATTCTGATTTTCGTTTGCCATAATGTTTTAATTATGAATAAATGATTGTTATTTAGTAAAATCGTAATACTCGGTTTCAGGAAATGTCACGTCGTTGAGGTGGATGCGCAAGCAGCGGAACGAGTCTTTGCGCCACAACGCGCCCACATTGAACGACGCGTAGCAATCACGCCAAAAACTGGCGTGTTCGCCTCTCAGGTCATGTACCAGATAGCAGTGCACGGTGTCGCTGGCCACAGTCGACGCATCGGCAACGAGCATGAAGGTGCGTGTCTTGCCGGTGAACTCGACCTGGCAGTGCAGGTTGATGAACTCGCCAGTGCGCCACAGGCTGCGCAGCTTCACTGCTTGTTGGGGCAGGCTGTCGGGCGACGCTTGGGTCTGCCGCAGCGAGTCGCTGATGATGCCGCTGCAGCCGTACACCTTGATGTCGCGGCTGTCACTGGCGCGATTGTCGGCAAAGTCGTAGCGCAGCAACACGCGTTGATGGGTCTTGACATCGCTGACGGTGACGTTGGACTGCAGCTTGACCGATGCCGAGTCGCCGTGCCCCACATACTCGAACACCGCGCCGCGGTCGTTCTGGCCCAGGTAGGTCACGATGTCATAGCGATAGTCGGTATAGGCACGGTCGACGTCCTCCTGCTTGTCGCACGAGACAAAGGCGAGCAGAGCCGCCAACAGCAATATGGGCAGATAATGGAGTCTTTTCATCGGGCTGTGCGGATGGTTTGTTCTACTATCATGCCGTCGCGCATGTGCAGCGTGCGGTCGGCTTGGGCGGCGAGATCCTCATCGTGGGTCACAATGATGAACGTCTGGCCCAGGTCCTCGCGCAGGTCAAAGAACAATTGGTGCAGTTCCTGTTTGTTCTGGCTGTCGAGGCTGCCCGACGGCTCGTCGGCAAGAATGACCTTGGGATTGTTGATGAGCGCACGGGCTACCGCAACACGCTGGCACTCGCCGCCGCTCAGTTGTGACGGCTTGTGGTTCAGTCGGTCGGCCAGATGCAGTTTTTCCAGCAGGTGCCGCGCGCGGTTCATCGCATCGTTGCGGTTGTCACCACCCAGCAGCGCGGGGATGGCGACATTCTCGAGCATGGTGAATTCGGGCAGCAATTGGTGGAACTGGAAGACAAAACCGATGTTACGGTTGCGGAAGTGAGCCAACTCCTTGTCTTTCAACGCGAGAACGTTCTTGCCCTCGTAGCGCACCTCGCCCTGCTGCGGCAAGTCGAGCGTGCCGATAATCTGCAACAGCGTTGTCTTGCCGGCCCCGCTGGGACCCACAATCGACACGATTTCGCCTTGAGCGATATCAAGTTCCACGCCCCGGAGCACCTCCAGGTCGCCATACCTTTTCACTATGTTCCTTGCTTCAATCATCAACGATGACATTTCGTTTAAGAGTGCAAAGATAACAAAAAACTAGGAACAAAACACGTTTTTTATGGAAACTTTGTTGTACCTTTGCAGCCACATTTAATGACAACGTATTGTAACAGTGGACAAATTTGGCTGCTTGCAACCACTTGAAAAAATGCTAAAACTGCGATAATCAATCACTTTATCGGTTTCTTTAGCGTTCATGTTCCACACGAATTTTAATTATTTGGTACAATGAACAGTAAGAATTATCTATTCACGTCGGAGAGCGTGTCTGAAGGGCACCCCGACAAAGTCGCTGACCAGATCAGTGACGCTATTCTTGACAAGTTTCTCGCCTTTGACCCGCAGGCTCATGTGGCCTGTGAGACGCTGGTGACGACGGGACAGGTCGTCATCTCGGGCGAGGTGACCACCAACGTGTACATCGACTTGCAGCGTACCGCTCGCGAGATGATCCAGAAAATCGGTTACACCAAGAGCGAGTACCAGTTCGACTTCAACTCGTGCGGCATCCTCAACAGCGTGCACGAGCAGAGCGGCGATATCAAGCAGGGTGTTGACAAGGCCGAGGACAACCAGGCCGACCAGGGCGCTGGCGACCAGGGCATGATGTTCGGTTTTGCCTGCAACGAGACTCCCAACTACATGCCGTTGACGCTCGACTTGGCCCATGCCCTCATGCGAGAGCTGGCCGACATCCGCCACAACCACCTTGAACTGATGCCCTACCTGCGCCCCGATAGCAAAGCTCAGGTGACCGTCGAGTATGACGGCGAGACGCGTCGTCCGTTGCACATCCACACCATCGTGGTGAGCACTCAGCACGATGAAGATGTGGACCAGAAGCGCATTGCCAGTGATGTTCACAATATTCTCATTCCCAGGACACTGATGCACTATAGCGAGGACATTCGTGCCATGTATGACGACAAGACCGAGGAGTTTGTCAATCCCACGGGCAAGTTCGTCATCGGCGGACCTCACGGTGACACGGGTCTCACGGGCCGCAAAATCATCGTGGACACCTATGGTGGACGTGGTGCTCACGGCGGTGGCGCTTTCAGTGGCAAGGACCCCAGCAAGGTGGACCGCAGCGCGGCTTACGCTTGCCGCCATATCGCCAAGAACGTCGTTGCCGCCGGCATAGCCGACGAGGTGCTCGTGCAGGTGGCTTATGCCATCGGCCGTGCCGAGCCGGTGAGCTTCTATATCAACACCTATGGTACTAACCATGTGGGAATGAGCGACGCCGAGATTGCCGACATCCTCAAGAAGTTGTTCGACATGCGTCCTGCTGCCATCATCGAGCGGCTGAAGTTGCTCAATCCTATCTACACCGAGACGGCCGCCTATGGTCACATGGGCCGCAAGTATGAGTTGAAGGTGAAAAAGTTTGAGTCGCTCTACAACGAGACCAGGGAGGTCGAGGTTGAACTCTTCACTTGGGAGAAGCTCAACATGACCGAGACCCTGCGCGCCGCATTCGGCCTCATGTAACGAGCCAGCAGGCCCTGTCAGACCTTGTCTGACCTGGTCTGACCTAGTCCGACTTAGTCTGACCTTGTCCGACAATTCCGACCCTGTCCGACGCCCCCTGCTCAACCAGAGGCAAGAAAAAAAAGCCACGGGACTCCCGTGGCTTTCTTTGTTGTGTCGTGGGGTTACTTGGCCTTCATGGCCTCCTTGATCTTGGTCTCGAGTTCCTCGGCCAGCTCGGGGTTGTCGGCCACCATCTGCTTGGCGGCGTCACGACCTTGACCCAGCTTGGTGCCCTCGTATGAGAACCAGGCGCCGCTCTTCTTGACGATGCCGAACTCGACACCCAGGTCGATGATCTCGCCCACCTTGCTGATGCCCTCGCCGAAGCGGATTTCAAACTCGGTCTTGCGGAAAGGAGGAGCCACCTTGTTTTTCACCACTTTCACCCTGGTGAGGTTGCCCACTACCTGGTCGCCGTCCTTGATTTGGCCGGTGCGACGGATGTCCAGGCGCACACTGCTGTAGAACTTCAGCGCGTTACCACCAGTCGTGGTTTCTGGGTTGCCGAACATCACGCCCAGCTTCTCACGCAGCTGGTTGATGAAGATGCAGCAAGTGTTGGTGCGGCTGATGGTGGCTGTCAATTTCCTCAGGGCCTGACTCATCAGGCGGGCCTGCAGACCCATCTTGCTCTCACCCATCTCGCCCTCGATTTCGGCCTTGGGGGTCAGGGCAGCGACACTGTCGATGACAATGATGTCGATGGCGCTACTGCGGATGAGCTGGTCGGCAATCTCCAGAGCCTGCTCACCATTGTCGGGTTGGCTGATCCACAGGTTGTTAACGTCAACGCCCAGCGACTCGGCATAGAAGCGGTCGAAGGCATGCTCGGCATCGATGATGGCGGCGATACCACCCATCTTCTGAGCCTCGGCGATGGCATGGATAGCCAGCGTGGTCTTACCTGATGACTCGGGGCCGTAGATCTCGATGATGCGGCCGCGGGGATATCCGCCCACGCCCAGTGCATTGTCCAAACCGATGGAGCCGGTGGGGATGACCTCGATGTCCTCGATGTGGTCGTCGCCCAGCTTCATGATCGACCCGCTGCCGAAGGTCTTGCCGATTTTATCCATGGCCACCTGCAGGGCCTTGAGCTTCTCGGGAGAAACCTCCTTGCGCTGCGGCTGGTTGGTTCCTTCCTGATTCATGATTTCTTCTGCCATTTTCAATAGTGTTTTATGATGTGATTTTTGATTGTCAATCCAACTTGCAAAGTTACAAAAAATATCTGTATGATGGCCCGTTCTTGCCAGGAAAAAAATGATGAAAAAAAATTAATGTAATAAGCGCTCCGTTTTCAGGAATAATTTGTACTTTTGTCAAATTTAAGTCGAAAAAGTCCATTATTAACCATTTAATTTTATCATTGCAATGAGGAAAGTATTTACGTTATTAACCATGTGTATGCTGGCAAGCATGGCTTGGGCCGGTGTAATCACATTTGATCCTGCGGTTGACAAAGGCACGGCTGGCGAACAGGCCTCGGCCTATGAAGTAACTAAGGAGAATGTGACTATCCGTGTGTCCAATGGCTTGGTTGCTGCCGACAAGGGCGTTTGGGCCTATCGTGTCTACAAGGGCCAGACGATGACCTTCACTTGTGAGGATGCTTCAATCCTTAAAATTGAGGTTGAATGCGTTGCAAACGGTGTCGAAAAGTATGGCCCCGGTTGCTTCACTACTGACCTTCCCGCTTACACCTATGAGGAAAGTGGTCCCAACGGCACTTGGGCTGGCTCGGCCAACAGCATCGTTTTCACGGCATCGTCCAATCAGGTGCGTGCCACCAAGATTGTCGTTACCACTGGCGAGGCTGGTCTTGTTGCTCCCGTTATCTCACCTGCCGGAGGCAAATTCTACCTCCCCTTTAATGTGAGCATCACTTGCCCCACTCCCAACGCTCAGATTTACTACACCACCAATGGCAGCACGCCCACCACTGGCTCGACCCGTTACACGGCTCCCTTCAGCGTAAGTACTAACACTACCGTGAAGGCCATCTCGGTTCTTGACAGCGATGTCAGTGATGTGGTAAGCGCTGAATTTACCTATGGTGGCGATGCAACCAGGGTTGCTAACATTGCTGCCTACAAGGCTGTTGCCGACGAGACCCTCGTTGTCTTCACCAATCCCGTGACTGTGCTGGCTCAGAGTGGCAGCCGCATGTTTGTGCAGGATGATACGGGCAACGCACTCTTCTTTGGCAATGCTGGCCAGAACTACAAGAATGGTGACGTCATTCCCGCTGGCTTTGCTGGCGTGAAGACGACCTGGGACGGTGAAGCCGAATTGAAGGACCTCGAGTGCTTCATAGCCCCGACAAGCAATAGCCCCGTTGCTCCTCTGGAGATTACTTGCAACCAAGTGAGCGGTAACCTCTTCGGCAAATATGTGCTGTTGAAGAATGTCACCTTTGATGTGTCTGCCAAGAAAGTCCAGGATGAATCGGGTGAGGCTCCCTACTATTGCAACATGAACATCTCTAACGACGACATTCTTGCAGGTCACACCTATAACCTGTGGGCTATCGTTGGCTCTTATGGTAAGCAGAACACCACCTATCAGTTGCTGCCTATTAAGCTTGAGGACCTTGGTGGCGAAGAGCCTCCCATCGAGGGTGTTGCCCTGTGTGAGTTGGGCGATATCGCCGATGGAACGAAGGTGACTATCAAGAACGACGCTATCGTATTGGGTCAGGTGGGCAGCTACCTCTACCTTAAGGATACAGAGTGCGGCTTTGGTCTCGCTTATGGCTCCTGCGGTAAGACTTATAAGCCTGGTGATGTAATCCCCGCTGGCTTTGGCGGTGAGAAAAGCACCTATGACATGGAGCCTGAGTTGAAGAGCCTCACCGGCTTCCAGGCTGCCAAGAGCAACATCGGCGGCGTTAATGCCCTCGAGGCCGCAGCACGTCTCACCCGCATCAGTGAGATCGGTCATGACATCTGGGGTCAGTATGTCAAGATTGAGAACGTCTTCATCGATCTCGATGGCAAGACCTTCCGTGATGCCGATGGCAACGCAATCGGTTACTACGACCGCTTCAGCATCCAGTATCCCTCGGATCTGAGCAAGCCCTACACGGTATATGCCATCGTGGGTTCCTTCAGGACCAACTATCAGTTGCTGCCCACTCGCATCGACTTCAAGGAGCCTCCTGTGAATGTTGCTTGCATCGAAGAACTGTATGCACAGAATCAAGGTACGGTTGGTCACTTCACCACTCCGCTGACCGCAGTTTATCAGAATGGTCCCAGACTGTACGTAAGGGATTACGACGACCATTTCACCCTGGTTTACGGTTCCTTGACTGCCACCTTCGAGAATGGTGACTACATCAACGGCGCTGAGGCAAGCTGGACTCTTTACCAGAATAACAAGCAGCTGAGCCCTGTTGCCGAGACCTTCGTAGTCGCTGGTCACAGCACTCCCGTTGAGCCCGAGTACATGTCAATTGAGGAAGTTTCGGCCGACATGATTCATCGTTTCTTAGCTTTCGAGGTAGTGACTATCGAATGCGTTGAGGAAAATGGCAGAAAGAACTACACCATGTATGACGAGACTGGCTCGATGATTCTGTACGATCAGTTCCATGAGTTGGAAAAGATCCAGAATTTTGACACTGACTTCTATGTTGAAGGCTTCTTGACGGTTTACAATGGTACGCTGGAGCTCTATCCCACCAAGGTTCAACCTCTTAACGACTGTGGCCTCAAGGGTGACGTGAATGGTGACGATGAAATCAACATCGCTGACGTGAATGCCTTGATCGACATCATCCTGAGCGGTAAGACTCCTGATGACTGCACCATGTGGCGTGCCGATGTGGCTGCCGACAACGAGCTCGGTATCGCTGACGTGAATGCCTTGATCGACATGATCTTGAAGATGTAATTCACTGCACAGTTCAACTGACCATAGCATGAAGCAGCTGAAACGAAAATACGTTAGCCTGGATGCCGCTAGCCCTGTAGGGCTGGTAGGGTACCATGTGACGTTGACGTGTGCTGCCGCCATGCCATGAACATGATTCAATCGGGACTCACTGTGTGGGTCCCGATTTCTTTTTCAAGCTGTAAGACACAGCTTTATAAAAAGTATCATAATTTTTTCTTCCCATTTCACTAGCGTTTTCGCTTTATTATCTCAGCACAATGAAAAAAGTAATCTCTCTATTGTTTGCTTGCCTGCTGTCTCTCACAATGTCGGCAACAACCCTTGTCGTGGTCTTTGACGCCACTGTAGACGTGGGTAACGGCTCCACAACAGCCGAACCGTTCATGATTGAAAAAGATGGAGTTACCATGTCGGTCTCCAATGGTCTTGCCAACGGCAATCAATATCGCATCTACAAGGGACAGACGCTCACCATCTGCAGCGCTGTTGGACCTATTATCAACATCGACTTCCATTGCGTGGCGATGGATAATGAAAAATACGGCCCTGGATGTTTTGTAGCCAATGTGGGCGATTATGCCGCTGAAGGCTATGACGGCCATTGGAGCGGTCTTTCCCAGTGTGTGACCTTCACTGCCGCATCCAATCAGGTGCGCATTACCAAAATCGTGGTCACTGTTCAAATCGACGGTGTGGTTCCTCCCACGATAAGACCGGCAGGCGGCACTTACTATGAGCCCATCAATGTAAGCATTACCAGTGTTGAGCCCGAGGCCGTGATCCACTACACGGTCGATGGCAATATGCCCACCGCCGACTCTCCTGTTTACAGCGCCCCCTTCATGCTCGACAGCGATGCTACAGTCCAAGCTGTGGCCGTACTGGATGGCGAGACAAGTGCTGTGTCGACTGCCCGATATGTGTTCAATTCTCAAGGGCCCTATGTCCTTGTTGACAGCATCAAGCAGCTGAAGGAGCTTGACGACAATACCAGAGTTAAATTCAATAATCCTGTGCAAGTCATCGCTCAACTTGGTTATTACATGTGGGTCAAGGATAATAGCGATTGTATCCAACTGTACGGCAATGCTGGCCAGAGCTACGTGCCTGGTGATATGATTCCAGCCGGCTTCATGGGGACCAAGACGGTTTATCAAGGTGTGGTCGAATTGAAAGAACTCAGCGATTTCCGACCTGCAATAGACTACAAGCTATTGGAAGCCGAGGTGGTCACCATTCCTGAACTGAATGACGATTTGCTGTCACACTATCTGCTCATCAAAGATGTGGCGTTCAGCTACGATGGCACCAATTACTACATCACCGATGCCGAGGGCAACACTTGTCCGTTGTATTTGAGAGACTCCAACTTTCCTGCACCAGACAATCTCGTGGGACGCTGGGATGTATATGTGGTCTTGAGTGCCTATAGGGGCGTTTATCAGTTGATACCCGTCAATAACCCAGTTCATGGCTTCGATCCCTTTGGATTTGGGGATATCTACAATCCCGGTATTCCCAATGGCACGAAGTTGATGTTCGGCTATGACGCCACGGTCCTGCTCCAATATGGCAGGTACCTGTATGCACGTGACATGACGGGCTATGCGTTGATTTATGGCGATACGCAACAAACCTACAACCAGGGTGATGTCATTCCTGCAGGCTTTACGGCAACCAAGACGACTTACCAGGATATGCCGGAATTGACTAATCCCGAGAACTTCATGCCCGCTACCGGCCAAGTGGAACTCGATGCCGAAGACTTGGAATTGGAAGACATCGATGTGTTTAAATTCTGCCATTATGTGAAGGTGGCGCAGGTGATGATTTCGCCCAACAACGATAGCCCGAACGGATCGGGCATATTGACCGACGGCTACGGTGACACGCTTAACTATTACGACCCCCTCGGTCTATTGCGACAAGGCGTCCTTGAATCGGGGAAGTGGTACACGGTCTATGGCGTTGTGGGGCTATACCGCCAGCAGCCTGAATTTATACTCACACGTGTTGAGGGATTGGCTCCGCTACCATTGACCGATGTGGCTGACCTGAGTGAATTGTATGACCTGGACATGTTACATCCGGCGCATTTCACTACGCCGCTCATAGCTGTATATCAGAATGGTCCTGAGTTGTATGTCAAGGATGCTCAGGGATATTTTGGCCTTGTTTACGGTAACCTGGAGAATACTTTCAACAATGGCGACATCATCAATGACGCGGTGTGCTCGTGGTCAGAGTTTGATTGGCGCCGAATCCTGAATCCTGATGCCGCTACGTTTGTCTCCAGCGGTTCGGGTCCTGCCGTTGAGCCAGAGATGCTCCCCATCGAGGAAATCTCAAGAGACATGGAGTATTCTTACCTGAAATTCGAGGGCGTGACATTGGTCAAGGTTGATGACTATGGTCGCTATAGGATGAGTGACGGGATGGAAGAAATAAGGGTTACTTGGCCAGGGACGTTGCCTAAGCCCAGGAGGTTAAACTTCCCTTGTACTTATTCTGGTGAAGTGACAATTGCCGATGTCAATTTCTTGATTGATGTGATTCTGGATGAACCTAAGTTTTGGGACGGAAAATACGACGTGACTGGAATATTGTATGTTGACAAATATGCAATGAGTGTCAAAGCCCTTATGGTTACAATCCCAGACGACGCATATGACTTAAATAGCGCTGACCTGAATGGTGACGGGGAAATCAACGTTGCCGACTTGAATGAATTGATCGGCATTATCCTTGTAGAATAGTAAAAAGTAAGCGTTCAACATCAATCGGGGCTTCGCGCTTAGCGAGGCCCCGATTGATGTTGATGGGTCAAGGTGAATGCTATCGATGCCTGATGGCGCGGATGCGCTGCGCCAGGGTGGGGTGGGAGTAGCTGAACCACACCACCAGCGGGTGAGGTGTGAGGTTGCTCAGGCCGTGGCTCGCCAGTTTCTTGAGCCCGCTGATGAGGGTCTCGCCATGGCCGTGGCTGGCGGCGAAAGCGTCGGCACGATACTCGGCACGGCGCGAGATGGCGTTGCCCAGCGGGTTGAGCAGCAGGTCGATGGGCGAGAACAGCAGTGAGAAGGCTACCAGCGCTAGAATGAACGACGGTGCGGTACCTCCCAGGGCTGCGGGCAGGTCGGGATTGCTCACCAGCAGTGAGAAGATGAACAGGTTCACAGCCAGCATGCCGATGGTGATGAACATGTTCTTGAACGTGTCGTGGTGCTTGTAGTGACCGAACTCGTGAGCCAGCACGGCAACGATCTCGTCGGTGGTCATCTGGTCTTGCAGGGTGTCATAGAGCACAATGCGCTTCTTGGGGCCGAAGCCCGTGAAATAGGCATTGGCCTTGGTCGAGTGCTTGCTGCCGTCGATGATGTAGATGTCCTTGAACTTGGAGCCGAAACGCTCCAGTGCCGCTGTGATGGCCTCGCGCAACTCGCCCTCGGGCAGCGGCGTCTGCTTGTTGAACAGGGGGACAATCAGGTTACTGTAGAACATCGAGAAGAAGATGACAAATGCTGCGCACACCAGTGTCGCCCAGATCCAGAACTGCTGGCCGAAGGTTTGATACAGCCAGTAGAGCACGGCCATCAGCACAGCGCTCAACGCGGTCGAGATGATGAACGACTTGAGCGTGTCGAGCCAGAAGGTCTTGTGTGTCGTGCGGTTGAACCCGAAGCGTTCCTCGATGACAAACGTCGAGTAGTAGCTGAACGGCAAACCGATGATGGTGTTGAACAGATTGTATATTACCAGGAACAGGATAACCTGTAGCACGGGCACATCGGTCCATGACTTGCACTGGTTATCGAGCCACCCCAGCAGCCCGAAGCCCAGGATGACTAGCGTCAGCGTGAACGACAGGCAGCGCGCGATGAGCGACACCCGCTTGTTGGTGCGCATGTAGTCCTGCTGCTTGCGGTACTTCTCCTCGTCGTACAGCCCCTCCAGCTCCGGCGGCACGGGATGTGTCATCCACCGCGTGTTCAGCCACGACAGCACGCTGCTCACGATGAATTCCAGCGTGACAAAAGCGATAATCAACAATAACAATGTCTGTGCCATTTTATTCCTGCTTTGTTGCCCAAATGGTTATTCGCTTATCGCGGTTGTTGATTGTTTCTCTTTTTCCTCGAGGACGCGTAGCTTCTCGATGTCCATGTCGTCAGGATCTCCCTTTCCTGAATACTTCAGGAGCCACCACAGTCCGCTGATTAAAGCAACGACACCGATTGCAGCCAAAACGATCAGATACCAGGGGCTCTTGTCCAATAGCCACAAGACGACAGCAAGCGTGAAACACAATGTCGTGGTGAGGATGATCAGCTTGGAGAAAAGGGAGTCGGCGCCAAGCAGCTTGAGCAGGTGCTGCATCTCACTGGCTGATGAGGAGCAACGGATGCGTTCATAGATGAAGGCATAGAACACCATGACCAATGCAAACACCAGCATCAGTGCAATCAGTGGACACAAATATAGTTTGCTGTCGTTCACGTCGTCAAATTTGATGATGCCGTTAATGGCGAAAATGATGGCCAGAACGCTGTAAAAAACAATATAGAAGCGACAGCCCTTCCTGATGGACTTGAGCAACTGTTCTTTCTCGTTGACCTGCTCAGGAGCGAACTCCTCCTGGGTAGGGATTTGAGGCTCATCGATATGATTTTCGGGTTTCATAATGCATTGATTTTAATAGGTGAAATGACTTGTTATTCATCTTCTGTCCTTAAAACGCGGCCAGGTATAATAAAACTTCACAAAGGTAGCATTTTTCTCCATTTTTTGCAAACACTAGTTCTCTTTGATGAAACACGGCTGGTCAAGCTCGCTTGATGCAGCGCTGAAAGTGAAACCCTCGTACTGGAATGCCGCCAGTTCTTCGGGATTGGAGAGTCTTTCCTGGAGTATCATGCGGGTCATGGCACCGCGGCAGGTCTTGGCCCACACGGCCTGCACCTTGAGCAGGTCGCCCTTGCGCACAAGGAACATGGGCTGCACCACGCGCACCTCTCGCTTGACGCGCTGCCAGTCCACCAGACGCTGAAATTCCTCGGTGGCGAGGTGGATGAGCACGCTGTCATCGGCCTTGACGCTGTCGATGAGCACCTGGGTCAGGCGAGGCTTCCAGTAGTCAAACAGGGTGCCGCCTCCCGCGTCGGGCAGTTCTACATGACCTTCCAGCCTGTAGGGGCGTAAGTCGTCGAGCGGTCGCAGCAGGCCGTACAAGAACGACATCACCCACAGGTGGCCTTGGCCGTGGAGCAGCGTGGGTGTGTCCAATGTTTCGGCCTTGAGGTGCTTGTAGGCCTGGCCATGATAGGCGAGGATGGCGGGCAGGGGCTCGTGAGGGTCTTCAAAACGCAGGTACCGCAAGCGGTTCTGTGATGCGATGGCTTGGGAGCAACCCAGCATCTCGGCAAGTGCCTCGGCTGGGTACTGCATCATGTCACGGGCAAGCGTCTGCGCCTCCTGCAGGAACTGCGGAGTCGTGGCCGCAATGCCCTCGGGCACCGTGGCCCGGTCATTCATGATCTTGGCACTGGCAAGTATGATCTGCATAAAACGCTATTCTCAATGATTGTCTTTCAATCCGCTAAATTACAACAAATGCACTGAATATCCGACTCTGGAGAGCAAAAACCTGATTCACCCCTCTCGTATAGACGGTGTCATTGGTATCGGCCCTGCTTTCCTTTTCGGTCCTGAAATGGGCAGTTCTGCTCCGCATTTTACGGGAAAATCGGGAGTGCTAGTCCGCCTTTTCAGTGTTTTTCCTCTCATCGCTCTTGGCTTTGGGCAGTGGGGCGTGGTGGAGATTTTTGCCGAAATGTTGGTTAGGTCTAAAATGCGTTGTACCTTTGCAGTATCACATAGATTAAACCTGAAGATATGAAAAAGATGAAATTTTGGATGATGGCCGCCATCCTGCTCTGCGGCTTTGCTAGTGTGACTTCGTGCAATGGCAATGCCGGCGCTGAGAAGGCCGAGAAAGAAACAGCCAGTGTTGATCTGGATGCATCCATTACGTCGGCTATCGACAAGTATCTGGTTGACTCGATCGGCAAGCATTATGCCGGTACTGGTATGTGCATCCCCTCTGTGTCTTATCAAACCAATGAAATGAGTAACGATAGCTTGACGGTGTGGGGTGACTACTGGGTATATAAGTACAATATCGTGGGTGATACCCTGAAGTGTGTATCGGGTGGAAACCATGCAGGAAAAATGTTGCTTCTCAAGAATGTGAAAGGTAAATACCGCGTGGTATCATTTGAGCAGGTCGAGGACGGTCATGGCAATATGGAGAGTGCAAAGCGCATTTTCGGTAAATACTATGATGATTTCCATGCCGCTAACAGCGATGAGAATAAACGTGAGGAAATCCGTGCCGCAGCAATCGCCGACTTTGTGCAAGCCAAAAAGCTGTTCGTCAAGCACTATCAGGACTACGGCTGGCCCGCCAAGAAAATTCCCGTTGACACCGTTAGCACGGAAAAGTAAGTTAGGAGTTAGGAATTAGGAGTTAGGAATTAGGAATGGCATTTGCCAACAACTAGAAACTAGGGACTAGAAACTAAAAACTAAAAACTGAACAATGAAATACAGCATTATTGCCATCGGTGACGAGCTGCTCATCGGGCAGGTCACCGACACCAACTCGGGTTGGATTGCACGACACATGACGCCGCGCGGCTGGGACGTGAACACCGTGCAGGTGGTCCCTGACGATGCCCGTCAGATTGAACTTGCCATCGACCGCGCCTTCGCTCAGACCGACGTCGTGCTCATGACGGGCGGCCTGGGACCCACCAAGGATGACATCACCAAGCCCACGCTGTGCCGCTACTTCGGCGGCGAGATGGTGCTTGACAAGGATGTGGAGCGCAACGTTATGCAGGTGATGGAGCGCCGGCACCTCAAGCTCAACGAGTACACACGCCTGCAGGCGATGGTGCCCTCGTCGTGCCGCGTGATTCAGAACGAGATGGGTACGGCGCCGCTCATGTGGTTTGAGCGCGACGGCAAGGTGCTGGTGAGTATGCCTGGCGTGCCCTTTGAGCTGCAAGGCATGATGGAACGTGCCATCATACCGCAGTTGCTCGCCCGCTTCAACGACGGCGAGGACATCGAGTTCCGCACCTTTGTCGTCACGGGCATCATCGAGTCGGCTCTGGCGATGCAGCTCGATGAGTTCGAGCGCAATATGCCTCACGGCATCCACTTGGCTTATCTGCCCGAGGGCGGCATCATCCGCCTGAGGCTGACAGGCTCCTCGACCGACGCCAGCCAGATTAACGACGACATGGATCGCCTGTCGCGCCAGCTGCACGACATCCTGGACGGCCACATCATCGCCGACGGCGACAAGCGCCTGCCCGAGATATTGGGCGACCGCCTGCGCGAGCGGGGACTCACGCTCTCCACTGCCGAGAGCTGCACTGGCGGCAATATCGCTCACGAGATCACAAGCATCGCCGGCAGCAGCGACTATTTCAAGGGCGCAGTGGTGAGCTATGCCAACGAGGTGAAGATGGCCCTTCTTGGCGTCAACGAGCAGGATATCATTGACCACGGCGTGGTGAGCGAACCCGTCGTGCGGCAGATGGCCGAGGGCGCTTGTCGCGCCTTGGGCACCGACTGCGCCATCGCCACGAGCGGCATCGCCGGCCCTGGCGGTGGCACGCCCACCAAGCCCGTAGGCACCGTGTGGATGGCTGCCAAGTGCGGTGACAGCATCGTCAGTCAGGTCAAGCAGTTGCCCGGCGACCGTTCCCGTGTCATCACCCGAGCCACCCTCGAGGCCCAGCTGCTCCTGTTGTCACTGTTGTAACTTTACAGCCTTTACAGCCAATGGCGCATAACGTTAGAGACAATACTGTAACATCAAGAGGGTGTGTCATAATTGCGACTCGGTAATATAACCGTGCTATCGCACGGGAAATTAAACAAATTATTAAATTAAAATTGATACTATTATCATATTAATGTTGAATTATGACACACCCTCCTCGCGAGGCAGTTCATTGGCGTAATTTGGCGAAGGAGATTGCTTTGGTGATTTCAATGTCCCGAAAGACGTATAGAACCATAAACGTTTACCGATCATGAAGAGATATATCATATTACTGGTTGTTGCATTGCTGGGTGCTCTGGTGGTGGGCGCCAGTACCGTGCGTGACGATGACGACAAGGATCCGAGCATTCAGCGCGGCATCCGTCGCCTGCATCCCGAGCGTGAGCGCGCCAAGGCCATTCAGAAGCTCCGCCAGCAGATGTCACGCAAGGCCGACCCTAATGCCGATCCTTGGGATACCAGCGACGAGGTGTGGGGCACGGTCGATTTGCCGCCGCTCGACACCAGGGACAGTGCCGCCGTCGAGGGACACCGCCTGAACGGTGCCAACTATCACACCCGCAAGACGGCTGCCGAGCAGGCTGCGCTCGACTCGTTGCTCTCGCTTGATTACAGTATCAAGGAATACGGCTACCGGCGCATGAAATGGCGGGACCTGCCCGTGACCGCCACGCTGGACCAACTGATGCCCTATTTCGTCCTTGACGAGCACGGCGACTGCTATTCGTGTTATGTCTCACGGGCCAAAGACAGCAACGAGGTGTTCTTTGTCTTCACCATCGACGACGACAGCGTGCCCGGCCCGCTGCGCATGTGTGTGCAGTACTGTGCAGACGACCCGCTCGACTTCGACCAGATGGTCTTCACGATCGACGGTTATGACTATCCCTACTTTCCTACCGACCACGAGAGCGGCACTATCGACGATAACCTGTATTGGGAGACGAGCGACGATGTGCTGCAACCCGCCTACAAGGATCTGGTCTATGCCCTGGCCCACAGCAATTGGGTGGCACTTAAGATGATGAGCACTCGCGGCATCCACCATGTGAAGATGCTTACCGATGGCCAGCGCGAAGACTTCGCCCACACGCTCGACCTCTACCGCCTCTTGGGCGGCGAACTCTAGGCTAGGTGATAACCATCCACTCATCCACCCATCCACCCCACTTATGCAACGGATTGCATAACTGTTTTCGGCCGTTTGCACGACTTTTTGCATAATTTGTTGGGCCAATATGGAGAAAAAGGTTACCTTTGCGCCGATTTTTACTAATCATTGATTGTTTTATTAAAGGTTTTATTTATTTATGAACGCAGAAAACATTGGTACTTGGGCTGGTCTCGTGTGGAACGCCCTGAACGATGCGCAGAAGGCTCTCACTCTGAAGGACCTGCGCAAGGCTACTAAACTCAAAGTGAACGAAATGCACTGCGCCCTGGGTTGGCTCGCCAAGGAAGGCAAGCTCAACTTCGCCGAGGGCAAGGATGACATCGAGGTTTCGCTGCGCTAAGCCGAGAGCGAACAAGATCAACCCCTGGATTAAGAAATAAACATCCACTGATATGGCAGTGATGGCGTGGACTAGTTACCACGCCATCACTGTTTTGGTACAGTATAACCCACGTTAATAATTGTAGTCCATTTGATGACATTGGCGGCAAACAGTGTCAAAAGAGTTGTCGCTGTCGTCCATCCCTTGTTGTCTATGTTGTTTTGGAAAAAGTGTGCGAATGCCTCAATAGATTCAGTTGCCCAGGGAAATCAAAAACCCGTGGCTCGTGGCCACGGGTTATCGTTCTGTAAAACAAACCATTACTAAGCACTTAAAGTCATACGCGGCTTCACAGCTTGCGATAAAACCATTTATTCCATAGTTCATAAATTTGCTTGAGTGCACAAAGGTAAACACATTTTTTGGATTTACAAAACAAAATGATGGAAATTTTCAAAAAAGAATAATTTATTTTTGTAAATGCTATCCGAAATGGTGTTTAATGGTCCCGAACAGCCATGATATAGTGTATGTCGCGCGGGGTGGGGAAGGCTGCAGTTGCGGTTTTCGTTTCTTAATTATAGCGTGTGCTGTGTGGTTTGGCAAACTGCAAACCGCGCTGATTGCCATGCCCTGAAGAGTGGGATACGCCTTGTGGCCACCGAAAACAGTAGTATTTGTGTTATTTTGATAAAAAATTCTTGGTTTTGCTTGCATTTTGTTTATTTATCCTTTTAATTTGCGACCGTATTAAGGTGTTTGCCGTCATGTCCCGCCTGGATAACGGAATATGAGCAGCGGCGATGCCATGACCTGATTATTTGAAACTCTAAACATTGACATCATGAAAAAGAGTGTTAGCACGACCCGCGTGTCACTGGTTGCTTGTTTGCAGTCGGTGCAATTCGTCGTGTAATGTTGTATTGAAACAAAAGCAAAGTGCAAGGTAATTTTTTCATAAGCGTTTTTTTTGATGGCACACGGGGATTAAGGTTAGAGTTAATGGATGAGATGTTAAGTGTGAATTTATTTGTAAAAATTGGTAAAAGTGCCCCGTGTGCCTTTTTTGTTTTCCATGTGAATGGAACATCAGCAAGAGCCTTAAAGACAAAAGTGTCAAAAAATCACACACAAAAGTGTCAAAAAATTAGACACTTCTCGTTTTTTGGTGAAAAAAGTTTGACACGCCGTGAACACACATTATAATTTTGTTGCAACGGGACAGAGGGATGATTCCTGTTCCCGCAGCGAACAAATGGTGATAAAAACAATAAAATACAGGCTTTATTTGTGGTTAAATATGAGAGGTGCGTCGGCAAGATGCGAGAGTCCCAGGACGCACCTCCCTTTTTGCGCCACACGGCTATCGCTATTGCAACAAAACCATAATAACTGATTATTTACTGTCTAAAACGTTTTGATTATGAAGAAATTCTTAATGACTCTAATGGCGTTGTTCGTGGTCAGTGCGGCCATGGCAGACAGCTATTTGTACATCGAACCGATATCGGTGACCCAAGACCAGCTGGCTGAGGGCCATGTCACCGTGCCGGTGAAGGCCCATTTCGAGGGGCGCGTGAGCGGCTTCCAGCTGGACATGACCTATCCCCAGGGCATTACAGCCGCTGGCTTTGAGAATGGCCCTAGCATGACCATCCCCTACATGAACAGTGCAGGCTTGGATAAGACGCAGGAGATCTCACTCTACTCGAATGAGGCCATGACGCGCATCGTCGCTGCAACCATGACCTACGGCTACTGGTATCCCGCAGATGGCACCATCCAGAACTACGGCGTCATCAAGTGGGAACCCGGCGACTACGAAGAAATGTTCTATCTCACCTTGAATGTCGCTCCCGACTTCGAGGGCGGTGACTTGATTATCGAGAGCACCGTCGGCGCGGGCGAGGATGCCCGTGGCGGCACGGTCACCGACCTGGGACAGAGCGGCCAGGTCTATACCACCATGTGCCCCATTGAGGTCATTCCTGCCCCGATCGAGTCTACCCCGATGCCCGAAATCATGTATTACTGTGATGATGATTTCTGCACGATCGAGGCTATCGGCGAGGGCGAAGTGCATCTCTATATCGATGATGTGGAAGTCGAGAATCCCTACATGATCAGCAGGCTCTACGGCCAGGACCAGACCTTTATTGCTGCAGCTACCGCTCAGATCGAGGGTTGGCTTATCAGCGAGGTGACCATGATGGAGGTGACTGTGCCCGGTCGCGCGAAGAGGCCGGTGCCCGCCCCTGTCCTCACCTATACCATTGAAGATGACAGGGTAATCGTGAACATCGAGTGGCCTGAGAGTGACGGTAACCGCAAGCTGTATATCGATGGCTGGAAGTATGACGCCTCGGTCACCACCCACGAGTTCTATCGCATGGATGAGGATCAGGAAATCAGCATTGTGGCCTATGTGCTCGAAGGTGAGACTTATGCCGCAAGCGAGGTGCTTGATTATATGCTCACTGTTCCCGCTCTTGTACAGCTCTATGCGCCCGTTCCTACTATCGAGTGCACTTACAACAACGACGCTGCAATCATCACTGCGGCAGGTGAAGGTGAAATTCACCTCTATATTGATGGACAGGAAGTGGAGAATCCTTGTGTGCTGCCGCGTGGCGAAGTGGATTATCAGGTCGAGGTAACGGCAATAGCTCGCATCGACGGTATGATCGACGGCAGTTATTCGATGACGCTGATCGTGCCTGCCAAGGAAGTTGAGCCCGATCCAGTGCCCGGCTTCAGCCTGACCATGGCCGACGCTAAGATTCTGCATGGCCAGAGCATCGTCATCCCCGTGTCGATGACCAACAGCGAGGCTGTCACCGCCTTCCAGACCGACCTGTATCTGCCCGAGGGCTTCGAGCTGCAGGATGTGGTACTGTCCGACCGCAAGGCCGACCACCAGCTGCTGACCAGCAACCGTGCCGACGGCAGCGTGCGCCTGCTGTGCTACTCGCCCACGCTCTACACGTTCGAGGGCAATGAGGGCGAACTGCTCTACATCACCGTCAAGACCCCCGACAATGCGTCCGGCGATTATACCCTTGAACTGAAGAAGAACTTGCTCACGCTGGCTGGCACCTATGATGAGGTGCGCTGCGATGATACCGATGCCACACTCACCGTGATGGCCTACATCCTGGGCGACGTCAATGGCGACGGTGTCGTGACCGTGACCGATGTCGTGCTCACCGTGCAGCGTGTGCTTGACCTGAATCCCGATCCGTTCATTTTTGATGCTGCCGACGTGAACCGTGACGGCGATATCACCGTGACCGACGTCGTGCTCATCGCCCGCATGGTGCTCTATCCCGAGTTGGTTGACATGATGCGTGCTCCCGCCCTGGGCGAAATCACCGATGCCATGAGCGGCAACGCCATCGACATCATGCCTGGCGAGACCCGCACCGTGACCATCGCCCTGGACAACGATATCGACTACACGGCATTCCAGCTCGATGTGCAACTGCCCGACGGCATGACCGCCAGCAACTTCAGCCTGACTGGCCGTGCCGGCAGCCACACCCTGAACACCAATATGATGGCCGACGGCAGTCAGCGCTTGATGTGCTACTCGCCGATGCTGGCCTCGATCAGCGGCAACGAGGGTGCCCTGCTCACCTTCGAGGTGACTGCAACGGGCAGCGTGAGCGGTGACATCATGATTGACGGTATCGAGATGGTGAGCGCCGCTTGCCAGACGGTTAACCTCGACAGTTTCGCCATCCAGGTGAATGCCGGTGCCACCACTGCAGTGAAGGAGATGACTCAGGGCTTGCGCATCTACACCGATGGCAATAACATCATTGTCGAGAGCCCTGTCAGCCAGCGCATCATCATCAGCGATGTGGCCGGACGCTCCTACAGTGTCGACGTGACCGAGGGTCGCCACGTCATCCCCGCCCGCAACTCGGGTGTGGTGATTGTGACCGGTGGCGGCAAGACTGCTAAACTCATGATCAACTGATAAAACCCTACAGACGATGATTACCAGAAGTCTATTGTCTATCATTATGGTCGTTGCGGCAACCTTCGGTGCTGCCGCAACCGACCTCTTTCATATCGAGGATTTCAACATTGAGCCTGGGCAGACGGCACAGGTGGAAATCCTGTTGGATAACGAGGTGCAATACACCGCATTCCAGAGTGACCTCTATCTGCCCGAGGGGCTTGTCCTCGAGGCGCAGTCGGTGGCGTTGACCGACCGTAAGGCCGACCACAGCATCGCCACCAGTGTGCTGGCCGACGGCGGCATCAGAATGATGTCCTACTCGATGTCGTTGCAGCCTTACAGCGGCAACAACGGCACCCTGGTCACCTTCAGGGTCACTGCTGGCGAATCCTTTGCCGGCCCCTTGACCATCCAGCTCAGGAATACCCGTTTCACCACCCTTCAGGGACGTGAAATCCCTTTTGAGAACACCAGTTGCACTGTGAGCGCCGTGGCGTTGCTCCAGCCTGGTGACGTGAACGGTGACGGCCAGGTGAACGTCAGCGATGTTTCTACCTTGATCAACAACCTCATGAGCGGCAACGAGGCTGCTCTCAACCCTCAGGCAGCCGATCTCAACGATGACGGCAGTGTGAACATCACCGACGTGTCGTTGCTGATCAACCTGATCATGAGTGCTGTGTAGCACTTTTTTAAGCGTAAACTCACAATAGCTGAACTTGCTGGGAATTATTCGTAATCTCTGGTATCATTGTCAAGACGAGGGTGCGCGGCACCTGTGTAACGCCCCCCCTCGTCTTTTTTTAGATTGACCATTTCACACATTAAATGATAACTATTATGAAAACACAATCTGTTACTGCAACAAGCTCATCGGCCATTTTTCTTGCTATGGCGATGGCATTGATGGTCCTCATGCCTGGTACTGCCCATGCATGGGATTTTACTTACAATGGACTGCATTTCGACATCATCGCAGAAGATGAAGTGGAAGTGACCTACTTTATGAATCCATTAGAGTCGGGCTACGAGGGTAATATTGTCATTCCCGCCGAGGCTACACGATATGATGGCAGCATCTATCGGGTTACCTCTATCGGTGAACATGCCTTCTACCGTTGCGGTGCCCTTACCAGCATCGTGATTCCAAACTCGGTGCGCAACATCGGCAAGGAAGCCTTCATGGATTGCGAAGCCTTGACTGTCCTTAATCTGCCCCCCTCGGTCGAAACGATCGGCGAGCAGGCTTTCATGTGGTGTGATGGCCTGACCAGCGTCACGATTCCAGGCATAGTGCAGACCTTGGGTGTAAATGCATTCTACGGCTGCAAGGGCTTGACTAGTGTGACTGTCGGTGCCCATGAAATCTGTGATGAGGCCTTTATTCACTGTTCGGCCATTACCGAGGCTCACATCGGCCCAGGTGTCGAAGTCATCGGTGTGGGCCCTTTCACATCGTGTCCCATGCTGACCACGCTCACGGTGGATGAGGACAATCCGTTCTTTGATTCCCGTGACGGCTGCAACGCCATTATTGAGACGGCTACGGGTAACCTTGTGCAGGGCTGCCAGACGACAGTCATTCCCCAAGGCATTGTGTCGATTGGCGAACAAGCTTACTGGGGACATGATGAACTGACGGAAATCATACTCCCGTCTTCGGTCACAACTATCGGCAGCCGTGCTTTTTCCGGCACCGGTGTCATCGATGTGACTATCCCTAATACGGTGACGCATATAGGCGATGCCGCATTCTTTGGCTGCCCATCCCTGGAGAGCATCACATTCTCAAATGCGATGACTGTCATCAGTGATGAGATGTGTCGCCAATGCGATAATTTGGCGAGTGTGACCATCCCCGATGGGGTGACGCGCATCGGCGATTATGCGTTTTATATGGCTAGCATTGATAATTTGTCGTTAGGTAATACGATTACCGAAATCGGTAATTATGCTCTTGGCTTTAACGAGTTCACCCAGTTGGATCTTCCTGCTTCTCTCATAACGATAGGCGATTATGCCTTTCAATCATGCTCAAATCTAACAAGCCTGGTTCTTCCTGACTCGCTTGTTTCGATTGGCGAGTATGCCTTTACTGATAACACCGAATTGACTTCGGTTTCTTTCCCTCATTCGCTCACGGCAATAGGTCGCTGTGCTTTTTATTCCTGCACCAAATTGGAGCATGTCGTGATTCCTAACTCTGTCACGAGTATCGGGCCTTCTCCTTTCAATTCCTGCAGGGCGATGGAGTCTATTGTTGTAGAGGAAGGTAACCCGGTCTATGATTCTCGAGGAGGCTGCCGGGGCATTATCGAGACCGCCAGCAATAAGTTGGTTCAAGGTTGCAAAAGGACATCGATTCCTGACGGAGTCAATATTATCGGTGAGAAAGCCTATGCCGCTCAGTGGAATTTGTATTATGTCACGCTTCCCAATTCGGTCAAGGTCATTGAGGATGAGGCCTTCCACACTTGCGCCAATCTGTCTGATATTGTCATCCCCGACTCGGTGATAAGGATAGGCAACTCGGCCTTCGGTAGCTGTGTCAGGCTCAGTAGTGTCACCATTGGCGCTTCGGCTGCCGAAATCGGGAGTTCCTGCTTTGCCGGTTGCAGGTACCTCACTAATGTGACATGTCGCGCCCTGGTACCTCCCGCCTGTGTGTCAAGCACATTCAACGACCGATACAGCAAGGCTACCTTGCGCGTGATGCGTCCCTCGCTCGATGCCTACAGGGCTCACGAGGTGTGGAGCCTGTTCTCCAACATCGAGGCGCTGCCGGGAGCAGGCCCCGGTGACATGAACGGCGACGGCGAGTTCACGGTGAGCGACATCACGCTGCTCATCAACGCCGTCGTTGGAGCCGGTGAAAACGTCGAGTACAATGCCGATGCCGATGTGAACGGTGACGGCGACGTGAATATCACCGATGTCATCCAGCTCATCAACCAGATGATGTCTGCGCGTTGAGACACATCACGGTTCTCTTTACACCTGGATTCCAAAACAAAACGGTGTGCCACCATCATGGCGGCGCACCGTTCTTTTTGTGAGGCAGATAGCTTTCGGACCTCGGCCTCGACCCAAAGTGTCAAAAAATTAGACACTAAGGTGTCAAAAAATTAGACGATTGCCATAAAAGACGTCTGCTTCTGTTGCCCGAGGCGATATCATTGACTAAGTTTGTAAACACAATCAGTGTGCCCGAACGGCAGGCTGTAAATCAAACAGTAATCGCCTAATTATTAATCTAACAATACATTGAGAAAGATGAAAAAGAGAACATTTTACCTAGCTATCGTGATGGCGCTCAGCGTGGTGATGAGTGCCCTGGCGGCTCCCGTTGACGAGGCCGCTGCCCGCCTTGCTGCCATGCAGGTATTTAATAACCCGTCGGGAGCACCCGGCTTCAGGTCTGGTCTGCCCTCGGGCAACCTGCAACTGTTGCGTGCCGAACCCAGCGATGTGATGGCCGGTCAGGCTGCCTATTTTATCTACAACACCGACAACGCTTTTGTCGTGGTCGCCGGTGATGACCGCGCAGGCATTCTGGCCCGTGGCGGCGCTCCGTTGGACTTGAACCGCATCCCCTGCGGCCTGCAATGGCTGCTCGAGATGTACAAGGACGAGGTGGACTTCCTGCTGGCGCATCCCCAACTGAATATCACGGCTCCTGCTCTGGGTTCGGGCACAAGTGTGGCCCCGCTGTTGACCACCCAATGGGGCCAGGGTTATCCTTACAACAACGATTGCCCTGTTTATAGAGGCACGGCGTGTGTGACAGGCTGCGCTTGTACTTCGTTGGCTCAGGTAATCAATTACTGGAGGTATGCCGATATCACGTCACCAATCGATGCCTATACCACTTCGTCTTTGGGCATTTATCTTGAGGAACTGCCGCCTGCCGACTTTGATTGGGACCAGATGATCGAGAACTATTACTACATGCCCTTTGACGATGTTCAGGCTGGCGCTGTAGCGAAATTGATGCGCTATGTTGGTCAGGCCGAGCAGATGGATTACGCCCCCGATGGTAGCGGAGCCAGTGGCAGTGATGTCTTAAGGGCCGCTTTGAAGTTTGGCTATGACGAGGGTGTGGCGCTCTTGAACAAGGCGAACTTCCTTGCCGACCAGTGGGCAGGTGTCTTGCAGGCTGAGTTGCAGGCAGGTCGCCCTGTCGTGTATATTGGCCATGACAAATACTCCGGTGGTGGCCATGCTTTCAATGTGGATGGCTATGACGCCGAGAACGGCCTCTACCATGTGAACTTCGGATGGGACGGTGATGGCGACACCTACTGTGCCTTGAATGATTTCTCGGCCTACGGTTACACCTTTTCCAATCTCCAGTCGATGCTTATTGGCATCCAGCCCCCCGATAACGTTGAGACCGCAGTTACTGTGGCTCCCTCGTCGCTGTTGTTCAACAGCCAGCCGGGCAATCGCGTAATCAAGTCGTTCACTGTCAAGGGCAGTGCGTTGCAGGGTAACCTGTCACTGGCGCTTGACGACCCGACGGGTTCCTATGCCATCAACAAGACTACCCTCACTGCCGGTGAGGCTTCCGATATGGCAACCGTGCAGGTGACTTACAATCCTGCCGGAGTGGGTGTGCATAATGCCAGCGTGATTATCAGCGGTGGCGGCATTGAGCCGCAGACGGTGAGCTTGAGCGGCTTTGCTGTTGATGTGACCCCGACGATTGAAGTCGATCCGGCTTCGTTGTCGTTTGAAACGACAGTGGGCGAGACCGTGACATCGACCTTCACAGTCAAGGGTGTGAACCTTACCTCTGGATTGACGCTTGCGCTCAATGGTGACAGTGAGGACTTTGCCATCGACAAGTCATTCGTCTCGGTTGTTGCGGCTGCCGGGATTGTCACCGTTACGGTAACCTACGCGCCTGCCGAGGTGGGCGAGTCCGATGCTACAGTGACTGTTACCGGTAGCGGCGCCGAGGCAAAGACGGTGACGCTGCACGGAGTTGCCAATGCTCCTGCCGCCCCCGCTCAGCCCGGCTTTACGCTGGACTGCGAGCAGGTGGATTTCGGCTACGGCTTCAACGGCTATGGTGAGAACCGCAAGATTATGCTCACAGGTGAGGGCCTCGCCGGCAATCTCACCTTGAAGTTGGTGGGTGGCGACAGCATCCACTTCAGTGTCAGCCCGAGCACCATCACTCCCGAGATGGCCGCCCAAGGTGTGGAAATCAACCTGCGTTTCTTCCCCTACAACGTGGGACGACTCAGCACCCGCCTGGTCATTTCCAGCCCCGATGTCGCTGACAAGGAGGTGCCTCTCACTGGCTATGGCATCAAGACCGGCGCCTATCTCTATCCGAGCGCCGATTCGATGAGCTTTGAGACCTCGGTAGGGCACTCCGTTCTCAAGACCGTAGGGGTGCTCAAGAAGAATTTTGAAGGCTGGATTGCCGCACCTGGAGCTAATCATGCCCCCGGCAGCATGGATCCTGTCCTCCCTGTAGTTTTTACTTCGGTGTTCTGCAATATCGAGGGTGATGAGGAAGGTAATTTCAGCATCGTGTCAACTAACATGACTAAGAACTCTGCGGGTTGTGACAGCGTGATCTTCACCATCTGCTACACGCCGATGGAGGAAGGCACTCACACGGCCAATCTTGTTTTCTCGACGTTGATATTGAACAACCAATATCCTGCTTATCCTGTCACGATACCCATCACGGGTGTCGCAACGGGTGACAGTGCTGCCGGTGACCTGAACGGTGACGGCCAGTTGACGGTGAGCGATGTGATTCTGCTCATCAATGACCTCATCAGCTCCAATCGCATGGTGACGGCCAATCCTGTTGCCGACATGAACGGCGACGGCGATGTGAACATCACCGATGTCGTCAATCTCATCGACGCTGTGATGCACGCCGAGTGAGCGGGTTGGTGAGATTATCAACACGATGCATGTGATTCAAAGAAATAAATCAGATCAATAAGAGACAATCTGTCAGATTTGATTTTTGCAGTGATTTTGATTAAGTTTGCAACCTGATGGGTGCCAATCAATAAATGCAAGGCTGATAGCTCTTAGACATTAACATTATAAAAATTAAAAACAGAGGCTTATGAAACAACGATTAAATTTGATGTGTCGAGTGGCGGTGTTGTTACTGGCACTGTTGCCGGTGGCACTATCGCTCCAGGCCCAGGATACTTTCTGGGTGAACGGCATCCGTTATTCAATTGACTACGAGGATGAGTACTATTGGGGCACTCCCGATATCATCACCCTGAGGGTGATTTCGGCCACGGGCAGCACGACCTATAGCGGCGAGATCGTCATTCCTGAAACGGTCAAGGTGAACGTGTCGCGTTACGAAGGTTCGTACTATGGCGGTAACTATGATATGTTCTGCCAGGTCACGTCCATTGGTGAAGATGCCTTCCGCGATTGTACCGGCTTGACAGCTGTCCAGCTCCCCAGGAGCATCAAGAACATCGGCAGGAATGCTTTCTACGGCTGTACAGGTCTGAGTGAATTGACCATTCCTAACGGTGTGAGCAGCATCGGAGAGCAGGCTTTCGCTTATTGCACAAGTCTGACGTCAATGACGTTGCCCAACTCGGTGACCTCGTTGGGATGGAACGCGTTTTACTCGTGTACAGGGCTGAGAAACGTGACGCTCTCCAAGAGCTTGACCAGCCTTAATGGTACCTTCGTGGGCTGCACGGGCTTGACCACTGTGTCGGTTCCCGCTGGTGTGCAGTCGCTCAACACCACGTTCAACGGCTGTACGGCATTGACGACGGTGCAGTTGCCTCGATCGCTCAAATCGATTGAAGAAGCTGCGTTTGACGGTTGCTCTTCTCTGGCAAGCATCTATCTGCCCGAGGGTGTGGATTACATCGGCAAGCAGGCCTTCCGCAACACTGCTTTGACGTCAGTGGAACTGCCGAGCCGTGTGTCCAAGGTGTTCGAGAATGCCTTTGAGGGCTGCACGCAGTTGACCTCGGTCACGAGCCGTAACCTCACGCCGCCCGTAATGGTCAACAACACTGCCTTTGACGGTGAGACCTATGGCACGGCAGCGCTTTATGTTCCTGCAGTGGCTGTTGCCCAGTACAGCGGCGCCGACTGGTGGAAACTGTTTGAAAACATCGAGGGTCAGGTTGCACTCAATACCCACTACGACTTTGAAGCCGGTGGCATCTATTACCTGATTACCGGCGGCAATACCGTTGAGGTGACCTACAAAGACACGAATTATAACAGCTATAGCGGCAATGTGACCATCCCTGCCAGCGTGACCTACAACGGCGTGACCTATAGCGTTACTGCCATCGGTACCTATGCCTTCAACAATTGCACGGGTCTGACCTCTGTTTCGATGCCGGCCACCATCACCAGTATCGGCAGCTTTGCCTTTAATGGCTGCAATGGATTGACATCACTCAACCTCCCCGAGTCGCTTGCCGCCATCGGCGAGAGGGCATTCATGGACTGCTCGGGCGTGACATCACTTACCATTCCTGAAAATGTTACCAGCATCGGTGAATATGCGTTTTCAGGCATCAGAGACCTGACGTCCCTCACCTGGAACGCTCGCGAGTGCTGGACCAACGGCAACATGATCACCAGCAGCATCGCCACGTTGACCATCGGCGATGAGGTGGTTGTGATTCCAGGGAACCTGGCCTATTGTTCTGCCATCACGACAGTGGAGATTCCGCAGTCGGTGAAGTTTATTGGTCAGGAAGCTTTCAATGGCTGTAATGGTGTGACATCGCTGACGATTCCCCAGAATGTGGTTGACATAGGCACTAATGCCTTTGCAAACATCAACAACCTGACCTCGCTCACCTGGAACGCCCGCGAGTGCTGGACCAACGGCAATATGCCCACCTATCGCATCACTTCGTTGACTATCGGCGATGGTGTAAAGATTATACCCTCCTATCTGGCCCGGAACTCCCAAATCACAACACTGTCGATTCCTGAGAGTGCTACAATCATTGGCGCATACGCTTTCAATCAATGCCGTGGCTTGACCAGTGTGGTCATTCCTGACAATGTCACCTTCATTGGTAAAAGCGCTTTCTACAGTTGCTATAATGTGACAGACCTCACATTGGGCAAGTCGGTGACGACGATCGACGCCTACGCCTTCATAGATTGCCGCATGAACACGCTCACATGGAATGCGCGCAACCTCAGCTTGGATGATTCAAGCGGGAACAATCAGTACGATTATGGTAACTCGATAGAGAAGCCTGCTATTTTTGATTTCACAGCGGTGTCGCAGTTAACCATCGGTAACGAGGTGGAACAATTGCCCAACTATTTCGCCTATCAATCCAGGGTGGCGACTGTGGAGATTCCTAACTCGGTCACTGCTATCGGAAATTTTGCCTTTGCCGAATGCGACGTGTTGACCGATGTCACACTGCCGACAGGCCTCATCACTATTGGCGAAAGTGCTTTCGAGAACTGTGAAGTGTTGGCTCATGCCGACTTGCCCAGTTCGTTGACAACGCTAGGTGCACGCGCTTTTTATGGCTGTGGTAGACTCACCAGCCTTGCTGTGCCGGCCTCACTCACCTCGTTCGGCAAGTGGGCATTCAACCAGTGTCTTGGCTTGGAAACCATCGTTGTCGATAGCGAGAACCCCGTGTATGACAGCCGTGAGAACTGCAACATCATGTTCAAGACCGTCAACGACAGCATCATGTTGATGGGTAAGAATGCAGTGCTGCCCAGCTCGCTGACGGCCATTCCTGACTCGGCCTTCTATGGCCATACCGAAATCACCCACATGGAGATTCCTGCATCGGTTACAAGGATCGGCAAAGACGCATTCAACGGTTGCTATAACTTGACTTCTGTAACGCTTCCCGATGGGTTGACACAGATGGGAGATCGTGTATTCTACGGTTGTTCAAAACTGACTTCGGTCACGCTGCCGACGGCACTGACTCAGATTGGTGAATGCGCTTTCATGCTGTGCTCTAAATTGAATTCTGTCACGATTCCTGCTTCGTTGACTCAAATCGGTAAACGTGCATTCTCTAATTGTAGAGCTCTGCAGTCGATCACTGTCGAGAGCGGCAATCCGGTTTATGATTCACGTGGCAACTGCAACGCCATTATCGAAACTGCCAGCAACACCTTGACCGAAGGCTGTCTTTCGACGGTAATCCCGTCCACGGTGAAGACCATCGGACAGTATGCTTTCCAAGGCCGCTCGCCGTCCATTGTCACGATTCCTACTGGTGTTGAGACCATAGCCAGCTATGCTTATTATCAGTGTGATGTTGAGAATCTCTCTTTTGGTGAAACACTCAAGTCTGTCGGTTATTCTGCTTTTGGCGGCTGTGACAATTTGACGACAATCTCCTTCGGCAATTCGGTTGAGACCATCGGTGATTATGCTTTCAGCGGTTGCGATAAGTTGATGAATATCGATTTTGGTCATTCATTGGTGTCAATCGGTGATTATGCTTTCAGGAATTCTATCAGTACTGTATATAGTGACAATCCCTCAATCTACGTCGATGATAACGGTGAAATGTTCATGCTTGTTCAATATGAAGGATACGATGATTATTACTATACACCCATCTATAACAATTATGACGGTTGGTATTGGTACCATAACTGGTACGGAGAGGAAATTTGGATATCTGAAGAAGAACTGAACGAATTGATGAATGTCTCAGGAACGGTTACGATTACACTTCCTGAATCGTTGAAGACCATCGGAAAATACGCTTTCTATGCTTGCAAGGGACTGAGAAGCGTCGTGATGGCTCCGAACTCAGTGACATCTATAGGTGATGACGCATTCAGTCAGTGCCGCAGTATCGAGAGCATTGTCATTCCCAAGTCTGTTAAGACGTCGGGATATAGTGCTTTCTCCGGTTGTAAAATAGATTCGGTTTGCATCAGTGACCTCGTGGCATGGTGTGACATCGACTTCAAGAATTCTAATAGCAATCCCGTTAATGGAAGTAAAGGACTGTATCTGAACGGCGAAAAGATTGTTGACCTTGTGATCCCCGTTGGTGTGAACGCAATCAAGGAAAACGCATTTGTCGGCTGTAAGGGATTGAATAGCGCAACGATCGCCAACTCGGTCAAGAGCATCGGATACGATGCATTTTATGATTGCACGGATTTGATGCGTGTGGACATCGGTGACTCAGTGGATTCGATTTCCAGCTATTCGTTCACTGATTGCACTGGTCTGGTAACTCTTAGCCTGGGTCGCTCGATGAGGTTCATTGGCTACATGTCGTTCTATAACGCTCCCATCGAGAGCCTGACTTCCTTGGCGACAACGCCCCCCGTCGTTGAGAGCTACAATCCGTTCTCTTGCTATTCGACTGCCACCTTGCGTGTGCCGATGGCTTCGGTCGAGGCTTATAAGGCCGCCACTATCTGGAAGAAGTTCACTAACGTTGAGGGTATTCCCGGCGGTGGTCCCGGCGACTTGAACGGCGATGGTGAGTTGAGCGTCAGCGACGTCACGATGCTCATCAATCTCATCATGAGTGCCGGCGAGGAAGGAATCGATGGTAATGGCGTGGCCGATGTGAACGGCGATGGTATGGTTAACGTCAGCGACATCGTTCTGCTCATCGAAATGGCGCTTAATTCGACCAGATAGAGACAAGTGGTCTCTCCATGTATTAGAAGTAGAGTTTAAGGTGCGCCGCGCGTCTTTGCCGGCGCACCTTTTTCCCTGACCTGAAAGGGTGAATAAAGCACTTGAGCGAATGATATTCTGGATGATGGTATTGCTCAAGTGAAATAATAATGCTAATTTTGCATTTTATTAATGAACAACTGTAAAATTCTGAAACAATGATGAGAATAAGACTTTTTTTCGTGGCCGCCTTGCTCCTGGCTATGTTGCAGGGTTGGGCTGCTCCCGCAGTGATTAATGTGAATGTCGGGGAATTGGACTTCGGCAACCTTGAGGTGGGCTACCCGGTCACCAAGTCATTTATGGTAACGGGCTCCAATCTCCAGGGCGACATCAATCTGGCAATCGAATCACAGCACAACTTTTACTATGAAGTCACCCCCGAGACCATCACGCCCGAGGAGGCTGCTGGCGGTGCCGTCGTGACGTTGAAATGCTATCCCATTTCAGATTACCTTCATGGTGCAACCCTCATCCTGACCAGTCAGGATGCCCAGGATGTCCTCATCCCTATTACGGCCACGGCCTTTTTCCCCGATATGTTCGTGAACAACCGGGCCGAGAGCTTCACCGGTTTTGCCGGGGGATTCAGTAGACGCACCGGCGTTGTACGTTTTGCCGATGCCGAGATTCCGCCCGACCCTAACCCCAACACCCCCATGTTGAATGCCGTTCACCCCGATTACATCGTGCCCGACTACTATTCAATCAGTGTCGAGGGTGCTGATGCTTCCCAGTTCATGGCCCGAATCGTGAAAGGCAGCTCTATCGCTAAACTCTGTACTGTCGAGATTACTTATGTTCCTCGCAGGGTTGGCACCCATTCGGCGACGCTCAAGCTCTATTGCAGCCGTGCCGGAGTCCCCCAGGTCACGATTCCGCTCAGGGGCGAGGCTACCGAGGTGCTGGGTGACCTGGACGGTGACGGCACGTTGGCTGTGGGTGATGTGACGGGCTTTATCAACCTGATGCTCAGCAATGGCGATATCCCCTCACGCGCCGATCTTGACAGCAACGGTGCGATTGACATCAGCGATGTCACCATTCTGGTCAACCGCTTGCTCAACGCTGCCGAGTAACTGAATGAGTATTTTTTGACATCAACCTTCACAAGGGGTGCGGCAAATTCATCTGCCGCACCCTCTTTTTTTCACATTCCCCATGATTTCATGGTTACACGCCCCCGGCATGACTCCATATTGTGCCCCGTAACCCCCTATTTTGAATTAAAAATCTAAAAATGAGGCCAAATCTGTTGCACGGATCAAAAAATGGTACTATCTTTGCAGCCGATTTCGCGGCACATGTCTTGCTGGCGATGATGCTCATGCGTTAGTCAAGTCAAGAGTGTGACACTTGATCGTTGAAACTTCGATGTCAAGGCTATGATGCTAAGTGCCTGGCAGTCAAGCGTAGGACGATATAAAACGAGCGAGATAACCCTTGCCAGATGAACCCGTAAGGTCGGTGGGCTTCTCACACCGACGGGGCGATGTGGCCTTTGGTTGTCCACACCCGGAATATTGTGCTGCGCCTGTGTTTTTCTGTGCACAGGCAGGCATGTAGCGCGCGAGTCGACTCAAGAGAGAATGTAAAACAAGAACAATAACTAAACGAAACAAGAACTATGTCTAAAGTTTGTCAAATCACCGGAAAGAAGGCGATCACGGGCAACAACGTATCGCACTCCAAGCGCAGGACGAAACGTAAATTCAACGTTAACGTCTTCAACCGCAAGTTCTATTGGCCCGAGCAGGGTCAGTGGGTACGCCTGACCGTTTCGGCCGCAGGCTTGCGCAACATCAACAAGATGGGCCTTGACGCCGCCCTGAAGAAGGCTGCCGCTGATGGTCATCTGACTGAAATCATGGTTATTAACAAGTAAGAAAGGAGTAACGTATTATGGCAAAGAAAGCAAAAGGCGACCGCGTGCAAGTCATTCTGGAGTGCACCGAGCAGAAGGGTACTGGCGTTCCCGGCATCAGCCGTTACATCACGACCAAGAACCGCAAGAACACCACCGAGCGTTTGGAGCTCAAGAAATACAACCCCTATCTGAAACGCATGACCGTTCACAAGGAGATCAAGTAATCGCAGTACAACCATTTAACGACGATATTAAGTTATGGCAAAGAAAGTAGTTGCAACCCTTCAGACTGGTGAAGGACGCTCATGGAGCAAGGTGATCAAGATGGTCCGCTCCGAGAAGACTGGCGCTTACGTGTTTGAGGAGCGCATGGTCCCCAACGACAAGGTACAGGACTGGCTGAAGTAATTTCACAGTCAACCACAATACACAAGACTGCCCGACGCTGACATTCAGCCGTCGGGCGGTTTTTTTATATACTGGCGACACCTTGGACAGGCAAGGCAATATCACCACCCGTTCCTCGTTATAAATGTGAATGAACCGTGCATGAGCCATACGGCATGAAGAAAAACGCGATACATACTATTGTGGCGCTTATCACAATACTGTGGAGCATGAATATGAGTGCTCAGGACGGGCTGCGGCCCCGCGGCGACGTGAACGGCGACTGGGAAGTGACCATCGCCGACGTGAACATGCTGGTTGACGGCGTGTCGCGTGGGATTGAGTATCATCCGTTCTATACCTATGCCTGCGACATCAATGGTGACCGCGAGATCAACATCGCCGACATCAATCTGCTCATCGATGCTCTGTTGGGTACTGAACTGCGGCCCATGCCCTCTTACTCGGGAACATTGCCCGTTCTCTATATCAATACCGAGGGCGGCCGTGACATCGTCGGCAAACAGAAGGAGGATTGCCTGCATGCTGACTGGTGGCTGGATGCGATGGGCATCGAGGGATATGAGTCCATCGGGTCGCACGACGCTCCTCTGGGCCTGCTCATCAAGGGGCGGGGCAACTATACTTGGGAGAATTACAACAAGAAGCCGTTCACGATCAAACTCGACCAGAAATGCAGCATGCTGGGTATGCCCTCCAATAGGCATTGGGTGTTATTGTGCAATATGGAATACTGGATGGGCGATTTGAACGATGCAATACCCTTTGAAATCGGGCGGCGCCTGGGCATGGAATGGGCACCACGACAGGAACCTGTCGAGGTGGTGCTCAACGGCCAGTACATCGGTCTGTATTTCCTCACCGAGAAGATAAGGATTAACAAGCACCGCATTAATGTCACCGAGCAGGAGAACAAAGAAACCAACCCCGATCTCATCACTGGGGGATGGCTATTGGAAATCGATAATTACTACGCCTCTAACCAGATAAACTTGGTCGAGGGCAACGGCTCGGCGCTATGGATCACGCCCCATTCTCCCGACACGCTGAGTGCCGTCCAGCGGGAATATATCACCGCTTTGCTCACCGATGCCGATGCCGCCATCTACAATCCCGACAAGGAGAGCGAGGAATGGGAACGATACATCGACTTGAACTCGCTGGCTGTCTATTATGTCGTCGAGGAGATTGTCGATAACCCCGAATCTTTCTCGGGGAGTTGCTATATGCACAAGGAACGTGGCGAGGACACAAAGCTGGTTTTCGGGCCGCATTGGGACGGGGGCAGTTGCTATGTGCGCCATGCGGCCAATTTCCACGGTGACCATTTCATCTACGATGAAGTGCCCAGTGGCCTTCACCAGCACTGGATTGGGGAGATAGCCAAGTATCCCAGGTTCCAGGCACGGGTTCGCGAATTATGGGCGACATTTTATCGTGAGATTTATCTGTCAATGGACGACTATGCCTACTCATTAACGTCCCGCATTGAGCAGGCCGGTATGTATGACAACCTGCGCTGGCGTCACTACTCGGGTGACTACGTCAGCATCACGTTCCGTTATAACCGGTATTTCAGGAGATATTTTCACATGAAGGTAGCCTGGCTCAACAGCCAGTGGGGTGTTGATACGATTGAAATTCCAGAGTCGCAAGAGCCAGTTCCAGATCCAAATTCGTATCAACAGAATGATGATGGGTGTTCAAACCGCAATACACAAGAATCATCAAGAGGCCACGGTGCACATCCCAGAGGAAAACAACGATGACTCGGGAACCCTAATGTCCGTTTGATTACTGTTACCTATGATCTGAAAAAAGTAAAGCTACAAGGTGAGGTCGCGCTGCTGGTCTAGGTGCTTGATGACGCGGGCGGGTACGCCAGCCACTACAGTGTTTGACGGCACATCCTTCACTACAAGCGCTCCGGCGCCGATAAGCACGTTGTCGCCCACGGTGACACCGCCCAACACCTTGGCACCACAGCACACCTCCACGTTGTTGCCGATGACTGGTGCCTGCAGGTCGTGATCATAACCTAGCGTCACATGGTGATAAATCTTGCAGTTCTCGCCGATGGATTTGGCTGAGATGATGCTACTAAAGCCGTGTTGGAAGATTAAGCCCCCCCCAATTTCAGTAGTGGCAATATACAAGTGCTGCATGGGGCGCAGCCAACAACTGAACAAAAGTCGCTTGATGCCTATGCGGCGATACAACAGTGAACGGTACTCAGGAAAGTTGGCGGCTAGGTATGCCATTCCGCTGATTCCATCAGCGATGTGTTGCCATCGACACCACTGAGTCAGGTCGGCAGCGACCAGTTCTTTTTGTGTAGGGCTCATCATGAGCCACATTAGCCAAGCTACAGGCCACATCATTAGTCCTCGCAGTATAAATAACCTTTTTCGCATAGTGTTCTATCTTCTTACGTTATAATCAGGAAAAAGAATCCGACGGGTGGCGGCGGCAATGGTGTTCCAGTCGTATTTTTCAAGGTCGTAATGTTGAGTCTCGACTGGGGTTTCGAGCAGTCGGGTGATGGAGGAGCACAGGGCATCGACGTCTTTTACGGCGAAATAGTTCTGCTCGGGCAATTCCACTTGACGGGTGCCGGGGATGTCGCTGCACAGGATGGGCAACCCATAGGCCATCGCCTCGAGCAATACCATCGGGAAGCCCTCGTTGACCGACGGCAGGACGAAACACCTGGCATGACTGTAGAGCTGGCGCAAGTCCTCACCGGTAGTGAATCCGGTGAAAATCACTTTATTTTCCGTATCGAGCTTTACCAGCAGTTGGCGATAGGTGCTGTCGTGGTCGCTGGCACCGGCAATGACCACCTGGGTCACTTGGGGCAGGCGGTTGGCTGCTTCGACAAGGTACTCAAGGCCCTTCTCGGGCGTGAGGCGTCCCACGGCGAGCAGGTATTGACCCGGCGTGATGTCGTGCTTCTCAAGAAACGAGGTGGACTCGCTGCGCGTGACGGGGTCGATGCCGTTAGGGATAAAGACGCTCTTGTCCAGGGCTCCGCATTTCTCCATCTGATGCTTGTTGACGAAAATGACGCGGTTGCTATAGCGCAGCGACAGCCGCTCGCACTGGCGTAGCAGCCAGCGGGCAGGTGCGCTCCACTTGCTGTGCTCGTAGTTAGGACTGTGGTAGGTGAGCACCACGGGCAGGCCCATCAATCGCACCAGGGGAGCGAACATGCCGGGCCCGATGTTGTGGATATGCACCACGTCGGGGCGGTGAAAGGCGATGTGCAGCACGCTCAGCAGCGTGTGCCACACGGCCTCAAAACCCTTGACGCGCGTCGAGGGCAGGTCGATATACTCGATGTTGGGAAAGGTCTGGGACGATTGCTCGGTCAAATAGGCGCGACGACGATAGAGGCGCACCTTCACGTCCTGCATGTGGGTGTAAAGATGATAGCTATGAGCCTCGACACCCCCCTGGATGCCAGGGAAACCGCGCGTGCCGATCACCGCTATCGTCTTCATTTTTTTGAGTTTCTAGTCCTTAGTCCCTAGTCCTTAGTTGTTGGCAATCGCCAACTCCTAATTCCTAATTCCTAATTTCTAATTTGAATTTAGTCCCAGCAGATGTCTTGACCCTTGCGGATGCGCCACTTGTTCTTGAGGATCCACAGGATGGGTACCCAGGGACGGCGCACCATGTCGTGACGCTCGGTGACGATGAAGGTGCAGTTGCGCTTGCACTGGCGCACCTTTTCCATCGCCTCCTTGGCCTTGTCGCTGTTCATGATGTTCTCGAAGGAGTCTTCCTTGATGTTGCCCATCTTCCACTCTTCACCGCTACCGTTGCAGGGGGTCACGTTACCCCACGGGTCGATGAAGAAGAAATCGCTCAGCGCGCCGCAGGGCGGACGGTACTCGTCGGTGTCACCGCGCAGGCGGCGGTGAATCGAACGGTTGAAGTAGGCACGGCCGTAATCCTTCAAGCGGTCCTTGAAATGGCGGCGCTTGCTGGTGAGCAATGCCTTGACAAAAAGCTCATGCTGGCGCAAGGCCTCCTCGCTCTCGATCTGGTTGTCATCCTTGTGGAAGTACCATGAGTTGTGCACCGCCGAGTTACCCAACTCCACATCCAGTGCCACGCACAGGTCGTAGAGGTGGAGCAGGTCCATGTAGTTGTCGGGCGAGATGACCACCGAGAAGCCGATATTCTTGCACTTGGTCTTCTTCAACTCCAGCATCGTGCGCAGGGCGTGGTCAAAGCCATCCTTAATGCCGCGCTTGGCGTCGTTGATCTTGGGCAGACCCTCGACACTCACGCGGATGAGGATATTGGGATATTTATTGGCGAGCTCCACGATTTTAGCTGTGTTGTAACCGTTGGTGCTCAGCTCCAGCAGACGAGATTTGGGATAGAGAATTTCGAAGATGCGGTCGATATCTTTACGCAACGTCGGCTCACCACCCGTGATGTTGATGCGCAACCCCGCGGGCAGTTTCTCATAGTAGGAGGCGTCTATTTCTTCGTTCGGGCTGGTCTGGAACTTCCAGATGTTGCACATGTTGCACTGGGCATTGCACCTGAAAGTGGTGATCAGACTTCCCTGAATCACATTCTTCATTTGCTATCGTCAATAAGCCTTATACACTAATTTAACTTGTGAAAAAGCGAAATATTGTGCAAAAGTAATAAAAAAATGTGAAGTGGAGTATCAAATTTGGTAGATGTCTTTCAACAGCACGTTCATGTGGGTGGCGGGGGCGAAGCGTTCAAGGGCTTGGCGGGCGATGGCAGCATGGTCCCATTGGCGGGTCATCGACATGGTGATAGCGGTCGAAAGTGTCTCTTTGTCAAACGGTTGGAAGACGATACCGTTGGTGGTGTTGATGAGCTCGGGGATGCCGCCCATGTTGGATCCGGCCACAGGGGTGCCGGCGCACAACGACTCGACGACGCTCAAGGGATTGTTCTCGTACCACTGCGACGGCACGATGCTGAAGCGTGCGCCGGCCAGCAGCCGTGCTACGTCGGGGGCGTCGAGCATGCCCAGGAACTGGATGTTCTCTTTGTCGGCATACTTGATGCGCATGGCCGGCTCCAGGGTGCCGCTGCCGGCAACCTTCAGGCGGTAGGGCAGGTGAGAGGCCACCTCCAGCAGGTCCTCGATGCCCTTCTCGGGCGACAGGCGTCCCACAAAGCAGTAGTAATCCTCGCGTGGCGCACTGGTGTCGATGGCCTGATATTGCTTGAGCTTGACGGGGTCAAGAAAGTTGTTCAGCACCTTGATTTTGTCGGGGTTGAAACCTCCCGCGATCATCTTGTCGGCCATGAACTGGCTGGGGCAGATGAAAGTGTCGGTGTTCTGCTGCAGTGTGCGGCGATTCCACTTCATCGCCTCGAGCCATGCCACGCCGCTGGCCGGCAAAGACCCTTTCATGCAACGATGCATGAGCACGTTGAACTTTGAGCCGTTGAAGCATTTCTCACACGGCTTGCCGTTCAACAGGCAATCGTAGCGCGGGCACAGCAGTTTATAGTCGTGCAAGGTCCACACCACGCGCACGCCATGCTTGTGGGCCAGTTCTCCCACCACGGGCGACAGGTAGCTGTGGATGTTGTGAAGGTGGACAACGTCGGGCTTGAAGTCGTTGAGCACGGCCTCGAAGCGCTGGCCTACATCGCCGCGTCCCAGCGTGCGTTGCAGCGCGCGCCACTGGTTGCCCATGCCGCCGCCAAAGTTCACCTGGCTGGCGAACCGGTCTTGGTAGTGGGCCTGCAGGTTCTTGGGGTACTCCATCGCAAACACCTGAGCCTCCACGCCGTTCTCACGGAGCAGAGCCTCGGTGTTGAGGACAACGACACAGTCGCCGCCTCGGGGATAATAAAACTTATTGACCAAGAGTACGCGTTTAGCCATAGGCAATCATTACTTGTTGTCGTCACTATTATAACGCACCAACAAGTCTTTTATTTTTCAAGAACAAGTTTTTTATCTTTTACGCCTCTCCTTAAAAGACCCTAAGGTCCTTAAAGACCTTACGGTGTCCTTAACGACCTTAGCGACACTTTCAAGCAGGAATCAGACATTGAAGCGGAACACGACGATGTCGCCGTCCTGCATCACATATTCTTTACCCTCGATGTGCAGCTTGCCTGCCTCCTTGACGGCGGCCTCGCTGCCATAGTGGATGTAGTCCTCGTACTTGATGATCTCGGCACGGATGAAACCGCGTTCAAAGTCGGTGTGGATCACACCGGCGCACTGCGGTGCCTTGCTGCCGCGACGATAGGTCCAGGCGCGCACCTCCTTGGGACCGGCCGTGAGGAAGGTCTCGAGGTTCAGCAGGGCGTAGGCCGACTTGATGATGCGGTTCACGCCGCTTTCCTCCAAACCGATCTCGGCCAGGAACATCTGGCGCTCCTCGTAGTCCTCGAGTTCAGCGATTTCGCTCTCGGTCTGGGCGGCAACGACCAGGATCTGGGCATCCTCGTCCTTGACAGCCTCGCGCACGGCATCGACATAGGCATTGCCGTTCACCACGCTCTTGTCATCGACGTTGCAAACATACATCACCGGCTTGTTGGTCAACAGGAACAGCTCGTGGGCGATTTTCTCCTCATCCTTGTTGAGCAGTTCCACCGTGCGGGCGCTGTGGCCTTGTTCCAGGGCCTCCTTGTAGCGCTTCAACACCTCATACTGCACCTTGGCCTCGCGGTCGCCGCCGGTTTGAGCCTGCTTCTGCACGCGGCTGATGCGGCTCTCGATGGTCTCCAGGTCTCGCAACTGCAGCTCCAGGTCGATGACCTCCTTGTCGCGCACGGGGTCCACGGTACCGTCGACGTGAGTCACGTTGTCGTCGTCGAAGCAACGCAGCACGTGGATGATGGCATCGGTCTCACGGATGTTGCCCAGGAACTTGTTGCCCAAGCCCTCGCCGCGGCTGGCACCTTTCACCAGACCTGCGATGTCAACGATCTCGACCGTGGTGGGGACGATGCGTGCCGGATTCACCAGTTTGGCGAGCTCGTTAAGACGCTCGTCGGGCACCGTGATCACGCCCACATTGGGCTCGATGGTACAGAAAGGGAAGTTTGCCGACTGCGCCTTGGCGTTCGACAAGCAGTTGAACAGAGTGGACTTGCCCACATTGGGCAGTCCCACGATTCCACATTGTAATGACATAGTTTTATCTCGTTTTTTATGTTTTCTGGATGGCAAAGGTACACAATTCCCTCCACACCACCAAATGCCGCCATCCCTGTCACGTTTTCGACGCGAAAAAAAGCAAGAAAAGCTCGTTTTGGCAGCACTTTTTTGCACTTTAAGCAATAAGCGACCAAAAATTGCGTTAATATGAGTAAATGGACCTGACTAAGCTCCGACATATTGCGATTATGCTGCTGTTGATGGTGTGCGCCGTAGCGCATGCCCAGGATAATGACATGATTCTGAATCGCCCCTATGCCGATACCAAGAAGGTGCACTTCGGCTTCTCGGTGGGCATGAATTTCCAGAATCTCGCCATTACCAACAACGGCCGTGTCACCGGTGGCGGCATTTCGGATAACGGTGAGGAGTGGTACGCCGACGTATCGGCTCACTCGCCGGGCTTCTGTGTGAACGTGCTGGCCGACTACCGTATCGCCGACCACTTCAACCTGAGGGTGTCGCCGGGACTGTACTTCGGTAACAAGGTGGTGCGTTTCCTGAACCATCGCGGCGATCCGCAATGGGCCGAGCAAAGCCACTACAAGCAGAACCAGAACATCAAGTCGACCTATATTGTCGTGCCTGTTGACCTGAAGATGAGCGCCAAACGTTATCACAACATGCGCCCTTATTTCACCGCAGGTGCGATGTACGCGGGCGACCTGGCCAGGGATCGCGGTGAGCAATACAAGCTCAAGAACAGCGACGTGATGCTCACGGTGGGCATGGGTTGTGACTTCTATATGCCCTTCTTCAAGCTGTGCCCCGAAATCAAGTTCTGTTTCGGCTTGAAGAACCTGTTGGATAAGAACCGTCCCGACCTGGAGGACCGTCCCGAGGATTATCACTTTACCGAGAGTGTGAACAAGATCAAGAGCGATATGGTGGTGGTCACGTTCTATTTTGAATAATGAAGTAATGTCGTTTAAGTTACTTGACATAAAACACTTGCTGGCTGCGATGACAATGGCTGTCGTCGTGGCCCTTGGCGTTTCGGCCCAGTCCGATGCCGCTTTGTCTCACTTCTGGTTGGGCAGGAGCTACTACAATCCCGCTGCCGCCGGTGAGTATAACGGCATCCACATGAACGTGGGTAGCCGCATGCAGTGGGTGGACTTCAGGCACGCGCCCATGAACTTCTATGTCACCGTGGATGCGCCTTACAAATTCATGGGACAACTGTTTGCGGGCGGTGTGAAAGCCGAGTATGAACGCATCGGTTTGTACACCAACACCCGTATCGGTGCCCAGATCGCCTACAAGCGCAGGTTCGGACGTCACCTGATGGTCAGTGTGGGCATTCAGCCCGGTGTGTTTTCCCAGACTTTCCGTGGCGCCGAGGCCATCACGCCCGCGGCCGACCAGGAGAATCCCGGTAACTCCGATATTATCCCTAACAGTGATGTGTCGGGTACGGCATTCGATGCCAATGTGGGCGCCTTTGTGTCTCATCCCAAGTTCTGGGCCGGCTTTGCTGTGACTCACGTGACGTCGCCTGGAATCGAGCTCAAGCAGTCCCGCGAGTCGATGGAAGTTTATGAATTCAAGGTGAGCCGTGGCTATAATTTTATGGCCGGTGGCAATATTCCTATTAATAATACGTTATTTGAAATACAGCCCTCGGGAATGTTCTTTGCCACGGATAAGGTCTGGACAGCCCAGGTGGCCACTATGGTGCGTTATAACCGCATGCTCAACATCGGTGCTGGTTACCGATGGAAAGATGCAGTGACGGCCTTTATCGGCGTCAATCTCAAGAACGCTTACATCGGATATGCCTATGACTACCCGGTGTCGGCCATCAGCAAGGCTACCTTCGGCAGCCACGAGGTGTTTGTTACCTATAATGTGAAACTCGATAAGCGAGAGAAGAACAAGAACAAACAAAAAAGCGTACGCTTAATGTGAGAATATGAAGAAACTAATTTTGATACTGTTGGTCGCTGTGGCGACCGTGTCCTGCGGATCGGTGCGCAAGGGTGGTACCGGCGGCGGTGAAGTCACCGGTGTCGGAGCCACTGTGTTTAACGAGACCACGCCCTATGGCATGGTGCTTGTTGATGTGGGCTCGATGCGCGAGGGGCCAGGGGAGCGTGACTCGATTTGGGGTATCGATTCCACGGCACACGGCATCTCGGTCGACGCCTTCTGGATGGACGAGATGGAAGTGAGCAATTCCAAGTATAAACAGTTTGTATATTGGGTGCGTGACTCCATCATCCGTGAGCGCCTTGCCGACCCCAACTACGGCGGCAACGAGGAGTTCAAGATCGAGGAGGACAAGGAAGGTAATCCTGTCACTCCGCATCTTGACTGGAGCAAGTCTATCCCCTGGAAGAACCCCAGCGAGGACGAGGAGCGCGCCATCAACAGCGTCTATCGCATCAATCCCATTACCGGGGTCAAGGAACTTGACGCTTCCCAGATGAATTACCGTTATGATGTCTATAACCTGACCGAGGCCGCTAAGCGTCGTCACCGCTTCGATCCGGAGCGCCGCGACTACAACACCGACCACGAGGTGGACTTGACGCCTCCCACCATCAGCAAGGATACCGCCTTTGTCGATGACGACGGCCGCATCATCCGCCAGACCATCACCAGGCCCCTGCAGAGCGACTTCGACTTCCTGAACACCTACATTGTTAATATATACCCCGACACCACGTGCTGGGTGAATGACTTTGAGAACGCTTACCAGGAGCCTTATGTGCGCATGTACTTCGCCAACGGCAACTACAACAGCTACCCCGTCGTGGGTGTGAGCTGGGAGCAGGCCAACGCCTTCTGCCACTGGCGCACCGAGTTCCTCAAGAAGTCGCTGGGCAATCAGGGCATCTATGTGGAGCCCTTCCGCCTGCCCACCGAGGCCGAGTGGGAGTTTGCTGCCCGTGCCGGCCAGAACAAGAACAAGTATCCCTGGGACGGCGACCTGCCCCTGACGGTCGACGAGGGCTGCTTCTATGCCAACTTCAAGCCCGACGAGGGTAACTACGTCAAGGACGGTTACCTCATCTCGGCTCCCGTGGGCACCTATGAGCCCAACGACTACGGCCTGTATGACATGGCCGGTAACGTGAGCGAGTGGACCTCGACCGCCTATACCGAGAGCATCGACCGCATGACCGATGACATCAACCCCGAGTACCGCTACTATGTGGCCAAGGAGGATCCTTACAAGATGTCGCGCAAGATTGTGCGTGGCGGTTCCTGGAAGGACGTGGTGCACAACATCCGCGCCGACTTGCGCATGTGGGAATACCAGAACGAGCAGCGCAGCTACATCGGTTTCCGTTGCGTGCGCTCCAAGGTGGGTATCGTCAAGGGCAAGCGCAAGAACTGCTGCAAGGACTAATCCACATTATTAGAATAGTAAGAGAGAACAAATCATCACACTCATTTTTTCATAGTTCAAGCAACAATGGGTAAAATCAAGAGATATAAAAAGAAAGCAGGCCGCTTCCTCAAGAGCGACAGCGGTCAGCGTTTTTTCAACTTTGCCTACAGTATCGGTGCCGCAGTCGTTATCTTGGGTGCCTTGTTCAAGATTCTGCACATGCCGGCTGGTAATGCTCTGCTCAGTATCGGTATGGGTACCGAGGTGCTCATGTTCGTGCTCACGGCATTTGACAAGCCCGAGAAAGAGTATCACTGGGAGGAAGTATTCCCTGTCCTGGCCAGCCAGAATCCCGAGGATCGCCCCGATTTCAACACGGGCGGCGGTATCTTCATTGGCGGCGCCGGTGGTAACGGTGAAGGCTATGAAGGCGGCGACGTCAACATCAGCGTTTCCGATGCCAAGAGTGCCGTCGGTCTGCCTCAGGGCGTGAACCTGAGCGAGGAGGACACCCAGTCGCTGAGCGAGAGTATCGCCAAGATGGCTGCCGCCAGCGATCAGCTCTCACGCATGGCCGAGTTGACCGATGCCACCCAGCAGTACCTGAGCCAGATGGCGGGCATCAGCGAGCAGATGCAGAAGCTCCAGGCCACCACGACAGCGCTCAACGAGGTGAGCGAGACGTTGCTCAACAGCTACAAAGCCATTACCGACAACAGCCAGAACATCTCGAACAGCTCCACGGGTTATGTGGACCAGATGCAGGCTCTCAACCAGAACATCAGCGGCCTGAACACCATCTACGAGATTCAGCTCAAGAGCATCTCTTCACAGCTCGACAACATCGACCGCGTGAACCGTGGCTTGAAGGACATCCGCGACATGTACGAGAAGAGTGCTGCCGAGAGTGCCCACTACTGTGACGAGACCGAGAAGATGGCCCGCTACATGAAGCAGCTCAACAGCGTCTATGAGAAGATGGTCAAGGCCATGACCGTGAACATGTACCGTCCCATGCCCGGCATGCCCGGCATCGAGCCTGACAATGATCAGGACGCGTGACACCGCAATCTGAACCCGATATTTGACATCAATCCTATTTTAACCGATAGAGAGAAACAATAGATGGCAACCTCAAAAAATAAGAGCGTCAACCGCATGTCGCCGCGAGAGAAGATGATTAACCTCATGTATATCGTCTTGACGGCTATGCTTGCCCTGAACGTGTCGAGCGATGTGCTCAACGGTTTCAGTCAGGTGCAGGACGGCTTGACTCGCTCCAACCGCACCATCATGGCGCGTAACCAGGCCCTCTATGCCCAATTGCAGGCCTTCAACGAGAAGAACCCCGAGAAAGGCAAGGTATGGCTGGACAAGGCGACCCAGGTGGTGGGTGAAACCGACAAACTCTACAACTACATAGACTCGCTGAAGCTTTTGATCGTCAAGACTGCCGACGGTGAAGATGGCGATGTCAACAACATCCGCAGCCGCGACAACACCGAGGCGGCCAGCGTCGTCATGTTGCCTCCCAAGGAGACTGGACGACCCGGTAATGGCAAGATCCTGAGGTCGCGCATTGACCAGTATCGTCAGTTCGTGACATCCTTTCTCGATGATCCCGAGAAACGCCAAAACCTGGAGGCTGCTCTCTCGACAGTGCCTCCCAAGGCCCGTGGTGAGGAAATGAGTAAGAAGAACTGGGAAGAGACCATGTTCGATAATATGCCCTGTATCGCTGCCGTCACCCTGTTGACCAAGTTGCAGAACGACGTGCGCTATGCCGAGGGTGAGATCCTGAACCAGATGCTGACCAACGTCGACCTGGGTGACCTGCGTGTGAACCTGGTCAATGCATTCGTCGTGCCCGACTCACGTATCGTGATGCGCGGTACCAAGTACAGCGCCCACATCGTGCTCGCGGCCATCGATACCACCCAGCGACCCATCGTGTATGTCAATGGCTCCCACTTGAACAACAACACGGGCATCTATGAGGTGGCGACCAGCAAGGCGGGTAATTATGAATACTCGGGCTGGATCGAGGTGCTGGGACGTGACGGTACGGTGACAAAACGCGACTTCAAGTCGAGCTACACCGTCATCGACCCCCTGGCTACCATCAGCGCCACGATGATGAACGTGCTGTATGCCGGTATCAACAACCCCATCAGCATCGCTGTGCCCGGTGTGCCCGAGGGCAGCATAAGCGCCACGATGACCAACGGAACGCTCACCAAGAGCGGTGATGGATGGGTGGCACATCCCAGCAAGGTGGGTGCCGAGTGTGTCATCTCGGTGACTGCCGAGATGGACGGCCAACGCACCAACGTGGGCAGCACCACCTTCAAGGTGCGCAAGCTGCCTGATCCCACGCCCTTCATCACCTACAAGGACGACAAGGGACAGCCCAACCGCTACAAGGGTGGCAAGCCCTTCTCCAAGGCCCTGCTGATGGCCGCTGGAGGACTGGATGCCGCTATCGACGACGAAATCCTGAACATCGACTACAAGGTCGTGTCGTTTGAGACCGTATTCTTTGACTCGATGGGTAATGCAGTGCCCGAGCTGTCTAACGGCTCGCAGTTCTCCGAGCGACAGAAGGCCGCCATGCGCCGCCTGTCACACGGCAAGCGCTTCTACATCTCCCGCGTCAAGGCTACCGGCCCCGACGGCATCACCCGTGACATCTCGCCCATCGAGGTTATCGTGAACTAGTCCCAATTGAAAAGATCATAAAGCAATAAACCAGAATATGAAGAATCTTAGATTGATAATCGCTCTGCTGCTCATCGGCTTGGCTGTTCAGGCCGGTGCTCAGGTGACCAAGCGCAACGAAGGCGACTCCCGCAAGAAGGACAAGAAGGACGGCGCTGCGGCAATCACCGACCGTCAGCAGTCATTCTACGAGGTCAAGGAACCCAGTGATGCCGACCTGCAGTGGATGAAGGTCATCTACCGTTCGCTCGACCTGACCAAGGGCAAGAATCCGGCGCTTTACTATCCTGAGGTGCCCAACGAGGACGGTGAGAACCTCTACTTCATCATCATGCGCCTGCTGGCCAAGAATCAGATCTCGGCCTACGAGTATCTGGTTGACGGACGCGAGATGTTCACCGAGGACTTCAAGGTCAAGGTCAATGAGCTGTTCGACCGCTTCTCGATTTACTATACCGAGGCCAAGGGCAGCACAGCCAAGAATCCCATCTATGAGTTTGAGGCTGCCGACATCCGTGGCGCCGAGGTGCTCAGCTACTACATCATCGAGAAATGGGAGTTTGACACCCGCAGCAACCAGATGAAGGCGCGCGTCGAGGCGTTGTGCCCCGTCTTGCACCAGGCCGACGACTGGAGCGGTGAGGCCGTGCCTTATCCCATGTTCTGGGTCAAGCTCAACGACATCCGTCCCTATCTGGCACAACAGTATGTCTTCACCGACGATGACAACAACCTGGCCCGCTACAGCATCGATGACTTCTTCAAGCTGAACATGTACACGGGCGACATCATCAAGACCAAGAACCTGCGCAACCTGTCGCTCAAGCAGATGTTCCCCGAGGAAGAGGCCTACAAGCACGCTCAGGACAGCATCGAGCAGCGTCTGCGCAGCTTCAACAAGGACCTGTGGGTTCCGCCGTTGGAGGAACTGCAGGCTCGCGCCGAAGCCGAGGAGAAAGCCCGTGCTGAGGCCGAGGGTGAACTCGAAGAGGGTGAAGAAGGCGCCGAGCAAGTTGAAGGCGAAGCCGCCGACAAGGAAGAGAAGACTGTGACCCGCACCACCAAGCGCGGCAGCAAGTCCTCGACCAGCAAGAAGTCGAGCAAAGCCAAGGCCAAAGCCAAAGAAAAAGAGAAAAAGGCCAAGATCAAGGAGCGCAAGCCCAAGACCAGTACTCAGACCGTCAATGCCGGCGTGCGCTCGGTGCGCAACCGCAAGAAATAATCGAGAAATAATAAAAGAGTTAAATCAGTAGCAAAGCACGAGGCAGCACACTGTCTCGTGCTTTGTTTTATGGCAATTCATCGCGTGCGGGCTGTTTTTTGCAAAAAAATATTTCACAAAAACCTTTGTCGGTTTTGGAAAAATATCTAACTTTGCGGCGCTAAAAAACGAAAGGGGGTTGGTTAACCTACTGTAAGAGATTGAAAATCAATACATATCGACCTTTATGACATCGCTCGGCACGTGGCTCGCTGGCGATGCTCCATCTGATATAGGGCCACAACCCAATGAAGAAATTCATCAATTAACAAACAAATAAAACATTAAAAACAAAACAAACTCATTATGATTATTGTTCCCGTAAAGGAAGGCGACAACATCGAACGCGCCCTTAAGAAATTCAAACGTAAAACCGAGAAGACCGGTGTCATCAAAGAACTGCGTACCCGCCAGGCTTTCCAGAAGCCTTCGATCACCAACCGCAAGAAGATGATGAAGGCTGTCTATGTACAGCAGCTCCGCAACCGCGAAGAGTAATACCCGATCAACTCACAACAATCATATCAAGACAGGAATCGCCGTCAGGCGGTTCCTGTCTGTTTTGTGTGTGCCATCTTGTCATAGCACAGTAGGGGGCGCTTCCAGCGACGAGGATAGTATGGGTCTCTCGTGGGTGATGCAAACCACTTCGCTGTACATTACCCACGTTACTCAAATAATCGCCCTTCGGACGTCTTAGTGTCATCGTGTGTGGTCAAACGTCGCGGATGCCATATTGTTTAAGTTGTTTTAAAAATCTTCGCGTCTTCACGCCTTTGCGTGGGGTCTAAACGTTGCGGATGCCATATTGTTTAACGTGAGTTCGACGAAATTATTGACAGTCAATCAGTGCGTTAGCAACTCCCCCTCTAAGATTAGAGGGGGCCAGGGGGCGTTGATTCCACCGATTAAGGTTATTTATCGCTGTATCACGAACGCCCCTGCCATCTCCCCCTCCTCCGCCCCTCTCCCCCTCCTCCGCCCTAACGGGCACCTCCCCCCAGGCGGGGGAGGAGTCCCCTCTTAACCAAGAGGGGAACTGAGTATCAGCACTTTATTTTCGTTGAACTCACGTTTAAGTTGTTTTAAAAATCTTCGCGTCTTAGCGCCTTTGCGTGGGGCCTAAACGCGCGGATGCCAAGGCAGGGCCTTTGTGTGTGGGTCAATGAGTGCCGATGGTGTGAGGTGTTAAAATGTGCCAAAAGGCTCAAAAGTTATCTTTTTGACAAGATTTTTGGCCTAAAATTTGCAATTCATAAAAATAGTTGCTATTTTAGCGACGCAATAGCAGCACGTCCTCGGTCACCTGCCGTGACGGCTGTTGATGTCACACAATTGTATGCCTATGAACGCTACTGTGGAACGTTTCCTGCAATACCTGCGCCTCGAGCGCAATCTGTCCTGGAGAACGGTGGACCTCTATCGCCGTGACCTTGAGCAGTGGGATGCGTTCGTCACGGGTGGCAACGGCAACCTCGACCTGGCTTCGGTCACCGCCAGCGACATACGCGCATGGCTCATGCAACGGTCGGCCCAAGGAGACTGTGCAGGCACCTTGCGCCACAAGGTGCAGGCCATCAGGACCCTTTACCGTTACCTGTTGCGACGTGGCGATGTCGCGTCCAATCCGGCGGCTCAGGTCGATCTGGCCAAGTTGGCCAAGCCCTTACCCAAGTTTGTTCGTCAACCCGCTGTCGATGCCGTGCTGGACGCCGACATCGATGAGGATGATTTCACCCAAGTGCGTGACCGTCTCATCGTCATGTTGTTCTATGAGACGGGCATCCGTTTGAGCGAACTCATCGGCTTGCAGGACACGGCTGTCGATACCGCCAGCCGTGAGCTCAAGGTGCGAGGCAAGCGGGACAAGGACCGCATTGTCCCCTTCGGCGACGAGCTTGTCAATCGGATTGAGCAGTACCGCACCTTGCGAGCCGCATTGCAGCCCGAGTGCAGCAACCTGCTGGTCACCGTCAAGGGCAAGCCGCTCTATCCCTCGCTGGTCTATCACGTCGTGCACGACTCGCTGGCAGCCGCTGGTGCTACCGGCAAGCTCAGCCCTCACGTGTTGAGGCACACCTTTGCCAGCGTGATGCTGAACGACGGGGCGCAGCTCAACAGTGTCAAGGAGCTGCTCGGCCACGAGAGCCTGGCTGCGACACAGGTGTACACTCATGTGACATTGAGTGAACTACAATACAATTACGAACTCGCCCATCCACGGGCACTTAAAAAAGGAGGTTAATATGGAAATTAAAATCAATGCCATCCACTTTGATGCAACCGAGAAACTGAATGACTTCATCAACAAGAAAGTGGAAAAACTGGGAAAGTACAATGAGGAGATCTCTAATGCCGAGGTTGTACTCAAGGTCGTGAAACCCGAGACTGCCATGAACAAGGAGGCGTCGGTGCGCTTGAACGTGCCCCGCAGCGAGGATCTGTTCGCCAACAAGGTAGCCGACACCTTCGAGGAAGCCATCGACAACTGCGTGGACGCCCTGAAACGTCAACTCGAGAAAGGTCGTCGCGACAAATAATCCCATCCCCACATATTATTAAAAACATCACGTCCCCTGCCGGCACCAGAGTGCCGGCGGGGGACGCCGTTTCATGCCCGCACAACCAGCAAGAGCACAATACCCCGTGAAGAGGCTGTCTCATCATTGTTTCGCCTGAAAAAATAAACCGCCCTTGTGGGCGGGAAATTAATCAAATTAGAATAAAAATTATTCAAATAATTTTGCCTAATTTTATATATGATTTGCGCAATTTCCCGTGCGTAGCACGGTTTATTTCTGCGTCATTGAATTATGCAACACTCTCCAAACACCATCGATGTTTTACCAGACACCATTGAATTTGAATTATTTTTATTCTGTTTTTTTGATTTCTCGGCCGTTAGGCCGATTAAGACTGACTCAAGTGGAGTTTTGCAACAACTGCTTTGTTATTTGAAGTCGTAGTTTTCTTTTTTTTCTGTCATTTTTTTGCAAGTCTTGCTAGGGATTTCAGGTTTTTTCAGTATATTTGCGCAATCACGGCGAGGCTTTATGCTTTGTGGCATTTTCCAGGAAACTATTTTTATTAACCTTTTAACAGATAAGAATTATGAGAAAGACAAAACTACTTTTCAGGCTGCTTGCCCTCGTGGCCTGCCTGGCGTGCGCCCTCGGCGCCAGCGCCTACGACTTCCAGTCGGGCGGTTTCTATTACAACATCACGGGTGATAGAACCGTTGAACTGACCTCCAGCTCGTCAGGAACTCAAGCCAGTGATTATCAAGACAGCGTCATCAATATCCCCTCGATGACGTCCAATGCCGGCGTTGTTTATCAGGTGAAGGCCATTGGCACTAAAGCTTTTTATTGTAACTCTAACATAAAGAGTGTGACCATCCCCAACTCGGTGATAACAATTGGCGATAATGCATTTTTTAATTGCACTCAATTGAAAAGCTTGACGATGGGCAACTCGGTGACATCCATAGGCGTCTATGCTTTTTATGATTGTGTTGGTTTGACGAGTGTGACCATCCCCAACTCGGTGATAACAATTGGCAACGACGCCTTTTTTAATTGCAATAAATTGGAAAGCGTGATGATGGGCAACTCGGTGAAGACCATAGGCGACTATGCTTTTTATGTTTGCTCTAAGTTGACAAACGTGAACTTCCCTAGCTCGGTAACCTCCATCGGCTCTAAGGCGTTTTTTAATTGCAAAATGAAGAACGTGACCTTGTCCAACGCTGTGGCCTACATTGGCTCTGAAGCGTTTTCTGTCTGTGATTCTTTGGAGAGCGTGACCATTATTGGAAATGGCGAAACTATTATCGCAGCAGAAGCATTCCGGACTTGTTCTTCATTGAAGAGGGTGACCATTGGCAGTGGTGTGGACTCCATTGGTACTTATGCGTTTGGCTATTGCCGCGCTTTGTCTGACTTGACTATTGAGAATGGATTGAAAAGTATTGGCAGAAATTCTTTTTATAATTGTCCAGCCTTGACAAGCCTGACTATCCCCAATTCGGTGGTGTCCATCGGCGACTATGCTTTTTATGATTGTTCAGCCGTGGCAAGCCTGACTATCCCCAATTCGGTGGTGTCTATCGGCGACTATGCTTTTTATAATTGTCAAGCCTTGACAAGCCTGACTATCCCCAATTCGGTGGTGTCCATCGGCAACCATGTTTTTAATGGTTGTTCAGCTTTGACACGCTTGACTATCCCCAATTCGGTGACGTCTATCGGCAACTATGCTTTTAATTATTGTTCAGCTTTGGCAAGCCTGACTATCGGCAATTCGGTGACGTCCATCGGCGACTATGCTTTTAATGGTTGTTCAGCCTTGACCCATCTGACGATTCCGGCCTCGGTAACCATTATTGGACAAGGTGCATTTCGGAATTGCTCTAGTTTGACGAGCATTAAAGTTGTGGATGGTAATCCGGTTTGGGACTCTCGCAATAACTGCAACGCCATTATTGAGACGTCATCTAACGGGCTGCTAATGGGTTGTATGAACACAATAATACCAGATGATGTGGCCTTTATCGGCGACGTTGCATTTTCTGGTTGCTCTGGATTAAAGAGTATAACAATCCCCAACTCGGTGTCTATGATTGGTAGCTCTGCATTTTCTGGCTGCACTGGATTAAAGAGTATAACAATCCCCAACTCGGTGTCTCAGATTGGCAACTATGCATTTTCTAGTTGCACTGGTTTGACATCAGTGACAATTGGTAGTCGAGTGCAATCAATGGGATCTAATACATTTAGTAATTGTCATGCGATATTGAGAGTGAACAGCTTGGCGCACACGCCACCATCTTCTGGAGGCTGGATCTTCGAAAGCTCTGTCCGCGAGAATGCCCTCCTTTGTGTGCCCAGTGGATGCAAGGAGGCTTATCGGGAAAGTAATTACTGGAAGGATTTCATGGTGAGTGAATTTGTCTATGACTTTGAGATGAATGGCATTTACTATGCCATCACGGGCGACAGAACCGTTGCGGTGGTGATGGGCCCTTACAGCGGCGATATCAACATCCCCACGATGACATCCTACATGGGCACCGTTTATCGAGTGACTTCTATTGCCCACGAAGCATTTTGGCGAAGCAGTGGCGTGACAAGTGTGACAATACCTGGTTCGGTGACATCCATTGACAATAATGCGTTCACTGAATGCAGTGGGTTGACCAGCATCACCATACCACAGTCGGTGACTTCTATCGGCTATGTAGCATTTGCTGGCTGCAGTGGCTTGACCAGCATCAATGTAGCAAGCGGCAACACGGTTTATGATTCCCGCGACAATTGTAATGCTATTATCGAAACAGCCACCAACAGGTTACTGGTAGCTTGCATTAATACGGTGATTCCCAATACTGTGACCACCATCGGCGACTATGCATTTTATAACACAGCGATCACGAGCGTGACCATTCCCAATTCGGTGACCAGCATAGAAGGTGGCGCATTCATGTCTTGCAGCGCTTTGAAAAGTGTGATTTGCTTAGCGACGATTCCGCCACATATTGAAGTTGGTAGCATCTTTGGCACCTTCGAAGACAACACCTATGAGAACGGCACGCTCTATGTGCCCCAGGGCTGCAAGAGTGTTTATCAGGCTGCGGACGGTTGGAAAGATTTTTCCACTTTCAAGGAGCTGACTTACGACTTTATGGTGAACGGTATCTGCTATACCATCACGGGCGACAACACGGTTGAGGTGTGCGAGAATCCTACATTGTATAGCGGCGACTTGGTTGTTCCGATATCGGTGACCTACGACGGCAAGACATATCAGGTGACGGGCATCGGCGATTATGCTTTTGAGGGCTGCACGGGTTTGACGAGAATAACGATACCCTCGTCGGTGACCTACATTGGCGATGCGGCATTCTCCAACTGCGGCTTGGTGACGTTGACGATCCCCAACTCGGTGACCACCATTGGCTGGTTCGCCTTCTCCTACTGTAATGCCTTGTCCAGTGTGACGATCGGCGCCAGTGTGACGAGCATCGGCGAGTATGCCTTTACCAGCTGCCCCAACTTGAATAGCGTTACCTGCCTGGGCACCACACCGCCGACGATTCTTGACGATGTGTTCGATGCCGACTGCTATAGTCGTGCCTGGTTGCGCGTACCCTCGGGTGCTGTCAATGCCTACAGGCCAGCCACAGGCTGGCGCAATTTCACGCATGTGATGACTTTTGGCACCAAGGGTGATGTGAACAACGACGGTCAGGTGAATATCACCGACGTGACGACCCTGATTTCGGCAATCATGGCCGAGAGCATCAGCAGCATCAATGCAGATAATGCCGACATGAACGGCGACGGCAACGTGAACATCACCGACGTGACGTCCCTGATCAATAAGATCATGAGCGCCAACTGATGCCACTTGTCCCGTGATCAGAAGCCAAGAAAGACAATAAAGCGAAAGGCCGAGAATAAGAAAGAATAGTCTTTATTGTCTTTCTTGTCTTCTGAATCAAGTGTGAAGTGAAAGACTGACAATAAATAAAAAAAAGGCTTATGAAAACGAGATTTCTATTACTGATGTTTGCCGTCATATTGGCCGCATTGACGGCCAGCGCCTACGACTTCGTGTCGGGTGGTATCTGCTATACCATCACGGGTGACCGGACTGTTGAGGTGGATGGGATTGACGAAGACTATAGCGGCAGTGTCAACAGCATCACGATTCCCTCGGCAGTGTCCAACGGCGGCAAAGTCTATCAGGTGACGCGTATCGGTCAAAGTGCTTTTGTCCTTAGATCGGATCTGAGGTCGGTGTCGATTCCTGCCACGGTGACGTCTATAGGGATGAATGCCTTCTTCTCTTCGGGCTTGACACATATCACCATTCCCCAGTCGGTGACCGCTATTGGAGATAGGGCATTTGCCAAATGCAACAATCTGGTCATCATCACTGTGGAGAGCGGAAATGCAGTCTATGATTCCCGCAATAGATGCAATGCCATCATCGAGACAGCGACAAACACGCTGCTGGCCGGTTGCAGAACCACCGTGATTCCTAAAACCGTGACTGCCATCGGTAACTTAGCATTTTTTTCATGTACTGGAATGACGAGCGTGACCATCCCTCATGCCGTGACGACCATCGGAGACTTGGCCTTTAATGGTTGCTCGGACTTGACGAGCGTGACCATCGGTTGCGGTATGACAAGCATTGGCAGCGGTGCCTTTGGCGGTTGCTCGGCTTTGACGGCCGTGAACTGCTGGGCTGATGTGCCGCCGACGATTCAATCCGACACCTTTGACGAATCCACCTACTCGAGCGCCACCCTCACGGTGTCGTTTGACAGTTGGTCTAAATATCTCACGGGCTACTGGAATAACTTTTCTAACACAGGTCGAAAGTACTATGACTTCATGTTGAATGGTTCTTGCTATTTCATTACGGGCGACAACACCGTCAGATTGGCAAGAGGGGGTTCGACAACCAACTGTGTGGGCGAGGTGGTCATTCCCAGCAGTGTGACCTACGAGGGAGTGACCTATCAGGTGACTTCAGTTGGCATGGAGGCTTTCTACTACAAGACACTACTGACCAGCGTGAAGATTCCCAACACGGTGACTTCGATCGGCGATGATGCTTTTAACATGTGTTATATTTTGGAGAGTGTGGATATCCCCAACACTGTGACCTTTATTGGCCGTGAAGCGTTTGCGGATTGCTATGCGTTGAAGAAAGTCACGTTACCCGAAGGGCTGACTGGTCTCAGCTATGCCATGTTTAAAAGTTCTGGCATTACTAGTTTGACGATTCCCAGTACGGTGAGAGTAATAGGAAATGATGTGTTCTACGGTTGCTCTCACTTGACCAGCATCATCATTCCCGCCGGGGTAACCGATATCTTTTCCGACGCATTTGTTGGTTGTAAAAGATTGATCACTGTCACCTGCTTGGCGACTACGCCCCCCGAGTTGGAATGGGATCCAGATCCGTTTAGTTCTTACCAATATGAGAATACCATTCTTTGGGTGCCCAGAGGATGCTTGAACGCCTATCAGAGAGATGGTTCATGGAATAAATTCCAAACTATCAAAGAGTTCGCCTGCGACTTTGTGATGAATGGGATTTATTACAACATCACGGGTGACAGGACCGTGGAGGTGACACGTGGCCCATATAGCGGCAGTGTTGACATACCCGCCATGACATCCTACAGCGGCAGTGTTTACCGGGTGACTGCCATCGACGAATTTGCGTTCAATGCCTGCAGCCAACTGACCAGTGTGTCGATTCCTGCCTCGGTGACCTCCATCAGCTGTTATTCATTTGTCGGTTGCAATGGCTTGGAAAGCATCACAGTGGCGAGCGGCAACACGGTTTATGATTCCCGCGACAACTGCAATGCCATCATCGAGACGGCAGGCAATAGGCTGGTTGCGGGCTGCAAAAACACGGTGATCCCCAGTACTGTCACTGAGATCGGAAACTTCGCTTTCTATGCTTGTACCGAGTTGAACAGCCTGAACCTCCCCAACTCGGTGACCAGGATTGGGAACAACGCCTTCTCGCAATGCTTCGGTTTGACCAGCATAACGATCCCCAATTCGGTGACCACCATCGGACATGGTGCATTCTCGGAGTGCGAGTATATGACTGACGTGACCATTGGTTCTGGTGTGACCAGTATCGATGACGAAGCGTTTAATGATTGTTATAGGTTGAAGACGGTGGTCTGCTTCGCGACCACACCGCCCGCAATTCAACCAAACACCTTCTATAGCTCCACCTACTCTGGAGGTTCATTGTGGGTGACCGAAGGATGCAAGAGCGCTTACCAAGCGGCCGCGAACTGGTCGGGCTTCTCTTCTATCAACGAAATCACCTATGACTTCAAGGTGAACGGTATCTGCTATAACATCACCGGCAGCAACACCGTCGAGGTGACCTCCAGCCCGATTAAGTATCACGACTCGGTGATCATACCGTCAACGGTGACCTATAACGGCAGGACCTATCAGGTGACTCGTATCGGAACTTACGCCTTTGAGAACTGCACAGGATTGAAGAATGTTGTGATTCCTAATTCGGTGACCTGCATCGACGATGCCGCATTCTCGGGCAGCTATAGTTTGGGATCGGTAATCATTCCCAACTCGGTGACCACTGTCGGCTGGTACGCCTTCTATAACTGTGGCCTGGATAGCTTGACCATCGGCAAGGGAGTGACCACCATCGGCGAACATGCCTTTGACGGTAACTGGTGGATGAAGACCGTGACCTGCCTGGCTACCGCACCGCCCCCTATTACCGAGAATGTCTTTGACTATGATAACTACGGGCAATGTACACTCAAGGTGCCCAGCGGATGCAAGAGTGCCTATCAGGCGGCTGACTTCTGGAAGAACTTCTACATCATACAAGAGCTGAGCGGCAGCCGTGGCGATGTGAACAACGACGGCCAGGTGAACATCACCGACGTGACGATGCTGATTTCGGCAATCATGACCGAGAACTACAGCACCATCAATGCCGCCAATGGTGACATGAACGGCGACGGCAACGTGAACATCACCGACGTCACCATGCTCATCAACACCGTCATGACATCGAGGTAAACTGCCCTCGTGGTCACAACAAGAGATTTCATGTTAGTTAGGGCAGGGGCACCAGTCCCTGCCCTAATATATAATGTATTATAACGACCGCCCAGCCCCATAGCGTCCTGGCATGACATTACAGCTCCCCGTCCGATCCTGTCCGACCTTGTCCGGCCCCGTCTGACTTTGTCCGACTTAGTCTGACCCTGTCTGACCCTGTTCGACCTTGTCCTTCCTCGGCGCCTCATGGCTCAGGAATTCCAGGCCGTTCAGCCGTTTTTTGTTCAGCGGGGCAGGGTGGTGTGAAAAAATAGTGTTGTGCTGTTGATGTGCGGTAACTTATTGTTAGATAATTTGTTGCGACGAATCATGGCGGCTGGTTGAAAACTTTTTTGAAAAAAAAGTGCGAAAAAGTTTGCCAGTTTAAAAAATGGCAGTACCTTTGCATCCGCAAACGAGATCACCCCGTATCTCCAAGCGCAACGATAGATGCCTCTTTAGCTCAGTTGGCCAGAGCACGTGATTTGTAATCTCGGGGTCGTTGGTTCGAATCCGACAAGAGGCTCAAGAACATAACACAATGGGTAGATTCCAGAGTGGCCAAATGGGGCAGACTGTAAATCTGCTGCGTCATCGCTTCGGTGGTTCGAATCCATCTCTACCCACATGTTTTGCGGAAGTAGCTCAGTTGATAGAGCATCAGCCTTCCAAGCTGAGGGCCGCGGGTTTGAGCCCCGTCTTCCGCTCA
>ONGE01000020.1 GCA_900317325.1 uncultured Prevotellaceae bacterium
CCGCCAAACTGTCAACCAAGTTTAGGCGAACGATAAAATTAGTGTAAACCAACTTAGTTAATCGCTCTCAAATCTGTCAAGTAATCTTAGGGAAAGACATCTGTTTTCAACACAATTTAAGGATTATTCATACTTTGATGTCAGTCAAAAGCATTATCTTTGCGGGACAATTTCGCCTGGGGTGGGCAATGGCCCCGGCATGCGGCAATTAACAATGATAGTATGATGGATTTTTTAGCGACATACAACCTGCAAGGGCTGGTACTCGGCCTGTGCTCATTCTTGATTATCGGCATCTGTCACCCGATTGTCATCAAGGGGGAATACTATTATGGGCAACGGTTCAAGTGGGTATTCATAATAGTCGGCATCCTGCTGTGTGTGGGTTCGCTGCTGGTCGATAGCGTGCTGCTATCGGCTCTGATGGGCGTCGGTGCGTTTTCGTGCTTCTGGGGCATCAAGGAGATGAAGGACCAACAGGAGCGCGTGCGCAAAGGCTGGTTTCCGCGCAACCCCAAGCGCACCTATCCGTGGGACAAAGAGAGTTAAGAGTTAGGAGTTAGAAGTTAGGAGTGAAGAGTTACTGGCTACAAACTGAAAACTAAATGAAGTCAAGGACCTTGACAACACTGGCGCTGATGCTGCTTGGCACGGCGATGTGTGCTGCTTACAACGTGAGCGGCACCATCACTTGTGACGGAAAGGGAGTGGCCGGTGTCGCCGTGAGCGACGGCTATGAAATCGTCCTCACCAACGCCAACGGCTATTACGCGATGTCAAGTTCCAAACTCAACGGCTATGTCTTCTACTCGCTGCCCGGCGGCTACGAGCCCATGCTGGCCGATGGCTTCAACCCGCAATTCTGGGCCCAGCTCAACACGCCCGACATCACCGTCGATGAGACGCATAACTTCACGCTGAGGCATGTGGACAACGACCGCCATACGGTCATCTTTGCTGCCGACACCCATCTGGCACGCCGCAACAGCGATCGCGCCTACTTCAAGAAAGGACTCATCGCCAGTCTTAACGATGAGGTAGAACGCGCCGCCGGCACACCCGTCTATTCCATCCTGCTCGGCGACCTCACCTGGGACGTGTTCTGGACTCAGAACAATTACAACCTGAGCGACTTCATGTACGATATGGCACACTTCAACTACCCGATGACACTGTGGCCCGTCATCGGCAACCACGACCATGATCCCAGCGTGCCTGCAGGACCCGACACCGATGTTGAAGCCGTTGCGGCATGGCGTGAAATCGTGTGTCCCAACTACTACAGCTTCAATCTGGGCAAGGTTCACTATGTGGTGCTTGACGACATCCAGTACCTGAACATCGCCTACGATGACGAGACCTATAGCGAAGGCGTCGCCGGCAGCCGCAACTACCGAGGCGCCATCACCAACGATCAGATGCAATGGCTGCGCAAAGACCTGGCGCTGGTGGACTACAGTACCCCCGTGGTGGTGTGTCTTCACATCCCCGCCTGGAGCATCAAATCAGATTTCTCCTTCAGCCCTCGCCTGGACAACACCTACACGTTGTGCTCGCTGCTCAACAAGTATGAGCAGGCCCACATCGTGAGCGGCCACAACCATTGCAACTACACTGCCACTCCCGCAGCCTATCCTCACGTGACCGAGCACAACGTCGCTGCCACCTGCGGCTCGCTGTGGCAGACCGCCGTTTTCACGGGTCACCACGTCTGCCAGGACGGCAGCCCCGCCGGATACATGCGCTGGACCATCAACGGCGACGACCTGCAATGGACATTCAAGGCCATCCACGAGGGTGAGCGACAGATGCGCCTGTATGACATGAACACCGTGCGCGACTACTACCGCACCAACACGGCCATGCGTGGCATCCTGCATGACTACCCCTCACGGGTGGACTTCAGCACCATCGGTGACAACGAACTGATGGTGAATGTGTTCTCATACGCTCCCGGTTGGCACGTCACCATCAGCGAGGGCAATGAAATCATCCCTTGCCAGCGTGTCTATACCGAGGACCCGTTCCACACCCTTGCCTATGACGTCGCTTGCTACAGCACCTACGGCAACTACAGTTATTACTATGCGACGACTCCCACGACCCACCTGTTCAAGGCCCAGGCCACCACAGCCACCGAGCCTGTCACGGTGCGGGTTGTGGACACCTTCGGCAACGTCTATCTCCAGGCCATTTCGCGCCCGCACAAGTATAACATCAACATGGAGAGGAACGAACGCATCCTTATGCCCGGTGACGTGAATGCCGACGGCGAAATCAACATCGCCGACGTGAATACAGTCATCGATTTCCTGATAAGCAGCCGTTACACCTGCCCGCTCATCCTGGCAGACTGCAACGCCGACAATGAAGTCAACATCGCCGACGTCAACATGATTATTAACCTGATTATCAATTCATCAAAACAATTATGCGAATAGACATACTCACCGTCATGCCCGATGCACTCGAGTCGCCGCTGCACACCTCGATCCTGCAACGCGCCCAGGACAAAGGACTGGTCGAAATCCACGTCCACAACCTGCGGGACTGGAGCCTGCGCAAGCACCGCAAGGTGGATGACTACCCCTTCGGCGGCGAGGCCGGCATGGTGATGCAGATCGAACCCGTGTGGCGTTGCATGGAAGAGTTGAAGAGCCAGCGCGACTATGACGAAATCATCTTCACCTCGCCCGACGGCGAACAGCTCGACCAGCCCATGGCCAATGCCCTGTCGCTCAAGGAGAACATCATGATCCTGTGCGGCCACTACAAGGGTGTGGACTACCGCATACGCGAGCACTTGATCACCAAGGAAATCACCATCGGCGACTATGTGCTCACCGGCGGCGAACTGCCGGCAGCGGTCATTGCCGATGCCGTGGTGCGTCTGCTGCCCGGTGCCATCGGTGACGAGCAGAGCGCCCTGAGCGACTCGTTCCAGGACGGCCTCATCGAGGCTCCCGTCTATACGCGCCCCGAGGTGTTCAACGGCTGGCATGTGCCTGAGATCCTGCTGAGCGGCCATGCGGCCAAAATCGCCGAATGGAAGATGCAGCAATCGCTGGAACGCACCCGTCGCCTGCGCCCCAACTTATTGAAAGATTAGTATTTAGAAATAATAAAGATTGAAAACTTAAGAATATGGCACTTTTCAATTTAAAACGTCCCAAGTGGATACCCCGATGGGTCAACATCCCACTGCTCATCTTCATCGCCTTTGTGGTGGTGCTGGTGTTCTTCGGCGAAAACAGTTTCGTGCGCAGCAGCAAGTACCGCAAACAAATCAACGAACTGAAGAGCCAGATCAAGAATTACGAGGACTCGGCATCGGCCTACGAGGCCAAGGTCAATGAGCTGAACACCGACAACGAGTCGCTCGAACGCCTCGTGCGCGAGAAATACGGCATGAAGCGTGTCAACGAGGAAGTTTACATCACCGATATACCCTGACACCGACATGACACAGAACAAAAGGACCAACATCGCCAACATCCTGGTTATCGTGGGCATGATCATGATGATTGTGATGGCAGTGACACCGTTGCTGGTGAACCATCAACTCAACATGGAGTGGATGAGATGGATTTTCATTGCCGGCGCACTTATTGTACTGGTGGGCCGTCTCATCGACATCTACCGCGGGCCGTCGCTGCGCCTCAAGCGCCTTCACGTCATTCTGCTCTTCAGCGCCCTGCTGTATTGTGCCAGCGGATCGATGATGTTCATCTTCCAGGGCACCAACAACTGGATCGCATTTCTGCTGGCCGGTGTTATGGTCCAGCTCTATGCATCGTGGATGATTGACCGTGAACAATCTAAAAACAAACAATAATTTGTCGCTTTTGTGCTCAACTTGCACAAAATTTGCGTAATTTTGCGCTTTTGATGATAGGTAATCTCACTATAGACAACGGCAACACCTCGGTAAAGGTGGCTTTTTTCATCGGTACACAGATTGTGGCGACCAACCGCTTTGTGCGTCGCGACACGCGTCTGCTGGACCGCTTTATCAGCACCTACAAACCCGAAACAGCCATCGTGTGCAGTACCGCATCGAGTGCTGCCAGCCAACGTATCGAACAACTGGTTGACCAACGTTGCAACCGCGTAATCCACCTCACTCACGAGACCCCGATGCCCATCCGCCTCGGGTACCGCACCCCTCAGACGCTGGGCCGTGACCGTATCGCCACAGCGGCCGGTGCCTGGTCCATCGCTCAACGGCTTGATGCCGCCTGCGATGTGCTGGTCATCGATGCCGGCACCGCCATCACCTATGACCTGGTGAGAGCCGACGGCTGCTTTGTGGGTGGCAACATCGCTCCGGGCCTCGCGCTGCGCTTCAAGTCGCTGCACGAGCACACTGGACTGCTGCCGCTTGTCGAAGCCGATGGCGACACCCCCGTTGTGGGCTATGACACCTTGACGGCCATTCGCAGCGGCGTGCTGCTGGGTATGCTGGGCGAAATAAAGAGCTACATCAGCGACCTCAAGCTCTCACATCCCAACCTGATGGTTTTCATGACCGGCGGCAACGGCAAGCTGCTATATAACCGACTGGGCGACGAGGACATCATTTACAACGAACATCTGGCGGCTGAAGGTCTCAACCGCATCCATTTATACAACCAAGCCAATGAGAATCGATAAAAAGATAGCATTATTCGTGCTCATCATGGTCATGTGCCATGGTGCCGCACTGGCGCAAATCGTCACCACGCCCTACTCCAAGATGGGCTACGGCATGCTCAACGACAACGTGTCGAGCATCCAACGGTCGATGGGCGGTGTGGGTTATGCCATGAAGGGCGGTCGCATCGTCAACGTGATGAACCCCGCCTCCTATGCCAACGTGGATTCACTCACGTTCTTGTGGGATGTGGGCATCGACTTGACCAACCTGTGGAGCAAGGAGAACGACAACAAGGGATACAGCTTCGGTGGCGGCCTGGACTACCTGACCGGCCATTTCAAGGTGGCCAAGAAACTGGGTGCAGCCTTCGGTCTGCTGCCCTACTCTTCGGTGGGCTATGCCTATGGCGGCAGTATCGACGGCGGCGACGAATCGCGTAGCGGTAACGGCGGTTTCAATCAGCTGTTCATCGGTGTGGGCTACGAACCGGTCAAGAACCTGAGCGTGGGCTTCAACTTCGATTACCTGTTCGGCACGACGACCAACACCACACTCATCAATTCAACATCGACCAGCTACTTCACGCGCAATATGAAAATGCGCGACTGGAACACCCAGATCGGTTTGCAGTACAGCCTCCCCTTGAGCAAAGGCCGCGACCTGCTGACCATCGGTGCCACCTATCAGCCCAAGAAATCCTATCACGGCGACGCTTGGGGCACCACGTTCGACAGCCAGGACAGCAAGGTTGACACCATCGGCTACACCTCGATGAGCGGCAAATATGAGCAGCCCCACACGATAGGCGTGGGCATGAGCTACATCTATGACCGCCGACTCACCGTCGAGGCCGACTACACCTACCAGAAGTGGAGTGATGCCAAGTACCAGCCCATCGGCGGTTTCGAGCCTCAGACTATGCAGTTCGACGACCGTTGGAAAGCGGCCGTCGGCGTGCAATACACCCCCAACAAGCGCGGCAGCTACTTTGGCGCGATGGCGTTCAGGGCCGGCGTGTTCTACAATCATGACTACTTGAACTACAGCGGCAACAACGTGCGCGACTACGGAGCCAGCATCGGTTTCGGCTTGCCTGCCCCCGGCAGCAAGACCTCCATCAACCTGGGCCTGGAGTGGCGTCACCGCGAGAGCAGTCCCGCGAAGCTCATCACCGAGAACTATTTCAACATCACCCTCGGTGTGAACTTCAACGAGCTGTGGTTCTGGAAGAGCCGCATCCGCTAATCATTGCATCAAGCGTTGAGACACCTGCTGCACATAGTCATCACACTCACTGTCCTGCTGGCCGTGGCATCCTGCAAGGAAGATTCCACCAGCGTGGTGAGCCATTCCACCAACCCCGAGGTGGTGCCCACCATGACCAGCACCGACGTGCAGACGGTCATCAGCGACTCGGGTCACACCCGATACCGCATCGCTACCCCGGTGTGGAACATGTTCGAGGAGTCCAAGCATCCTCACTGGACCTTCCCCAAGGGGGTCACCTGTGAGGAACTTGACGATAACTACAAAACTGCCTCGACCATCAAGTGTGACTCGGCCTACTTCGACAAGATGGAGAACCTGTGGACCCTCACCGGCAATGTGCGCATCACCAATCCCAGCGGTGATGTCGTGCTCACCGACCAGCTCATGTGGGACCAGCATGCACACCGACTGTACAGCGAGGCCTTCATCCACATCGAGAAGCAAGGCCGCATCATCGAGGGTTACGGCTATGAATCCAACGAGCGGCTCACCACCTACAAGTTGCGTCAGGTCGAGGCCATCTTCCCCATCGACGAGAGCCGCATGCCGCACCCCGGCAGCGGCAATGTCGCTCCCCGGGTGCCCCAGCCCCCTCGCCCCGCCAAACAACCCATTCAACCGACTTTATAAAACCAACGATACAGACAACATTGGACCCAAGTTACTCAACACCGCTGATTATCGCGCTCATCGCGCTGCTGTGCTCGGCATTCTTCTCGGGCATTGAAATCGCCTTCGTGTCCTCTAACAAGGTTCGCGCCGAAATCGAGATGGCGCGCGGCGGCTTCATCAACCGCATCCTCAACATCTTCTACCGCAACCGCGAGATGCTGATCTCGACCCTGCTCATCGGCAACAACATCGCCAACATCGTCTATTCGATGGCGATGGCCAATCTGCTCACCAAACCATTGGAGCAATGGGTGCACAACGAGGCTGCGCTGCTGCTGGTCCAGACGTTGATTGCGACGGTTATCATCCTCATCTTCGGCGAGTTTGTCCCCAAGAGCATCTTCCGCATCGACCCCAACAGGTCGTTACGCACCGCATCGGTCCCCTTGTATATGGTCTATCTCGTGCTCTACCCCATCTCACGCTTCACCGAGTGGATGTCGGCGATGCTGATGAAACTGTTCGGCATCAAGATCGATACCTCACGCGTGAGGCTGCTCACCGTCGATGAGCTTGACGCCTACCTGCAAGAGAACATCGACAAGCATGAGGACGAGAACAAGACCGTGGAGCGTGAGGTGAAAATCTTTGAGAACGCGCTCGACTTCAGCGACACCCGCCTGCGCGACTGCATGGTGCCCCGCAACGAGATTGTAGCCGTCGATGTCAAGGACACCACACGCGACGACCTGGTCAAACTCTTCACCCAATCGGGCCTGTCCAAGATCGTGGTTTATAAAGAGAACATCGACGACGTCATCGGCTTCATCCAGGTGAGCGAGCTGTTTGTCACCGACATAGACTGGAAAACCCGCATCAAGCCCGTCTTGTTCGCCCCCGAGAGCCTGCTGGCCCGCAAGATGATGCAGCAGCTCATGGACGAGAAACGCTCGATGGCTATCGTCATCGATGAGTTTGGCGGCACCAGCGGCATGGTGACCCTCGAGGACCTGGTCGAGGAAATCTTCGGCGAAATCGAGGACGAGCACGACCGCAACCACCTCATTGCCCGTCAGTTGAGCGATACAAGCTACGAATTCTCGGGACGCATGGAAATCGAGGAAATCAACGAGCGATTCCACCTCGACATCCCCGAGAGCGATGACTACCAGACGCTGGCCGGCTACCTGCTCAACGAGAACGAGGCCATCCCCAATGTGGGCGAGGTCTTTGACCTGCCGCCCTACCGCTTCACCGTCGAGCGCAAGACCGCAGCCCGCATCGAGCTCATTCGCATCGATATCCTCCCCGAGGGCAACTAAAGTGTTTTTTTTCGCGCTTTTTTGACAAAAAAAAGCACGGTTTTTACAAAAAAGTGTCAAAAAATTTGCAAGATTAGAAACTTTTGTACTAACTTTGCACCGCATTTCGCAAAACATGGTGTGTTAGTTCAGTTGGTTAGAATACCTGCCTGTCACGCAGGGGGTCGCGTGTTCGAGTCACGTACACACCGCCACGAGGGAAGTCTGAATTTCAGATTTCCCTCGTTGTTTTATCCCCCCAACACTTTTACCTAATATCACACTCGCTGGCGGAATTAGCGTTAAAAAGACTACCAGAGACAACTTCTTCATTCTATTATTGTTTCCCATATTTATCGACCTCCACTCAGTTCAAGAGGAGGCTATTACCCTAAGTTGAAGTAATATGCTCAGTTTTTGGGGTGAATTGTTGCAAATTATCACAAAGAAATATTATTTTTGTGCATTCATTAACTCGTCTTTACTGGATTCAGTAACATACAACCAAATTATAACCAATTCTCGTATAACTATCAACTAACAACATCAGCTATGAAGAAATTATTATTCCTGCTGGCAGCAGTCATGCTGTTACCCGTGGCACTGAGTGCCCAATTGCTTAACAACCAAGAGATTCAAGCACAACGTGCACAACTGATGCCGAAGAGTCTCACACATCAGTTCAAGGCTCCTGCTCGTGCCGACCTGGCCGACAACCAGATGATTCTTGGCCACTATGACACCGATGACATTGAAGTCGGCGGTTATCTTGGCCTGACCAATTTTGCTGGAGTCATTCCCATTGCTGTTGAGCTCACTCCCGATGAGCTCGCTATGTTCCAGGGCGGCAAGATTGTCGCCTTCAGGGTAGGCCTTTCGGTTTCTACCAATGTATCTCGTGTGTTTGTAGCACCGTCAAACGATTCCGGCCTCGGCACCTTCACCGAATGGAGCTGCAACGTCAGGGCTCAGGGATGGAACACAATTCCCGTCGATCCTCCCTATGAGATCAATCTTGATGACGAAACCGGATTGTTCATCGGTTTTGACTACAGGCAGACCGCTACCAACTATCCCCTCTCATACGTCGAGGTGGGAGACACCTATTATAACACCTATGCCTATCTGACCTATCAGGGCACTACCGGTTGGCTCAACATTGGAACGAACGATTACGGCAACTTGAGTCTGCAATGTATCGTCGAGAGTGACCATTTCCCCGAATATCTCATCCAGGCCTATGGACTGTCGACAGAAAAATACATCAAGATAGGCGATGATATCGAATTCTCATTCAATATCAAGAACGGCGGTATTGTTTCTGAAATTGGTGCCGGTGCAGTCACCTATAACGTGCTTATCGACGGAGAACAGGTTGCCACTTTGTCCAACACCGAAGCCTTTGGCAGGGCTTATAAGTCTTTATCCGACGTTGTTTCCTCGGCAGGCCTTGCACCTGGCAAGCACACGCTGACTGTTGAGATCGGCACCCTGAATGGCGAGCCCATCGAGAAAACCATCACCATGAACCGTGAGTTCACCATCTATGAGTTCGGTTTTGCCCGTCAGATGCACTTGGTCGAGCAGTTCACCGCTATCGGTTGCACTCACTGCCCCAAGGGTACCCACATGCTGCAACTTCTCACCGAAATGCGCAATGACATCGCTTGGGTAGCTATTCACCAGAACTTCAATGGCACTGACCCCATGAGGACCCTGCAGTGTGATACTATCAACAATTATCAAGGTAACAGCTCATTCCCCTCGGCTTCATTCGACCGCACTGATGGATGGGAAGAAGAGGGTGTCGTTTCTAACAGCATTGGTTATTACGCTGATTATCACCAAATGGTCGCCGAAGAATTGAGCGCCTTCTTTGACTATCTGGGCGAGGCTCCCTCGTTTGCCACCGTCAACATCAACAGCACGATCGATCCCACAACCCGCGAGGCTGTCATCACCATCAACGGTGAACTGACCCCCGACTTTGACCAGATGCTCGGTGCCGACAGCAAGCTCACCGTCTATATTACCGAGGACGGCATCGTGAATCGTCAGTTAAATGACGGCACATGGGTACAAAACTATGTGCACAACGGTGTGATGCGCAGGGCCCTCGGCTCGGCGCTGGGCAACAACCTGAACCGTGACGGCAACAGCTACGAGAATGTCTACACCTACACCATTCCCTCGACCTGGAACATCGACAACTTGAATGTGGTGGCCTTCATCAGCCGTCCTCTGATCAACGGACGCACCGGAGATTATACCGACCTGTTCGTCAACCAAGCCAACAAGCGCAAACTGGGCGAGTTTGACGAGCCGACGCTTCCCGGCGACGTTGACGGTAACGGCATTATCAATATCGGTGACGTGACCATGCTGATTCAATACGCGCTCACGGGCCAAGCCGATGGCATCAATCTCGATGCAGCCGACTTCACCCAGGACGGCACCGTCAACATCAACGACGTGACAACACTGATCCAGTATGTGCTCACGCTTTAAAGATCTCTCACCATCAGTCTAACGACTGACTGACTCAATAATCGAGGGGGACAAGCCGATGATCGGGCTTGTCCCCCTCGTTGTATGCCTTGAAATTGCCTTTACTCAAACAAAATGATGAGCGATTAATAAAAAAAAGGCAAATTGAATAAAATATTCAATTATTCTCTCTAAATTTGTGCATTCCAAAAATATAACTACCGAGGTCGCTTGCAATTGTTTACAAACCGACAATCATTAATATATTCATCACATTAATTATCAACGACATGAAAAAATTATTATCACTCTTGATGGCAGCCCTGCTGCTGCCGTTCGCATTGGGAGCTCTGGATCTCCAGCCCAATCAGATGCTTATGGCGCATTACACATCCGATGAACTGGCCGAAACCGGTTGGGGAAAAACCTTCCTTAGCGGTGACAACATCGTGGCCACCGACATCACCTCCGACGAACTCGCTCTTTTTCAAGGCAGCAAGCTTATCGCCTTTCGTGTGGGGTTGGCCGAATCGACCCCTGTCACCCGTGTGTTTGTCATCCCTGTAGATGCCGATGGCAATCCCACCGATGAAGTCACCGAGTGGTCTTGCAACGTCTCGGACCAAGGTTGGAACCTGATTGAGCTTGAGACCCCCTACGAAATCAATTTGCCCGACGGTTACAGCCTGAGGATCGGTTTCGACTACTTGCAGGAAACCAAGAATTCCAAGCCCCTCTCGGCAGTTAAAGCGGGCACCATTTACCGCACCTTACACTTCAAGAACGGCAAATGGATGAACTATGGCGTGAACACCACCGGTAACCTGAGTCTGCAGTGCATCTGTGAGAACGATAACTTCCCTCACTACATCCTGCGCACCAACGACCTGTACTGCACCAAGAATCTGAGAATCGGTGATGATCTCTCGTTCTCGTTCCAAGCCTATAACCTGGGAAGTGTAAAGCTCAACCCTGGTGACGTCAACTTTGAGGTCGCCTTTGATGGACAGGTCGTGGAGACCTTCAGCAACGCTGAAACGCTGACAGCCATGCCGCTCTACCTCTCGAGTACAGTCAATACAGCAGGCCTCACTGCAGGCCAGCACACCCTCACGGTGACCCCCACCACCATCAACGGAGAACCTATCGAGGATGCAACGACCTTGAGCGCCACGTTCAAGTGTTATGAGTTCGGCTACACACGCCAAATGCATCTGGTGGAACAATTCACCTCGACCAGCTGCACCTATTGCCCGGCCGGCACCGCCAACATCAAGAATCTCTCCGACATGCGCGGCGATATTGCCTGGGTAGCCATCCACGACATCCAGAATCCTAACAACCCTGATCCGTTCACAACCGCTCAAGGCGATTCGATTACCTCCTTCGAGCGCATCGGCGGTTTCCCCGAGGGCACCTTCGATCGCTCGATGGGCATGAACGGAAACAATCTTTACGCAGTCATTTCAGGCATGCCAGCCTCAGAGATGAGCACCTTCCTGGACTATGTATCAGAGACTCCGGCATGGGCCACCATCAACGTGAGCAGCACCTATGACCCCGAGACGCGCCAGGCTGTCATCACCATCGACGGTCAAACAGAGGTTGATTTCGATACCCGCATGGGTAGCGACAGCAAGCTCTCGGTATTTCTTACCGAGGACGGCCTCGTAGCACCCCAAGTGAGCGGTGGCAACGACTATGTTCACAACAACGTGTTCCGCACGGCAATCGGCTCGGTTAAGGGTGTAGACTTGAACAGGACCGATAACACCTACAAGAACGAATTCACTATCGTCATCCCCGAAGCATGGGACGCCGACAACATGAACATCGTGGCCTTCATCAGCCGCCCGATGCGCGCTAACGCACTTTCGGACCTCTATGTCACCAACGCCAACAAGCGCAAGCTGGGCGAGAACGACCACGAACCCGCAGTGATTCCCGGTGACGTTGACGGTAACGGCACAATCAATATCGGTGACGTGACCTTGCTGATTCAATACGTGCTCTCGGGCCAAGCCGATGGCATCAACCTCGATGCAGCCGACTTCACCCAGGACGGCACCGTCAACATCAACGATGTGACATCTCTCATCGCCGAGGTGCTCAGCCATTAAGCACCACCCAGCTTCTCACTGAGAAACAAGAAGATACAATGATCGAGGGAGCAAGTTCGTCAGTGAACTTGCTCCCTCTTGTTGATGCTTATTAGACTGGTCTGTCGTGTCGGGGTACCTGGATTCGAACCAGGGACTTCCTGCTCCCAAAGCAGGCGCGCTAACCGGACTGCGCTACACCCCGTTCGGTTTTTAGCGGTGCAAAGGTAGTGCAAACCAAGAGTAATACCAAAAAAATTGCTTTTTTTTTGCCTTAAATGGGTTCAATTGTAGAGAGAATGTAGTAACTTTGTATGTTTGAAACGACAATAACAATAAAAAACCTATCAATACAAAATTCAACAATGTACAGAACCAAGACTAACGGCGAACTTCGTCTGGCCAATGTGGGCGAAGTCGTGACTCTGGCAGGCTGGGTACAACGCACCCGCAAGATGGGTGGCATGACCTTTGTGGACCTGCGTGACCGCTATGGCATCACTCAAATCGTGTTTAACAACGAGGTGGACGCCGCCCTCTGTGAGCAGGCCAACCACTTGGGTCGTGAATATGTCATCCAGGTCGTGGGCACCGTTGCCGAGCGCTCGAGCAAGAACGCTAACATGCCCACTGGCGACATCGAGATTATTGCCAGCAAGTTGAACATCCTGAGCGAGAGCATTACTCCGCCGTTCACCATCGAGGACAATACCGACGGCGGCGACGACCTGAGAATGAAGTACCGCTATCTGGACCTGCGCCGCAATGTCGTGCGCAAGAATCTGGAGCTGCGCCACGATATGGCCATCCTTATCCGCAACTACCTGGATGACAAGGGCTTCCTTGAGGTAGAAACGCCCATCCTCATCGGCTCGACGCCCGAGGGTGCCCGCGACTTCATCGTGCCCTCGCGCATGAATCCCGGTCAGTTCTATGCCCTGCCCCAGAGCCCGCAGACCCTCAAGCAGTTGCTGATGGTGGCCGGCTTTGACCGCTACTTCCAGATTGCCAAGTGCTTCCGCGACGAGGACCTGCGCGCCGACCGTCAGCCCGAGTTCACCCAGATCGACTGCGAGATGAGCTTTGTCGATCAGGAGGATGTGCTCGAGGTGTTCGAGGGTCTGGCACGCCACCTGTTCAAGAAGGTGCGCAATGTTGACCTGCCCGAGAAGCTCGACCAGATGACCTGGCACGAGGCCATGCGCCTGTACGGCAGCGACAAGCCCGACCGCCGCTTCGGCATGACCTTTGTCGAGGTGGACGATGTGCTCAAGGGCACCGGCACTTTCCCCGTGTTCAACGAGGCTAATTACATCGGCGCCATCTGCGCTCCGGGTTGTGCCGACTACACCCGCAAGCAGCTCGACGGCCTGGTAGACTTCGTGAAGCGTCCCCAGGTGGGCGCCAAGGGCCTTGTGTATGTGAAATTCAACACCGACGGCACCGTCAAGAGCAGCATCGACAAGTTCTACGAGCCCGAGGTATGGCAGAAGCTCAAGGAGAAGATGGGTGCCAACGACGGCGACCTCGTCCTCATCATGAGCGGCGACAACGCCAACAAGACGCGCGTGCAGCTGTGCACCCTGCGCCTGGAAATGGGCGAGCGCCTGGGTCTGAGAGACAAGAACAAATTCGAGTGCCTGTGGATTGTTGATTTCCCGCTGTTTGAGTGGAGTGACGAGGAGCAGCGCCTGATGGCGACGCACCACCCGTTCACCATGCCCAACCCCGACGATATCCCCTTGCTCGACGAGCATCCCGAGCAGGTTCGCGCCGTGGCCTACGACTTTGTGTGCAACGGTATCGAGGTGGGCGGCGGCAGCCTTCGTATCCATGACGGCAAGTTGCAGGCCAAGATGTTTGACATCCTGGGCTTCACCCCCGAGCGCGCCATGGCACAGTTCGGCTTCCTGATCAACGCCTTCAAGTACGGTGCTCCTCCCCATGCAGGTCTGGCCTTCGGCTTCGATCGCTTTGTATCGATCATGGCCGGTCTTGACAGCATCCGTGACTGCATCGCCTATCCGAAGAACAACAGTGGCCGCGATGTGATGCTCGATGCTCCCAGCCCCGTCGACCAGAAGCAGCTCGACGAACTCTACATCGACATCGACCGCGAGCGCCTGAAAGCAGAGAACAAAGACTGATTGAGTTTCTAGAGTATCTAGAACCTCTAGTTTCTCTAGAGCATCTAGTTCACTAGGGCCAATCAACCGCTAAAGCAATGAAAATACGAGAGATTACCGAGGCTATCGAGTGCTATGCTCCCTTGCGATTGCAGGAGGAGTGGGACAATGCGGGCATACAGGTAGGTGACCCCGAAGCCGACATCACCGGCGTGCTCCTGTGCACCGATGCCACCGAGGCTGTCGTCGCCGAGGCCGTGTCGCGCGGCTTCAATCTGGTCATTGCCCACCATCCGCTCATCTTTCGCGGCTTGAAGAAAATCATGGGCCGCACGCCCGTGGAACGCACCGTGGCGATGGCCATCAAGCACGACATCACCATCTACAGCGCCCACACCAACATGGACAGCGCCTGGCAGGGTGTCTCCTTCCGCATGGCCGACAAAATCGGTATGACGGGCCTTCAGTTCCTTGACGGCAACCAGGTGGACCCCTATGGCGAGAACGGCAGCACCACTGCCGGCTGCGGCGTCATCGGCGATATCGCCCCGACGCCCGCCATCGACGTCATCAAGCGCGTGAAGGAGGCCTTCGAAGTGGGCGCCGTGCGCTACTGCGGTGACACAACGCGGATGGTCACCCGGGTCGCCCTGTGTGGCGGTGCCGGCGGATTCCTGCTCGACAAGGCCGTCGAACTGGGTGCGCAACTCTATGTCACGGCCGACATGCGCTACCACGATTTCCTTGATAATCACCAGCGCATCGTGGTGGCTGACATCGGCCACTACGAGAGCGAACATTTCACAAAAGAGATATTTTTGGAGATTATTCAGAAAAAAAATCCTACCTTTGCAGTCGATTTCGCAAAAAACGAAGCGAACCAAGTGAAATATCTATAATGAGCTGTTAGCCATTAGTCGTTAACTGTCAATGGTTTACACCTGAGCAGCCAAACGCTGAAAGCTAAGAGCTAAACGCTAAAAAGTTTATGGCAACACAGAAAAAAGAACTCACCGTTGAAGAGAAGCTCAAAGCGCTTTATGACCTGCAACAGAAACTCTCGGAGATTGACGCCATCAAGACCCTGAGAGGCGAGTTGCCGCAGGAAGTACAGGACCTGGAAGACGAGATCGCCGGCCTCCAGACCCGCGTGTCGAAGTATCAGGACGAGATCGCTGCCCAGCAGGACGAAATCGCCCGCAACCGCGACATCAAGGATCAGTCCGTGGCCATGATCGAGAAGTACACCGCCGACCAGGACAACGTGCGCAACAACCGTGAGTATGACTACCTGACCAAGGAGATCGAGTACCAGAAACTGACCATCGAGCTGGCCGAGAAGAAGATGAACGAGGCCGCCCGCAAGGCCGAGGCACTGGAATTCGAGATCCAGAAGGCCAAAGAGATGTGCACCGACCGCGAACACGCACTGGAAGAAAAGAAGAGTGAGCTCAACGAGATCGTCTCCGAGAACAAGCAGAAGGAGGAGACCCTGCGCGAGAAAGCCAAGAAGCAGGAGAACAAGATCGAGGAGCGCCTCTTGACCGCCTTCAAGCGCATCCGCAAGAACACCCGCAACGGTCTGGGCATCGTTGTCGTTCAGCGCAATGCCTGTGGTGGCTGCTTCAACCGCATCCCCGCACAGCGCCAGATGGAGATCAAGATGCACAAGAAGGTCATCGTGTGTGAGTACTGCGGACGCATTCTCATTGACCCAGAGCTGGTAGGCATCGCCCCCGAGGATGCCAAGAACAAATAAATCTGTCCTCACGCTAGAGGCAGATCGTTGGGCGACAAGGACCCAGAGGCCGGTTCGGCCTTAGTATCGGGTTTCCTTCCTCGACAAGACACCGCAATGGCAGCAGCCCCCGTGTGGCTATGCTGCCATTGCGCTTTTTCATCCCCTGGTGACAAGCAACACCGGCACGACTCAACGCATATACAATCACTTCAATACATGAAAAAAACACGCAAATATGGATAGTTTTCTGAAAAAGTTATTATTTTTGCAATCAGAAACAATGAAATTAACGCATCGTTCAGCAAAACCCGAGATTAGTGAAACCCTTAAAATATCAAAGCAATGAAATACTACATCGCAGAAAACGGCCAGCAGGCCGGACCTTTTGAACCCAATGAACTGTTGCTGCACGGCTTGACCGTCAACTCGCTCGTGTGGTGCGAGGGCATGGCCAACTGGACCTCGGCCAGCCAGGTGCCCGAACTGATGGCGTTGCTGTCAGGTCAGCCCTTCAACCCCGGCCAAGTGGATTTGCCCCAAATGCCACCCATGGGCAATCAGCCCACACAACTGCCCGAGGTGCCCCCCTTCGGCGGCACGACCCAACCGACGACTACCGGCAATCCTTACAACCCGCAGCCGCAGGTCAACCAACCCTATGCTCCGCCTCAATACGGCCCCAGCAACAATCAGCCCAACCAGAGCCAGATGATGCCCAAGAACTGGCTCACCGAGTGCATCATCGTCACCGTGCTGTCGGCGTTGTGCTGCTGCAACCCTATCGGCCTGTTCACGGGTATTTACTCGATTGTCAAGGCCTTTGGCTCCAAGAACAAGTACACGAGCGGTGACGTGACCGGCTCGGCAGCCGATGGTGCAACGGCCAAGAAGTGGATGATCATTACGATTGTCATTGGACTGGTGTGGTCAGCCATCCAAGCCTACCGCATGATTACAGATCCCACTTTCATGCAACAGATTCAGGAAGGCACGATGGGTTCATTGTCAGGATTCTGACCCTATGAGACCGTGACAGGAATCACGGCACTAATCGACTACTGACTTTTGAAAAAACTGACGGGAGGACCATCACGGTGGTTACTCCCGTCTTGCTTGACGGGGATGGCTGTTCACGACCATCCACACACCCGTGAAGATGAGCGCCGCAGCCACGGCATGAGCCCATTGCAAGGTGGCAAGGCCCATCACGATGCTGGCGATTCCGGCGACAAAGGGCTGCACATAGTTGTAAACGCTCACCGTTGTGGGCAACAGGCGCCGCTGGGCAAACACGACGAGCAGGAAGGTGAAGAACGTCGCTGCCGCCACGATATACACGAGTTCGATGGTGGTCTTGGCACTCAAGCCTGGCCAGTCAATCTGCGCGATGTGAGGGGACACGAACGGCAAGATGATCAAGCTGGCGAAGGTAAACGTCCACTTGTTGAAGGTAAAAGCATCATACTTACGGATTACCCCCGAGTAATATGTCAGATAAAACGCGTAGCCCACCTGTGAGACCAGGATGAGCAGGTCGCCGCGAAAGTCGGTGGGACGGCCATCACCAGCCGTGGTGCGCGTGATGAGCAGGATCGCGCCCGCGAAACCCAAGAGGATGCCCAGCGCCCGTCGGGGCGTGATGCGCTCGTGCAGCAGGAAAGCCGACAGAATGAGCGTGAAAATGGGCATCGTGGTCAGCTCGATGGTGGCATTGATGGGCGAGGTCAGGCTCAAACCCACGATATAACCGCCCTGGGCCATGACAAAACCGAAAACACTGGCGCCCATAATCTTCAACAAGTCGCGGCGCTCCACCCGCTGCTGCGGCACGATGAGCGAACCTGCCCAAAACAGCAAGGCCGCACCGCATATCCTGAAGGCCACCAATTGGGGCCCGGTAATGCCTCCGTTGGTGAGCACATCCTTGGAAAACGTCGCCATCAGCCCGAAGAGCACCATAGCCAACAGCATGGCGCCATGGGCCTTGAAATCCTTATTATTGCGCGAAGTGTCGTTAGTTGTCATTTCGATGAGGAGAAAACGCCCGTACCGGCATTTTCAGCTTGCAAAATTACCACAGTTTTCAATAAAAAAGGGCCTCATCGGCCCTTTTTTATTGGATAGCTTGCTGCTTCAATCAAATCAGTAAACAATCTCGACCAGCCGCTCGTCTTTGTTATTGATCGAGGTGTAACCGTCGGCGATGATGAGAGAGCCGTCCACATCAAGCGCTTTGCCATTGGGAGCGCAGCTGTAGAACGAGCCGCCGCCGATGGTAAGATTAGTGTCACATTTCACACCCTTGGGAGCCACTGTCGTCTGCTGGCCCGTCACCACGACATTGAGTTCGCCGCCGCCGAAGGTGGACGGCTGAGCCGCATTGATGCCCTTGGCATCGTTGCCGGTGCACTTGATGTTGAGCGTGCCGCCTGTCATGACCAGGTTATAGTCACACTTGACACCGGCAGCACCTGTCGAGGTCTCGTTACCCAGGGAATCCACCCCTGCAACCGAAGTGCCCGTGTTGATGATGGTGGTGCGTCCGCCAGTGACGCAGATGAGACTGTCACAGTTCATGCCCTTAGCGCCGTCGGCAGCGATTTCCATGTTGATGACACCACCCTTGATGTGGATATAGTCCTTGGCCTTGATGCCGTGGCCGCTGGTGCTGTTGAAATAGAGCTGGCTGCCCGGGCGCACAAAGATGTAATCGTCGCTGGCCATGCAATGCTTGCCCACGCTGTAAACGTTGAGCTGTCCCTTGCCGCTGACGAGAATCTGTCCCTCGCTGAAGATGGCCCCCTTCTGATCCTCATCACCGACCATCACGTATTCCTGACCGTCGCGCAGGGTGTTGACCGTGCCCTCGTTCATCACCAGATAGAGCGATTTGCCGCACTGGTTGTTGACTGCTGCACCGTGGGGGTTAGTGATGTCCACACCATTGAGCTGCAACTGGAATTTCCTTTCGCTGTAGAACTTGAGCGATCCGTTGTCGGTCGTACCAGTCACGATGAACCTCACGCGTTTGGCCGCATTGGTGACGGTCACGTGAGCACCATCGACATTGACGATGACCGATGTGGGATTGCCGGTCACCGTAGCGGTCTCACCGTCAAAGGTGATGCGCACCGTGGTGGCCCAGCTGGTGTTCTCGACATAGTCGCCATAGTCAAGGGCATCCTCGTCGTCGGGGATGACCTCGGCAGGCTCTTCCAGCGGGCTGTAGTCCAGTTCAATCTCCTTGGGGATAATCTCTTCGTCGATGCCGCCGTTGAGGATGATGTCGATGAGAGCGTTCACATCGCTGATGTTCACCTCACCGTCACTGTTCACGTCGCCGGCGCTGTCAGTATCGTCACTCAAGATCATGTCGATCACAGCATTGACATCGCTGATATTGACCTCGCCGTCACCGTTCACGTCGCCAGCCCTCGCCTCGGCACCCACGACAAACGAGAGCGTCAATATCAAAATCAGGAAAAATCTTTTCATATATACCGTCTGATTAATAAGCAATTGTGATTAACTTGGGCTGTATGTCATAGGTTTTGTAGCCCGGAGCGACACGCGTCGTGCCCGTCACCTCCATCGGATCACTGCGACGGCTGTAGCTGTAGAAGTAACCGCCCGAAATGGCGAAGTTGCCGTCGATTTTCACGCCCTTGGGCTTCTTGACCTTGCGTGTGCCCGAAGCCACCGCCTCGACCGAGCCGCCATTGATGACGACATCACGCTTGGCATTGATGCCCTTGCCGCCGTCACCGGTGGCCTTGAGCCTGATGATGCCGGCATTGACCATCAACAAGGTGTCGCAATACAGCGATGCACAAGTCGCGGTATCGAGCACGGCATCTACGGTCTCGATTCTTGTGTCACCGTCGCTGATGGCGACAAGGCGACCGCCGTTCACGGTCATGGGGCCACCACTGCGAACGCCCTTGGCTCCTGCACCTGTTGTCTCGATGTTGATGACACCGCCGTCGATGATGATGCCGTCGTTGGCACGCAAGCCATCGAGGGCGCTGCTGTTGACATGGATTTTCACGCCGGGACGCAAGCGGATGTAGTCATCGCTGCGGATACCTGCACGGCCCACGGCGGTGACATCCAGTTGTCCCTTGCCGCTGAAGATGATCTGTCCCTCGCTGAAGAGGGCTGCTTTCTGATCCTCCTCATCGACCATGGTATAGGTCGGGCCGTCTTTCAGACGATTGACCGTACCCTCGGCCAGCACTACATACATCGACTTGCCGCTCTGGCTGTTGATGGCGGCACCATGAGGATTGGTGATGTCCACACCGTTGAGCAACAGCTGGAAGCGCTTGTCGCCGTAGAACTTCAACGAGCCGTCGGCCGTCGTTCCGCTCACGATAAACTTGACGGGCCCCGAGATGTTGGTGACGACCACATGGGCGCCATTGCTCTGCACTCCCACGCCCGGCACGCTGCCGCTAACAACGGCCTGTCCGCCATCAAAAGTGATGCTGATGACCTTGTTCCAGGCACTGTTCTCCACATAGTCGTTGTAGGCCGAGTCGTTCTCGTCGGTCACGGGCACATCATCGGCCTCACTCAAGGCCGAGTAATCCAACTCGATGCTGACAGGTTGCACCTGATACTGGGCGATGATATCATCCAAGTCGGTGTCATCTTTCACACATGAGGCCATCGTCAAGGCCAATGCCGTCAACATGAGGGTATAGCGTAACAATTGCTTCATATCTGTCAGAATTTATAAGTGTAACCCATGCCCAGAATGTGGATATTGGGGTCATCGCTGCCCTTACCGGGAATCTGATAGCGATAATAGAGTTTGAATTCATGCGTCTTCTTGAGGCTGTGAGTCACACCCAGGTTGAAACGTGTCTTATCCAGAACGTCGGTCGTGTAGAACTCAACGTTGGCAAAGGGGTCAAATTTGCACTTGGGGATGTCCCATTCGGCCTGCAGACGGCTGCGCAGCACGTTTTTCCCTTTGCCCTTCACCTCGTGGTCTTCCCACTCACCCTCGTCGAAGTCGAAGTTGTCGATCATCTTCGACGGGCGGTAGGTATACTGCCAGCGCTCACGCAGGCTCAGTTCCACGCGCCCCACCTTGTAACTGCCCGTCAGCGACACATTGAAGCGGTGTCGCGCGCCCCAGTAGCTGGGTCGCCAGTTGTTGTAACTCACGCCATCGTCCTGATAGGTGATCTTCTCGCGGTTGTTGTCGAAGAGCAGGACGTAGCCTGCGCTGGCCTTGAGCCACGGCAAGAGCTTGTAGCTGACATCGCCGGCAAGACTCAAGCGTTCGGCCGTGCGGAAGTTGTTGCGCGAACGGAATTCAACCTCTAATCCGGCGCTCAACTTCTTGTTGAACTTGTGTGAGGCCCCTATAGTAGTTATCAACCCGGCATCGTCGGCATGCGACAATGTCGGGAATGTTGCAGTAAGCATCAGCAGCAACAGGATAACCGTCAGTTGTTTTCTTTTACATCTTGCCATTCGTCCCTATGAATTTTCAATGTATTGTTGATGTGACTGCTGCCGCTACCGTCATTCTCGTATTCAATCTTGATGATAGCGGTGTCCTTGAGGAAATCTACCGAGCCGATGGACAACTTGTAGATATTGAGTCCCGTGCGCTTGCGCAGGTCTTCGAGCAATTCCTCGCGACGCTCGGGCGTGATGAGCTCGATGCGGTCATAGAGGATCAGTTTGCTGGCCAGATTGCGCCGCAGCACTAACGCCTCGAAGAACCATATCAGGAGCGCAATCGCGATATTGGGCACCAACAGTTCGACAAAACTCAGCGCATCGGCCAGCGCATTGATGACCGAGAGACTGATGACGCCGAACATATAGGACATCTCACGGACGGGAATCGTCTCGGTGCGGTATCGCAGCACGCCGAAGATGGCGAACAGTCCCAGAGCAAAGCCGATTTTCACCTTCACGCTACCCAACAAGTAGATCAGGAAGAAGATGCTCACACTGAGCAACACGAGGGTGAAGAAGTAATCGCGGCGGTGTGTCTTGCGGTAATACAAGAAATAGACGATGAAAAACAAAACCAGCATGAAGAAGCCGAAACGCAACAGCATCTCGGTGACACCAGCAGCGTCATACCATCTAAACCCGCCATGAGCCTTATTGACGACATCTTGAACGACATCGACACCTTCTTCAAGGCCAGATAAATCTTGCAGTAATCTCATATATTCTGTGTTTAGTTTATTGTCGGTCGGGGGGACACAAGATCTTGCATCTCTACTTTCATCAGGCGCTCTATCAAGTGAAGGCGCTCCTTGAAATTGTTGCGTTTCAGCGAGGAGTTGGTCAACGCCGAGCCCATGCAGTACTTGCTGAAACCGCAGGGCTTGATTCTGAGCTCGCGCAACATCCCCAGCACGGGCGACGGCTGCAGGCCGTCACGCTTCAACTCGATGATGGCCAGCCCGGTCAAGTCGGCCCTGCAATCGGTCTCAAGATTGTGGAACTTCAGGCTGGTATCGATGGTCAGGCGCTCGGTCTTGGCCTTGTTGACCAGGGTGATGCGCTTGAAGTTGTTTTCCAGACGCTCGCTCATGGTCGCCGGGTCGTAGCGCAGGTGCTTGCGCAAGAACTCGTCGTAGTGCCTGAACTGGTCGTCCTGCCGCAGGAAACGTATATCATGATCGGGATTCATCGGGTCAAATCCCAACATATCGACGCGTTTCTTGCGGGTGCGGCCATGATTGTTCTTGGTCTTCACTTCCAGGAAGTTGAGACCCGAGTCAATATAGGAACGAATGCGCAGCTTCTGCCGGCCTGCATGCCCGTTCTGATGCACGATATACATGTTGTGGTCGGGCGTGTCAAAGTAGGCGGTGTAATAGCTGGCCACACGCCTGCCGTTGATCTCCTGAATACGGTAATCGTCCCTAGCCATCATCAACAGCAACCGCAGCCGGTCAACCGTCGTGACAAACTTGGTGTCGGTGCGGTTCATCAGCTTGATGCCACTCATCTCATCGAGGCTAATCGGATGGTATTTGTTGATGATGTTCTCCAAAACGCGTGCAAATATATATATTATTAACGCAATACAAGCATTTGAATTGTAATATCTTGATTCTAAAATCAATAAAATAAGGGTATTTGTCAGTAAACCATAGTTTCTGATAAGACAATCACACACCTTGGAACGTCTCGGTTTCACTAAGCGACAGTCTCCTCATCAATGGATTGAGACAAAGCTATATATTCCTTATAAACAGGTGATTATAAAATACATGGTTATTAAAAAACACACCGTCAAGACACCTACCGTGTGACACAACTTCAACGATTAGCCCTATTGACAGGCTAATCGTTGAAGATAATTTGTCGATTCGCTGAATTAACGCATGGGGGCCATGTCAAAGCCCAGACGCACGCCGTCGAACTGCTTGCTCAGGTCGCCAACGGTCTGCAGCGTGGTATTGCCACTGACGGCGGCCACGGCCTGCAGCACCTTCAACAGGTTCTTGCTCTCGAAGGTGAAAGCGAGGCCTTGAGTGGTGCGAGTCACATACATGTTGGTGCTCAGCAGCATCGTCTTCAACTTGATGGTTGAAGTCGACGGGTCATAGGTGTAGGTTCCGCTCACGGGAATGCCCCTGACATAGGCCTGGAATTGGTGATCCTGAGTGAACTGGAATTGAGTGTTCTGAGAACTGATGCCCAGCGAGTTATACACGGGCAGCATCTTCTCCTTGCACGTTTCGGCAGCCACAGCACCACCGGCCTTGGCCAGCAGGTTCTCGCTGGTGAAGGCACATCCGGGCTGAGTGTAGGCCCAAGCACCGTAGAGCTCGTTTTCCTGAACCGTGACACTACCGATAACGAGTCCCAGCAGGCCGTCGATGGTGTTTTGCGAGCCCAGGGTGCCGAGCACGCCGCCCAGCACGCTCCCAAGCACATCACCCAGAGTACCGTTGCCTGATTCACCAGTCGTGCCGTTGCCCATTCCCATGTTGCCAAGCATCGAACAGCCGCTGCCCATAAGCAGCACCGCCGCTGCCAAAGTCATGTAGATCTTCTTCATAGTTTTATTCGGTTATTTTTGATTTGTTTATGTCGTTTGGCGCAAAAATAATCAAATTGTGAGAAAAAAACACAATGATTATCCAGAAAATCAACCAATCGAAGATTTTAAGAGATATTTTTATTACTTTTGTGCAAATTGTAAACCGTCATTGCTATGATTACCAATACCGGCTTGAACGAACTGAAAGACATCATGGCCTATCTGGACAAGGTGCCCTATTGCGTGACCCGCAGGTCGCTCTATACTGCTGCCGAACTGTATGAGGGCTTCCAGAGGGGCAAAGAGAGCAGCTATGGCAGTTGTTTCGACGGCCGGGTATATCAGTATTATCAATACACCGGTTCTCAGGAACCCAGTGTGGAGGAATCGCTGGCACGCAGCCTGCACGATAACGGCGTGCACATGGCGTTGAGGCACTTCTTTGAGGAACATGACTCGCGACGGTGCGTGGGTGTCATGGGCGGCCATGCGGTGCCACGCACCGACAAGATTTACAGCGAGGTAGCACGCCTGAGCAAACGGCTCACCGAGGACGGATTCGTCATGCTGAGCGGCGGTGGCCCCGGTGCCATGGAAGCGACACACCTGGGCGCATGGATGGCCGGACGCACGGCTGCCGAGCTGGAAGATGCCTTAGCGATGCTGCTGCCCTATCCGTCCTTCAAGGACGAGGGGTGGCTGTGCTCGGCATTTGACGTCATCAAGAAATACCCGCAGGGGCAATCTGTGAGCCTGGGCATCCCCACGTGGCTCTACGGTCACGAGCCGTCAACACCGTTTGCCACCCACATCGCCAAGTTCTTTGAGAACAGCATCCGTGAAGACAACATCCTGACGCTGGCCTATGGCGGTCTCATCTACACACCCGGCAGTGCCGGCACAATGCAGGAAATCTTCCAGGAGGCAGTGCAGAACCACTACTTGTCTTACGGCTTCGCCAGCCCCATGATTTTCATGGGCAAGCACTTCTGGACCCAAGAAATCCCCATCTACCCCCTGCTTGAGCAACTGATGGAAACAGGAAAATACAAGAACCTGCTGCTCACCCTCACCGACGATATTGACGAAGTCGTCGAGGTGCTGGAACATTTCTCACACGAGAGTTCCAAGTAGGTGGATGTGTCATCATTCATCCACCGGAATTATGACCACCATCCAGACGGGAGATCAAACAAGTCATATTTCTGACACAGCCTCGTTAATATTCAGCTCTGGGCGGGCATTGGGTTTGCCCCTCCAGTAAGCCCATTCTGTCCAAGCTATCCAGCGACCAGAATCAAGAAACAAAAAATTTGCCGCTCCGCAACCGTTAAAGTTGGCTTAATCGCATCAGGTTTACACAATTTTTACTACCTTTGTAGGTTAAAGCAATAAAACCTCTATCGACAATGGCAAAACAAGGACTCACACTGGAACAGACCCAGCGACAACGGCTAGCACTGGAACAGCAGCGCCTGCTGGGATTGGTGCTGGAGAAAAACGATGCCGAGATGGCCGAATACATCGACATCAAGGTTAACGAAATTCAGGCCCTGGAAAAGAAAAACGACGAGAACGACGAGCGTGACGACTACAATAACGAGGAGGAGCGCCGTAACGACCGCAACCGCGACGAGGGCAATCGCGACGACATCGCCAGCGAAACCAGCGGTGACGACGACGCGGCGGCCTGGTACCGTTACTTTGCCAACAACCGCAGCCGTGACGATGAGTATTACGCCCCCACAGCGGTGAGCGAGAAGACGTTGCAAGAGTACCTCGGTGACCAGCTGGGTGAACTGGAACTCGACGAGACCCAGCAGCTCATCGCCCATGCCATTGTCGGCAACCTGGAGGACGATGGATACCTGCGACGCAGTGTAGCCGAAATTGCCGACGACGTGACGTTCAACGACGGCTTCATGGTGGACATGCAACAAGTCGAGCAGATGCTGGCCGTGGTCCAGTCGCTGGATCCTCCCGGTATCGCCGCAAGGAACCTGCGCGAATGCATGCTGCTGCAGTTGCAGCGCAAAGACCGCAGCGAGGACCTTGAGATGGCCATCACGATGGTCGATAAATACTTCGACGAGATGGCGGCCATGCGTTTCGACACCATCGGCAGGAAAATGGGTGTGGACCCCAAGCGTCTCGAGGAGGTGTTCAAGCACCAGATCAGGCGCGGCCTGAACCCTTATCCCGGAAGTGCTTACAGCTCCCGCAGCGACAACAGCCAGCAGGTGACCCCCGACTTTGACGTGGAACTCGACGAGAACACCGGACGATTGACGGTGACCCTGCGCAACAATATCCCCACGCTGCAGATCAGCGAGAGCTATGCCCTGATGAATGAACGCTACAAGGGCGGTGACTCGTTGAGCGTCAAGGAGAACAAGGAGAAGAAACAAATCCAGGACGCCTATCAGCGTGCCAGCATGTTCATCGATGTGCTCAAGCAGCGCCAGGAGACGCTGTTCAACACCATGAGCGCCATCGTCAAGTGCCAGCAGCAGTATTTCCTCACCGGCGACGAGCGCACCCTGCGCCCGCTGGGACAACAGCAGATTGCCGAAATGATCGGCAAGGACGTGTCGGTGGTCTCCAGGGCCGTGAACAACAAGTACGTGCAACTGCCGTGGGGCATCAAGAGCCTCAAGTCGTTCTTCAGCGAGGACATCAACGGGGCGTCGCGCCACGAGGTGTATGACGACCTGAAGAAGCTGGTCGATGCCGAGGACAAGAAACACCCGATGAGCGACGACGCCCTGTGTGCCGCACTCAAGGAGATGGGCTACCAGCTCGAACGCCGCACGGTGGCCAAATACCGTGATGCACTGGACATCCCCAGCAGCACCGTCAGGCGCAAAATGGCCAAGTGAGACAAGGTTAAAGGTTAATGGTTAATGGTTAAGGCTTAAAGACAACATGAAACGATATACCGTCAACAAGATTATCGCGGGATCGGCCAACTTCCTGTCCACGGCACTGAGCCCGCTACTGATGCCCACATTCGGCGTTTTTCTCGCGTTGTGGGTGTCGGTGCTTTGCCTGCTGCCTTACGGCCGACGGGTGGCGTTGCTGCTCGTGTGCATGGGCATCACCTGCATCATCCCGCTCATCTTCCTGAGCGTGATGCGCCATTTCAAACTCGTTAGTGACTTGCACGTCGAGGTCAGGGAACAACGACTCATCCCCTACCTGTTCACGGCGCTGTGCTATGCTGTCGCGGCCTATTACCTGTATTACTGCCATGCACCCAAGTGGTTCACCATGTTCATGGTAGGCACTACCGTCACCGTCCTGCTCATGGCGCTCATCAACCTCAAGTGGAAAATCAGCGCCCACATGGCGGGCATCGGCGGCGTTGTAGCGCTCATCTATCAGATTCACGCGATGGGACTGAGTGCATTCGACCTGTTGTGGCTGCTGTGTCTCGCTGTACTTGTGGCCGGCGCTCTGGGGTCGGCACGACTGGCCCTGAAGCGTCACAACACATGGCAGGTGCTTGCAGGTGCCGTTGTAGGCTTCTTGTGCGTATCTTTAACCATGAAACTTCTCGGATAGCCCTCAAGCTAACCGCTAATCGCTAATTAAAAAATGAATCCTTTCAACTATAAACGCCGCCGCACTGTCAGCGTTGACGTGGGCGGCATCAAGATGGGCAGTGATTGGCCCATACGCATCCAGTCAATGACCAACACGGCCACCGACGACATCGAGGCCAGCGCGGCACAATGTCAGCGCATCGCCTATGCCGGTGGCGAATATGCACGCCTCACGGCTCAGGGCGTGAAACAGGCCAAAAGCATCGGCGAAATCTCACAGGTTCTCCGGGCTCGCGGCTGCAACATTCCGCTCATCGCCGACATCCATTTCAACCCTAAGGCCGCCCTTGCTGCAGCAGAGGTGTGCGAGGGGGTGCGCATCAACCCGGGCAACTTTGTGGACCCGGCACGCACGTTCAAGCAGCTGGAGTACACCGACGAGGAATACACGGCCGAACTGGGCCGCATCCACGAGGCCTTGCTGCCGTTCATCAAAGTGTGCCGTGAGCACAAGACGGCGGTGCGCCTGGGTGTGAACCACGGTTCGCTCAGCGACCGCATCATGAGCCGCTACGGCAACACGGCGGCGGGTATGGTCGAGAGCGTGATGGAGTTCCTGCGCGTGTTCGTTGAGCAGGATTTCCTCGAGGTGGTCATCTCGATGAAGGCCTCTAACGTCGTGGTCATGGTCGAGGCGGTGCGTCGGCTGGTCGAGGCGATGGATCGTGAGGACATGCACTTCCCGCTCCACCTGGGCGTGACCGAGGCCGGATTCGGCGAGGACGGGCGCGTAAAGAGCGCGGTGGGCATCGGTGCCCTCATGGCCGAGGGACTGGGCGACACCATACGCGTCTCGCTCAGCGAGGAGCCCGAAATGGAGATTCCCGTAGCTCACAAGTTGGTGGAGTATATCGCTCAACGCGAGGGCCACGACCCCATCGAGGGCGACTACTGCGAGGGTTATGACCCCTTGTGCCCCGAGCGAAGGGCCACGATCGCCGTCAACGATCGCATCGGCGGCAACCAGCCGCCTGTGGTCATTGCCACCTACCGTCCCGACGAAATCGACGGTGCTGCCCTGCAACCCGACTTCTACTACAGCGGTGACGGCCTGATTGACGGTATGCACCAATTCCTCGTGCCGCTGGCCTACTGGAAAGGCGAACGCAACGCCTATCCATTGATCACATTGGGCGAGTGGGAGCGTTGCCCGTCAACAAGCATCCGCTTCCTGCAACTGCCGGCCAGCACGCCTGTCGACCGTCTTGAATTCCTGCGGGGACGCACCGACACGGTACTGATTATCACTCCAGTGGGCAAAAACATCCCCGGCGATGAGCAGGCCATGACCCATGCGCTTGACAGGGCTGGCATCAACTGTCCCGTCATCATGCGCAACAACTATGCCGACAGTTCCAACGAGTGGCTGCAGGTCAAGGCAGGAGCCGACCTGGGCGCCGTGATGCTCAACCGCCGTGCCGACGGCATCTGGCTGGAAGCACCCAACATCCACAACAGTGCCGATGTCGTGCGCTACGCCTTCGCCATTCTGCAGGCCGCAAGGCAGCGCATCACCTCTACCGAATTCATCTCGTGCCCGGGCTGCGGCAGGACCATGTTTGACCTGCAAGCGACCGTTCAACGCGTGAAACAGGCCACGGCCCACCTGACCCACCTGAAAATCGGTGTGATGGGCTGTATCGTCAACGGACCCGGCGAGATGGCCGATGCCGACTATGGCTACGTGGGCGCTGCGGCAGGCCGCATCAGCCTCTACAAGGGCAAGGAGTGCATCGAGATGAACATCCCCGAAGAGGAAGCCATCGACCACCTTGTCGAACTCATCAGGCAAAACGGCGACTGGCGCGAACCCGTGAATTAGGGGCTTGATAACAGCTTGAATCAACACGGATGCCAACAATAATAAAACAAGAATGAAACCACTACTGCAATTCATATTGCTCGTGCTGGCCGTCGCTCTTGCTTCATGCAGCAGCAACAGCTTCAAGATCGATGGCGACATCAGCAACCACGACGGAGCGCCCGTCAGGGTTATTTTCCAGGGCGACTCGGGCGTGGTCGATGAGCAAGTCAACCTGGACAAGAAAGGGCATTTCTCTTTCAAGGGCTCTTCGGCTCAACCTGTCATCGTGTGCCTGCTGGACCGCAGCAACAAGTTGCTGACCATGGCCGTGGCAACCAACGGCGACCACCTCAAGGTCAAGGGTGATGCCGCTACAGCGATGTCGGTCAAGGTAAAAGGCAACCGCCTGAACGAGGATTGGCAACTGTTCCGCAACGAACATGCCTCATTCTACACCGACCCCAACCCCAGCCGACTGAACGCCGCCATCGAAAAATATGTGCATGAGCACCCCGAGGACATGCTCTCGACCGTCCTTCTCGTGGCCGATTACGGCGACTACAGCAATCGCGACAAGGTGGGGAAAATGCTCAACAGCATCGACATCAAGGTGCGGCCCCAGTCGTTGACCCAAGTTTTGCCTGGCGAGATCACGCGTCGCACCAAGCAGCCTGTTCCGCGCCTGACGACGCTCACGCTCGTCAAGCACGGGGGCGACTTCGAGGAAATCAAGCTCACCGACCGCATCACGCTCCTGTCGCTGTGGGCAAACCCTCAGCCCGACCGCAAGAGTTATGCAACGAAGATACGTGACATCCAGGAATCGCCGGAGCACAAGCTAAGCGTCATCGACATCCTGACCGAGAGCGACACCCTGCGCTGGCATCAGACCATCGCCGACGAGAATTGGACGCACTATTGGGCGCCCGGCGGGCCGCTGGAACAGGGCATCCAGCTGCTGGGGGCCAACACGATGCCTTGGTTCGCCGTTACGGACAGCACTGGCCTGGTCATCTATTCAGGACCCAGTCTGGAGGCTGCCGTCAAAAAGGCCGGTGAAGCAACAGGCCCTAAACCTTAAACCCTAAACTCTAAACTGATCATCATGTTAGCGAGAACGATTGGAGCCGCCGTGCATGGCATCGACGCCATCAAAGTCGAAATTGAAGTGACCGTTGACTGGGGGTCGGGATTCATGGTCATCGGACTGCCCGACACCGCCGTCAAGGAGAGCGCCGAGCGTGTGCGATGCGCCATGCAGCAGACGGGATTCGACTTCCCGGGTAAAAAAGTGATGGTCAACATGACGCCGGCCGACATCAAGAAGGAAGGCTCGGCCTATGACCTGCCGCTGGCGGTGGGCATCCTTGCCGGTGACGAGAAAATCAATCTCGACCGCCTGGGGCGCTATCTGCTCATGGGCGAACTCTCGCTCGACGGCAGCCTGCGGCCCATCAAGGGCGCCTTGCCGATGGCCATCATGGCCCGTGAGCTGCATCTCGACGGCTTTATCTTGCCGCGCGCCAATGCCATGGAAGCCGCCGTGGTCAACAACCTCAAGATTTATGGCGTAGACAACCTGATTGAGGTGGTCCAGTTCCTCAACGGCGAGATTGACCTCACAGCGACCGAGGTGGACACCCGCGCCGAGTTCGCCAAGGCCCAGGGTGTTTTCCCCTACGACTTCGCCGACGTGAAGGGGCAGGAAAACGTGAAACGTGCCTTTGAGGTCGCCTGTGCCGGCGGGCACAACATCCTGCTGGTGGGCAGCCCCGGCTCGGGTAAATCGATGATGGCCAAACGATTGCCATCCATCATGCCGCCGCTCACGCTGAGCGAAGCCCTCGAAACCACCAAAATCCACAGTGTGGCCGGCAAACTGCAACAAGGCACCACGCTGATGACCGTGCGCCCCTTCCGCAGCCCGCACCACACCATCTCGCCCGTCGCCCTTGTCGGTGGCGGTTCCTACCCCATGCCCGGCGAAATCAGCCTCGCCCACAACGGCGTCCTATTTCTTGACGAGCTGCCTGAATTTTCGCGAAATGTGCTTGAGGTAATGCGTCAGCCGCTGGAGGACAGAATTATTTCAATTTCAAGGGCGAAATATTCAACCGAATATCCCGCCTCGTTTATGCTCGTGGCTTCGATGAACCCGTGCCCGTGTGGGTATTACGGCCACCCCAAGAAGAAATGCGTCTGCAACGAGTACCAGCGCACGCATTACATGAGCAAGATTTCGGGCCCGCTATTGGACCGCATCGACCTGCAGATCGAAGTCCAGCCCGTTGATTTCGATCAGATGTCATCTAAGGCCCCAGGCGAGCCCAGCGCCGCCATCCGCCAGCGCGTCATTGCCGCCAGGATGCTCCAGGAACGCCGCTTCAAGGACGAACCCGGCATCCACTGCAACGCCCAGATGACCCCATCCCTGCTCCACAAATACGCCGAGCCCAACGCCGCCGGCCTGGAGAAGCTGAAGGACGCCATGGAACGCATGAACATGTCGGCTCGCGCCTACGACCGCATCCTCAAAGTCGCCCGCACCATTGCCGACCTCGAGGCCTGCGCCGACGTCCTCGACCACCACATCATGGAAGCCATCGCCTACCGCAACCTCGACCGGCCAAGCTATATGGGATCAAGTCTTTAATTATCTGCCACCTTGTTGGAAGATAGCTATATGATGGAATGTAAAATACTGATTTTTAAAATATTAATAAGGTGTTCAGTTGTCAAAAAATATTTGACAACTGCCTCGGACAACTATGAGCAAGGCTTATAAAGATTATTGGAAAGAGCATTTAGACGATTGTGCCCAAGTGGCTCGTGAATATTTGGCAAAACATCCACGAAACCACAAATATCGGATCACTTGCCGAGCGTATGACGAAGATACGAAAGAGTGGCTTGAGCCCGTTCCCGTCACAATCGAACTGACTGACGATGAGTATGTGGCGGTTATGTCCTATATGCTCTCGGTTTGCTATAACGTCACATTCAATGCAATACTATTTCACGAACCCGCAATAGCCAAGAAGATCAACGACCAAGCTATCGTTGAGATGGAAAATCATGAAGCTCAAGACTTATGTCCCTTCATCATCCAGTTCGATGAGTTCATCCACGACCTCAACGAAATGCCAATCATAGAAGATTTCCCATTCTAAAGAAGTCGCCCGCGCTATCGCCGACCGCGATGGGTTGTCAAACAACTGAATAGTCTGATTTCTGATAGCATCAGCACACTGGGCCTGCGCCGACGTCCTCGACCACCACACCCAAGTTCGACATCAGCCTCATCGCAACCTCGACCGCCCCACCTACATGGGCAACGCATTGTAGTTTTTGCTACCTCATCAATACAAACCTATGCAAGGAAGCGCAATTCGTTGATAACGAATGTATTGAAACAACACTGGGTTGTTAAGTGTTTCTTAACAACTGCCTGAAAAATTACATCAAAAGAACCGTCCCTATTTTCCTGGTCACAAAACAATACATCAAGTAATAAATACAATAGACTGGTTTTGTTGCTCTCCTAATCTTGTATTGGTACTTGCTTTCTTTGTTTAATAACTATGGCGTTACATTCTTTAGCATGGTCAAAAGTTGGCCTTTCAAATGGTGGTTTTGGAGTATAATCACTGCTTTTTCGAATGAGATTATAGAGTGCGATAGGAATACCTATAATAAACATTAAACTAACGGAATACGCAAACATATCGCAAATAATAAAACCAAATTCTCTATGTTTGATGATGTCAACAACTACTGTAGCGATATTTACTATTAACAATAAACTTAACACTATACAGCCGAACCAATCTGGTATTTCTTTGAGTTCCTTCGTTGAGTATTTAACAAGGGCAATGATATAGCTGTTGGCCCAGCTTTTATTGAAATGCAGTCCGAATGGGCTGCATTTGCTATGTTTTAATACTTTCTTGAATCTAAAGCGGTTTTTAACTCATTGAGAAAAGCGTCCCACATAGGCTTATACCTATTGTCAATCTCCAAATTGTACGCATACCTATTACCCCTTTCGTGGTACTGCACCCTGCCTTTTACGAAATCAACGATAATGCCGTCACCACTGATTTGATTCTTGTTAAATGTGACAGTTCCAACCAACACAGTCTTGTTTGGCTCAAACTTTGTGATTCTCTCAAAGGTGAATAAGACGTGAGCAGGTAGCCCCATTTGGCTTCTTCCAAAGAACTTGAACGTTTGACCGATATAATTACTCAACCAATGAGATTGAACGTCAGGTTCCATGCTATCGGCACGGCTTATGATATCATCGTTATCAACAACCTTTGTACCATTTACAGACCTTTGGAAGTTTCCGTTCTGAATGTCTTGCATTGCTCTATGTGAGGCATTGTGTATTCGGGAATATGTTGCCGCATCCATTTCATTTAAGACCTTTGATGTGGCTTCTTTTATCAATTGGTTTAGTTCGCTTTCCGTCAGCTTAATCACTTTCTTTGCCATGTAGTTCTTCTTTTATCCATAAATATCTATTTCTTGCAAATATACTGCAATTTTTCCAATTTACAAAGTATTTATAAGTATAAAAACATAGATGAATATGAAAAGGACAATACGATTAACGGAAAGTGATTTACATAATATGGTTAGAACTGCCATCAATGAGGTGTTGGACAATATGGATGATACCGAAAAGGCTTATTGGTTAATGCAGCAGAGAGAACAAAGGCCAAACACCAAGAGTAAAAACCCCGTGAATTATAGACAGCAATTTGCACAGACATTCAACAATGAAGTTTATCCTGAAGGTAATTCGCAAGTAGGGACTAATTGGCCTGAATATAATGAGGGCGGTAAATTTAGAGTCACCAACCCAAACGGTTCTTATGCTTATGGCGGTGCTGGTGTTGACGATAATGGAAACTTCAGAGCGTGGCAGAACGGATTTACAGCACCATCGCAGGGTAAACCTTGGGGAGACGCGATTGAAGGCGCAAACTTCAATTATTACCAAGGAAGACCACAGAATGGAACTAACGGTTTTAGTCAGAGTATTGGCACGGGCAATAAGGGACAAATGCAACCAAAAGATGTCAATATGCACCCACAATTCCAACAGATGGCGAATAAAGGCCGTACAAGATACAATCAAATTCAGCAGAAATACAATCAGCAAAGGCAATCGCAGCAGCCTCAAGGATAATCTATTCTAAGCCGCAACGCACAATCTAACCTCACTCCAACGGACAATCAAACCAATTGACTTGGCAAACATGTGGGCGAATCTCTCTGATTCGTCCATTTTTCGTGTATTCCAACGATACACTGCCTCATCGATGTAGCCTTGCAGATGCTCGTCGCTGACATCATGGTAGCAACCCGTAATCATCCTACGGAAATGCGACCAAAAACCCTCAATGGTATTGGTGAATATGTCCCCATTCGCGTACTGTTCAGCACCGTGATTAACGATGGCATGACCATAACCCAACTTGGTCAGACCATTATAGGCGTTCAACTCATCGGTAATAACCGTTGAACCCTCAGCAACGAACTGCTTGATAATGGGCTGCAATGTGTCCTTGTCGGTCTTCTCCACAACGAACGCGTGGACATAACTCATGGGAATTACGTCACCCTTTTCGTCTTCGATATAGGTACGCTCCATCATACCGAATACGGGGGTCTTGGTCTTGGTTGAACGGCCTTGGGTATGGGGCGTTCTCATGGATTTGTGCTTCCACTTCTCCTTGCCACCGATGTACACCTCATCGCACTCGACAACGCCCTCAAAGGCTTCCGCATCGCTCTGAGGATAAAGCAAGCGGATTTTCTGCAACATATACCATGCGCTTGCTTGGGTGATATCAAGGTCACGGCTCAACTGATGAGAGGAAACGCCCTTCTTATGGCTGCTGATTAGGTACATGGCCACGAACCACTTGATAAGCGGTAACTTGGTATTCTCGAAGATTGTGCCCACGAGACAGGAGAAGTTCTTGAGGCAGTGGTTGCAACGGAAACGTCCGTCACCACGCTTGGAGCAATGATGTGCGCCACAGTAGGGGCAAACCACGTCACCGTCAGCCCAACGTGACTCGATGATGGCCTGTTGGCACTTCTCCTTAGTGTTGAAGTAAGAAGTGAGCGAGATAATGTTATTGAACTTTGCAAAGTTAATCATGCCAATATACCGTTTTTGTATTAAACTAATGCAAAGTTCGCGACTTTTCCAGTAAATCCGGAATATTTTTAGCTAAAGAATGCTAGAAAACCCGCAAACCATGTAAGATTCGCGGGTTTTAGTGGGCCAACAGCTATATCATTGCCTTAACAAGTGTATTTTCGAATTCTTTACTTCGCTTTTCACAGTCATTGCAGTATTTAACAAACCCAAAAATGATTTCGTTCTTTTTACTATACATTTCGTAATGTGCTGTATATTGATCGTCGGTAACGATTTTTCCGCAAACTGGACAAACAAAACCGCCGTTTTCAATGGCCTTCTTCTTATCTATGTAAACTTTAAAGTCTTTTTCTCTACGAATGTTCTCATTGTGTTCTTTTGTTTGACTGATTGCAGTATATATAATCCAAATAATGAAACAAACGAGAGAAATAAGTAATATACTCCCTATACTGAAATTTTCTGGATGACTTGTATCTTCTTGCGCTTCATGCATATAAACAGATTGAGCCAAAGTAAGACTACTAGTTTCCAAAATTGAAAAGACAAAGCAAATGACTTTTTTCATGTTCTTTGTTTTATGGTGGAATAATAATATGTAAATAGTTGCCGATTTAAAGTTCTGAATGATCATTATCAGAATCGCGGTCAAACACACCAGGAATATCTTCTGCTACTCCAGCGGGGCAGATATAATAATGCTCGTAGAGAGGGACATCTTTATAATGATGCTTGAGATTATATTCAGCAACCTCTCGTGAGATGAATGTAGCACAACAGAAGTCGCTGCCATCAGCTTCTACACATCTGATTTCGTATTTCCTTTGATCTTTCATATTTCGTACATTTCTTGAAGGTCTGAGTAAAAGCCGATAAGTTGACGGCGCAGCGTGTGGTCATCTACGGGGATATCACCGTTCTTAATCTGCATAATGCACTCCGAGAGATAATCGGGCGGTGAAGTCTTAACGAGGAGAGCCAATATTGTTGCATCCTTTTATGGGGGAAGTCACCATAGCCCAGAAATTCCCACAAGAAATAGATGGGCGTTTTCAATGGCTCCAACCAGGCGGCAACAGAATGGTTCAGTTCCTTGTTCATTCCTTCAGTCCTTACCATTTTGTCTTGTTGTTCGCAAATCGAACTAACAATTTTTTTCAGCCGTTCTCTACTCGGTGTATCACTCATATTAAATTACAAATATTAAAATCCCATAGATTCATAATCAATATCTACACCTGGATAATCGCCTTCTGTACCATCTGTCAAAGCATCCCATCTATCACGACCATAATCATTGTCATCATAGCGTTCAATGGGATCTTTTATATTAGGTATAAGGTCATAATAGTAAGAGAACCAGTAAATATCCTCTTTTATTTGACTCAACCTATTATTTAGGCCAGTTCTAGAGTCTTCTGCTGATATCAAGTCAGTAAAGGCTGTATCAAATATTTTAAGATTAGGTAATGTGATTCTTTTGAGGTCCTCAGCGGAATTATTCAGACTTATTTTGAACCAGCCAAACTTAATCTCTTTAATTAAATCTTCAGTGCCGATACTATTGATTGCAACAATATCTAATTCTTCATCATATAATGAGCGAAGGTGAACAGAAGTATTGTTATCGTCGATCTCTTCTCCTGTGAAATAAAAGCCTGCTTCTGGATGGGTTATGAAAATATACTCTGCGGGTAAAATAATTCTTTCGTAATTTCTTATACCAACATAGTGTCTGATTTTATAGAGATTCCTATTGTCAACAACTACAGGTATTTTCTTTTCCTCTTTATAAAGGAGAAAATCCTTTTCAATTATTTCCACAATATCATAGAATGGAATCTGCTTACCAGTTGATATCTGAATGGATGAAACTTTTCGATCATTATTATTGTTCTTTGCAAAAATAATACTATCTCCTTCAATCTTTACTAATCCATCAATCATTGAATCAATAGGGATATTATAAAGGTATATTTTTTTGTTATCTTCCCATCTGATATTAATTCTGCAAATAGACCCTTTTTTAAACTGATAACGTTTACCTTTCTCATTTCTTTTAATCGTTTTTAGATTCTCGTCGAGAACTAACCAACCACCTATACCTTTATTAAACGTGTAATCATGAATGTAAATGCCATTCCATTCATCAACACATTGTGAGAATCTTTCCCATTCCCCACCAAGAAGGAAAATAAATAATTTCTTTTCCTTGTTATATTGAAAATCTGAAAATCCACCAAATATCAGTTCCCCAGATGAAGAATACAAATCATAGACTCCACTGTAATCTGTAGCATTTGAATGATTATCATGGTATAGCATTTCACCGTTTCTACCTGCTAAAATGAAATTATCCTTAATTTTGAAACAGTCATATTTTGCCTTTATGATAATCTGCCCATCTTTATTCATACATCCCCATGTGCCATCCAAAATATTACTAAAGAATGTCCATGTTGAGTATTCACTTCCATCTTCACCATTGTAACCGAAGAAGATGAAATCATTATTTCTTTGAAGGTGCTCATACATAGAAGAAACTATTTCGGTTCCATCATCTCCTAAAATGCCATATAATCCGGTCATATTGTTCTTTACGATTTCTCCAGACCACTTTAATGGAAGTCTTTTTGAATACTTCGTATCAACAATAATCTTCCCTGATGTATCAAGAACTCCCCAACTGTCATTGACTCTAACATCTACAAAGCCATCTTCCCTCAATGAAATTTCATCAAAGATTATGGGGATTGTTATTGCTCCTTCACCATCTATAACTCCAACTTTGCCATTTTTCGAGACCTTTATTTTCTGCTGGATTATTTCAGCAGTATCATAGATTGGTTTAATAACAATGTTTTCATTAAAATCCTTAAAACCGATCTTATTATTCTGTATGAATTGTCTTAGATTGAATTCCATTGGATGATATAATTACTGATTCTACAATTAGTATCGTCTCATAGTTAGACCAGAAGTGTGTCGGTCCATTATCTAATGGGCGCTTCCTTGATAGAGGCTTAAGGCACTTGGTCTATGAATCGGACTATATTATTATCCATGTCAAAGTTTTTCTCTTCGTCAGGATAATAGTATTTCATATAACACTTTAAGCACAAAGAGCCAGTATCATTTCTATCTTCTATTTTCCTGCCACAAAACTCGCAGTGATCAAGACCTAAAAAATTCATTTTTACTAACTATTTAAAAACGTTTTAACGCGTGAAACCTAGAAACGTATTCCACAATCATATCGATATTCAGTTTTTTCATCAAATGGAACAATGTCTGTGATTTTGTTGTTCTCTATTTTGATTTCTGAAAACTCGCGTATAAGGCCGAAGAAGTTACTCCAATAACAGCATGAAATATAGAACTTGCCATTACTTTCTCTAACTTCTGGAGTAAAATCAAATTTTACTATATTCTCCATAATACTTAGCCTATCTTCTTCATTAAGGGTCTTAATCTTGTGCATATCTTCTTTTACGAACAAGTAATCACGAGCATCATAGATGGCATGACCAAATAAAGGTAAAGCACGCCACAAATTATGAAGTAGGTTTGCTTGCCATGCGCCCATACATGATTGTTCTACTTGAAGATGGTTAAAGATATTTTCATCATTACCACCATTGGGGAGCGAAATCACAAGACAACTTTTATCTCTTGGTACTTCTGGTTTGACTATCTCAACAATAAGTCTTCCTTCTGGAAGATTAATCTTATCAAGGCATTTTAATAATGAATCATATTCTTGTTTATAAACCAAAGCGCCAAACTCTTCAGCAATAGCTATATAATCTGCTGCAGCATTTTGCTCCCGTCCTTGAATAATAGCATGATACGCTTTTAAAGCTTCTAATTTCTTAATTTTTTCAACTTCTAATTTCAAGTGACGTTCACGATCTATTTTCTTACGTTTGAATATATCAAATAGTCCCATATTCAATACTTAGTTAATAATTAATTTAAATATTTGAAATTCAATGAGTTATTTTAACAATATATAACTGATAAAACAAGGAAAATAGGGACGGTTCTTTTGATGTAAAATCCGCCACTATCAGTAGGCGGCTTCTGCCAAAGAACAACGGCAAATATACACATTATTTCACAATTGTGCCCATTTTGCTTGCATTTTTTTACTCCAATACCCTTAGTAATGCGTTATTGTCATGTATTTTGTGGTTGTGAATGTCTTAATGGTACATATTTGGTCGTTTTAGGGGCTTTATGTCTGACTTTAAGGTTGCTGCAATGGGGTAAGTTCTTCAGCTTGGATGAGCCCACCATTACCTCCTTATCTTGTTTATAATCACTCCCTAACCTATTAAATAATTGAGTTAAGGACTAAATATAAATCATAATTAGTCCCTAACATATTTGCTAGATCTAGATTTTTAGTGGACAGCAATAGGAAAAAATACATTAAATAATCGAATAACGATTATCATCTATTTTTACAATACACTTCTTCTATAACTTCTCAATATCTTATGAACTAATGCCAGCAGCGAACAATCGTCATCATAATTACGCACCTCAATGTCCCTAAACATAAAAGGCGGAGTTTGCCGAGGTTCCTTGGCAATAATGAACAAGTCTGTGTCGGCTCCACGTGCAATACCAGCTTCAATACAGGTATTAAACCTGAATATCTTATCTTTGTTGACTTTTCCGTTGTTGACCTTTCCTCCTACTTCACAATTCAAGCATTGTTCATCACCTGTAATATCTGCAATCATAACATATGCGCTGCGAATCCTGTCAATTATCTGCTGTTGGAGGCTACCTTTATTGATGTCTTCACCCAAAATGCAATGCGTGGCCGTAACAACACCAGCTAGATCTCTAATCAGTTCATTGATGGATTGCCTTCTACTGTCCAGATTGGTTGCAAAGAAGACATGTGGTGTTTTAGGCCGCTTCACTGTCAACAGGTTGATGTGATTCAATAGCTGTGTATCTTCTATGCTTTCGTGATCCGTTATCCTCAAGAGTGGATATTCAAAATCTTCCAAGTTCTCCACACGGGCATCTGCGAACAAAACACCTGGCAATCCGCAATCTTGTGCTTTGCAAATCTCGTCCAGGATATACCGAGATGTGTTAGATTCACCTCTGTAGGGCAATATTCCCACATAAGCCCCACATGTTTGCATAATTCGCCTTATACGGTCATCTTCATCATAAACACTGTTGTTTCCGGCATCACCGATGATTCTATATCGTTTCCGCTTGAGTTGGCGAAATACCGCATTGACTAAGTCCTGCTCCTCCTTTCTCCACGAGTAACTGACATATACGTCTTTCTCCTGGCGCATATTTTCGGAACTACCATAAAGAGCAGCCAATATACCAAAGAACGCAACAGGAGATAGTCCTTCTTTGCAGTCAATCCATTTATAATTGTTGAAGAATCCGGGCAGTGTACAATCATCTATTACGATGGGAATAATTGCTTTTAGTTCTTTGTTCTTTTGAAGGTCTCTTGCATAACCATACTCATCTTGCACCCATGTTGAGTCGCATGAGTTCTTGGACAATACCACGATGAATGACTCGCTATTACCTATGTACTTTGGCAAGTCAGACAACAAGTGAGTATTCGATGTCAATTTCTTTTCATCGTACCATATATGAAACCCGGCCTTCTCAAGCAAGCTATGCAGTTTGTTCGTGAAATCAATATCCAAGCTGGAATGACTCAGGAAAATGTCGTATTTCTTATTTCTAGCCATGATGCTTGTATTTTTTAATCTTTGAACTATCAATCAGTTCTCTCACTAACTCCTCTAATTCCATCGCAGTTCCATCCCACAAATCACTAATACCGCAGTCATAAGGAAAAACGGGACGGTTCTATTGACGACAATCAATCATCATCGGTAGGAAGTCTTACACCAAAGAATGATTGCAAATTTAGTCATTATTTCATAATTACACCCAGTTTGCTTGCTTTTTTTCACTTCTATATTCCAAGATAAGTTTTGGATATGTATCTTTATGCTATTGATCGTTTTTATGGTACATATGGCGCATGTTTCAGTGGTATTTATGTTTCAGTGGTATTTATGCTTCTGTGGGATGCTTGGAAATGGCACAAGTCGTTCCGCTTGGATGAATTGCCAGAATTTTCGCGAAATGTGCTGGAAGTGATGCGTCAGCCGCTGGAAGACAGGATAATAAGTATCAGTAGGGCGAAGTATTCAACCGAATATCCAGCCTCGTTCATGCTGGTGGCCAGCATGAATCCGTGCCCGTGCTTTCGATCAAACAATTAAAACAACTTTCTATTTGTAAACAACTGATTTATCTGAGATTCCTGATAGACATCCTCATGGGAACACTCACCCGACTCCCTCATCCATCAGATGCTCGACCGCCCCACCTACCTCGGCACCAGCCTATAATACAAAAAAACGGGAGTACTACTTCAGATTTTCGCTGAATTTTTGAAGTAACACTTCAGATTTTCTCCATTTTTCTTGCGGGTTTTACAGTTCCTTCGTACATTTGCGGAAACTAAATGCAGATGCTATGCTTGAACGGATACTAAAATTAGAAGAGGTCAAAACAGATAGCCTATTCCTTTGGGGCTCAAGGCAGACGGGAAAAAGTACATTGTTGAAAATGCTTTTTCCTGACGCTCATGTATATGATTTGTTGAAGAGTGACGTGCGTATGGCGTTGCAACTGCGTCCATCGCAACTGCGCGAGGAATGCGAACTGCTTGACGATGGTGAATTGATTATCATTGATGAGGTGCAGAAGGTACCTGCTTTGCTTGACGAAGTACACTGGCTTATTGAGAATAAAAAACAGAGGTTCATTTTAAGTGGCTCAAGTGCCCGTAAACTGCGACGCAGCGGAGCTAACCTCTTAGGCGGTCGCGCACTCAGGCAGACGCTCTTTCCGCTGGTGAGTGCCGAGGTTCCAGACTTTGACCTCAACCGTGCTCTGAACCATGGCATGTTGCCCAGCCACTACCTGATGGAGAATCCCACCATGAGGGTTCAAGCCTACATTGGCGATTACCTGCAGCAAGAAATCGTCGAGGAGGCTATCGTTCGCCGCCTTGATGCTTTCACAAGATTCCTGCAAGTGGCGGCACTGAGCAACAGTGAGATTGTCAACTATACCAATATCGCCCAAGATTGCGGCGTCTCATCAAAAACGGTTAAGGAATACTTCTCCATTCTTGAAGAGACTATGCTGGGATTCTTCTTGCCTTCCTACACTAAGGTGGTAAAACGCAGGGTTATCCAGTCTCCTAAGTTTTACTACTTTGACGTTGCTATACCCAACCATCTACTTCACCGAATCCCTCTACAGCCAGGCACCGACGTTTATGGTCATGCACTTGAGCATCTTGTCATCCAAGAGTTGCGTGCCTTTATGTCTTACCGCCAGCCATTGAAATCACTTTCCTATTGGCACACGCTGGACAACAAATATGAGGTGGATGCTGTCCTCGGTGATGCAGAGGTTGCCATTGAAGTAAAATCTTCCAAGAATGTCGGTTCGCATGATACCAAAGGACTGAAAGCCTTCAGTGAAGAATATCCCGAAGCTAAGTTGTACCTTCTTTCGCTTGAAGACCGGCCCCGCAAGTTCAATGGCGTGGAAGTATGGCCCGTTGAACAATTCTTTAAACGCCTTTGGTCCGGCAAGATTATTTGACCGCAGCCTCTGGGGGTCGCCCGCACCATCGCCGACCTCGAAGGCCTGCGCCGACATCCTCGAGCACCACATGATAGCTCGACAGCTGCCTTAACGCAATCTCGACTGGCCAATTATTGGCAGGTGTCAAGGTTGGGGGTGATGGAACGATTTTTGCAGTGTGTTAAGTAACATGGTGAATATAATGAGGTGTTGCATGATAGGGTTTAATAAGTGGTTCTGACCTTCAGGCAACATTGAAAACGGATTACAGGGACCTGGCAATAGTATTATGAAACGAGAAGAAACATATATTCCTTACAAGGAAAGAACACCTAAGGAGTTGCGCCGGGACATCAATCTTAAGGCCGAGAAGCTGTTTCTCAAGAATGATAAGTATGGCCTGCTCTTTTTCGCTTTGGCTTTCTTTGGGCTCGTGGCTCTGCACTTGTACTGCACGACGAATGTGTATATGTGGCTAGGGTTCTTGGTGGAAGGATTCATCTTGGCTGGGGGCATATTTTTCTTCAAGACCTATTCTTCGAAGAATGATAAAATTCGCCAGGTCGTTTGGGCTGTGGCAATCTTCGTGTGCATAGTTCTAGAATGGCAAGAAAAGACGAATGTGAATTGGCTGTTAGGTGCCATTATGGTGGGGACAATCGTCGTGGTGATCGCTGTTTTCTTCAAAATCAATCAAAGAATGGTCAACGACATGAATCTCGCCCCAAACCCCAAGCGGCTTCTTCCTATTGCCAAGAGGCTGAAAAGAAGTTTCCAGTTAAGGAATTTCATTTGCCTTGCCCTGCTGTTGTGGCTTCCTTTCCTGACCATCGATGAGTTTCTTGATGGATGGGTGTTTGGATACTTGCTCATTTCATTTCTGGTCTGTGCTCTTTTCGGTAACCGGGATTTCTGGATTGATTCCTCATTTAATGACGACTTGGACGAATTGGAGTACAGATTCGAAGAATGAGTTCAGGGCTTAGGTTAGTTTGAATCAACCTAAGCCCTGAACTATAAAACTTGAATTTCTTTATTTGTAGAGGAAGCGTTTGATGGTCTTTTTGGGCGTTTTCTCGAAGGGTTTCTCCATCATTTCCACTTTGAAGATTTTGCTGTAGTTGGGCAGGGACTTGTTGGCGGTCTCACGGATGAGTGCGGGGATGGAGGCTTTGGTCGCCTCGTCCATATCCTCGGGCAGCTCGGAATATACCAGCGCCGTGATCTTGCCCTCGCGGTCCACAACAAGGCATTCCTCGACATACTGGCAATTGGCCAGCACGGCCTCTACCTCCTCGGGGTAAATGTTCTGGCCCGACGAGTTGAGGATCATCGACTTGATGCGGCCGCGGATGAAGATGTTGCCCTTCTCGTCGATGATGCCCAAGTCACCGGTGCGGAACCAGCCATCCTCGGTGAAAGCGGCCTCAGTGGCCTCGGGATTCTTATAGTAGCCTGTCGTCAGGTTGCGGCCACGGGCCTGGATTTCGCCAGGGATGTGATGCGGATCTTCGGAGTCGATGCGGAGCTCATGAACCGGCTTGCCGCACGAGCCCGGCACAAACTTCGTCCACCATTCATAGCCCAGCAGCGGACAGGCTTCGGTCATGCCGTAGCCCACGGTATAGGGCAGTCGCATCTTCTTGAAGCAGCGCTCGGCCTCGGGGTTCAACGCTGCACCACCCATGATGAAGCATCGCACACCACCACCGAAAGACTCGATCAACTTCTTGCGGGCAGCCCGATAGACCAATTTGTTCAGGCCGGGAATCGCCAATGCGGTTTTCGCCTTCTCCAACGCGGGCTTGATGGCATTGGCGTAGATTTTCTCCATGACCAGCGGCACGGTGACCACCATATAGGGTTTGATGTCCTGCATCGCCTTGAGCAGCGTGGTGGGCGACGGCGTCTTGCCCAGGAAATACACGGTGACGCCATCCACGTTGGGATGGATGAACTCAATGGCCAGGCCGTACATGTGGGCCAAGGGCAGCATCGAAACCACAGTCTCGCCGGGGCGGTTCGGGAAATGGGAGTTGGCGAAATCGTCGGTGTCCGACATGGCATTATAGGTGAGCATCACCCCCTTGGGGTTGCCCGTGGTGCCCGAGGTGTAATTGATGATGGCCAGGTCGTCGCCATTGTCGTCGGGGTAGGACACTTGCTCGGGGTACAAGCCATGAGGATACTGCTGCGCGAAAGCCTTCTTGCGGTTTTCCCAGCTATCGGCCACAGTCTTATCTTGGGACCAGAGCAGATTACCGTCCTTGAGATTGATGGCCGCCTTGAGGTTAGGCATCTCTTCGGGTTTCTGTTTTACCCAGATGTCATCATCAACAAACAGCACGACACTGTCCGAGTGGTTCGTGAGGATAGATACCGTGTCAGGGTGAAAGTCAGCCAGGAGCGGCACGGCCACACAGCCATTGACATTGATTCCCCAAAAGGTCATCGCCCACCGGGCACAATTGCGTCCGCACAGGGCGATTTTGTCTCCCTTGCCGATTCCTGCCGTGGAGAAAAAGATGCGGAACTGTTCAACGTTCGTGGCTAGATTAGCATAGGAAAACGTATCTCCATTATAATCACACAGGGCATTTTGGGTCCAATGCTTGCGTACTGTGTCTTCCAAATTCTTAAGATAGTGCCTCATATTCTTCAAGTTATTTCAATTCTATATGCTAATTCATCTAATTATCACAAAGGTACAACAAATCATTGAGAAAATGCTTATTAATGACTGAAAAATTTGTATTTATAATAAGGATTGCATATCCCAGCCCTCTTGTCAGGGCCATAGAGAACCCTACCAGATGGCTTACACATCCACGACAACCGGTTGCCCCGAGAAGTGCGTGACGCGACCGGTAGTGAGTTGATAATCGGGCGATAATTTGGCTAATTATGGAAAAACTTTTAACTTTGTGGCACTTTCCTAGTCTAAGGGATACAAAACGTGAGAAAAAATCAAACAAGGAGATAAGATTATGAAACAGTTCAGATTATACATCATGGTCGCTGTGCTGGCTCTGGCTGGCATCATGACGACCGGAGCAAGCGCTCAAGTGCTGCGTGACGCCGACTTCAACAGCATCGGCCGCATCAACGGCAACGGCGTGGTGCGCAACCAGAGCATGCACTCAATCGGGTCGTTCGATGCCGACGGCACCATCCGCACTGCCGACGGCAAGGCTGTGGGAGTGATCAAGCAGCTGGAAATCTTTGACACCGAGGGCGTTCGCATCGGCTACATCAACACCGACGGCACCGTGCGTGACGGCGAGAGCAACGTGCTGGGCTACATCAGCATCAACGACGGCAAGGTGACCGATGCCGAGAAAAAGACCATCGGTTTTGCCCGCGGAGTGAGGGTTGACTGGATTGCCTGCTACTACTTCTTCGGTTTCTTCGGGAAATAACGACAATCGATAAGCAATAAGGAAAACAACCGATACGATAAGCGCAATCATCCACCGCGAACGATTGTCTGGTTTTTATTGTATTTCGTGTCTTCCTTATTCATCTGTTGATGACGATCAATGAAGAAGATACTATTGACGACGGCTATTGCGCTGCTGGCAGCGGGTAGCCTTTTTGCACAAATGCCGACCGACTCGCTGTTGAGGCGCTATGCCGCAGGAATGCTCATGGTGGGCTTCAAGGGCGACAGCGTGACCGAGGACTGCGATGCGGCCCGCTATGTGCGCGACCTGAAGGTGGGCGCCATCGTGCTGTTTGACATCGATGTGACAGGAGACGCCACACTGGGGTCACGCAATATCACCAGCAAGGAACGCCTCAAGCGCATGACCGCCCAACTGCAAGCCTGGGCCGACTATCCCCTGCTCATCGCCACCGACCAGGAAGGCGGCCGAGTAGCCCGTCTGAAGCCTCAATACGGCTTCCTGCCCACCGTGACAGCCGAGTACCTGGGCACCGTGGACAATGAGGACACCACACGCCACTATGCCGCACAACTCGCCCGCGAGATGCGCGAGAGCGGCGTGAACGTGAATCTGGCACCCGTGGTCGATGTCTTGAACCACGACTGTGCTGCCGTGGGCCACTACAACCGCTGTTTTTCGACCGACCCGCAGGTCATCGCCCGTCATGCCAGCTGGTTCATCGACGAGTGTCACCGCGAGGGCGTGTTGTGCACACTCAAGCACTTCCCCGGCCACGGCAACGCCATCGACGACTCACACTACGGCTTTGTTGACGTGACCAACGGCTGGACGCCCCAGGAGCTGGAGCCCTTCAGGATGCTGATTGATGCCGGCAAGGCCGACCTGATCATGACCGCCCACCTGTTCAATCGCAATATTGATGACGAGTACCCCGCCACCCTGTCGGCCAAGACCATCAACGGCCTGTTGCGCAACGAGATGGGCTATGACGGCGTGGTAGTGACCGACGACCTGTACATGCAGGCCATCCGCAACAATTACAGCATTCCCACAGCACTGGAACTCGCCATCAATGCGGGAGCCGACCTCATCTGTGTGGGTAACAACATCAGCACCGGATTCGAGGCCGACCGTCCTTTCAAACTTGTGGACATGATCGTCAACTCGGTCAAGGAGGGACGCATCCCCTGGGAACGGCTGCAAGAGTCGCACGACCGAGTGGCGAGGGTGTTTAGACGTTAGGAATTAGGAATTAGGAGTTAGAAATTAGACAATTAGACAATTAGAGATATGAAAAGAATAGTCCTTACAACCTTGATTACAATCATGGCTACCGTTACTGCTATGGCATGCGGCAAGTGCCTCATCATGCCTGCCGCACTCAAGACCGGCGACAAAATCGCCATCATCATGCCTGCCGCACTCAAGACCGGCGACAAAATCGCCATCATCTCGCCGGCCAGCACGCCTGGCGACCAGAATCCCCAACGTGCAGCCGCCACATTGCGTGCCTGGGGCTTTGAGCCTGTTATCGGCCAAAATGTACTCACCAAGTACCACAGCTATGCCGGCACCATCGAGGAGCGCTGCAGCGACCTGCGTTGGGCACTCAACGATCCTGACATCAAGGCCATCGTGTGCTCCCGCGGCGGCTATGGCTCAGCCATGCTGCTCGACCCGATGACCCATGAGGACTTCAAGCGTCACCCCAAGTGGATTGTGGGCTACAGCGATATTACCGCCCTGCACAGTGCGATGGTGTGCAGCGGCGTGATGAGTCTCCACGCCAACATGGGCGGCGCCCTGGGCGAGCGCGGAGCCACCGACAGCATCAACCTGATGCTGCTCAACGTGCTGACGGGCAAGCTGCCGTGCTACAGTGTTCCCGCCCATCCGTTGAACAAGATGGGTACGGCACGAGGCATCGTCATCGGCGGCAACATGGCCGTGTTCACCAACATCGGCGGCAGTGCCGAATGGGACTTCCTGGACCGTGACAACATCAAGGGCAAGGACATCATCCTGTTCTTTGAAGACGTGAGCGAGAGCATGCCGCGCGTCAACAGCATGCTGCAGCAGCTGCGCCTCAAGGGCGTGCTTGACCAGGTCAAGGGCATCATCGTGGGCCGTTTCACCGAGTATGAGCCTCGCGACGGCTACACCGACATGAACGAGATGCTGAGCGAGACCTTGAACCGCTACAACATCCCCGTTTGCTACGACTTCCCCGCCAGCCACGACGAGAGCTGGAACTACCCCATGATCGAGGGCTGCCCAGCCACTCTCGAGGTCACCCCTGGTGGGGTCACCCTGCAATTCGGCGAATAAGGGCAATAAAGTCTTTAAGGACTTTAAGGACCTTAAGGACCTTAAGGTCTTAGAAAAACAACAAAAACTATAACTGCTATGACCAGGACAGACAAACTGTTGATTCTCGGCATCGTGGCGGTGCTGGCGTTAGTCGGCATCCACGCTTTCTTGTCGGTGGACTTTGTGAAAAATGGCCGCAAAGTCATCTCTCGCGTGGAACTCAAGAATCTGGACCCAGCCAACAACGGCATCAACATCGAGGTGACCCAACCATGGATCAATCGCAACAAGGAGCTGGCCTTTAACGTGGGCGAGCCCGACGAGCGCGACTTCGACCGCTTCGACGTCACACGTTGCCTGCTGCAATGCGCCCAGCAGCTGGGCGACCGCGACTTCAGCCGCATCTACCTGTGCAACAAGGGCAACCGCCTGTACTACATCATGGCGGCCGACTTCAAGCAGTTGGGTGAGCAATACCAGACCGGTCAGACACTGAACACCATCAGCCTGTATGTGAACCTGCCGCAGGTGGCCTACACCCTCAACGACAGCCTCGCCTTTCCCGCGCACGACGGCGTGCTGGGCAGCCTGTCGGATGCCCAGGACTGGAATACCATGATGTCCAATCTGCTGAAATAAAAAACTGCTTATTGCTGGCCCTGCTGACCTGTACCCCACAGGAGTTTCTGTCGCAGGGTGCTGGCAAAGTTGTTGCCCTGGAGCTGCACCACACGGGCACAATAGGAAGCCCGCTTGATGGTCAAGGTGGAGCCCGTGGGACATAACGTCACCTCGCCGTCGATACTCACCTCGTAGTGGGTGGCACGCGAATGTGTCCTCACCTCAATCTCGCTGTCGTCACGCACCACCAGGGGGCGCATCGTCAACGAGTGCGGCGAGATGGGCGACAGTACCAAGCACGAGGTTGTGGGTTCCAGGATGGGTCCGCCAACGCTCATATTGTAAGCCGTCGAGCCTGTCGGCGTGCTCACGATAAGGCCGTCGCCGCGATAGGTAGTGAGTTCACGGCCGCGCAGTGTGGTCTCCATGTCGAGCATCGACGAGGTCTCGTGCCTCAAGATGGCCACCTCGTTCAAGGCCCAAGGGTGCGATATATCGGTGGCATCGCAACTCACCTGCAGCATCGTACGCTCCTCGATACGGTAGTTTCCTGCCAGCACATCGTCAATCACGTTGCCGCGCCTGTCAAGGTTACCCGCGGTAAGATAGCCCAGATGCCCCAAGTTGATGCCCAGGATGGGCATTCCTTGTCTCGATACCCACATCACCGTGGTCAGGAACGTACCGTCACCGCCCAGCGACAGCGCCATATCGGCATCAGGCACTTCGCTGGCATCGAACGCTGCCAAATCCAATGCCTCTTGTCCGGCCGAAAGGTAGTCGTAAAACTCACGCTCGACGGCAACCTCCACGCCACGCGCCTGCAAGTGCTCGATAAGTCCCAGCACATCGGTGACATCACCCCTCTGATAGGAATTCCCGAATATCACAACTCTTTTCATGGTGGCAAAATTAGTGCAAGGTGAGAGAAATGCCAAATTTATTTGGTAATTTCCGAACCGCAGCCTAATTATACAAAAAGGCAACAACAGTTTTTGCGTTCACATAGACACACAATCCGAAAAAAACATCTAAATTTGTGACAACAAAAAAGTTAACTATATGAAGTACTATATTGTCGATGCTTTTACGAGTGAGGCGTTCGGGGGAAATCCCGCAGGCGTGGTACTGCTGGGCCAAGACGGGACCTTCCCCAGCGACAGGTTGATGCAACAGGTTGCCGCCGAGTTGCGCTACAGCGAGACGGCCTTTGTGCGCCAAGACGGCCCATGCGAGTTCACAGTGCGTTACTTCACCCCGGCAGGCGAGGTCGACCTGTGCGGCCATGCGACAATTGCCACCTTCGGCACGCTGCGCCACGAGCGCATCATCCCCGATGGTGCCATGTGCATGAACCACACGCTGGCGGGTGATCTTGAGATCAATGCAGGCGAACAGGTGATGATGCAAATGGCGAGTCCTCGCGCCATCGAGAAGAAGATCGACACCGACAGCCTGTGCAGCATCATGGGTTCAGCGCCAGTGCCTAACGCAGGCCTGCCCATTGAAATCATCTCCACCGGTTTGCCCGATATCATCCTGCCCGTGGCCGATGTGGAATCACTGAACCGCCTACGTCCCGACATGGATGCTTTAGCCCGGATGAGCTGCGACCTCGACGTGACGGGAGTACATGCCTTTGCCATCGCTGATGACGGCTACACGGCCCATGTGCGCAATTTCGGGCCTCGATACAACATTCCCGAGGAGAGTGCCACCGGCACCGCCAATGGCGCTTTGACTCACTACCTGCACCGTAACGGCCACCTCTCCTGCCCCACCACGTGCCGTTTCCTGCAAGGCGAAGCCATGGGACGCCCCTCGGTCATCACCACCACCATTCAACAGGACGGCTCCATCCGCGTGGGCGGACAGAGCCGTATCATCGCCATAGGCGATTTGTTGGTCTAATAATCAAACAGGTTTAGAGGGCTTGGCCCTTGCGGTCTTTTTTGAGCCAGAGGGCGAACCAGACCACTGAGATCAGGATGACAGTAAGCACGGTCCAGGGGATGAGTTCGCTGAGGCCGAAGGCCTGAGGCGACGCCACGAGGAAAGATGTGCACACCACTGTCATGAACACGGCAGGAATCAGCGTGATGATATAGGCCTTGCGGTTGCGGGCCAGATAGACAGTGATCATCCACAAGGTAAATACCGACAGGGCCTGGTTAGACCAGCCAAAGTACTGCCACAACACATTGAAACCGTTGGGGTTCTCCATTTGCCAGATGAGCAGCAACAGCGAAGCGACGAACAGGGGAACACTGATCGACAAGCGACGCACCATGCTCTTCTGCTCGTAGTGCAAAGCCTCGGCAATGATGAGGCGTGCACTGCGGAATGCCGTGTCACCACTCGTGATGGGGGCAGCAACCACGCCCAGCACAGCCAGCGTGCCGCCAAAAATACCCAGCCAACCGCTGCACACCAAGTTCACCACCTGAGGCGCCGTAAAGTACTGTATCAGCGTCTTGCCGTCGGCCAGTTGCACCTGTGCCATAAACTCATTGACTTGCTCGGGGTCGACCACTTCCTTCCAACCGCCATAATAGAAGAAGTAGGACGAAACAGTAGCCCAGATGAGCGCCACAAGTCCCTCGGTAATCATCGCGCCGTAGAACACGGGCCTTGCCAGACGCTCGCTCTTGAGGCAACGCGCCATGAGCGGGCTCTGCGTGGCGTGGAAGCCGCTGATGGCACCGCAGGCAATGGTGATGAACAGGCAGGGGAAGATGGGATTCTTCTGCAAATAGCCGGTGACACCCAGAATGTCCTGGCCATTGACCTCCTGCTTCTGCATCCACGAGGTCAAGTCACCCATGTTCCACAGTTCGGGCAACTGCGGCATCTTCACGAACAGGCCCACCAGCAGTCCTGCAGCCATTACCAGCAATGCAATGGCGAACAGCGGGTAAATCCTGCCGATGATCTTGTCGATAGGCAACAACGTGGCGACCACATAGTATGCGAAGATAATCACAATCCACAGGATGGCCTGAGCCATCATGGAATCTTTGGGGAACATGCCCGAGAGGATGAGCGCGGGACTATAAACAAACACGGCACCCACCATCATCAGCAGCAGCACGGTGAAGACAAGCATCACGACCTTGGCTCCGCTGCCCAGGTACTTACCAATGAGCGTGGGCAGGTTGGCACCGTCATGCCTCAACGACAGCATACCGCTCATGAAATCGTGCACCGCACCGGCAAAGATGCAACCCAGCACAATCCACAGGTAGGACGCGGGGCCGAACCACATACCCATGATGGCACCGAAGATAGGTCCTGTTCCAGCGATATTCAGGAACTGGATCATAAACACTTTCCACGTGGGCAAAGCCACATAATCCACACCGTCGGCCAGACGCAACGCCGGTGTCTCGCGGTCATCGGGACGCATCACGCGCTCCACAATGGCTCCATACACCAGATAGCCCAACATCAGGGCCACAAGGCTGATAATAAAAGTTATCATTGTCTAAATTATTGCATAATAATGAGTGCAAAAGTACAACTATTTCCCAAAAGCGCAAACACAGTAACCTAAATGATGCCCCCAAATCACAGAAAAAGACAGCCGCCGCATCTTTCACGACGCGGCGGCAGCCATCTATTTTGTTGTTATCTAGAGGCAGAAGGAAAAAGTCTCTAACCTTTAACCTCTAAACTTCAATGGCGTCAAGCGTGACGCTTGACACCATTGAATAAAACTTACCAACCGGGGTTCTGGCCAATCTCGGGATTCAGGTTGCGCTGATCGTCGGGAATGGGGAACAGGTTGTACTTGGGATCCCACTTGCGGGGAGCACCGTTGTTCGAGCAGTTGATGTAACCGTCGGGGTCAACATTGATCTCGTCAAGGCTGATGGGAGCATATCCGAGAACGTATGCACCACGGCACAGGTTAGGATTGTTGTCGGTGTCGAGCAACGAGAGCTGGTTCCAACGCAGCAGCGAGAAGTAGCGGTCGTTCATGCAGTACATCATCTCGACGCGGCGCTCACGGCGAACCTCCCAAATGATGGGGCTAACGCCCATGTTGTTGGCGGGATCGGCCTCAACGCTGGTCAGCAGGTGGGGCATGCTCACGCGGTCACGCAGCAGGTTGATGGACCTGTCGAGGTCGTTCTGGGTGATGGTACCCAGCTCGGCGCAAGCCTCGGCATAGTTCAACAGGATCTCGGCATACCAGAAGATGGGAGCGTCGGTCCAGTTACCATAGGTGCTCTGACGGTTGGTGTTGTCGATCAGGTTGGTATCGAACAGGAATACACCATAACCCGTCGAAGCGGTGGACTGGAGAATCTTGTCCACCTGAGCGCTCAGGCGCGGGTCGCGGTTAGCGAGCACGTTGCTGATGTCGATGTGGGGAGCCTCGCCCAGACCAGAGTTGTCGTCGAGCGTGACAATAGTACCGTGGTCGGTCTTGTTCAGAGCGGTGGTAGCCAGGGGCTTACCATCCTTGAACAGGTAGCTGTCGAAGGCATCCTTGGTCATACCGTTCACCTGGGTAGAACCGCAAGTGTAGTCAATGGTACCGTGAGCAAAGGTGCTCTGGATGTACTTCTTGTACATGATCATCTCATTGTTACCGGCCAGGTCAAGCGAGTTGAAGTTAGCCTGGTAGTTACCGTTCAGGCTGAACTTGCCCGAGTTCATGATCTGCTCACAAGCGTTCTTGGCCTCGGTGAGGTACTTGTTGGCGCGGTCATTGTTCTTGGTCACATACTTGCTGTAGTCGCCCTCATACAGGCAAACCTCGGCCTTCATGGCCAGAGCAACCCACTTGTTGAAAGCGGTGCGCGAGTTGTCATTATCAGTGATGTTGGTGCAAGCGTAATTCAGGTCCTCAAGCACCTTGTCCATCACGTTGTTGCGGGGCTGACGGGGACCATACAGAATCTCAGTGTCATTGGGGTCAAGCACCTTGTCCACCCAGTAGCAGTCACCATAGCTGCGAACGAGCTTGTAGTGCTGCCATGCGCGGTACAGGCGACCGATACCCAGCCAGTTGGCCTTCTTGGCCTCGCTCATCGTCGATACGGTGGGCACGGCTTCAATCAGGGTATTGGCGCGACGAATCTCCACATAGGGCGTGTTCCATGCAGCAGCGCTACCGGGAACGTTCATATAGGTCCACTTGGTGATACCCGTGGATGCCTGGTCGTCGTTCAGCGTGTTGAAGTAGTAGTCACCACTACCGCTGCCATAACCCGTGAAGGTGTTATAGAAGTAGTTGGCGAACAGCTGGACGTTGGTCTCACTGGTAAAGTAGTTGTCCTTGGTAAACTGATCATAGGGATCAGTGTCGAGAACATCATCGCACGATGCCAGCGACAGCAGGACAACACCCAGTCCACACAGTATAATTGATTTGAAAAGTTTCATATTATTCTGTTTTTGTTATAAGTCTTAAGTCTTGAGTTTTAAGTTTTTGAGTATCGTTTCTCACGCATCTCTAAACTCTAAACCCTAAACTCTGAACTTGATTAAACTTACTTCACGATGATCTCACAGATGGATACACGGTTCCAGCTCAGTTCATCAAACATTTCGCTGATGCCCTGACCCTGGGCGTTGATGCGCTTGGCATCAATACCATACTTCTTCACGAGCATATCCTTCACGCTGGCGGCACGACCCTCAGCGAGCTTGATATTGTGGTCGGCAGGACCGTCCTTGGAGGCATAGCCGTTGATGGTGCAGTTAGCCTCGGGATGGCTCTTCATGTAAGCGGCGATGCGCTCAACATTGGGCTGCTGGTCGGTGCCGATAGCCGTCTTGTTCACGGGGAAGTGAACCAGGATGGTCATGTACTGCAGTGACCTGTCAATCATGTTGGTCTTGCTCTTCAGGCAGTCGTTGAGGTCCTTCTGGAGCTGGTTAGCACGGTTGTTGGCAGCGTTGAGCTGGTTCTGCAGGTCAGCAAGGCGGGTATTGTAGCTGTTCTCGGCATCGGCGAGCTGGGCGCGCAGGTCATTGATCTGAGCGTTCAGGGCGCTGTTGTCGGCGGGAGCAGCAATGCCAGAGCGGCTGTTGCTGCCGAAGGTCAGTTGCAGACCTACACTGTAGGTGCGCATGATAGGATCGGTACGACCCCAAACACCGTTACCATAGCTACCCACACCGGTGTTGATCTCGGGATCCAGACCGGTACCATTGCTGTGGTTGATGATGTCGAACAGGTTATCGGTCGAAGCATAGATGCGCAGTTTCTCGATGAGCACCTTGCGGGTCAAGTGCTGAGGCAGCGTGTAACCCACGGTGATGTTCTTCATGCGCAGGTAGCTCATGTTCACCAGATACTTGCTCTGGGGATAGAAGTTGAACTTACCCAGATCAAGAATGTCGCTCGAAGCGGTACCACGGCCAGCGCCACCAGCCCACATGCGGGGGAATTTGGCGTTCTGGTCAATAACATGGTTGGCATAGTCGGCCTCGGTAACATAATCGGTCTGGTTGACGTAGATAGCGTCGGCACCACGCATGAACGGCATCACGAATGCCGACTGGGTCCACATGTCGCGCTTGCCCACACCCTGCAGGTAGAAGTCAACGTCGAAGCCCTTCCAGGCAGCGCCCAGACGCAGTGAGTACTGATAGCGCGGGGTGAAGTTACCGATGCGCTTCAGGTCACCGTGATCATCGGGAGTTCCCTTACCCCAATCGATGACGCCGTCACCGTTCAGGTCCTTGAACTTGATGTCACCAGGGCCGTAAACGAAGCCATTGGACTGCAGCTTGGTCTGGTTGGCGACACCCTGCTTGTAGGTACCATCGTCATTGAAGTCGCTGAAGTCGAAGTAGCGGTCGGTCTCAAAGCCCCAGATCTCGCCATACTGCTTGCCGGAGTAGTTGGTGTTGATCATGTTGTTGCTGTCCCACTTGGTGATCTTGGTCTTGTAGTCACTCACGATGGCGGTAGCATAGAAATCAACATTGCCGATGCGGTTGCGGTAGTCAACGCTGACTTCCCAACCACGGGTGCGCATATCACCAGCGTTCTCCCAGGCGGCGCTTGCACCGATAACCGATGGCAGAGCCTTGCCAGGAGCGAGCATATCCTTGTTCTCGCGCTGATACCAGTCGGCGGTCACGTTCAGGTGGCCGTTGAAGAAGGCTAGGTCAAGACCCACGTTGAGGGTATGAATCTTCTCCCAGGTCAGAGACTCAGAAACCATCTTGGGTGAACCGAAGAAGTCAAGCAGCAAGTCATTGCCGCCCAACCAACTAACCTTGGTGCTGTTCTTACCATAGTCCCTGTTCTTCTCCATGGTCTCGAGGAACATGTACTGACCTACCTCCTGGTTACCAATCATACCATAAGATGCACGTATCTTGGCATTGCTGATGGTATTCTTGATGGGAGCCCAGAATGCCTCCTCGCTGATGCGATAACCAATCGATGCCGAGGGGAAGAACGCCCACTGATCCTTCTTGGGGAACTTGCTCGAGCCGTCGTAGCGGCCGTTGAGCTCGATCAGGTAGATGCCCTTGTAGTCATAGTTGATGCGGCCAAAGAAGCCTGCCGAGCCCCAATGGTCGTGACGGTGGGTGTAGCTGTAGTCCTCGTTGGTCAGAGCCAGCTCGGGCATGTTCAGGTCCTGAAGGCCGTGGCGCTCGTAGTAGAGGTACTCATACTCATACTTATCCACATTGGCACCCACCTTGAGGTTAAAGTTGTGGGCATCCTTGATTGACTTGTGGAAGTCGAAGTAGCCGTTGGCTACGTGATTCTGAGCGACGCTGCGATCGGTCTCGATAAAGGTCGAACCCGTGATATCGACAGGACGCTGGGGATTCAGACCCCACGTGTTATACACAACCGAGGGAAGGCCAATGCCCTTGTAGCGGGTGTTGCGCTGGATGAAGGTGTAGTCGGCATTGAAGGTCAGGCCAAAGCCAAAATCGATCTTGGCAAATGCGCCCAGGCTCATGTTGTTCATCTTGTAGTAGCAATCACCACCGGTGTTGCGGCCACCGATCATCGTGCGGGCGTCATACTTCTCACCGTCGTTAGGATCCTCGAAGTAGCCGTAGGGGCCGAAGAACGAACCCCAGCGCCACAGGTACTGATAGGTACCTGCACCGCGCTTGTAGGGGGTGTTATAGGTTCGGTCCACATAGCTGATGCGGGTACCCAGCTCCAACCAATCGGTAGCGCGCACCGACACGTTGGAAGTAACGTTGTACTTGCGGAACTTGTCGGGGTTGAAGTTCATCAACGACTGCTTCTGGTTATAACCTACCGAAGTGTAGAAGTTGATGCGGCCCGAGTTGCCGGTAACGCTCAGGTTGTGGCTCTGTGAGGGAGCATGGTTGTTGAAGATGATGCCGGGCACATCCCAGTTGGCATAGTAACCGTTCTCATCATAGTCGTCACCATAGACCATCTTGCGATACTTGTCCTTGATGTCACCATGCTTCTTGATCCAGTTGTTGATACCATTCTGGAAGGCCTCGCTGTCCATGTACATACCGAAGAGCTCCGAGGCAACGCCCATGCGGTGGTTCACGTCGTTAAGGGCGCCCACCTGGGTAGGAACGTTGGGATAATCGGGCAAGGTGGTAGCCTGGCTCCAAGCGAAGTTGTTGTTGTAGCTTACCCTGACGTTGTCCTTCACGTGGGCGGTCCTGGTGGTGATCAATACCACACCGAACGCTGCACGCGTACCGTAGATCGAGGTCGAGGCAGCATCCTTCAGGACGCTGATGTTCTCGATATCGGCGGGGTTCAGGTCACCCAGACTTTCTACAGGAACACCATCCACGATGTACAACGGGTTGGAAATACCGTCGTTAGACAGCGTACCGATACCACGGATAACAATCGAAGGATCGGCACTGATGTCACCGTTGGCATTCAAGATCGTCAAGCCGGGAACGGTACCCTGCAGGGACTTACGAACGTCGGTCTCGGACTTGGAACCGAGCACCTTGTCAACGTCCACGGTGCTCACAGCACCGGTCAGGTTGGCCTTGCGCTGCGTACCGTAACCCACGACTACGATCTCATCGAGATGGGCGTTGTCCTCGGCGAGAACGACGCGCATGCCGCTGGCGGCGCGCACGGTCTGCGTTTTGTAGCCGATAAACGAAATCTGAAGCTTAGCGTTGGGGCTAGCTTTGAACGAGAAGTTACCGTCCACATCGGTCGATGTGCCACGGGTCGTTCCAACCTCGACAATGCTGGCGCCGATGACGGGTTCTCCCTGTTCATCGACAACGCGGCCTGTCACAATGCTGGTGGCGGAATTAGCCGGCACCTGGGGCGCAGGTGCTGCAAAGGCCTGACTGTTGTAGCCAGCGCCGCACAGCATCAACAAAGCGCCCAAAAGAGCTAAATGTCTTTTCATAAGCACGTTTTAATTTGTTAATATTAGTTGATAATTCAGTAAGTTTTGCTATCGTAAAATGTCGTTATACGCCTCCCCAGCGTATTTCGGCTTGTATTTTTATTTTTTAACAAAGTGCAAAATTCAATAATTTTTTTGAAATAGCCAAAAAAAGAGGGCAGATTTTACAATTACAAATGTTAAAAACCACAAAAATCTGTATAAGACATATAAATTAAGTCAAAAATTCTACTGTTTTCGGTAGGGGTTGCGTCATTTTTTCGTGCAATTGTTTGGTCATGTGAATTTTTGTTTGCAAATTTGCCTACTTTTAAGCCGCTTTAGCTAAAGCTAATTACCACTAGCCGTTAGCTAGAATCTGCTGAAAAGTGCATAGCGACAAAAGAAAATTAAGTCAATTAATTTCAATTTTTTATAAATTTATTAAAGCAAGTGCGTATGAAAAAACAATTAGCACTGTTGGCCGCCCTGGCAATCGCCTGCGGAGCACCGGCTGGGATGACATCGTTCCCCAGCACGGGTTTCACAGCCGAGGCCCAGGCCAACAAAGTCTCTGGCGTCATACGTGACGCCCAAGGTGAGCCCCTCATCGGTGCGACCGTCAAGGTCAAGGGTACCAATCGCGGTACCGCCACCGATGTCGACGGCAAGTATTCAATCAACGCCAACCGAGGCGACGTCCTCATCGTGTCCTACATCGGCAGCAAGCCCATGGAAGTAACCGTGGGTAGCGGTGTCATGGACATCGACATGCAGGCCAACGACCAAGTCCTCGACGAGGTTGTTGTAACCGCACTCGGTATCCGCAAGGACAAGAAGTCGCTGGGTTATGCAGTCGACGACTTGAAGGCCGATGAGCTGATGCGCAACAAGAGCGCCAACGCCATCAACTCCCTCTCGGGTAAGATTGCTGGTGTAAACATCACCCAGTCCTCTGGTGCTGCCGGTTCGGGCGCCCAGATCATCCTGCGTGGTGGTACCTCTGTTGCCGAGAACCGCGACTCTCAGCCGCTGTTCGTTGTGGATGGTGTCATCTACGACAACTCGGCAGGTATTGTCGGCAACTCGGCATTCGACGGTATGATGAACAGTGCAACCACTTCTTCCAACCGTGTGATGGATATCAACCCCGAGGATATCGAGAGCATGTCAATCCTGAAGGGCCCGGCCGCATCGGCGCTCTACGGTTCGCGTGCTGCCAACGGTGTTGTGATGATCACCACCAAGAAAGGTAAGGAAGGCCACACCGAGATTAGCTTCTCGGGTAAGATGATTGCCTCGATGGTCAAGGACCTGCCCAAGACCCAGAATCAGTTCGTGCGCGGTTACATGACCGACATGTACAACGACGCTGGCAAGTGGACCGGTCTTGAGATCAAGGACGACAGCTACAACTCATGGGGTCCCAAGCAGAATGTTCCCTTCTATGACAACCTGAAGAACTTCTTCGATACGGGTATCATCTGGGACACCAACCTGAGCGTTAGCGGTGGTACTGCCAACAACAACTTCTTCCTGAGCGGTTCATTCTACGATCAGGACGGTATCGTTCCCACCACGGGCTACACCAAGACGACCTTCCGCTTCAACGGTGAGCAGAAGGTGGGCAAGTTCACCTTCGGCGCCAACGCTGCCTACAGTGATGCCCGCACGGTGAAGACCCTGACTGGTGCTGCGCTCTACGGTTCCAGTGGTACTGGTGCCCTCTATGCAGCCTACAACTGGGCTCCCAGCGATGACATGCGCCACTACCTCAACGACGACGGCACGCGCTATCGCATGTTCGGTGACCAGTTCCAGCCCTGGGACGAGCGCGACAACCCCTACTGGATTGTCAACAAGAACAAGATGACCGATGACACCGAGCGTTTCACCGGTAACTTCAATGTGAAGTGGGATATCTTCGACTGGTGGTGGCTGAGCTACCGCATGGGTGTCGACAGCTATACCACCCAGAGCCACAACGAGATCGCTCCCGGTGGCGCCATCAAGCAGATCTGGCAGCGCGGTATGTTGAGTGACAACATGTACAAGTATCGCTACCTGAGCAACAACTTGATGTCGAACTGGAACAAGCAGTTCGGTGACTTCAACATCAACCTGATGTTGGGTGGATCGACCGACTACACCAAGACCCGTCGCGACTATGAGTCGGCTTGGAACTTCGCAGTAGCTAACTTCTTCAGCTACGAGAACGCCAGCGATGCCGACAAGAAGTTCTCGCACGGCAGCAGCAAGAAGCGCATGGTATCGGCCTTCGGTGAGTTCCGCATCGACTGGCGCAACGCCATCTTCCTGACTGTTACCGGCCGTAACGACTGGGATTCGACCCTGCCCAAGGACAACTGGAGCTACTTCTATCCCAGCGTGAGCGGCGCTATCGCCTTCACCGAGCTCTTCCGTGAGAGCCTGCCCGACTGGTTCTCATTCGGTAAGATCCGTGCCAGCTGGGCCGAGGTAGGTAAGGGTACCAACCCCTATGTTACCAACACCTATCTGTGGCCTGTGGGCACCTACCTGGAGGGTATGGTCGGTCTGGGTAACACATGGACCCGCGGTAACCCCTATCTGAAGCCCGAGCGCACCCGTTCGACCGAGGTTGGTCTGGAGTTGCGCTTCATCCAGAACCGCTTGAAATTTGATGTGGCTTACTACACCAACAACTCGTTTGACCTGATTCTGCAACCCCGTGGCCCGCAGTCAACCGGTTACATCTTCTGCTCGGTTAACTCTGGTGACGTTTACAACAAGGGTCTTGAGATCAGCCTGAGCGGTACCCCCGTTCAGCGCGAGAACTTCATTTGGGAAACCGGTATCAATGTCTATGGCAACCGTGGCACCGTGGGTGACCTGGTTAACGGTATCGACGTTATGTACCTGACCGACGTACAGTATGGTGGCGCCAAGGCTGCCAGCTACAACCATGGCAACTTCATGGGTATCGACGGTACCAAGTGGAACCGCACCAGCGATGGCAAGCTCATCCTCGACAAGAACGGCTTCCCCACCACCGACAGCAAGGCCTATGAGGTCGGCGACCGTGAGGCCAAGTTCCAGGGTGGTTGGAACAACACCTTCACCTTCTTCAAAAACTGGACCTTCAACATGTTGTGGGAGTTCCGTTATGGCGGCGACGTCTTCAACGGCACCAAGTATGCCATGTCGATGAGCGGCGTGAGCAAGCTCAGCGGCGACTGGCGCAACGAGTCCCTCACCATCGATGGTGTGATCGACACCGGTAACAAGGATGCTAACGGCAATCCTATCTATCAGGACGTGAGCAACACCTGGACTGCTGACAAGAACTATACCTTCAACGGCAACGAGACCAGTGGCTACAACATCATCAAGAGCTACTACACCGGTGCTTACAACTACGAGGTTCGCAACTGGATCACCTACGTGAAGAGCCTGCGCCTGCGCACCATCTCGCTGACCTACGATGTTCCCCGCACCCTGCTGGCCCGCACCAAGTACATCAAGCGTGCTGCCATCACGGCTTCGGCCAACAACCTGTTGCTGTTCACCAACTACGACGGTGATCCCGAGGTAGCTGCTTCGGGTGCCGGTATCGGTGGTTCGTCTTCGGTAGGCTTCGACTACTGCGGTGTTCCCGCTACCCGTTCCTATGCTATCGGCGTTAACCTCGTCTTCGGTACCGACCTCACTGCTCCCGCTCGCGTGAACACTGCCGAGCTCGAGCTCCTCAACGGCCAGATCAACGACCTGCGCAACCAGATGGCTAACGCTCAGAACGCCAGCAACGCCCGCATCGCACAGCTCGAGAGCGACCTCGCTGCTGCCAACCGTGCACTGGCCAACTGCAAGAACGACCTGAATGCTGCCAAGAACAAGCCCGCAACTGTAGTTGACAACAGCAAGCAGTACATGAACGTGCTCGTTCACTTCCCCGTGAACAAGACCGCCATCGGTGCCGATCAGCGTCCCAACGTTGAGCGCATCGCTGCTTACATGAAGAGCCATCCCGAGGCTACCTGCGAAATCAAGGGTTACGCTTCGCCCGAGGGCAATCAGGACAACAATATCAAGCTCGCTAACGGCCGTGCCGCCAGCGTGAAGGATATGCTCGTCAAGAAGTATGGTATCGCTGCCAACCGCATCAAAGCCGATGGCCAGGGTATCAGCAAGATGTTTGACGAATTGAGCTGGAACCGTGTTTCCATCTGCGAAATCATCGTTAAGTAATGATCAACTGACTTTAAAAAACAGATATAATTATGAAACTTTTCAAATCAATTATACTGTGCGGCTTGGGCGCTGCGATGTTATCGCTGACCTCTTGCAACGACTGGCTTGACGTGAACGTTGACCCCGATAGCCCTTCGGCCGAGTCCACAACCTACGACCAGCGTCTGGCGCACATTCAGTTTTATACCAACAGCGGTCTGCAGTTTGGTGCATGGCGCACCACGATGGCTATGGGTGACTGGACCCGCAGCAGCAGCAATGGTGGTACTTATATGCAGGCCTCTTATTGGCATCCCGTTGATGGTCAGGTAACTACCGTCTATCAGTGGTGGTTTGTTGGCGCTTATGCCAACGTGCCCGACATGATCGCTAAGGCCGAGGCCGCCGAGAACTGGCAGTTTGCCGGTGCCGGTTATCTGATCAAGGCTTATGGCTTCATGGCCATGGCCGACCTCTACGGTGAGATGCCTTACACCCAGGCAGGTGCTGAGCCCGCTACCCCCGAGTATGACACGGGCAAGACCATCTATCTGGGCTGCTTTGAGTGCATCGACAAGGCTATTGAGTACCTCGAGAAGGGCCAGGGCCAGGATCCCAAACTGCCCACGCTGGCAGCTGGTGACTGGTGGAACCACGGTGACCTGAACAAGTGGATCAAGCTCGCCTATATGTTGAAGGCCCGCTGGATCAACAAGCTGAACAAGAAGGGTGCCGGTAGCTACAAGGACGGTAAGTATGATGCCGACGAGATTCTGCGCTGCCTCGACAAGGCCATGCAGAGCAATGCCGACAACACCATCGTCAACCACACCGATGACAACGGTCCCACCCACGACAACTTGGGTTGGGATGAGCCCGTTGACTACTCGCCCCTGTTCTCGGTTAGCGGTATGAACGCTGGCTACATGGCAACCAAGATGCTCTATGACAACCTGACCAACTTCGCTGGTAAGGGTGTTGAGGATCCCCGTGCCGACCACATCCTGCCCTGGGCTTACAGTCCCAAAAGGTCAGAGAATGGCATCGATGCTGCTGGTGTGAAGTGGAATGGACATTGGCGCCGCACACTGGGCGTTGACATGGCCAGCGAAATCTTCAGCCAGGGCGGTCCCTTGCGCGCTATGTTCAACACCACCTCCAACAGCTGGTACGTCAGCACCGATAACGAGGCTCGTCTGGGTGATACCGTCTATATCGAGGGTACCAGCGACTGCAAGGGTTACTTCGCTAACCCCAGCATCCTGTACTGCCGCGCCGGTGGTGGCAAGTTTGAGTCGGCTGAGTCGGGTACGTTCTACACCCGCGTAAGCTCGCCCACCTACATCGGTACCTATGCCGAGTGCTGCTTCATCAAGGCCGAGACCCTCTTCAAGAAGGGTGACAAGGCTGGCGCTTACGATGCCTACAAGAAGGGTGTCAAGGCCAGCTGCGAGCTGATGAACGACAAACTGAAAGCATGGATCGCCGAGGATGCTACCCTCGCCACCTGCCCGTCGTTCACCCCGATGACCGAAGATGCCATCAACAACTTCGTGGACAACGGCATCGGCACTCAGGCTGAACTCTCACTGGGTCACATCCTCATGCAGAAGCGTATCGCCCTCATGTTCTCCTACGAGATCTGGAACGATATGCGTCGCTATGACTTCGACAAGAACATCTTCTTCGGTTGGTCGATTCCTGCTCAGCACTTCAAGGTAGCTGCCGCTATGCTGGCTATCCCCGACGGCAAGCAGTATCGCCGCTGGCGTCAGTGCTCGCACGAGTACAACTACAACAGCAAGAACCTGCAGGCCATCGGCAGCCAGGTTCCCGGCGCCCGCATGACCGACGGTGAAGGCAAGGAAGTGATGTGGAACCGTCAGGATGACGCTTGGACCATCCCCGTATGGTGGGACAGCAACCAGGAGTAATCCCCCACTCCATCTGATAATTACGTCCGCCGAGGCATCACGCCCCGGCGGCGTTTTTTTTCAGTTAGGAGTGAGAAGTTAGGAATTAGGAATTAGGTGTGAGGTGTGAGGTGTGAGGTGTGGTAGACGCCCGAAGGGCGGCCATCTGAGTAGCCCGTGGTAATGCTGGCGAACGAGCATAGCGAGAGAGTCAGCATCACCACGGGTACTGTTGTACATACGAATGTCGCCGAAGGCGACCCCCTTGCTGTGGGTTGTTTGATTTGATGAGGTATGGGATATTGTTAATTTTGTAAAAAATATGAGGTTAATCCATAATTCAAAAACCCAAAAAATCTATTTTTTCTCTTAAATAATGTGATTTTAGAGTAAAATCACGCCAAAATCGTCATTTTTTCATCAAAATGCTTGTTTGGTTTAAACTTTTTTTGCACTTTTGCCTTCCGAAATTCATTTTCTCCCTAAAAAACGTAACTGATAAAGAGATATTAACCAATTCATTAACTAATCAATTAAAAGCAAAGTGCGTATGAAAAAACAATTAGCACTGCTCTGCACACTGGCGATAGCCATGGGAATTCCCGCTGGACTGGCCCCGAACCACTCCAGCACGGGTTTCACGGCTGTGGCCCAGAGCAACCGAGTTTCGGGCGTCGTGAAGGACGCCAACGGAGAGCCGATGATTGGCGTTAATGTAAGGGTAAAAGGCACAAATACGGGTACGACCACCGATCTGGATGGCCGATATTCGATTAAGGCCGACCCCAACCAGACGCTTGTCTTCTCCTTTGTGGGCTATGATGCAATCGAAGTTCCTGCGTCACAAGCCGCCAACGTTCAGTTGTCCGAAGGTGCCAACACCCTGCAAGACGTAGTGGTAACGGCCGAGTTCGGTATGAAACGTGTCGCCCGCACCGTGGGTTCCTCGGTGCAAAACGTGAAGGCCCAAGACATTATTGAGTCGGGCCGCACCGACTTCATCTCGGCCCTGCAAGGTCGTGTGTCGGGTATGAGCGTCGTTAGTTCGGGTGGTGCCCCTGGTGCCTCGACGACTGTAGTACTGCGCAGTGCCACGTCACTGAGCGGTAACAACCAGCCGCTGTATGTCATCGACGGTATTCCCATGAACAACACCTCGTTCAACCCCACCAGCGGTCTGGCTGTCGAGGATGGTGGTAGCGCCGGTCTGACTCCCCGCTCGACCGACTACTCGTCGCGTGGTAACGACTTCAACCCCGAGGACATCGAGTCGATGACCGTGCTGAAGGGTGCTGCCGCAGCCGCTCTGTACGGTAGTGACGCATCGAACGGTGCCATCATCATCACCACCAAGAAAGGCCGTTCGGGCCGCGCTCGCGTGACCTACAGCAACCAGATTACCTGGTCCAAGGCCTATGGTTGGCCCAAGATTCAGGACAAGTACATCAATGGTGCTTATGGTGCTGCCAACTTCTACTACACCAGCCGCTACGGTTCGTTGTATGACGGCACGATGCCGTTCTTTGACAACACGGCTGCCGTGCTGCAGACCGGTTTCATGCACCGCCACAACCTGTCGATGGAGGCTGGTAACGACAAGATGTCGGTTCGCGCCAGCGCTTCGTTCTTCGACCAGGATGGTGTCATCAAGACCACGAGCCTGACCCGTACCAACCTGTCGCTGTCGGGCCGCGCCGAGCTGACCAAGTGGTTGTCGATGGAGGGAAGCATGCAGTATGTCAACGCCAAGAACGACAAGGCCCTGCGTGGTCTGTACGGTCCCGTTCGCTACAGCTACCGCTGGCCGAGCGTCGATGACATGAGCATCTATCTGGCTGATGACGGTGCCCACATGAAGTATCCCGCATACTATACCGACACCGACCTGCTGAACCCGCTGTTCGGCTTGAAGAAGAACCTGATGCACGACCAGACCGACCGTATCATCAGTGCCTTCTCGCTGAACTTCACGCCGATTGCCCACACCTACCTGCGCCTGCAGATGGGTTGGGACGTGAGCACCTCGACCTATGAGACGGGTACCCACCCCTACTATACCTCTTCTGCTAACCAGAGTGTCGATGACAGCAACAACAGCGGTACCTATAACATCACCAAGTACAACACCAACGACCCGACGCTCAACGTGCTGGCCGGTTACAACAACAGCTGGTGGGACAACAAGTTCTCGCTGGGTGTTCAGGCTGGTTACCACCAGCTGGAGAACGGAGTGACCAGCTTGTCATCCTATGGTACTAACTTCAAGGTGATTGACTTCTACAGCATCAACAACTGTACCGAGAGCACCGTGACCAGCAAGAAGCGCTCGACCAAGCGCCGCGTGCAGGCTATCTCGGGTCAGTTGGAGCTGGGCTTCAACAACATGATCTTCTTGACCGGCCGCTTCCGTAACGACTGGTCGTCGACTCTGCCCAAGGACAATAACAGCTACTTCTATCCCGCCGGCGAGCTTTCAATCGTGCTGAGCGAGATGAAGTTCATGAAGAATATCAACTTCATCAACTACCTGAAACTGCGTGGCGCTATCGCCCAGGTAGGTAAGGATGCTCCTGTGCTCTCGATCGATCCCGAACTCGAGCCCACAGGCCTGACTGGTGGCGGCTACAAGTATGGCTACACCGGTCCCAACCGCAGCCTCAAGCCCGAGATGACCACCTCCTACGAGGCTGGTGTTGAGGCACGCTTCTGGAACGACCGTATCAATGCCGACTTCACCTGGTTCCGCACCCACTGCGCCGACCAGATTGTGACCGGCTTCCGCATGAGTTACGCTACCGGTTTCGTCCTCAACAACATGAACGTGGGTACGTTTAACACATGGGGCTGGGAAGGCCACGCCGATGTTGACGTAGTCCGCACCCCCGACGTTCGCTGGAATGTGGGCTTTAACGTATCCCACACCAATAGTGAGGTCGTTTACCTGCCCGAGAACTTGACTGAGTTCTACAACGCCTATACCTGGAACTCAGGTAACATCCGCAACGGTGTGATGAAGGGACATCCCATCAGCACCGTTACCGGTCGCGCCTACGAGCGCAACTCCAAGGGTCAGATCCTGATCGACCCGACCACCGGTCTGCCCCGCACCAGTGCCGACTGGAGCATCCTGGGCAACCGCGAACCCAAACTGCGCTTCGGTATCACCACCGCCTTGAGCGTGAAGAACTGGCGCCTGAGTGCCATGTTCCAGGGCCGCTACCATGCCGACGTTGTCAACGCTACCATGCGCGACATGTTGGGCACCGGTCTGAACTGGCTGTCGGTTGACATGCGTGAGAAGGGATTCGTGGTATTTGACGGCGTGCTCTACGACGGCAAGCAGGAGAGTGCCAATCCCACCAAGAACACCATCGCCGTGAACCTGGGCGAGTATGGCTCTTACACCTACACCGGTGGCGATGAGGACTGGATCCAGCACAAGATCAACTACATCCGCTGCCAGGAGCTGCGTTTGGCTTACGTCTTCTCGCACAACTGGCTCAACCGCGTGACCAAGGGTACCGTTCAGAATGCCAGCATCTATGCATCGGCCAACGACTTGTTCACCATCACCAACTACACGGGTACCGACGTTGCCGGTAACACCCTGTCGGCTGCTGCTGGTGGTACTGGTGGTGAGGGTTATGACTGCTGGTCGCTGCCCACCCCGCGCAGCTACTCGGTAGGTCTGAGTGTGACCTTCGGCAGCAACGACGAGGCTGTCAAGCCCGCCTACACCAACACCAACGTGCTCAACGAGCAGATCAATGACCTGCGCGCTCAGCTCGCCAACGCCGAGAACAACTTCAACGGCCGTCTGGCCCAGCTACAGAGTGACCTCGATGCCGCCAACCGTGCACTGGCCAACTGCAAGAACGACCTGAATGCTGCCAAGAACGTGAAACCCGCCGTAATTGACAACAGCAAGCAGTACATGAACATCCTGGTTCACTACCCCGTTAACAAGACCGCCGTCGGCGTTGATCAGCGTCCCAATGTGGAGCGCATCGCTGCTTACATGAAGAGCCATCCCGAGGCCACCTGCGTCATCAAGGGTTATGCTTCGCCCGAGGGCAATCAGGACAACAACATCAAGCTCGCTAACGGCCGCGCCGCCAGCGTGAAGGATATGCTCGTCAACAAGTATGGTATCGCCGCCAACCGCATCAAAGCCGATGGCCAGGGTATCAGCAACATGTTTGACGAATTGAGCTGGAACCGTGTTTCGATCTGCGAAATCATCGTGAAGTAAGTATAAATCAAGTTTAGAGTTTAGGGTTTAGAGTTTAGAGTGACTTAAGTTACTAAAAACTAAGGACTAAGGACTAAAAACTAAAAACTAAGATATATATTATGAAATCATTCAAATCAATTATACTGTGTGCGCTGGCTTGCTTGGCTATGGGACTGACATCCTGCGACGACTACCTGGATGTGAACAAGAACACCGACGCCCCTGACTATGTGGAGGGTTACCTCTATCTGGCAGGTATTCAGCAAGCCTACCAGGGCATCTACTGGGATATCCGTGCCATTGGACCGCTCACCCAGATGATGGGTACCTCGAGCTACACCAACTTTGCCAACCACTACTACACCGCGGCCAGCGATAGGGTATGAACCTGGAGAACATGATCAACCAGAGCGTTGAGGCCGAGAACTGGACATTGGCCGGTATCGGACTGGCCATGAAGGCTTTCTCTTGGGACCTGCTGACCAAGATCAACGGTGAGGCTCCCATGAAGCAGGCCTATGAGGCAGGTCGTCTCTCGCATGAGTACGACTACCAGTACGACATCTATCCCCAGGTGCGCGAGTGGGCCTATAAGGCTATCGAGTACTTGCAGAAGGAGGACAATTCGGCCTACGGTAATCGTATCAAGAACAACGACTTCATCTATGGCGGCGATAAGGACAAGTGGATTAAGTTCTGCTATGCTGTAATCGCCCGTAACCTGGTCTCCTTGACCAACAAGAAGGACTTCAGGGAGAAATACTACAATGAGTTCCTCGAGGCTGTCGGCAAGGCTTTTGCCAGCAACGATGACAACGCTACCCTGAAGATTGCAGGTGGCGGTGCCGATGCTGCCGAGAGTGGCTACAACAACTTCTGGGGCCCCTATCGTGGCAACCTGACCTACAGCTACTTCCAGCACGACTATGCCGTGCAGTTGTTCACGGGTACCATCCGCAAGTATGACGAGCAGGGCAACTACATCCAGACCGAGGATACCCTGCCCCTGAACAAGCAGCACTATCCCTACCAGCTGCTCGACAAGCAGATCACCAGCGACACCCTGCCCGATGCCGGTCACTTCGACCCGCGCCGCCTCGTGAAGTTGGCGACTACCGACAGCAGCAACTATGCCACCATCGCCGACCGTGAGGTGCTCCGCAGCCTCTACTATGTGGGCTCGGGCTTTACCGGTGCTACCGGTCCCATCGGCACAGCGCCCTCGTTCTGGGGCCGCAATGCCGTGTCCAACTCCGTCTATGATGGTTCAGGCCACTGGATCTATCGCGACGACTGCCCCTATATCATGGCCACCTATGCCGAGCTGCTGTTTGATCTGGCCGAGGTTCAGTTCAAGTTTGGCAGCAAGAGCGACGCATTCGAGACCTGGAAGAAGGCTCTTCAAGCCGATATGGACTTCACCTCCAGTTACATTGTAGCCGGTACGGTTAACGGCAACTACCGTCAGGGCGACCGCGTGACCAAGGCCACCTTCAACACCCTAGCCCAGGAATACCTGAATGGCCCCTACGTGGCTGGCTTGCCCATGAGCGACTTCTCGCTCTCGCACATCATGATGCAGAAGTATCTGGCCCTCTATCCTTGGGGCGCTCCCGAGGCATGGGTTGACCTGCGTAAGTACTTCTATGACATCCAGTACACGGGCGATTATCCCAAGTACCTCAATGGCTGGGACAAGACGACACTTGACCAGAAACGCGATGAGGATCCTACCAAGGTTTACAAGGGATTCTGGCTACAACCCGCTCAGGTACAGGGTCGCAAGAGCGCCTTTAACAAGGACAACAACGGTTCGCCTTGCTTCCGCCTGCGTCCGCGTTACAACTCTGAGTACATGTGGAACAAGACCAACCTGGATGCCCTCTTGCCCATTGGCGGTCAAGAACTGGATTACCAGTGCTCAATCATGTGGTTCTGCTATCCTGGCGATATGCCCACTACAAGATGATGTTTTATTAATTGATCTAAAAATTCAATGACTATGAAATATTTCAAATATATAGCATTATTGCTGCTGGTGGCAGTGACGATGGGCTCCTGTGACAAGAAGGACGTCTCCTATATGGCAGAGCCCGTTGATGAGTCGGCAAAAGCATACATCCAAGTCGGCTATTACGAGCCAGTCACCGCTGGTGCAGCCAATTACATGTACTACATCGACATCAATGGTGTCGAGTATGGCAACGACGGAGCCACCTTCCTGGCTACCTTCAATACGGTTCCTTCGGGCGGCACCAACCGCTACTATGCTGTGGATGCCGGTAACGTGAACATCAAGCTGCATCGTCGAGTGAAGGTGGGTGAAACACCCGAGGGAGAACCCATTTATGAGTATCCTGTTGTTTATGACCAGAACGTGACCTATTGCCTGTATGTGCATGACCTGAACAAGGCGCCCATCCCCATCGAGATGACGCCCGCTCCTGAGTTCGGCAAGGCTCTTGACACCGACTCGCTGTGCCGCGTACACTTCGTCAACCTGCTCTACGAGGCCGACGGAACGCCCTACACAGGCAAGGTACAGTATGGTGTTCAGAACCTGGACACCAAGGAGTATGAGCCTGTGGGCAAGCCCATTGGCTTCGGTGAGAGTACCGATTGGTTCACTGTAAAGATCCGCAAGACCGTTTACAACAGCTCTGGTTCGCAGCGCCGCGAGGTTTGCCTCTTCGCCGTGGACAACAGTGGCAAGGTTACCGGTAAGCTCCCCTACACCTTGGCCAACGGCAATCAGGGTGAGTTCACCGACTACTGGACCTGGTACATCGGCCGTGCTTATCGTCAGATTGCCGCCGGTAACTGCGGCAGCAAGAGCATCCGCTGCACGCTCTATCAGTTCGTGATCGAGTAAACACCGAGTAGGGCACAGTCCCCTACCCTATCCCATTAAAAACGACCGCCGAGGCTTCACTGCCCCGGCGGCGTTTTTAATATTGAATCAGGATATTGTTACTATCTTATGGTACTGAGGCTTATTTATAGGCCTCATTTTGCTGCCCTGCAAGTGCAGGGTTGGCATTGATCTCATCCTGATCGATGGGCAGAACGATTTTGCCGAACGTGCGGTCGATGGTTTTGGGCCGTCCGTTGACTGCAATGCCGCCAAAGTCATCGTTGAAGGTGATGGAACGGTTCATTCTCATCATGTCAAAGAAACGGTGTCCCTCGCAAAACAGTTCCTTGCTACGCTCATCAAGAATCATGTCATCGTTGATCGTCGATGCAGTGGCTGGTTCCAGTGATGTGGCGCGGCAGCGAATGGCGTTGAGGTATTGGGCGGCTTGCTCGGCATTGGGCGTCGAGGCATGCAAGGCGGCTTCGGCTGCAATGAGGTAAATCTCACTCAACCTAATGACTTTAATGTTGACCGATGTAGGAGACTCCTTGCCGTCGCCATCCATGCCAGGTCCACCCATGTACTTGTTGCAACTGCCCAAATGGGTGTTTTCGCTCTCGTCCTGATACATCACACTCCAACGCACGTCGGTGGGGTCTTGTGCTAGACGCTCAAGGAAGTAATCGCTTGCCATGAACCATCCTGCAGCACCGCTCTTCAAGCCGTAGCGCATGAGGTAAAAGCCCAGCGAACTGGTGCCCAAATCAGCCTCTGCTGGATAAATGCCCAGCTCAAAGATGCTCTCAGAGCCAAACTGCTTTTTCCATGAGTCGGCCCACTGTGAGGGCTCATAAAGCGTGAACTTGCCACTGCCGATGATTTCTTGAGCGGCAGCCAGTGCTCCGTCATAATCTTCCATATAAAGCTTTACACGGGCTTGTTCGGCCAGGTTGGCATAGTAGCCCATGTAACCGTCTTTCTGAACTTTGCCGTTCTCGAGAAGGGACTTACCTGCGTTCAGATCGCTAATGATTTGCTTGTAAACCTCCTCGACAGTGGCTCGGGTGGGTTGAGCACTAGCGGGCAGGGTCTGGGTTACCAAGGGAACACCCAAGCTACCCTTATCATAGTTGTAAGGCTTGCCATAGAGGCGCACAAGGTCAAAGTAGATGAGCGCGCGCAACGTGAGAGCCTCGCCCTTACACTGATTATAGCTGGCGGCATCCTCGCTGGTGCCGTTTTCAGTAATGCGGTCAATGTTCTCAAGCAGGTTATTCACTTGAAGGATGCAATAATAGCCAGTGGACCAGAAACCACTGTAAGAACCCGATGTGGCAGAGTGATTGAAACTGTACAATCCGTCTAGGCCACGTCCTTGAGAGGCGATAGTGAGATCGCCGCCCTTGGCATCTCCGTACATAAAGAAATTGCGGCCGTAGTAGGACGATGATGCCATGGTACGCATAATGCCGTTGATGATAACGCGGGCATCTTTCGGCGTGGCAATCGCTTCGGCACTGTTAGCACTGTTAGTAGGCTCCATGTCAAGGAAATCGTTACATGACACGAGCATCAGCATGGACAGCAACAGGAATGATATCTTTTTCATTGATATGTCGTGATTGAAAAGTTTGACCATGTTTAATTAAAATTTCAAGTTAACGCCAAGGGTGAAAGTCTTGCCCAGCGGGGTTTCCCAACCGCGGGTTCCATACTGGTTCACCTCGGGATCGGCATCCTTGTACTTGCTAAAAGTGAGCAAGTTAGTGGCGTTAAAGTAAATGCGGGCTCCCTGCATGTAAATTTTCGAGACAAGGGCCTTGGGCAGGTTGTAGCCAATGCTGACATTCTTGAGGCGCAGGAAACTGGCATTGCAGATGTGGCGTGAAGAATACTGCATGGCATCCTCCAGGTCAATACCACGAATCATGGGCTCGCTACCGTTGTGATTCTCGGCAGTCCACATGTTGTCATAGTAGTTCTTGGAGCGGATGCGTTCCCAGTAGTAACCATCATCGGCCACATCCTTGTAAGCACCATCATAGAGGCTTCCACCAATCTTATAGATGAAGTTGGCAGCCAGTTCAATGCCCTTATAACTCAAAGTGGTGTTGAGACCTCCTGTAGCAACGGGAATGGCATTACCAATAATCGTACTGTTGGCTTTTTTATAGTCATAGGTCGCTCCACGGCCGTTGTAAATAAAGTCACCTGTCTGGTCATCTTCAGGGGCATTGACATAATAAACGCTGGCACCATTTGACGGATCCACCCCAGCCCATTCATAGCCATAAAATGCCAATGTTGATTCACCCTCACGATAGATGTACTGTGCGCGATCATCGTCACCGGTGGGGTCATACCAGATAATGTCTGCTCCATTATACAGTTTTTTGACCTTGCTGGTAAGGAAAGTGGCGTTGAGCGATGCTGTCCACAACCAACCGTGGTTGTTAATGATGTCATAGCTCACTTCGGTTTCCAAACCGTGGTTGTTGATACGTCCTATATTGCGCAGGGTTGATGAGAATCCCGTGACACGTGTGATGGGCATATCCTGAAGCAGGTTCTTGGATGTGCGGTTGAAGTACTCAATGCTACCACGCAGACGATTGCTCCAGAATCCGAAGTCGATGCCCACATTATAGGTGTAGTTGGTCTCCCATGACAAGTCATTGTCGGCAAGGGTGGAAAGAGTGCCGCCCGGGTCACCCATGTACTTAGTGTTGTAAGTGATGAGGTTCATGTAGCCGTAATTGTTGGTAGGCAAGGTACCATTCACACCATATGACATGCGCAGCCTGAGGGTGCTCACATTTTCCAGCGACTCCATGAAACTCTCGTGCTTGATATTCCATGAACCAGCAAACGACCAGAAGTTACCCCAGCGTGAATTGCGGCTCAACTTAGATGAACCATCACGGCGGAAACTTGCTGAAGCAAAATATTTGCCTGCATACTGGTAGTCGGCCTTGCTAAGGAACGAAACGAGTGAATTACCCCATTGGTAGCCCGATGCTTCGGTGCTGCCAGCAGTGCTCACGGTGTGGAGCGTACTGGTGGGCAGATTGGTACCTGTTGAGCGTGTGAAATCGGTCTTGTTCTTCTCGGCTTCAAAGCCAGCCATCAATTGTACGTTGTGGTCGCCAAAACTCTGGTTGTAATTGGCTGTAGTGCTTGATACAATCTTCTCATAGATCGTGCGCATCTCATGCACTCTGCCATTATCGGACGAGGCTGAGAAGTGGTCGGCGCTGAAGTAGATGTGATCCTTAACAGCAGTGTTGTCATAGGAGAAAATCGACTTAACGTCAAGTACAGGCAACAGATGCAAGGTGAGAGCTTCGGTGGCATTGAACTTGTTGTTCTGTGCCTTGTTTTCCCACTGCTTGTTGTAGTAGAGCGCATTGTAGGCATAACTGCCATAACGGCTGGTCCAATCTTCGCCTGTCGCAAAGTCGGTAGGCCAGTAAAGCCCCCAAAGCAGGTTGCGGGTCTGCATGAACAAATTATTGCCAGTGTTGCGAGTGTCGTTGTAGCCCTCAGTGGTCGTGCGACTGGCGCTGACGTTGGAAGACAACTCGAGGAATTTGCCAGCCTTGGCAGTCAGGTTGATGCGTCCGCTGAAGCGGTCAAAATTGTTGATGCGGATACGGCCCTCATCGCGGGTGTATGCAAACGAGGTGTAGTAGTTAACACTAGGAGTTGCACCGCTCACAGCGAAGTCATAGTTCTGGAAGGTGGCAGTGCGGAAATAGGCTTTGTCCCAGTCGAAGTATTTCCCGGCTCTACCCGAGTTGTTGTAGTCGCTGATGATAATCGGCGCATTCAGGCCAACACCCTCGGTGGAGAAGGCATAGCCATGCTTGTTGAACCTGCGGTTGAGCTGCCCCAAGGAATAAGAATTAGCAGCTTCATCGCTGCTGCCCCCGGAGGTTTTATAATCATGGAATACTTTGTACAGCATTTCCACCTGCTGCTCAGTCTTGGCGGGCTCATAGTTTTTAGTTGCCCACGATGGCGTGAAACCCACCGATATATTCAAGTCAACATGGGTCTTGCCTTGGGAGCCTTTCTTTGTTGTGATGAGAATAACACCATTAGCAGCGCGTGAACCGTACAGTGACGATGCGGCAGCGTCCTTAAGCACAGAGATAGACTCGATGTCGTTAGGGCTAAGCGAATTCATCACGTTGTTGGTTGAGTAGATATAGTCACTCATTTGTCCAACGTCACCGCTGGTAACGGGCACACCATCGATGACATAAAGGGGCTCATTGCTCGCGTTCATTGACCCGATACCGCGGATGCGGATGCTCGGGGCCGAACCAGCCTGACCGCTACTGTTGGAGACCTGGAGGCCCGCAACGCGTCCATTGAGCGCATTCTCAAAAGTGGTGATGGGGATGTCCTTGAGCGCATTTTGGCCTACCATACTGGCCGATCCGCTGTAACTGCTTTTCTTGGCAGTGCCATAAGCGACAACGATTACCTCGTTCAGATCATGAGGAGATTCACTCATGCGAACCTCGATAGAAGTTTTACCCTCCACGTCATGCTCCTGTGAAAGAAAACCAATGTAGTCAAATGTCAGCGTTGCTCCTGGAGAACACTTGATGGAAAAGCGACCATCGGCATCAGTCATTGTAGCCGTAGAAGTTCCCTTAACATGGACGCTAACTCCCATCAGGGGTTCGTCATGGTCGTCGAGCACTATCCCAGAAAATGTCTGGCCGCTCTGTGCCATTGCATTGATGAAACTGATCATCAACACAAATACTAGAATTAAGATTCTTTTCATGTGTAAATTCTATAGATATTGATAACGTTTATAAACATTTGAATGAATATTATAACAAAAAAGTTTACAAAATTCATGTTAATTTCTTTGTTGACAAAATTATTGAGCGCTTTTGTGTTTCATTAATAGTTCTATACAAATTTTGTTGTCTATTTAATTAAATAATTAATAACAAATATTAATAATGTAAGAGGGTGAGCCAAAATTCAGTTATGGCTCACCCTCTTAATTTTTGGTTGCTGGTGTGTCTCGTCTCTATTCTTCCGTCTCTCCCTGCTCTGGAATCGCGATGTTGATGACCGGGGCCTTCTCGAGCAGGCTGTGGTAGAGTTCGGTCATCTTCTTGTAAAAGACGGGATAGTCAAGGCTGTCCTCAAAGTCCTTCTGAGCCTGAGTGCCCATGCGGGAACGGCTGGCAGTATCGGTGATGAGACGGTTGATGGCATCGGTGAGTGCCTGTACGTCGCCAGGAGGCACGAGCAAGCCGTTCACGCCGTTGTGCACATACTCGGGCTGGGCACCATTATCGCTACAGATATGTGCCTTGCCGGCCATCATGTACTCCAAGTTGCTGATTCCCAGCGCTTCGGGCTGGATTGACGGCAGGATGCCGAAGTCGGCCTGACGCAGGTACTCCAGAATGTTATCGCGGAAGCCCAGCAACGACACGTTCTGGACAAGTCCGTTGGCAACGATGAAACCCTTGATTTTAGCCTTATATTTGGGCTGTCCTTCGCCGATGATGACCAAATGGTACTTGGCCTTATCCACATGGGTTAACGCGCTCAGAAGGGCATCCAGGCCCTTTTCCGGGGCCAGCTTGCCGTGGTACATGATCAGAGCCTGATGGCTGTCGAGTCCCAGTTCGCGACGCAGGTCAGGCACCTGGGTGCCGATTTGGCTGTCGCAAACGCTGTCACGCAGCACGACTGTGCGGTCGGCATAGGTCTTTTTGGCCTTGCCCAGAAACGCCTCACGGGCCATCTCGGACGAGAAGACGAAGCAGTCGATGGACTTGTACAACTTGGTGTACATGTAATTCTTCTTGGGCTTATAGACGCCATGCACGCTCACCACAACACGTGTGTCGCGGTTCTCGCTGATGCGTCGCGCCATCACCGCCATGAATGCATCCCTGAAACTGTGCACATGGATGATGTTCTTGCCCTTGCGCAACAGGCGAGCGAAACGCACGGGCGAGTCGATATCGGTCACACCCTTGAGCGGAAGGATGGAGATGGGAATCTCCAGGCGACGGTATTGCTTGAGCACATTTTGGTGCTTGCGGCACACGACCTCGACATAGAAGTCATCATCGTTGCGCAATCGCTCCACCAGGTCATAGGTGTATTGCTCAGCACCGGTCCAGTGCTTATTGGATACGATATGGAAAACGTTAATCATCTGTTAATTAGATTTTTATAGTCAATTCTCGACATGAATCGCTGTAATCTCCTCGCCACAAAGATACAAAATAATTTGCATTCCTCCCCTACCCTGCAAGTTTTTATGGAGCGTTCACAAAAAAACACCGGGGCAATACCCCGGTGTCTTGGTTAGTTCGGAAAGCAGGCTTTCCCCTACCCGACTACTCTTTCTTGTCGGCTCCGAAGAGTTCCTTGATGCCGCCGATGGATCCCAGCAGATTGGTGGCCTCATACGGCAGATAAACCGTCTTGGTCTTGTCGCCACTGGCAACGGTATCGAGCATCTGGATGTACTTCTGGGCCAGCAGGTAGTTGGCAGGATTGGTGCTCTGCCCTACTGCCTGGGTGATTCTGTCGATGGCGATAGCCTCGGCCTCGGCCTTGCGGATACGGGCCTGGGCCTCACCTTCGGCACGCAGGATTTCGGTCTGCTTGTCGGCCTCGGCCTGATTGATACGAGCAGTCTTCTGACCCTCGGACTGGAGGATGGCAGCCTGTTTCTGACCTTCGCTGGTCAAGATGGTGGCGCGCTTGTTACGTTCGGCCTGCATCTGCTTCTCCATAGCCTGAAGCACGGTTTGAGGCGGCTGAATGTCCTGTAACTCAACACGATTCACCTTGATACCCCACTTGTTGGTGGCGTCATCGAGGACGGCACGCAGCTTCGAGTTGATGGTGTCGCGCGATGTCAGCGTCTGGTCCAACTCGAGTTCACCGATGATGTTACGCAAGGTGGTCTGCGTCAGTTTCTCGATAGCGTTGGGCAGGTTGTTGATCTCATACACAGCCTTGAACGGGTCCATAATCTGGAAATACAGCAAGGCGTTGATTTGCGTCATGACGTTATCCTTGGTGATCACGTTCTGCTTGTCGAAGTCGTACACTTGTTCGCGCAGGTCGATCACGTTGGTGGTGCGGTAACGTCCGTGTTCATAGGCCACAATGCTCTTGGCGCGGTCAATGAAAGGGATAATCACGTTGATGCCGGGCTTGAGCGTGGCATAGTATTTACCCAGGCGTTCGATGATTTTGGTCTCACTTTGCGGAATAATCACCAAACTGTTCTTCACGAGAATCAGCGCCAGCAGGATAATGACGATAAGGAAAATTGTTAACGTGGATGGCATAATATTATAGTTTTAATCGTTAATAATGTCTATTTAAGTTTTTATTCGGCCGTTATTGGCTCAACAGTGAGAATGATGCTGTTCATCTTCACGACACGCACGCGCACGTCCTTGCCGATGGCAGCGCCGTCAACACCCTGAGCTTTCCAGTCGTCACCGTCGATGGCTACACGGCCATAGCCGCCAGCCTCGATAGGTTCACTCACGCGACCCTCCTGCCCTATCATGGCCTCGGCATTGCTCAGGCGCACGCGTTCGGGCTTGTGCAATTTCTTGAGAAGGGTCGGACGCACAAGCAACAGGCTCAAAGCCGACACCACGGCAAACAAGATAATCTGCCAAGTGAGCGACATTCCGCAACCGGCAACAATGGCGCTTACGGCAGCACCGATGGCGAAACACAAAATGAAGAAATCACCTGATGATAATTCCAGGATGAGGCATAAGATGGAAATGGTTACCCAAATCAGCCACAGGTTGGATGTGAAAAAGTCAATCATAGCTGTATCTTTTTTAGTGATTATTATTTTTAATTCTCTCTTTCACCTTTTAGACGTTTCAACCAAACAAAAAACTACACTTGTTGATGCTTTTTTTTATTAATTCGTCACCTGACGAGAAATTTCATCATCGGCATCTCTAAAAAAACTATATCAAGGAGAGGATCGGCAGCCATCTCCAAAGGTAGGGCTTTTTCTCTTTGATATGCAAATTTTATGCCAAATTACATCAAAAATCATCGCACAGTTCATCGGATGTTCCCGAATTTTGCATTCTCACGGGGTTAAAATGACGTTTTTGGCTGTAATTCAGTCATTTTAGCGATTTCTGGGTTTTGGTCAGAAAAATCGGGAAGGGGAGAGCTGCAACCCTAAAACGCCAAGATCAGCATGAAATGGCCCAAGTTAGGGCACCAGACGTCAAATCTTGGCATTTTATGCTTGTTTATGAAAAATATGTGTTATCTTTGTGTCTCGTTTTTCAAGAACAGAAGTAATGACCGAAATCAACTACATGACCCAAGGCAATGCCACCTTGCCCAACCTCAACGAGCAAGCCGTGCAGGAGTGGATTGTTGCCGTCGCCGCCTCCTTGAATCAGAAGGTGGGCTGCTTGACCTATGTCTTCTGTGATGATGATTTCATCCTGGAGACGAACCGTCAGTTCCTGGGACATGACTATTACACCGACATCATCACCTTTGACTACACCAACTCGCGACACATCGCCGGCGACATGGTCATCTCGCTGGACACCGTGCGAACCAATGCCGAGGGATTAGGCACCCCGTATGAGACCGAACTCATGCGCGTCATCATCCATGGAGTGCTCCACCTGTGCGGCATCAATGACAAGGGCCCCGGCGAACGCGAGATTATGGAACAGCACGAGAACAACGCTCTGGCTATTCTTCCCGACAACGTATTCAAGAAATGAACAACGACTATGATGTGATAGTGGTGGGTGCCGGCCATGCCGGCTGCGAGGCTGCTTGTGCAGCAGCCCGTTTGGGTTCCCGTACACTGCTCATCACCATCGACATGAACAAGATTGCTCAGATGAGCTGTAATCCGGCCGTTGGCGGCATCGCCAAAGGGCAGATTGTACGCGAAATCGATGCGATGGGCGGCCAGATGGGTATCGTTACCGACCGCAGCAGCATCCAGTTCCGCATGCTCAACCGCAGCAAGGGACCGGCCATGTGGAGTCCGCGTTCACAGAGTGATCGTCAGCAGTTCATCCTGGAGTGGCGCAAGGTGCTTGAAAACACGCCCAACCTCTACATGTGGCAAGATTCAGTCAACGAATTTGTCATCGAGGGTGGGGTAGTGAAGGGTGTAAAAACCGCCCTGGGCATCACTTTCAACGCCAAGGCAGTCGTCCTCACCGCAGGCACATTCCTAAACGGATTGATGCACGTGGGACCCGTCAAGACTCCCGGCGGACGCGTTTCGGAGCCTCCTGCAACAGGCATCACCGAGCAACTGGCGTCGTTGGGATTCACCGTCGGCCGCATGAAAACGGGCACACCGCCTCGACTCGACGAGCGCTCGATCGACTTCACGCAGTGCATCCGTCAAGACGGCGAACAGGATTTCCACCATTTTTCCTATCTGCCGGGCATCACTTCCACGCTGCCGCAACGTCCCTGCTGGATCGTGCACACCAACGAACAGGTACACGAGGTGCTGCAACAAGGCTTACCCTTGTCGCCGCTCTACAACGGCCAGATCACGAGCATCGGCCCCCGTTATTGTCCCAGCATCGAGACCAAGATCGTGACCTTTGCCGACAAGACATCGCACCAACTCTTCATCGAGCCCGAGGGAGCCGAAACCCACGAGATGTACCTCAACGGCTTCTCATCATCGCTGCCCTGGGAGGTGCAAATCGAAGCGCTGCGCCATATCCCGGCACTGAAAAACGTGCATGCTTTCCGTCCTGGTTATGCCATCGAATATGACTTCTTTGACCCCACGCAGTTGTCCCACACATTGGAGTCAAAGATCGTCAAGAACCTGTTCCTTGCAGGACAGGTGAACGGCACCACCGGCTACGAGGAAGCGGCAGGGCAGGGACTCATCGCCGGTATCAACGCCCACCAGAACATCACGGGCGGCGAACCGTTCACCCTGTCGCGCAACGAGGCCTACATCGGTGTCCTCATCGACGATCTGGTGACCTGCGGCGTCGATGAGCCCTATCGAATGTTCACCTCACGCGCCGAGCACCGCATCCTGCTGCGCCAGGACGACGCCGACATGCGCTTGACCGAGAAAAGCTACCGTTTGGGACTCGCCACACAAGAGCGCTATGAATACATGTGCTCCAAGCGAGAGCAGATTGATCGCCTCACGACATTCTGCCGCGAGTACACGGTAAAGACCGCCTTGATCAATCCGCTCCTCGAACAGCAGGGCATGCAGCCATTGACCCAAGGTCAACGATTGCACGACTTGCTGCTGCGTCCCCAGCTGAACATGACGCTGCTTGCCGAGGCCTTGCCCGACCTGAAGTCACAGATCGACGCCCTCGAGGATGCACGCCGCGAGGAAATCGTCGAAGCGACCGAAATCGCCATCAAGTACCGCGGCTATATCGAACGCGAGACCCAAATCGCCGACCGTGTGGCACGCCTCGACAACGTCACCCTCAAAGGCAAATTCGACTACTCGCAAATACATCAGATTTCGACCGAAGCGCGACAGAAGCTTCAAGCCATCGACCCCGAGACCGTAGGGCAGGCATCTCGCATCCCCGGTGTCTCGCCCAGCGACATCAACATTCTGCTCGTCCTGTTGGGCAGATAAATTGTTCCACGTGAAACAAAACTAACATAACAAACTGATACTCAAATGAATAACGAAGAATTACAGAAAGTGAAAAGCGTGGTACGCAACATACCCGACTTTCCCGTTCCAGGCATCCAGTTCAAGGACCTGACTACCGCTTTTAAGGATCCTGAGGCCCTGCAAATCATGGTCAACGCCTTGACCGACCTGTATCGCGACAAGGGTGTCACCAAGGTCGTGGGCATTGAGGCACGCGGCTTCATCGGCGGCGCCATCCTCGCCACACAGCTCAATGCCGGTTTCGTCCCCCTGCGCAAACCCGGTAAACTGCCCGCCGAGGTCATCCAGAAGTCCTATACCAAGGAATACGGCACCGACACCATCGAGATCCACAAAGATGCCATCACACCCGACGACGTGGTTGTCATCCACGACGACCTGCTGGCAACCGGCGGCACGATGCTGGCCGCCTATGAACTGGTGAAGTCGATGAACCCCAAGAAGGTTTACATCAACTTCATCTGCGACCTGGCCGACCTGCACGGACGCGAAGTGTTCCCGCCCGAAGTGGAAATCACCTCATTGTTCACCTTCTAAAAAACTATTAGGCCAATTGGTCATATCGGACTGATTGGCCTAATTCAAAAAAAAGTTGGCCATGACCGACGACTTCAAACTCAAATTGTCGCTGCTGCCCGACGAACCCGGAGTGTACCGCTACCGCAATCGGGAAGGCACCATCATCTATGTGGGCAAAGCCAAGAACCTGAAGCGTCGTGTCAACTCCTATTTCAACCGTGAACACTCATCGGTGCGCACCACCATGCTCGTGCGCAACATCGCCGACCTGGAATACACCGTCGTCAACACCGAGGAGGAAGCCCTCGACCTCGAGAACTCACTCATCAAGGAGTACCAGCCGCGCTACAACGTGCTGCTCAAGGACGACAAGAGCTACCCCTGGATTTGCATCTCGGGTGGCTTGTATCCGCGCGTTTTCATCACCCGCGACGCGCGCGCCAAGGGAGACCGTTTCTACGGCCCGTATCCGCGCGCCGAGGTGGCCAAAGTGCTCATCGACACCATCAGGCAAATCTATCCGCTGCGCACCTGCCGCCTGAATGTTTCACGTGAAACAATTGAGGCCGACAAGCACCGCCTGTGCCTGCAATACCACATCCATCGCTGCGAGGGCTGCTGCAAGGGCCTCATCAGCGCCGAGCAGTATGGGCAGTACATCAGCGAAATCAGACAGATCTTGAACGGAGACACCCATGTGCTCATGGATGTGCTCATGGAGCAGATGCAGCAATTGGCCAGCGAACTGCGCTTTGAGGAAGCCGAGGTGGTCAAGCGCCGTTACAAGCTGCTGGAGCACGTGCGGCGCCGGTCGGTCATCGTCAGTCCCAGCATCCACAACATCGATGTGTTCGGGCTGCTGCGCGACGAGGATGCCGCGTGGGTAAACTTTATGCACGTGCGGGGTGGGGCAGTGGTGCAATCATTGACCCTCGAATACCGCCTCTCGACCCACGACGAGACCGATGCCGAGATCATGTCGATGGCCATTGCCGAGGTGCATCAGCGCTTTGCCGAAACCTATCTCCGCGACCATGTGACCGAGGTCATGGTCAACGTCGAGCCGGATGTGGAATTTGCCGGCCTCACGTTCACCATCCCGCAACGCGGCGACAAGAAGAAACTGCTCGACATCGCCATCAAGAACGCCACTCAGCGACGCACCGACCGCCTGCGCATGATGGAGAAACTCAACCCCGAGCAACGCACCACACGCACGCTCACCACCATGCAGCGCGACCTGCGCTTGACGGTAATGCCGCGCCATGTCGAGTGCTTTGACAACAGCAACATCAGCGGTTCATCACCGGTAGCTTCATGCGTGGTTTTCCGCAATGCCAAACCATCCAAGAAGGAGTACCGCCACTTCAACATCAAGACGGTGGAGGGGGCCGACGATTTCGCCTCGATGCGCGAGGTCATCGTCCGCCGCTACAGTCGCCTGGTGCAGGAAGGGCAGGAACTGCCGCAACTGCTCATCGTCGATGGCGGCAAGGGACAGGTAACGGCGGCACTCGAGGCGCTTGACAGCATCGGGCTCCAGGGGCAGCTGGCCGTTGTGGGCATCGCAAAGCGCCTGAACGAGGTCTATTTCCCTGGCGACAGCGTCCCCCTGTACATCGACAAGAACAGCGAGACGCTGCACGTCATCCAGCGCTTGCGCGACGAGGCTCATCGTTTTGCCATCACCTTCCACCGCAAGCAGCGCAGTAAGGGCCAGGTGCACAGTGCCCTTGATGACATCCCCGGCATCGGCCCCAAGACACGCACACAATTGCTCAAGCAATTCAAGTCCCTGAAGCGCATTCGCGAGGCCAGCATCGACGATCTCACAGCACTCATCGGTAAAGCCAAGGCCGAAGCGCTCAAGGCGGCCTTGAGCAACGAGAACTGAATCCACGTCCCGGGTGGGGTAGGGCCCGACAGGCCAAATCAGGCCCCATTGTCGTTCACAAGTCATAAATATGTTAATTATCGGGGTTGACTGGTTAAAAATGGTCAATTTCCGATTCATTTATTCAACATTACCGCTTTTTTGACGTTAGGATAAGAAAAAGTGAAAATAACCCTTTCTCTCCGGAACGATGAAACAGAACAAGACCTTCGACCAGCGATGGCATGACGTGCAACGAGGCACTTGCCATGAGACTCGTCATTGCCCATGTGGACAGGTTCACCCCCTGCCGATTGAGCGTCCTATTCATCGTTAATTGAGTCAAAACACTATTTTTTGTCAAATATCACCTTATAGAAAGGGCTGTTTTCAAAGATTATAACTAATTTTGCCGTTTGAAAAATTTTGCCGCGGCCATTGCTGATGGAGCAGACTTTTGCAATTGGCCAGTACAGAATTCAGTAACGATAATTCAACAAAACAGAATAAACCAAACTTTTTGACAAAACAGAAACGATGAAGAAGTACAAACTCATCAACAACACGCTGGGATGGCTCATCTTTGTGGTGGCCGCTGCCACCTACCTGCTCACCATCGAGCCCACCGCCAGCTTCTGGGACTGCCCAGAGTTCATTGCACAAGGTTTTAAGACTGAAATCGGACACCCGCCCGGCAACCCCATCTTCATTCTTGCCGCCAATTTCGCCAGCAAGTTTGCCGGCGGTGACGTCATGGCTGTGGCCAAGTGTGTCAACGCCATGTCGGCCATCTTCAGTGCACTCACCATACTCCTGCTCTTCTGGTCCATCACTCACCTGGTCAAGAGACTCGTCGTCAAGGACGGACAGGAGGACAACATGACGCTCGCCCAGTACCTCGTGGTCATGGGCAGCGGTATCTGCGGTGCGCTGGCCTACACCTGGAGCGACACCTTCTGGTACAGCGCCGTCGAGGCCGAGGTTTATGCATTCTCCTCGTTCTGCACGGCACTCGTGTTCTGGCTCATCCTCAAGTGGGAAAACAGGGCCGACGAACCCGCCAGCGACCGGTGGATCATCCTCATCGCCTATGTGCTCGGCGTTTCGCTGGGTGTGCACCTGCTCAACCTGCTGTGCATCCCCGCCATCGCGCTCATTTTCTACTACAGGCAGTGCCAGTCCAGGGGTAAGGACTCCACCCTCAAGGGGTCGCTCATCACCCTGCTGCTCTCCTTCGTCATCGTGGGCGCCATCCTGTACGGACTCGAGCCCGGATTCGTAGAGATGGGACAGAAGTTCGATCTGTTCTTCGTCAACACGCTCGGCATGTCGTTCAACTCGGGTGTGCTCTTCTATGCCATTCTGCTCATCGCAGTCATCGCATGGGCGCTTTGGGAGCTCTACACTCGCAAGAACAACACCAGAATCAAGGTGTCGTTCGCACTGGCCATTCTGCTGTCAGGCATGCTGCTCTTCGGTGAAAGCATGCTCATTCCTCTCGTGCTTTTCATTGCCCTGTGTGTTTACCTGTTCAAGTTCTGCAAGAACATCCCCGTTCGCGTGTTCACCAACATCGTGTCATGCATTCTGGTGATCTTCATCGGCTTCAGCTGCTATGCGCTGATTCTTATCCGCAGCTCGCAGAATACGCCGCTCGACGAGAACTCGCCCAACAACACCTTTGCACTGGCCAAGTACCTCAGCCGTGAGCAGTACGGTGAGACGCCGCTGCTCTACGGACGCACCCTGTACAGCGACATCATGTATCAGGAGACCAATTCAGGAACGATGCAGCCCGCCGTCAAGATCGGCCCGATGCAGTATGCTCCCGAGGTGAAGGCCAATCCTGACCAGCCCGACCACTACAAGGAACTGGGTCCCAAGAAGACCTACCGTTACAGCCCCGAGCAGAACATGCTCTTCCCGCGCATCCACGATGACAAGCATGCCCAGGAATACATCGACTGGCTGGGAATGCAAGGCACCGAGGTACAGGCAACCACCCGCTTGGACGCTAACGGCAAGCCTGACGGCTTTGAGAGCAAAATCAAGCCCACCATGATGGAGAACCTGCGCTTCTTCGTGGACTATCAGCTCAACTATATGTACTGGCGCTACTTCATGTGGAACTTCGCCGGTCGCCAGAACGACCTCCAGGGCATGGGCGAAATCACCCACGGCAACTGGATCACGGGTTATTCGTTCATCGACAATCCCAGACTCGGTGACCAGAGCCTCCTGCCCGACGACATGGGTAAGGGCAACAAGGGACACAATGTCTTCTATCTGTTCCCCCTGCTCATGGGTATCATCGGACTGCTGTGGCAAGCCTACAGGGGGCGCCGCGGCATCGAGCAGTTCTGGGTCATCTTCTTCCTCTTCTTCATGACGGGTATCGCCATCGTGCTCTACCTGAACCAGACGCCCAGCCAGCCCCGTGAGCGTGACTACGCCTACGCCGGCTCGTTCTATGCCTACAGCATCTGGATCGGTATGGGAGTCGCCGGACTCTGGAGCCTCGTGATGTGGGCCATCCGCAAGGCTGGCAAGAAGCAAGCCAAGGGCGAAGCTGCCGCCGTTGCCGACAACGGTAATCGCGGCGGTGTTGCCACCGCAGTGGCCGCTGTTGCCGCCATCATCGGCATCCTCGTGCCCCTGCAGATGGTCAGCCAGACGTGGGACGACCACGACCGCAGCGGACGAACAGCAGCCCGCGACTTCGGCCGCAACTACCTCTCGAGCGTAGCGCCCAACGGTGTGATCTTCTGCAACGGTGATAACGACACCTTCCCCCTGTGGTACCTGCAGGAGGTAGAGGGTTATCGTACCGACGTGCGCGCCGTCAACCTGAGCTATCTCGCCACCGACTGGTACATCAGCCAGATGCAGCGTGCCGCTTACGAGTCGGCTCCACTGCCCATGCAGGCCGACAAGGACACCTACGCCTACGACCAGCGCCAGTTCTGCTACTTCATTCAGCCCGATATGACTCCTGTCGAGGCCCTCAAGTCTCTGGAGCACATCTACAGCTCTGAAAGCAAGAACACCATGTACGACATCAACGAGATCCGTTATCCCAAGGTTTACATTCCTGTTGATCCCGACCAGGCCATCAAGGCCGGCGTCGTGCGCGAGGATTCTCGAGACAAGATCCAGACCTCGATCAACCTCGACCTGCAGCGCCAGGGTGCAGGCATGACCGCCAGCCAGCTGATGTCGTTCGACATCATCGCCAGCAGCATCGCTCAAGGTTGGAACCGTCCTTGCTACTTCGCCATGACCGTGCCCAGCAGCTATTACCTGGGTCTTGATCCTTATCTGCGTCTCACCGGTCTTGCCTATCAGGTGACTCCCATTGTCACAGATCCTCAGGGCGGCAACCTCGGCGTATCGACCGACATCATGTATGACAACGTGGTGAACAAGTTCCTGTGGGGCGGTCTGGACACTGCCGAGCCCGGCTCGCTCTATCTCGACGAGACCATCTGCCGCATGGTGACCACGATGCGCAGCGCCCTGCTTGACCTGGTTAACGGCCTGACTCAGGAAGGCGTCCTCGCCCAGGATGGCCAGAAGACCATTCCCGCCGGCATGACCCAGGAGGCCTATGTGGCCGACCGCTTCAAGAAAGCCCGCCACATCCTTGACCTGATGATGGAGAAGCTGCCCCTCAAGGCCTGCCCGTTCACGGTGCAGATGGGTCAGCAGGTAGCGCGCGCTTACTGCAACTTGGGCAAGGTCAGCGGTGACGAGACCAGCACCCAGAAGGGTGTCCAGATCCTGGAGGACGAAATCATGCGTTATGCCGCTTACCTGAGGTTCTATCAGTCACTCAACCCGTCACAGTACGAGCGTCTGACGAGAATCGACAAGATCATCGACCAGCAGTACATGCTTGACTTGCTTGGTGACTACGGCCAGCAATGCGGTGACGAGAAATATGAGGCGATTGCCAAGAAGCTTGTCGCTGCCGGCGTGAACATGGACCGTCTGCAGTCCTATCAGAAGGCCTACGAACAGGCCATGATGAGGCAGATGCAAGCCCAACAAGCTGCCGCTGACGAGGGTGAACCCTCGGTCGACCTGGAGGGTGTGCTGGGTAATTGAGGTTCAACCAAACAGGATAGACTATCGTGTTAGTTGAACGTCCGCCCCTCATCTATCGAATGATATTCCCTGAGACCGTGTGGCGCATACACAAGCGCGACCACACGGTCTATTTGACCTTTGACGACGGGCCCATACCCGAGGTCACCCCGTGGGTGCTCGACACGCTGGACCGCTATGGCATCAAGGCCACCTTCTTCATGGTCGGCGAGAACGTCGAACGCCATCCCGAACTGCTCGAGGAAGTGCGCCGCCGCGGCCACTCGGTGGGCAACCACACGATGAGCCATCTGCAAGGGGCCCACGTGGGCACCAAGCACTACCTGCACAACGTTTTCCGAGCCAACGAGCTGATAGGCAGCACACTGTTCCGCCCACCCCATGGTCTCTTGCGTTGGGGACAGTCCAAGGTCCTGAGGTCACGGTTTGCTATCATCATGTATGACCTGGTGACGCGTGACTACAGCCGCAAACTCACCGGTGAACAGGTGCTCAACAACGTCAAGCGGTATGCCCGCAACGGATCCATCATTGTTTTCCACGACTCGCTCAAGGCCGAGAAAAACATGAAATATGCCTTGCCTCGCGCCATCGAGTGGCTGCAAAGCCAAGGTTATCGATTCGATGCCATTCCCGAAAGTTGACATATCATCATCCATCAAATCCCAGGCCCGGTGCCTGGGATTTGACGCATGTGGCTTTGCGGCGGCAACTCCTGTCGAGGATGAGGCCGTGAAGCGCTATGACCGCTGGCTCGAACAGGGCCACAACGGTTGCATGCAGTGGGCCGAGAACCACCGCGACCTGCGACGTGACCCGTCGTTGCTGCTCGAGGGAGCACAGACGGTCATCTCGCTGGCGATGAACTATTACCCACAACGATTCCAGCCGCCACAAGCGTTACGCGTCGCCTACTACGCCTATGGCCGCGACTACCACGAGGTCCTGCGTGAAAAGATGACAGAATTGGCCCGTTTCATCGAACAAATCACCGGTTGTGTCACCCGTCCGTGCGTCGATTCGGCCCCTGTCCGCGAACGCTATTGGGCACAGCAGGCCGGCATCGGTTTCATCGGGCGCAACAACTGCCTCATCATTCCCGGCAAGGGCTCTTTCTACTTTCTTGGTGAAATTCTCACTACCGCACGTCTCACGCCCGATGAGCCGTGCACGATGACCTGCGGCGACTGCAACAAGTGTGTAGAGGCCTGTCCATCAGGCGCATTGGCCGTCGATGGAGCCGCCAACTGCACCCGCTGCCTCTCGTGCCTGCTCATCGAGAACCACGACCTGGAACTGCCCGAGTGGGTGGGCCATGTGATGGGCAATAGGGTTGTGGGCTGCGACGAGTGCCAGCTGTGCTGCCCTCACAATGCCCGTGCGACGGCAACAGCTGTCGAAGATTTTTCACCCACCGATGCCGTGTTGACACTCACCCGCGAGCGCATCAATGCCATGACTGCAGGCGATTTCAAGCGCACATTCGCACACAGCGCCATTGCCCGTGTCAGAAGCAAGGGCTTGCGCCGCAATGCCAACCTCACACAGCCTGAAAAAACAGAAGAATAAAAAATTGTCCTAAGTTTCTAGCCTGATGATGGACGTCCTGCCGCGGTTTACTGGTAATCGCGGATGCGCACATCGATGCCGCTGCCCTCAAGCAACTTCACCACCTGCTGGATGTCGGTCTCGCCGTAGTGGTAGGGGAACAGCACGGTGGGATTGAACATCTTGGCGGCACGGGCACACTGCTCGGGCGTCATCGTGTAGGGCAGGTTGCAGGGCAGCAGGGCCACGTCAATGTCCTTCAAAGCGGCCATCTCGGGAATGTCCTCGGTGTCGCCGGCGATATAGATGCGCATACCCTCGATGGTCAGCACAAAGCCGTTGTCACGTCCCTTGGGATGAAATTTCAGCTTCTCGGGCGAATTGTTGTAGGCGGGAACAGCGTCAACGGTCCAGCCTTCGCTCAGGGTGCGGCTGTCGCCGTTGGCCATCACCTCGCCTTTGCCACCCAGTATCTCGTGGCAGCGGGCATTGGTGATGAGCACGGTGCCCTGCTTGGTCAACTGGTTGATAGCCACCGAATCCAGGTGGTCAAAATGCTCGTGAGTCACCAGGATGTAGTCGGCCTGGGGTAGGGTGGAGTAGTCGGTCACCGGCTTTACCGCTGTGGTCACGGGATCGACATAAATCCACTTCTCGCCCACCTGCATCCTGAGGCTGCCGTGCTTGATGCAGTACATCTTCACTGTCGTGCCGCCCTCGGTCTTGAACACGTCACAACCCTGCTCAACGTTCTCTCCGTTTTGCGCCGTGCAGCTGCACATGGCGCCAACAATCATCATAGCCATAATCAATAATTTCGTTTTCATCGTCACATGAGTGTTTAGTTTGCCCAAAGATATACAAATCCATCCATACGAGTGCTCAAAAACACGATATTTCATCATTTTTATGCCTCAATCCTAAGTTATCTACTAAAACTAATGGTTTTTTCAGGAATTATTACTACTTTTGCAACTCATAAACCCATAAGCGCTGTCTTTTATGAGAAAGTATGACGAACTCAAGGTGTTCTGCAAGAATACCAACGAGTATCTGAGCATAGATGGCGGTGAAACTCTCATCGACCTGTATGACACTGTTAAGGACCGTCTGGGCCTGCAGGGTGATGCCGTGTGTGTGTTAGTAAACAACAAGGTCGAAGACTTGCATTACCCCGTTTTTTCTCCCAAACACATCGAGTTTATTGACATCACCAACAATGCCGGGTATCGCGTGATGACGCGCTCGCTGTGCATGGTCCTTTACAAGGCGCTCAACGACCTCTATCCCGGTAAGCGCCTGTGCATCCAGCACAGCATCAGCAACGGCCATTATTGTCAAATCAAGCACGAGGAGGATTTCCTCTCGGCCGAAGTCATCACCCAGCTCAAGCAGCGCATGACCGAGATTATCGAGGCCGACCTGCCCTTCAAGCGTCGTGAACGATTGACGACCGACGTCATCGAGATGTTCCGCAAGCAGGGCCTCAAGGACAAAGTGCGCCTGCTCGAAGGCTTCAACCAGCTCTATACCGTCTATTATAAGCTTGATGACATCTGCGACAGCTTCTTCGGGCCGCTGGTGCCTTCAACGGGTATGCTCAAGGTGTTTGACCTCGTCCCCTACGAGCGCGGTATGCTCTTGCTGGGTCCTGACCGCAAGCAACTTGACCAGGTCATCAGCTGGGAACCGCAACCCAAGCTGTTCCAAGCTTTTACCGACTACATCAACTTCAACAAGATCATCCGATTAGGCGACGTGGGCGAGCTCAACCGGGCCATCAGAGCCGGTTATGCACCCCTGCTCATCAACGTCGTGGAGGCGCTTCACAACAAGCACTTCATCCAAATAGCCGACGAAATCACTCGGCGCTACCACGCTGGTGGCGCCCGCGTGGTACTCATCGCCGGACCGTCGTCGAGCGGCAAGACCACATCGTCCAAGCGTTTGGCCATCCAGCTGATCACCAACTGCATCGTGCCTAAGGTCATCGAGCTCGACAACTACTTCATCAACCGCGAGCGCACCCCGCGCGACGAGAGCGGCGACTATGACTACGAGTCGCTCTATGCCCTTGACCTTGAGCAGTTCAACAAGGACGTGACCGACCTGCTCGCCGGCAAAGAGGTCGCCATACCAACCTATAACTTCAAGAAGGGCGAGCGCGAGTACTTGGGCAACAAGCTCAAGCTCGAGGATGGTGACATCCTGCTCATGGAAGGCATCCATGGCCTGAATCCCGAGCTCACGCGCCTCATCCCCGAGGAGCAGAAGTTCCGCCTCTTCGTGTCGGCCCTCACTACATTGAGCATCGACGACCACAACTGGATAGGCACCTACGACAACCGCTTGCTGCGCCGCATCATCCGCGACCACAAGTACCGCGGTGCCAGTGCCTTGGACACCATCAAGCGATGGCCCAGCGTGCGTCGCGGCGAGGACAAGTGGATCATGCCGTTCCACGAGAATGCCGACGCCATGTTCAACTCGTCACTGCTGTTCGAGCTGTCGGTGATGCGGAACTACGCGTTGCCCATCCTGCAGCAGGTGCCCATCAATACGCCTGAGTATGCCGAGGCGGACCGACTGATAAAATTCCTGAATTATTTTGAGCCGCTGGACGAGAAAGACATTCCCAGCACGAGTTTGCTGCGCGAATTTCTGGGAGGCAGCAGCTTCCACTACTAGCGAGACTTTGTGGGCCTTATTGCGAACTGCAATAGGGCCCACAAACTTTAATATTTGACTTCAAAATCAATAACATACAAACTGTTTATACCTAATGATTGACATTACAGCAAGTGCCAACGGGCAGCAGCAAGAAAGTGAAAGCCGCTTATCTCTAGAGGAATTTTGCGGTAACATCAGGCGTCTGGAGTCGCAGGGGCGTGATGGCATCGCACTGTTCAACGAAGCGATTTCGCATGGTATGGCACCCGACCTCATTGCCGAGGACGAGGTGCAGCACAGCCGTCGGTTGGAACGCATTACCACCGAAATCACGCGACGCTTTCGCACCGAAGGGCTGCGCATCGTGCTTGTCGCCGGGCCGTCGTGCTCGGGCAAGACCACGACTTCGCGCTTCCTCAACCACATGCTGCGCGACAATGGCATCCAACCCTGTGTGGTCTCACTTGATAACTATTTTCTCAACCTGGATCAACGACCCCTCGACCCCAACGGCAATATCGATTACGAGTCTTTCTACGGACTGGACCTCAAGCAGTTGAGCCGTGACGTCTCCAGTCTGCTGGCAGGCGACCAGGTGTCAATGCCCACCTATGACTACGTGCTCGGGCAACGCACCTACCGTGGAAACACGCTCAAACTCGAGAACAACAGCCTCCTCTTCCTCGAGGGTCTGCACGCCCTCAACCCGTTGCTCATACCCAACATCGAGGATGACTTGAAATTCCGCCTCTTTATCACGGCACAAGCCACCATCTACTACGGCGAGAAAATGGGCCTCGACGAACACGACAACCGCTTGCTGCGTCGCATCTATCGCGACTATAACAGCCGCGGAGCCAGCGCGTTGCAGACACTGCAGTGGTGGCCCGGCGTGCTGCGTGGCGAGAACCTGTGGATTCTCCCGTTTGCCAGTCATGCCGATGCCTGGTTCAACACATCGATGGTATTTGAATTCTCGGCAATCAAGTCCCGCGTTGCCCAATTATTGAAAGAGGTTCCCGAGAGTGAACCCGTCGAGTACCGCATCGCACAGCGCCTGTCGGCCATCCTCGACCGCATCGCTCCGCTCTCCAAGGAAGACTTCGCCGCCATCGCTCCCAAGCGCCAATTCCTCCTCAGCAACGAGGGAAAATAAAGCCGGCGTCTCGCGCCTCATCTATCTGGTATTTCCAGAGCATCTAGATTATCTAGAGATTCTAGAAAATAATAACAAAAAAAGCGGCATTTTGCCGCTTTTTCTATTCGTCGTCGGGATCGCTGACGACTTGGAAATCCTTGTTCTCGTCCTCGTAGTCGCTCTCCCAGTATTCCTCGCTCCATTGTTTGGCGCCGGAATCCACCATCTTGCCGCCGGCATCGGGGGCATCTTCCTCAAAGTCTTGGGCACCGAAGATGAAGTCGTCCTCGGCCTGTTCGCGGTGGCGCGCATCCAGGTCGTGATGGGTAGGCGTCTCGGGAATGCGGTTCCGCTCGTCGTTGATCGTGCGCCACAGCAGGTCCTTGAGTTCGGTCAAGCCCATCTGGGCCACACTGGAGATGAACACACTGGGGATGTCGTCGGGCACTTCGGGACGCATCTGCTCGATGAGTTCCTCATCCAGCATGTCACACTTGGTGATGGCGAGCACACGGGGTTTCTCCACCAGGTCGGGGTTAAACGTCTCGAGCTCACGGCACAGGATGCCGTATTCCTTGCGGATGTCGTCGCTGTCGGCAGGTACCATGAACAGCAACACGGCATTGCGCTCGATGTGCCGCAGGAAACGCAGTCCCAGACCGCGACCCTCGCTGGCTCCCTCGATGATACCGGGAATATCAGCCATGACAAACGACTGTGAACCGCGATAGGACACGATACCCAGGTTGGGCTCCAGCGTGGTGAAGGGATAGTTGGCAATCTTGGGCTTGGCAGCACTGATGACACTCAGTAAGGTCGATTTTCCCGCATTGGGGAAACCCACGAGACCCACATCGGCCAGCAACTTAAGTTCCAAGATGACAGCCTTTTCTACACCTTTCTCTCCCGGCTGGGCAAAACGAGGCGTCTGGCGCGTAGCCGTCTTGAAGTGCTGGTTGCCCAAGCCGCCGCGGCCGCCGCGCAGCAGGCGAACGACCTGGCCATCCCTGGTCACATCACACAGGAACTGTCCTGTCTCGGCATCATAGACTGCCGTGCCACAGGGTACCTCGATGGTGCGGTCCTCGCCGTCCTTACCCGTCATCTGGTTCTCGCCGCCAGACTGGCCGTCGGTAGCGAACACGTGACGCTGGTATTTCAAGTGAATCAGGGTCCACAGGTTGCGGTTGCCTTTCAGGAAGATGTGGCCGCCACGGCCGCCGTCGCCGCCGTCAGGACCTCCTTTAGGGACATACTTGGCGCGGTGCAGGTGGGCCGAACCGGCTCCGCCCTTGCCACTGCGACACAGAATCTTCACATAGTCGATAAAATTGCTCTCTGCCATAACGATCTCTTATTTTGTCCACAAAGGTAGTGCATTTTTTCTAATAACCCATCCTTCTCATCCTCTAAACAAGGTCTTGTCAACGTACTCCGAGCCTCTGGCTCGGAAAAACAAACAACCAAAACAAACAACCAAAAACTATTTTCACTACCTTTGTCACCGCTAAACAAGAGAAATAAAACATCAACTATGATACTGGATTCTATCACTTGGACCGCGAGTCCCAATTTGTTCAGCGCAGGCCCCATTACCGTGCGGTGGTACGGCCTGATGTTCGCCATCGGTTTTCTGGTGGGCTATGAGATCGTTTACCGCATCTTCCGTCACGAGGGCGCTCGCGAGAGCTGGGTGGGCAGCTTGTTCATCTATGTGGTGGTCGCTACCATCGTGGGAGCAAGGCTGGGACACGTCTTCTTCTATGATTGGTCCTATTATTCTCAGCATCTGGGCGAGATTCCCAAGATCTGGGAGGGTGGACTGGCCAGCCACGGCGGCACACTGGGCATCATACTCGCCATCTGGCTCTACAGCCGCTATGTGACGCACAAGAACATGCTGTGGACCCTCGACCGCCTGGTGGTGCCCGTGGGATTTGTCGCTGCACTCATCCGCATCGGCAACCTGATGAACCACGAGATCTACGGCGGCGAGACCTCACTGCCATGGGGATTCCGTTTCGTGGAGAACCTGGGCGAGTGGATGCGTGGTGCCGAACCCGTTTTCACGGCTCCAAGTCACCCGACGCAGATCTATGAGGCGCTGTTCTACCTGCTGACCTTTGCCGTGTGCATGCTCATGTACTGGCGCTGGCGCTGCCAGGAGAGGGAAGGACTCATCTTCGGCGTATTCATGCTGGGCATCTTCGTGCCGCGTTTCTTCATCGAGTATATCAAGAACGTGCAGGAACCGTGGGAAATCGCCATGCGCGCCAACTGGGGCATCGACCAGGGACAGCTGCTGAGCATCCCGTTCATCGTGCTGGGCATCTGGCTCATCATCAGGGCGATGCGTCGCCCGCGCGTGCAGCTGCAATACCCTGACCGCTTTGCCGACGAGAAGAAGAAATCTAAATAATAGCACAATCTGCCGATAATTAATATTTTACAACAATGAAGACAGCTCTCCATCTCATCATTCCCGTGCTTGTAGCGGTGCTGATGTGCTGCTGCAACGGCAAAACCGATAAACAGAATATGAACAGCAACGATACCACATCCTTGCAGGATTCACTCGTTGCCATCGACGATACCACTGTCGATGGCTTGATCGTGTATTACCCGCAATTCACCCGCATCGACCTGGTGTGCGAGACAATGCCGTCACAACAGGACACGAGCGTCATCTTCTGCGCCGAGGCCGCCTTCACCCACGAATTGCTTGACGAGTTCAGCCACAGCAACATCGACGGCGACCACGTGAGCGGCGGCAAGCGCTACACGGGGGCCAAGTGCAAGGACAACAGCGGCGCCTTCGCCTGGTTCGACGACACGACGTGGGAATTTGTCAACGGTGAATACAACACCCTGCTCGACAGCGTAGCTGCCGCCGGAGGCATGGGCTTCGGACAGGCCATCATCATCCACGAGGGCGAGAGCCTTCGCCCCTTGTGGCGCGAAGGCGTGAACCGCTACCGCGCTTTGTGCGAGAAAGACGGCCGCCTGTGCATCGCCGACAGCCGCGACGAGGTGAGCTACGAACAGTTCGTCGCCCTGCTCGAGGCTTTTGAACCGCGCCATGCCCTGTACATGGATATGGGCAAGGGCTGGAACCACTCGTGGTGGCGCGACAGCGAGGGTAAGGTGCACGAGATCCACCCCGTGGCCGAGAAATCGCGTTATTGCACCAACTGGATCACCTTCTACAAGCAGTAAGTCCGACGAAATTCTGTTCTAGACCTCATACAATTAGCGACCGATCGGTAGAGACGCAAAATCTTGCGTCTCCATATAGCGAATAAATTGAGCATCAACGATTTATTATCGTCAAACTCACGTTAGGTACAAAAAAAACAATGCCATCCACCGGATAGCATTGTATTTTTTGTCTTACCGTTGTGTGAGTTGCATCAGGCCTTGACAGGAAGGGCGGTGCGGATGTGGAGGTCGGCCTGCGGGAAGGGTATCTCGATACCGTTCTCGTTCAGCACACTGTAGATATTCTCCTTGACCAGGGCCACATCGGCTGCCTGAGACTTGACACGCACCCAGATGATGACCAGCAGGTCAACACTGCTCTCGCCGAAGTTCTGGAACAGCACCTGAATGCCCTTCTTGGTATCGTAGCAATTGAGCTGCTCCAGGCGATGGATAATCATCTCACGCACAGCGTCAATCTTGCTACCGTAGGCCACACCGACGGTGATCTTAGCCATCTCGTAGCCATGGTTGCGGGTCATGTTCTTGAAATTCTTGGTGAACAACTGGCTGTTGAGGAAGGCGATGACCGAGCCATCGACGGTCTCGACCAGCGTGCTCTGGTAGTTGATGTTGCTTACCTTGCCTCGCACGCCGTCACACTCGATGACGTCACCGATCTTGACACGCCCGTTCATCAGCGACAGGCCGTAGAACAGATTCTCCAGGGTGTCCTTCATGGCAAAACCGATACCTGTCGAGAGGCCGGTGAGGATGAAGGTGATACCCGTGCGGTTGACGTGGAGCGTCACCAGCACGATGTAGATGTAGATACCCCAGCCGATGTACTTGATGATGTTCATCGACAAGGTGACGGCCTTGGAAGCGGCCTTGACCTGAGCCTTGGCATCGGGATTGTCCTGAATGACGGTTTCGATGTCAACTTCCTCATTGTCATCGATGTCGTTATCTCGCTCATACACCGAGATGGCCTTGGCCTCGGCACGATTCTGCTTCCACAGTTGGTATCCCTGAATGAACAGGTAGATGATATACTGGAACACAAAGGCAAACGCCACACATGCCAGAATCCTGTCCAGTGACAGCACGATAAGACCTGGCTGGTCCACAAACTTGTAGCGGAAGATGTGCTCACACCACTGCGTGAGATCGAACACCCTCGCCGCCCAATAAATCGACAGAGCAACGCTCAAGGTGGCGGCAATCGGGATAATCATCTTGTAAACAGCATCATAGAACCAGGTGCGCCTCACATCGGCACTCTTGGGTATGTACTTGTTCTCGTAGGAATGCATCAGGTCATAGATGACGGTGATGGTCTGGATGAGCGTCAGCTGCATGATCCACCAGATGAGTACCTGCACGCTCATCAACGTGTAGCCCATCCATGACATGACTGTGGACACGGCCATGACGATGAGTGAAATCCACGAGTAGAACACGTCGCTGCGCGGCACTTTACTGTTGTGACGGCGATTGACAACCAGCTGCCAGATGGTGAAAACCAGCAGCAGGGGAGGGAAGAGCATGTTGACGACCGTGCTGGGCAAGAACACGATGCGGAAGAAGAACACCGCAAAACCCACCAGCAGCACCGGCACATAGAGCTTGATACCGCTCTTGACGGTATCGCCCTCCATGCGGATGATGATGGAGAGCGTGATGGCGGCGATGAGCCAAGCATACTCGCTCAACAGCCGCGTCGCCATCGTCATGAAATTCTGATCGGTGACATTGCTGATGATGAACGTGGCGATGGCAAACACCGCCGCTGCACCGCAGATGATGATGCAAGAACGCTTGGGCAGGAATTTCTTGTAGGTGCTGTTTGACAAGAACCGCCGCGGTATTAACTTGATGATGAGCCAACTGATAATCAACGCACCGACAATATATATCGCCATGAAGATGAATAGGAAACCGATGAGCGGACCGCGCCACTCGCTGCGTGTCTTGCGAGAGCGGGAATACTTCTCCGACAAATCATCCTTGCTGCTCTTCAAATTGTAGCTCAGGCGGTTAAGTATCTGGAAATAGTTCTGCCCGCCGTTGACAAACACGCTCTGGCGGATGCGCTCATACATCGACAAGGCGTAATCGTTGAGTTTCTTGGCCTTGACGGCGACCCATTGCCGCTTCTCGTGATTGTCTTTCATCGTCTCGCGCGTGTGGCGTATGTCGCTCTCGATGATCTTTGCCAGATAGATGCAGCTGTCGCGGGTGGCACGCATCGCCGGCGTCTTGAGCTGATTCTCAGGAATGTTATTGAGGGCCTTGACCAGGTTCTCGTATTGGGCAATCATCTCGTCTTGCTGCTGCTCAAATTGCTTGAATGAGCGCGTGCGCGACACGCGTTTGTAGAGCGAGGTCGCCTGGCCGCAAGCATAAGCCAGGTCAAAGATATTCTGCTCTTTTTGACTATAGAGCATCAACTCGATGTTGTTGCACAGTTCCAGGTCTCGACCGATGCTGCGCTGGAACTGCTTGTTGCGTTTCTCAAAGCGCTCGGCACGTTCCTTGTGCTCCTGATGGGTCTCGCTGAGTTCCTCACACAACACACCCAACGTCTGCTCCATATTGCTCTCCTTGAGCACGGCTCCTGCCGGCAACACAACTGCCAGCATCGCCAGCACGATCAATATACTCTTCTTCATCGATATCATGATTTCAAAATGTGGCCGCAAAGATACTCATTTTTTAAGCAAATTGTCCATAATCGCTACCACAACAATTGTTATTCAAGCATCATCACCCCATTTCAGGCCTGTTTACAACAACTGGGGATGCACCCTCTTGTAGGCACCGTTATAGTCGGTTTCCTTCAAGGGAACCTCCCATACCCAGTTGTTCACCTCATTGGGCATAATCGTGATAGCAACAGCAGCGTGTGCATTGCCACCCTGAGCAAAGCTGTGACGAATAACGGGCAGTTTCCAACGCTTAAGGTCACTCCACTGGAAGCCTTCGCCCCAGAGCTCAAGTGCACGGTAGTCGGCAATCTCGTTGAACAGGTCTTGACCGGTCTTGTCGCAGGTGTAACCGGGGTTGCGGCCCGAACCGGCGTTCAAGCGAACGAGGGCTTCCTGAGCATTGGCAGGTTGGTTCAAGAAGTAGTAGCACTCAGCCTCGATAAGAAGCATCTCACTGGTGCGGATGTAGGGCAGATAGCCAACACCCGGGGTGTCGAAGACGTAGAACTTCAAGTGTGCACCCAGGTGATATACACCAGAAGAGTAGGGCTCACTCAGGCCGGGAGCTGCATGCTCCTGAACGTAGTTGTAAGCCTTCATGTAAGCTTCCACATCGGAGTATGACAAGCCGGCGGTCAAACCAATGTAACCGTAGGTCTGGTCAACCTGAGCGGGATCACTGCCATCGATGCCCAGACCGCTCTCGGTGAGGAACAACGACTTGCGGAAGTCCTCGTCGGGAATGCGGTTGATGAGCTCACGGCCGATGGTACCAGCACCGTTCTGGCTGTTGGAAGCATAGTAGCCGTTGCAGCTGTACTGGGTACCGTAGCTCCAGTACCAGTTGTTCTCATCGGCACTGCCATAGCTACCGAGAATCCACTCACTGGTGGGACGGCAGAAACCAGCAGCATAAGCATCATTGCTCATCAAGGGATAACCATCCTCGGCCAGCTTAGCATGGTTGAGGGCAGTCTGATAGTCCTCCTTGTAGAGGGCAGCACGGGCATAAACAGCGTGTGCACAATTCAGGTTAGGAGTCCAGCAGTCACTGGCAGCACGGTCAACTTCGCTCTCGTCGAACAGCTTGATAGCCTCGTCCAGATCCTTATAAATCTGAGCATAAACCTCGGCCATGGTCGAGGGAGCGAGATCACCGGTAGACTCGTCAAGACGCAGGGGCACACCCTGTGAACTACCATTATTGGAGTCTTTCCAGCGCTGGCAGTAGTAGTGGAGCAACTTCTCATAGCCATAGGCACGGAAGGTCAGGGCCGAACCCTTGATGAACTTCTTGTCAGCCTCACTGCCCTCGGCATTGTCAATGCGATTGATGATCACATTAGCCTGGGTAATGATCTGATAGTAGTAGTACCAAGCATAGTGGTTGTAAATGCTGCTCTTATTGGTGTGGAAGGTCTGATTGTGGATAGGAGCCCAACCAGATGCATACTGATTGTAATTGTAGTCCTGGCTAGGATAGTTCTCATACAGACGCATGATGGCATTCTCACCACAGAAACCCTGTGAATAGTTACCATGCTGGATGGTCATCGTCTTAGCTACACCGTTCAATGCCTTGTAGGCATTATCGACAGTTGCAATGGCCGAAACATCACTGATCGATTCGGTGGGTTTTGTCTCGAGATAGTCTTCACCACATGAGGTCATGAGCATTGCAGATCCTAACAGAAGACCACTCAATAAAACTTTACTTATATTTTTCATAATGAGTTTCATTTAGAAATTAATGGTTAATTGATCATCTGATTTATCAGAACTGGAACTGAAGACCGAAGTTGAACACGCGAGCGGTAACATAGGTGTTATCAGAACCACCGCTGAAATTGTACTGGGGGTTCACACCCTTGCGGGAAGTGAACGTAGCCAAGTTCTCAACACCAGCAGTGAGGGTGAGACCCTGCATACCAATCTTGTTCATCAACAGCTTGGGCACTGAGTAGCTCAAGGAGATGTTCTTCACTACAAAGTAGGAAGCGCTGGTCAGCCAGCGGTCACTGGTAGCATTGTTATAGGTGCTGTACTCAAAGTCGAGCTGAGGCAGACCCTTAGGATCAATGCGGTTGGGTGAATTCTCAGTCATACCGGCGGGAACACCGTTCCAAGACTTGGCCAAGTCAACGTGGTTAGCACTTGCCGAAGAAGCCGAGTTGGTCGACATCAGAGTCTGGTAAGCCGAGTCGTAAAGCTTGCCACCCAGGCTATAGGTGAACAGAGCGTTCAGAGCAAAGCCCTTGAATTGCAGAACAGAGTTGAATGAACCGAAGAACCAGGGGTGAGCAGTACCTGCCCAGTCACGCTTGCCATAGGAGCCAGGCATGGTGGTGTAGGTCTCGTCACCGATGGTAACGGTCTCACCAGCAGCCTCAGCGCGCTCGGCCATTTCGGGATCCAGGGTGTACAGCGAGCGACCGGTCATCTGGTCAACGCCGACAAAGTGATAGGTGTAGAACTCATAGGGGTCATGACCCTCGGAGTAGTTCTGCTGGCCATGGAGAATGTCCTTGCCGTCAGGAAGCTTCTTGATTTTGCTCTTCATGAAGGTACCCTCGGTCGACAGCGTCCAGTTGAGGTCGCGGTTGCGGATGACATCAGCGCTCAGCGAGATCTCGATACCGCGGTTAGAAATGGTACCGATGTTCTTGTAGATGCTCATGTTGTAGTCATCACCCCAAACGAACGAACCAGCCGACAGGGGCAGGGGAACTGCGAACAACAGGTCCTTGTTGCGCTTGTCAAACAGAACGAAGTTGAAGTTCAGGCGATTAAACAGGCGACCCTCAATACCGAAGTCGATATTCTGGCAGGTCTCCCACTTGATATCCTCGGCCGAGAGGCTCTGCTTCATGAAAGCAGCGCTACCGGCGTTCTTCTCAATGTAATAAAGTGCCTGGTAAGCATAGAGAAGAAGTTACCCCAGCGGTTCTTCTTGGCAAAGCGTGAAGAACCATCACGACGGAACGAGAAATCAGCGAAGTATTTCTCGTGGTAGTTGTAACGAGCACGACCCAGATAGGACTCGGTCTTGTCCTCGTCATCCGAACCCAGGAAGTAGGAGTTGGTCTGGAAGTTACCGGGGGTGTAGATACCATCGGCAGCCGAACCGGTGTTCATGCCATAGGCCGAACGCATGTTGTACTCATAGTTCTCATGAGCAGCCATGATGTCGATGTGATGAACATCGAACTCACGCGACCAGTTCAAGATTTCCTGAGCGGTGCGGGTATTGTACTCATAAGCATAGCTGGTCAGACGACCATTGTTGGTAGAACCATCACCAATGAACGGGTTGTTGTAGTTACGGCGATTGGTGTTGGAGTGCATGAAGTCGGCCTTCAACGTGATCGAGAAGCCTGCAGGCAGAGTAAAGGTACCATAGGCCATGCCCTCGACAACGGCGCGACGACGACGGTCGAAGTCCTTGCGCAGCTCAAAGGCGATGTTGCGGTTGTCCAGATAAGACGACTCGGTATCGTACTGCTTCTCACCATTCTCGTCAAGCAGGAAGCTGCCATCGGGGTTGTGCAGGAACAGAGGATAAACAGGAGCCATGTAACGGGCTACATAGAAGGGGTTAGCATAGTAGTTACCGGTTGCATTGTCGTTGAAGTTACGGGTTGCATAGGTACCACTCAGGTTAATACCGGTCTTGAACCAGTCACTAGGAGTGAAGTTGGTGTTGATACGACCAGTGAAACGCTCATAGGCGCTGGCATAGATATAACCCTTCTCGTTGGTGTAACCAGCCGAAGCATATACATTGTACTTCTCGCCACCAGCGGTGCCCGAGAGGCTGTAGTCCTGACGATAACCAGTGCGCTCAACGTCCTTTTCCCAATCCAGATCGGTATAGCCGGGCAATACCTGGGCAATCAGATTACCGTTGGCATCGAACAGCTTATCGTCGGGGGAATTGTAGATGTTCTTGCGAGCATAGTCACCAATCAAGTGCTCGGTAGCATACTGGTTAGCAGCAGCCTGCTCCATACCCATGCTTCCGTTCACGGCAAAGTTCCTCATGGCAAGCCATGAAGCCTCCATCCACTGGTCAGCACCCATGCGCTCATACTCAGCGATACCACGCTTGTACATACCCTGGTTGATGCGCAGGGTTACACTGGGCTTGTTGCTGTAGGAACCCTTCTTGGTGGTAATCAGAACGACACCGTTAGCAGCACGGTTACCATACAGGGCTGCCGAGGCAGCGTCCTTCAGCACGCTCATGCTCTCGATATCAACGGGGTTGATCTCGGCGATGTTACCGTCGAAGGCCACACCATCAACAACATACAGAGGTGAGCTCGAACCGGTGATACTACCGATACCACGGATGCGGATGTTGGGAGCGGCACCAGGCTCACCATAGGTGTTGTTCACCTGGATACCAGGGGTGCTACCCTCAAGCGCTGCAGTAACCGAAGAACCGATGCGGTCCTTGATCTTCTTCTCGTCAACTACCGAGATAGAACCGGTAATCGACTGGCGCTTTGCGCTACCGTAAGCGACTACAACAACCTCATCAAGGCTCTGACCAGAGTCGGTCAACTTAATAAGCATTTGAGAGGAAACCTCAACCTGACGTGTTGCATAGCCAACGTAGGATACATTGACATACTTTACATGATCAGGTAAAATCAGTGTAAAATGACCATCAACATCGGTTGCAGTACCCTGGTTAACACCCTCGCCTTGGATTGTAGCTCCAATCAGGGGTTCACCATTGGCTGCATCCACTACTTGTCCACTGATTGTGCGGTCGGCATAGGCCGACAGTGCCATGAAGCACATCGCAAACAATAATAGAAATAGCTTCTTCATAAAAAATAGTGATGTTTATAAATTAATATAATTAGTTAAAAATGTGTTTGTTTCTCTAATCAACTAAGTATTTCTGTAAGGTCTCGATGGTACTCAATGGTAGTCTCTATCGATTAATTACAAGTTTGCAAAATAAGTCAAAAAATGTAAAAGAGGCAAAATAAAAGGATTACTTTAACTAAATGCCCGTCTTTTCTATCTTTTTGCCTGTTTTAGAAAAAAATGTAAGAAAAAAAAGATTTTCTTACCTAGAAAAATATAACATTCTGATTTATAGGTGAATTATATACGCGATGATGCCGATTCCTTGATTTGACAACTAAAAAAACTGAATGTTAAAATCAACATCGTTTAACACTCAATTTTTAACTAAATTTCAAGGTCTATTTTGCGTCTATCTCAATAAATAAAGACGATTATCAGCCATACAACCTTATTTATATAGTGCAATGAAGCAATTACCGTGTAATTCCATTGCTGTTGGAAAACACGTGCCACATCACGATAGCGGCACAGCAAGAGATATTCAATGAATGCTTCGTGCCCTCTTGAGGTATTTCGACACAACAGTCGCTGGCATCGACCACTTCCTGGGAAACGCCTTTCACTTCATTACCCAGCACGATGGCCAACTTGGAATACGCGTTGACGTCGAAGTCTTTCAAACTCACACTGTCGTGGACTTGCTCAATCGAGCAGATGACATATCCCGCTTTCTTGAGTTCTTCAACAGCCGATAGGGTAGTGGAGTAATATTGCCAACTGACCGAATCCTCGGCACCAAGCGCCGTCTTGTGAATCTCGGGCTTGGGAGGTTGCGGCGTGATGCCGCACAGACAGATGCGCTCGATCAAAAAAGCGTCGGCAGTGCGGAACACCGACCCCACGTTCATCTCGCTGCGCACATTGTCGAGCACAACCGTCACCGGCAACTTCGCTGCCTGCTTGTATTCTTCCACACCCACGCGGTGCAACTCAATCATGGATTTCTTTCTTGACATCTGATTTGCTGGTTTTTATCACCACAAAGGTATAAAACATTTCCCACACACCATCACAATCCCTCGCCATTATTTGCTCCATAGGAGCAAATAATACAATAATCAATACACTGGTTGTCAATTAATTAAATGATTATCAAAAAACGATTGACAATCATTATCATCATCTTGTCAATAACCCTGTAAAATAGTGTTCAAAACTATTTCAAAAAAAACAGCAAAAAACTCTTGACAAATTCAAATCAGGTCGGCTTATCATTCTTTTTTGAACCGCCAAAAAAACAATTACTTTTTTTTATTTGGACTATAAACATGGTTTTCGCCACTTTTTATCAACTTATACCATAAGATTTTATTAACTTTGCAGTTTGTTAACACCCTGTTAATAATGTACCGAAGTTGCTATGACTCAGCAATTAGGCTTGTTGATAAACTATCAATAACTCTGAATAGAGGTTGATAATTGATAATCAGCCTCAAGGGACCGAAAAGTTTTCAACACAATTAACAGGCATAGTTATTGTAGTTAGATTTTAGTTTTTAAAAAATTAAAACACAAAAAATATATAATATGAATGTTGAAAATGGCTATGTCGATGAACCCATCGAGGCTGGCATCGACCTGAAAGAAGAAATCCTGCGCTTGAAGAAGGAGCGCAATGCCGTCATCATGGCACATTATTACCAGCGCGAGGAAATCCAGCAGCTGGCCGACCATATTGGTGACAGCCTAGCTCTGGCACAGCTGGCGGCGAAGACCGATGCACCCGTCATCATCCTGTGTGGCGTGCACTTCATGGGCGAGACGGCCAAGATCCTGTGCCCTGACAAGACAGTCATCGTCCCCGACCTGAGTGCCGGTTGCTCGCTGGCCGACAGTTGCCCTGCCGATGAGTTTGAGCGCTTCGTCAATGAGCATCCCGATCACACGGTCATCAGCTATGTCAACACCAGTGCTGCCGTCAAGGCGGTGACCGACGTGGTGGTGACTTCGTCCAATGCCAAGGAGATTGTGGGCAGCCTGCCCGAGGATGAGAAAATCATTTTCGGCCCCGACCGCAACCTGGGTAATTACATCAACAGCATCACGGGACGTGAGATGCTGCTCTGGGACGGCGCTTGCCATGTGCACGAAAAATTCAGTGCAGCCAAGTTGGCCGACCTCAAGCGTGAGCATCCCGGTGCCAAGGTGCTGGTGCATCCCGAATGCCCCAAGCCCGTGCGCATCATGGCCGACAAGGTGGGTTCGACCCAGGCCTTACTCAACTTTGCCGTTGACGACGAGAGTCAGGAGTTCATCGTGTGCACCGAGAGCGGCATCCTGTTCGAGATGCAGCGCCGCTGTCCCGAGAAGACTTTCATTCCCGCTCCGCCCGAGGATGGTACCTGTGCTTGCAACGAGTGTGAATACATGAAACTGATCACTCTGGAGAAGTTATATAATTCGCTCAAGTTCATGGCACCCGAAATCAAGGTTGACGAGCGCATTGCCGAACGTGCCGTCAAGCCCATCCAGCGCATGCTTGATATCTCACGTGATTTGGGTATCATCAAATAAATCATATTGAAATTATATTAGCAGCATTATAGATATTTAATGTAATGAATGTTATGGCACAGAATGTTTATGACTTTACAGTGAAAGATCGTCGTGGTAACGACGTGTCGTTAAGCGATTATAAGGGTAAGGTGTTGCTCATTGTCAACACGGCAACCCGCTGCGGTTTCACTCCGCAATACGAGGAACTGGAGTCGCTATACAAGGAGTACAAGGACCAAGGTCTTGAGATTCTTGATTTCCCCTGCAATCAGTTCGGTGAGCAGGCACCCGGCACCGAGGACGAAATCCATCAGTTCTGCACATTGAACTATGGCACCGAGTTTCCTCAGTTCAAGAAAATCGAGGTGAATGGCAAGAACGAGATTCCCCTGTACACTTTCCTGAAGTCAAAATGCGGTTTCAAGGGCTTCAATCTTGATCACAAGATCGGACAACTCCTTGATCAGATGCTCTCCAAGGCCGACCCCGACTATGCCAGCAATCCTGACATCAAGTGGAATTTCACCAAGTTCTTGATTGACCGCAAGGGTAACGTGGTGGAGCGCTATGAACCCACGACCGAGTGCTACGTCATCGAGGAAGCCATCAAAAAAATACTTTAATTTAAAAAATACTGGCTAATAGCTGAATGCTGATTAGTTTATAGCAACAATACAATGGATTATAACTATAAGGAAATAGAGAAAAAGTGGCAACAATACTGGCGTGAACATCACACCTACAAGTGTGATATTGACAACAGCCGTCCTAAATTTTATGTACTCGACATGTTCCCTTATCCGTCAGGAGCGGGTCTGCATGTGGGGCATCCGCTGGGCTACATCGCCAGCGACATCTATGCGCGTTACAAGCGCTTGAAGGGCTTCAATGTGCTGCATCCCATGGGTTATGATGCCTATGGCCTGCCTGCCGAGCAGTATGCCATCCAGACGGGTCAGCATCCCGAAATAACCACTATCCAAAATATCGCCCGCTATCGTGAGCAGCTCGACAAAATCGGTTTCTGCTATGATTGGGACCGTGAGGTGCGCACCTGTGATCCGACCTATTACAAGTGGACACAGTGGGCTTTCTTGAAGATGTTCAAGAGCTATTACAACACCGAGCTCGATAAGGCTCGTCCCATCGAGGAACTGGTGGCTCACTTCGAGAAGCACGGAACCGACGGTTGCAATGCTCACACCAGCTGTACCGACAAATTCACGGCCGATGAGTGGAACGCAATGACTCAGATGCAGCGCAACGACGTGTTGATGAACTACCGCATCGCCTACCTGGGCAACACGATGGTGAACTGGTGTCCCAAATTGGGTACCGTTCTTGCCAACGATGAGGTGAGCGAGGGCTTGTCGGTGCGCGGCGGTTATCCTGTCGAGCAGAAGATGATGAGCCAGTGGTGCTTGCGCGTGTCGGCCTATGCCGGCCGTCTGCTCCGCGATTTGGACACCATCGAGTGGACCGAGTCCATCAAGGAGACGCAGCGCAACTGGATCGGCTACAGCGAGGGTGCCGAGATGACTTTCCCTGTGGCCGACAGCGACAAGAGCCTGCTGATTTTCACCACCAGGGCCGATACCATCTTCGGTGTCACCTTCATGGTGCTGGCGCCCGAGAGCATCTATGTCGATGAGGTGGTGACGCCCGATCAGCGCGCTGCCGTCGATGCTTATCTCGATGAGGTGAAGCACAAGACCGAGCGTGAACGCATGATCGAGAAGAAGGTGAGCGGTGTGTTCACCGGCAGCTATGCTGTCAATCCCATTACGGGTAAGAACATTCCTATCTATATCAGTGATTATGTGTTGGCTGGTTACGGCACTGGCGCCATCATGGCGGTGCCGGCTCACGACAGCCGCGACTACGCCTTCGCCAAGCACTTCGATTTGCCCATCATTCCGCTGATTGAGGGTGCCGACGTGAGCGAGGAGAGTTTCGACGCCAAGGAAGGCATCATGGTCAATTCCTCCAACGAGCGCTTGCAACTTAACGGCTTGCAGGTCAAGGAGGCAATAGCCAAAACCAAGAAATACATCGAGGAGGCCGGAATAGGTCATGTGAAGGTGAATTACCGCCTGCGTGACGCGATTTTCAGCCGTCAGCGTTACTGGGGTGAACCGTTCCCCATCTATTATGATGAGAATAATCAGCCCCAGGCTCTTGACGAGGGTTTCTTGCCGTTGCAATTGCCCGAAGTCGATAAATTCTTGCCCACCGAGACTGGCGAACCGCCCCTGGGCCGTGCCAAGAATTGGGTAACCGCCGACGGATATCCCTTGGAATTGAACACCATGCCCGGTTTTGCCGGTTCATCGGCCTACTATCTGCGTTATATGGATCCTCACAACGACAAGGAACTTGTCTCGCATGAGGCCAATGAGTATTGGCGCCAGGTGGACCTCTATGTGGGTGGTACCGAGCATGCCACGGGTCACTTGATTTACAGCCGTTTCTGGAACAAGTTCCTCTATGACTATGGTTTTGTTTGCGAGACTGAACCGTTCCGCAAACTGGTCAACCAGGGTATGATTCAAGGTCGCAGTAACTTTGTTTACCGCATCAAGGACACCAACAAGTTTGTATCGTTCAATCTCAAGGACCAGTATGATGTGACCCCCATCCATGTGGATGTGAATATCGTTCATACCGATGCGCTGGACATCGAGAAGTTCCGCGAGTGGAGACCCGATTTCAAGGATGCTGAGTTCATTCTTGAGAACGGCAAGTACATTTGTGGATGGGCTATCGAGAAGATGTCCAAGTCAATGTTCAATGTGGTGAACCCCGACGATATCGTGGATAAATATGGTGCCGACACCTTGCGTCTGTACGAAATGTTCCTGGGTCCTGTCGAGGCCAGCAAGCCTTGGGATACCAACGGCATTGATGGTGTGAATCGTTTCCTCAAGCGCTTGTGGGCTTTGTTCTACAAGGGTGACACCATGCAGCTGACCGACGAGAAGCCCAGTGCCGAGGCCTTGAAGTCTCTGCACAAGCTCATCAAGAAGGTGAGTGGCGATATCGAGTCATTCAGCTACAACACGTCGGTGGCAGCGTTCATGATCTGTGTCAACGAGTTGACAACCTTGAAGTGCCGTTCGCGCGAGATCTATGAGCCGCTCGTGGTATTGTTGGCACCCTTCGCTCCCCACATCGCCGAGGAATTGTGGCACGTGCTGGGTAACGACACCACCGTGTGCGATGCCCAGTGGCCCACGTGGAACGAGGAATACTTGAAGGAATCGACGGTGAAATACGGTGTGTCGTTCAACGGCAAGTCCCGTTACACCATCGAGGTGCCCGCCGATGCCGACGAGGAAGAGGTGAAGCGCCTTGCCCTTGCCGATACCGGTGCCGAGCGTTGGCTCGACGGCAAGGAACCCAGGAAGATCATCTTCGTCAAGGGTAAACTTGTCAACATCGTCGTGTAATCAATTTAAACTACGAGTTACGCGAGTTTTACTAGTGGATCAACCATAGTTTAATTCGTGTAATTCGTTGTTTATATAATGTGATTGTGGAAGAATGAAAAAGATTGTTTTTGCTACCAACAATGCTCACAAGTTGCAGGAACTCAGGCAGATGTTGGGCGACCGTTATGAAATTTTGGGTCTTGCTGACATCGGTTGCAATGAGGATATTCCCGAGACTGCCGATAACATCGAGGGAAATGCACGGATGAAGGCCGAGTATGTCAAGGAGCATTACGGATATGACTGTTTCAGCGATGACACGGGATTGGAAATCGATGCGCTGAACGGTGAACCGGGCGTGCATTCGGCACGCTATGCCGGTCCGGGTCATGACAGTGAGGCCAATATAGATAAGGTGTTGGGCAAACTGGAAGGTGTGACCGAGCGAACCGCTCGTTTCCGCACGGCTATCGCGTTGTTGCAAGGCGACCAGTTGCACATATTCGAAGGCCAGGTCGAGGGCCTTATCCTCACCGAGCGCCACGGTACCGGAGGCTTTGGATACGACAGTATTTTCCGGCCCCTTGAGGGTGATGGCAGTACATTCGCCCAGATGTCGCCCCAAGACAAGAACCGCATCAGTCACCGCGGTCGTGCTGTAGCCCGCCTGGTGGAATTCCTCAACAACCAGCACTAACCTGAATCTATATTGATGATATTGACAAGTGGGGCAAATTGTTTGCTCCACTTGTCTTTTCTCACCAACAACTAATGTGAGTTCGATGAAAATAAATCTTTGACACTCAATTCATTCACTATGTAGAGACGCAAAATTTTGCGTCTCTAGGTCACCATTAGGCAATGCTTAACGATTGGAGACGCAAGATTTTGCGTCTCTACAGGACTAATACACTGAAATCTAGAATAGTATATCGTCTAACTCACGTTAACTAGAAACTAATCCCTCCTTTTGGCATGAAAATTGCAGATATTACAGAAAAACAATTGATTGAATGAATTAATAAAAGTAGAAAGGAGTGGAACTATGTCACTGTTCAGAGTTTTATTATCGATTATCTTCCCGCCGCTGGCTGTATTGGACAAGGGTTGTGGCTCGGTACTGATTGTACTCCTGCTCACCATCGCCGGCTGGATTCCGGGTGTGATAGGCGCTCTGGTAATCCTCAACAAGGAACAGAAGCCGATAGTCAATCAGCCGACCTATCCGACTTATCCCACTACCAACAATCGTACGCACTGCGATTACTAGTGAGGTTGCCAAAGGGAAAAAATAAGCACCATAAAAGCTTGACACACCACATGAGGGATGCTAATGGCCTTCGGGCCTTTAGGTCCCTCATTTTTTTGTTGCACGGTGGTTTAGGGGACACTGCAATCGAATTGTTAAAAATAATCAATGGGGCAAAAAAAACGGCTGGAATTTTGCCAGTTCGGCAAGTTGCCGTAACTTTGCATAAAATTTGAATATAATTACCTTTTTAAGGGGTTCAGATTTTGATTGATTAAGCTAAAAAAGTTTAACATAAATATTTGATTATCAATGGAATTACCATTTGCTGAATCTTGGAAAATCAAGATGATTGAGCCGCTGCGCAAGAGCACTCGTGCCGAGCGCGAGCAGTGGCTGAAAGAGGCTCACAACAACGTGTTCATGCTCAAGGCTGAGCAGGTTTACATCGACTGTCTGACCGACTCGGGTACGGGCGCTATGAGCGACCGCCAGTGGGCCGAGATGATGCTGGGCGACGAGAGCTACGCCGGCGCCACCTCGTTCTACAAGTTCGAGAGCGTTGTACAACGCATCTTTGGTTTCAAGTATGTCATCCCCACCCACCAGGGCCGTGCTGCCGAGAACGTGCTGTTCTCTTATCTGGTGAAGGAAGGCAATGTCATCCCTGGCAACGCCCACTTCGACACCACCAAGGGTCACATCGAGGCTCGTAAGGCCAAGGCCATCGACGTCACCATCGACGAGGCCAAGGACACCCAGCTCGAGATTCCCTTCAAGGGTAACGTTTCGCTCGAGAAGCTGGAGAAGGTGCTGACCGAGAACAAGGGTAACGTGCCCTTTATGGTACTCACCGTGACCAACAACACCGTTGGTGGTCAGCCCGTTTCGATGAAGAACATCAAGGAGACTTGCGAACTTTGCCACAAGTATGGCGTGCCCGTCGTGATGGACAGCGCCCGCTTTGCCGAGAACTCCTACTTCATCAAGACCCGTGAGGAAGGCTACGCCGACAAGACCATCAAGGAGATTGCCCGCGAGATGTACTCCTACGTTGACGCTATGACCATGTCGGCCAAGAAGGACGGCGTTGTGAACATGGGTGGTTTCATCGCTACCAACAACCAGGATTGGTACGAGGGTGCCAAGCTGTTCTGCATCCCCTTCGAGGGCTTTATCACCTACGGTGGTATGAACGGCCGCGACCTCAACGCCCTGGCAGTAGGTCTTGACGAGAATACCGAGTTTGATATGCTCCAGACCCGCATCCACCAGGTTCAGTATCTGGCCAAGAAGCTTGACGAGTATGGCATTCCTTATCAGCGTCCCGTGGGCGGTCACGCTCTGTTCATCGACGCCGACAAGGTGCTGTGCAACGTTCCCAAGGAGGAGTTCCCCGCTCAGACCTTGACCTGCGAACTCTATCTGGAGGCTGGTATCCGTGGTTGCGAGATTGGCTACATCCTGGCCGACCGTGACCCCGTTACCCGCGAGAACCGCTTCGGCGGCCTCGACCTGCTGCGTCTGTGCATCGCCCGTCGCGTGTACACCGACAACCACATGAATGTCATCGCAGCTGCTCTGAAGAACGTCTATGACCGTCGCAACGAGATCACCCGCGGTGTCGCCATCGAGTGGGAAGCTCCCCTGATGCGCCACTTTACCGTGAAGCTCAAACGACTGGGTTAAATAATCTCGATAATACCATTAACTTGACCATTATTCAACAACGGCAGGGCCATCCCTGCCGTTGTTTTGTTATGATGTGCTGTTATTGCAGGTTGAGGTTTTTTTATTATTTTTGTAGCTCCATTAACCGATGTAATGCGTCATGCCGTTAGAGTCATATTGTGTGTTATCGCCCTGCTGCTGAGTGGGACGGCTACACTCTTGTCTCAATCGTGGGAGCACAGCAAGTGGCTTAACCTGCCTCTTGAGCGCCTCATGGACATGGCCGACAAGGATTTTACCGACGGTAACAAGAAGGACACAGCGCTGATGTGCTACACGATTGCCGCCAATCGCTATGAAGCCTCCTTGTCCCGGGAACAGAAAGTCATGTGCAAGGATGCAAGCATGCGGTTGTGGTCGATCTATTTCTATGACTTCTATGACTATCCCAAGTGCTTCGACTGCCTGACGCGTGCCCTGGAGATTGCCGATGCCGCCGGCGTCGAGGATGCCAACATCTATCTGGGATTCGGTTGCATGTACCAGACCATCTCTGAGGAATGCAATGACTATAAATTAGGCACCACGGCACTCCGTTACTACCAGCGGGCCCTCTCGGTGGGATTGAAGACCCACGACGACAAGCACACCGACATGGCCTGTACCGACGTGCTGTCGATGGCTCACGTTCAGGGAGGACTGGCACCGGTTGCCGAAATCTGGCAGAACTATCTGCAGTTGCCCGAAGATAACGAGACCTGGATATTGCGCCGCTACAACAAGATGCTTTATCAGGCATTCAACAGTGTTGAGAATAAGCGGTTTGACGATGCCATCAAGGTGTATGACAGCCAGTTGCAGCTGATTGACACTACCCAGTACTCGCGTCTGATCTATTTCACCCATGTCGAGAAGGCCAAGGTGCATGCCATGAAAAATGACTACCGTCGGGGCATCGAAGCGCTGAAGCAGTCCGAGCGCATCGCCGTTGACCTGGAGATGAAGGATTGCAAGCTTGAGGTGTACAAGATGCTGGCGCAATACTATCAGGAATTGGGCGATCATGGCTCGCGCGAACATTATTATAACCAGTATTCCCAACTCAAGGACACCTTGACCAACTACCAGCAGCTTGCCAGCGTGAGCGAGATGGAATTCCGCAATGAGTTGAAAGGCATGGAACAGGAAATGAGCGAGATGAGGCAGCACCGCGAGGTGATGAGCATCGTCGCAATGACGTCGCTGGGCTTCCTGCTGATATTGGCCGTGCTCCTCTATCTCGTGTACCGCAAGAATGGCGAACTGACGCGTTCCAACCAGTCCCTGTACCTCAAGAATGTGGAGATGCTGCGTGCCGAGGAGGAAGAGCGCCAGTTGCGACGCCAGCTGCAGGACAAGGAAGCGCCAGCCATCGCCGATGCCGCCGATTCCTCTGGTGCCGCCGATGTCAAGTACAAGAGTAGCCACCTGAGTGATGAGGACAAGCAGCAACTGTTGTCCAGCATTCAGCAGGTGATGGACAACAGCGATGAAATTTTCTCGCCTGAGTTCTCGCTCGAGCGGCTCGCCATGCTCTCCGAGTCCAAGTCCAAATATGTCTCCCAGGTCATCAACGAGTACTACGAGCAGAATTTCAACAATTTCCTCAATTCCTACCGCATCAAGGAGGCATGCAAGCGCATGGGTGACATTGCCAACTACGGCAACTACACCATCGAAGCCATCAGCGAGAGTGTCGGCTTCAAGTCGCGCTCCACATTTGTATCGTCGTTCAAGCGCATCACGGGCCTGACTCCGTCACAATACCAGCGCATAGCTCGCAAAGAGGCCCAGTTGTGATTCGCCCTTTGTCGGGGCGATAAAATCGCCGAAAATAGGCGCTTTTTGTGCGAATTGCCGAAATTTGTACATTTTGGAATCTCGTTCCAGTCTCCATTCAGTCCCAAAAATAGTAAATTTGCGATGTGTAACTGAAAATCGCCACCCATGGTCTCATCATGTGTGGCAAAAGAATTATTCATCCTTTAAACTCTTTTTGGATAATGAGAAAACCAAGATTATTACTCGCATTGATGGCGCTGGTGGCTTTGATGGCATCGGCTGCCGGACAATCCACGACCTTCACGTCGGCGCCTAACCCGGTGCTCAAGCAGGTTGTGAAGACCGAGTCGAGGGCCAAAATGTTGGTTCCTGGCAAGGTGGTTTCCAGGAAAAAGGCCCCGAGTGCCGACCAGTTCCAGGGATTGGACATGTATGTCAACCTGACCAATTCCGACACTTGGGCAGGTGTGAGCATCGGTTCGGTACCCTACGGTATCTACAGCCACACCATCGGTAACGGTGGCGAATTCCAGGCTTTGGCCACCGACCTCCGTTACGACTTCATGGCCAGTGCCATGGGACGTGATCAGCTCGTGGGCGCTCGCCCCATGCAGATGATGGGTGTCCTGAATGGCGTCGAATACCTCGGGTTGAGCCGTTCAGGCTTCGGTGAACTGTGGTCCATGGTTTACGACTATGCCGATTACAGCTTCATCCCCTCGGTGATGGCCTATGACGTGACCACCGACATCATCTACTCCATCCAGTACAATTCCGACTTGACGGGTCTTAACCTGGCACGATGGAACCCCATCAGCCGCATGTTCGAGACCATCTGCGCTTGGCCTAACCGCTTCCAGCCGATGACTTTGGGTTTCACGCCCAACGGCGATATGTATTGCGTGGGTGCCGACGGCGGTTTCTACCAGTTGGACAAGGAGACGGGTGACGCACGCATGCTGGGTACCCTGGAAGTAGCGCCCACTATGTATGTGCAGAGCATGGGTTATGAGCCCAGCAGCGCATGCTTCCTGTGGATGGCCGTTACCCAAGAGGGTTCTGCTCTGTATGCCATCGACCCCTATGACGCTTCAATGACGCTGGTCGAGAAACTGAACAATAATGAGCAGGCTCCTGCAGTGTTCTTCCCGGGTAATGCAGCTCCTGCCATGGCTCCTGCCGCTACGACCAATCTGGCCTTCACCTTCGACGGCGGCAGCACCAACGGCACCATCAGCTTTACCGTGCCCACCACCACCTACGGCGGCAGCCCGTTGACCGGTAACGTGACGATGAACGTATGGCTCGACGGCGAAGCCATAGCCAACTACGTCAGTGTTGCTCCCGGTAGCAACCAGACTTTCAACTGCGAGGTGAGCAACGATAACCACTATGTGTATGTGCTCTTCAGCAACGACGGCGGCTACTCGCCCGTCAACAACCTGTATGTGTATGCTGGCTATGACACGCCGCTGCCTGTCACCAATGCTGTGCTGACTGTCGAGAATGGTGTGAGCCACTTGACGTGGAACGCTCCCGCAGGCGGTGTGAACAATGGCTACCTGGCCGATGTGACCTACAACGTTGTCCGCATGCCTGGCAGCGTGACGGTTGCCGAGGACTTGACCGAGTGTGAGTTCAGCGAGACCTTGCCCAGCAAGATGGAGCGCTACTATTACATCATCACCCCGTTCAATGGCGACGGCAAGCGTGGCGACGACGCACGCTCCAACGACGTGCTGACCGGTACAGCGTTCGAGGCTCCCTATTTCGATGACTTCAACGACATGGGCACGCGTGAACTGTGGACCATCGTTAATGCCAATAACGACGGCACTCAGTGGGGTACCGAATACACCTGGTCGTTCAACGACTACAACCAGTGCTGGGGTATCTACACCGGTCCCTACAACATGGGTGATGACCAGGATGCCGCCGATGATTACCTGATTTCTCCGGGTATCAACATCGAGGAGGGTATCTCCTATGCCCTCATCTTTAACATGCGCAACACCTTTGCCAACTACAAGGAGCGCGTGAGCCTGATGGTAGGCACCGACCCGACCGACGTTTCGACCTTCCAGGTGCTGGACAGCAACGAGGCTTATGACGTGAACGGAACCCTGGCCGATTGGGAGGTTGACTTCCAGATGCCTGAGGCCGGCACTTACTACTTTGCCGTGCACGTTTATACTCATCGCGAGGACAATGCTTCGGGTATCTTTGTTTACTCGATGGCATTGAACAAGCTCGGTATGAACGGTGCTCCCGCCGAGGTGACCAACCTCACCATCACTCCCGAGGAGAGCGGTGAGATGATTGCCGATGTGACCTTCACCGTTCCCACAACCACGCTCAATGGCGCAGAACTGACCGCTCCGCTGACGGCCAACATCTACCGTGACGGCAGCGAGGAAGCTGTAGCCCAGTTCCCCGTTGAGGTAGGCGCAAATGCCCAGTGGACCGACAACACGGTCGAGGGCGTGGGTGTACACACCTACACCGTGGGCATCAGCAACGAGGCTGGCGAGGGCAAGCGCGTGAGCGCCGAGGCGTTTATCGGCGTTTACACGGCTCCTTACACCAACACGTTTGACACCGAGGAGGATGCACGCTTCTTCACCACCGTCAACGACTCGTCGATCTATACCACCAACGAGTATCGCTGGATTTGGTACAGCTACAACCAGAACCTGGCATTGGGTGGCTATGGCTACTTCGTGCAGCATCCCGTAGAGAACATCTGGCTCTACATGCCCGCTATTAAGCTCGAGAAGGACATGGTTTACACCTATGCCTTCAACTGGACCTACAGCAGCTACAACCAGACTTGCCCGGGCTATGCCGGTGTAGGTATGGCCATGGATCCTGATGCACAGACGGTTTATCCCGATCAGCTGCCGTTCACCAACTACGGCGAGAAGGTGTTGATCGAGAACGAGGTCATTGCCACCGAGACGGGCAAGTACTATCCTTCCATCCTGATCACCGCCGACCAGGCCAGCAGCTACATTTCGCCCAGCATCGACGACATCAGCATCACGCTCGTGGGCTCGGCATTTGCCCCCTACAGTGTTGAGAACCTGGTTGTCGAGCACGACATGACGGGCCTGCTGAAGGTGAACTTCGCCTTCAATGCTCCTTCGGTTGACTATGCTCAGCGTCCCCTCGAGGACCCGCTCACGGTTTACATCTACCGTGAAGGCTCAGCCATCCCCTTGATGACGTTTGAGAACGTGGAACCCGGTCAGGCTCTGGAGTGGATTGACGAGCAGCCCCTGCGCGGCAACAATTCCTACATCATCGTTGCCGAGAACAGCTACGGTCGCGGCAAGGCCAGCACGGCTGTCGTGTTTGCCGGCGTGGATGTGCCCCTGGCAGTCGAGAATTTCTGGATTCGTGGTAACGAGGATAACCAGAAGGCTGTCCTCACTTGGGATGCCCCCGCAGGCTCGGTCAACGGCGGTGTAATCGACGGCTCGCTGACCTACACGGTTGTTGAGTTCTTCCCCGACGGCGCTACCCCCGAGGAGCAGATGGTCATCCTGGGCACCACCACCCAGACCACCTTCACCGTTGACCGTGAACCCACCGATGAGATGGAGATGCACTACTATGCTGTCATCCCGTCAACGTCGGCAGGCATCGGCCAGGCAGTGATCGATGACATCATCCTGGGTAAGTTGAAGGAGGTTCCCTTCGTCGAGTCGTTCGAGAATGCCATCCTGTCCACCACGGGCTGGATGACCGAGGGCGATGTCGCCAACTATGGCACCGTCTGGTACATCCTGGGCGATGATGACGAGCAGACCGCTCAAGACGGTGACAACGGCTTCGCCATGTGCTACAACGGCAATTACTACAGCCAGTATCACTGGTCAGACCTCGTTTCACCCAAGATGAAACTTGACCCGGACAAGCAGTACACACTCTCGTTCTACGTTTACATGGGTTATCCCTCAAGCGCGGCCGTCCTGCCCACGCTGGTTGTGTCGCAGAGTCTGAACGACGATCCCTACGAGGAGCTGATGACCATCGATGTTACCGAGGGCGAAGCTGGCTGGCAGCTGTTCGAGATCCCGTTGACGGGTACCGAGATTGCCAACTTCATCAAGTTCAGCTTCCGTGGTTACATGAGCACGATGAGCGAGCGCATCTGGATTGACAATATCAGCGTCACTGCCGAGGATAAGCCCAGCGGAATCGATGAGCTGGCCGACGTGCAGCGCATCGCTACCCTTAACGGCGCCATCAGCGTCGAGGGCTTTGAGGGTCAGCAAGTGCGTGTTTACACCGTCGATGGCCGCCAGGTTGGCGCCTTCGTTGCCGGTGGTAGCCGCACCCTGTCGGTAGATCCCGGCATCTATGTCGTGACTGTCGGCAAGCAGGCCGTCAAGGTGATTGTCAAGTAAACCGATACAGTTTCCCTGATTAATAGAGTAGGCGCGTCAACGATTGACGCGCCTACTTATTCTTTGATAAACTGAAAAACAACTGCCATGATGGGCTCACCTGTAGCATGCCGTAGGTCCACACCAAGGCAACTCCCCACATCCGTCTCCCTAACAAATCAGCTCGCGCCAGCGAGCTTCACCTTTAATCTTTAACCTTTAACCCTTAACCATTAACCAGCTCGCGCCAGCGAGCTTAACGCGAGCTCCGCTCGCTTTACAACGCTCCTTGCTCGATGCGCACGCAGATGCGCTCGATCATGGCGTCCTTCTTGTCCTTGTTGGGATGGTACCCGGCCTTGAGGCTGGCGCCGAAAAATTTGCTGAAGGTCTGCCAGAAACCCGCGCGGAATTTTCCCAGAAACGCTTTCAGGATGCTGTAACTGCTCTGGTTGGTCTCGCGGTTGATGAGCTTGATGAGCATCTTGCCCTGGTTCTTGGTCAGCTTATTCATCTGGGGCTTATATTGCTTGAACAGCTCTTTCTCGAACCGCTTCAGATAGGCCTGTTTCTGTTTCTCGGTCTGATAGGTGTCGATGTACTCATAGGTCTCGAGCAGCGTCGAGCTGATGAGTTTGGCATACGGTAGCGTCTTCTTGATGTCGCGCACCGTCTTCCAGTAGTATTTTTCCTCAGCCTTGTTGCGGAAACGCTCGCGAGGATAGATGATGATGGGATTGAAGACGATCATCGCCAGCGTGTCGCCTGTCGACGGCTCGATGAAGTGGTAGTAGCCGGCAAAGGTCTTCTGCAGCACCGATGGCAGCTCGATATGGTCGAGCGGATCATCCACAGCAGGTGCGGCGTGCACACGAGTGCCCGTTAATGCCATCATGGTCAAGCCAATAGCTAATATGAGGAATATGCGTTTCATTTCTCGGCGGCAAAAGTAGGACAAAGAAATGAATCCCAGCAAGAAATGGGTGTTAAATAGTCTTTAATTCGTGACAGCGCGCAAGAGACCGGCGTAGGAGACGGTGAGGCCCACACAGCAGCCCTTGACCGATGGGTTGAAACTGTTGAACTTGGCATGAGTGACAAATGGCGAGATGCGCAGCGACGAGACGTAATGCCCCTGTCGGTCATCGCTGGACGGATAGTCCACCACTTTGCCATGCAACTTGATATCGATATCGACGCTGGCCATCCAACTGAAATTATTCACATGATCGCCGGTCACGTTGTCGATCATCGGGCGCTCGGTGCCCTCGGTGTCCTTCTCATACTTGATGTGGTTGATGTCCCAAGACAGGCGGTTCCAGTTCACACCCACATTGGGCGTTACCGATACCTTGCCCTGGCGCCAGATGGTATAACCCAGTTGAAGCCCCACTCCCAGCAGTGTGGGATTGGCTGTCGCGTTGAGTTGCAGGTTACGGCCCTGGTCATCAAGAACAGCATAGGGGTTCTCGTTCTTGAAAGAGGGCTGGCCATAGGCAACATCGGCCTTGAATCTCAACAGGTTGTACTCGGCATTCAGTCCTCCGGTGAACAAGGCACATCCCTTGAAGTCGTCACTCAGCGAGCCCGTGGGCAGCATGCCGCCCACGCCCACCTGGAAACCGAATCCCCAGCCATGAGACAACGATTCATTCTCCTGGGCGCGCAGGGCGACAGGAGTCATTGTCAGTATAGCCAAAAGAATCAAAATCGTCCGTTTCATCGTCTATTTCGCTTTTTTCTATTATAACGGACAGATTTACATGAAATTGTTTTCGCCTTCAAATATCCTGATCCAATTAAGACACTAATCTCTCTAAACTACGAAGTCTAAAGTCTATCCACACTAAACCCTAAACTCTAAACTACGAAGTACACTACCACCACAGGCTGCGGTAGTACTTGTGATAGAGCGAGAGGCCCTCGCTGATGGGCTTGAGCGAGGCCTTGGCGGCTCGTTTCAGGTCGGCTAGGTCTTCCTCGTTGTTCCAGATGGCCTTGATATAGGCCTTGTACTCGGGGGTATCTTCCTCGGTTTGGCAGGCGATGCGCTCAAAGGCGTAGATCATCTTGTCCAGAATATCCTTCCACTCCTCAAGGGACATGTTCAGGTTAGGGGTGCGCTCACAGTGCTCCTTGAACACCATCAGGCGCGGCAGGATAAAACGGGCGATAGACACGTCAAGGTCGTAAAGTTCCTCGATTTTAATGGTCTTGGCAATGGTTTCGGGCTTGTACTTTTTGTTCATAATCGTGTTAAGATGTCTTGAGGTTAATTGTTTTCGGCGAGCAATTATACACATAATTCTTGACATGACCAAAAATTATTATAAAAAACTGCAAAAAAATCACATATTTAGCATTTTTCTGGCCCATAATCAACAAATCTGTAGATGTAGCTCATTGGCTCGGCAACCTGCTTCATGGACAAAAAACTAAGAATCAGGTTCTTTTATCATTGTTACAGAGAAGAAAAACAGATTTCTTTATCCTGCGGGCTTACTTTTCCGAGAATTCTGTGTAAATTTGCACACGATGACGATACAAGAGGCTCAAGAGCGTGTTGACGCGTGGATCAAGCAGTATGGGGTGCGCTATTTCAGCGAACTCACCAATATGGCGGTGCTCACCGAGGAGGTGGGCGAGGTGGCGCGTGTCATCTCACGTCGCTATGGCGACCAGTCGTGCAAGCCGGGCGATGACCTGGACCTGGCCGACGAGTTGGCCGACGTGATGTGGGTGGTGATGTGCCTGGCCAACCAGACGGGCATTGACCTGGACGCTGCACTCGAGCGCAACTTCGCCAAGAAAACGAGCCGCGACAGCCATCGTCACCTCGACAATGATAAACTGAAACATTAACCTATAAAACAAAACGTATTATGAGCAATCACGAACACGAACACTGCGGATGCGGATGTGAGCATCACGAGCATGACCACAAGCCCATGGACAAGTACATGACCGCTATCAACCAGAGCACTGTCAACATCGACGATGCCGCCGTGACTGCCGCTGTGCAGGAAATCATCGACAAGCATGCTGCCGAGAACAACACCCCCGAGGTGCAGCAGTTCTTGCTGAATTGTGTGGATCTGACCACGCTGGCCACCGAGGACAGTGAGAGCAGCGTAGCCCGATTTGTACAGAAAGTCAACGACTTCGACAACAACTATCCCCAGTACAAGAACGTGGCTGCCATCTGCGTTTACAGCAACTTTGCTGCCGTTGTCCGCGGCACGCTCGAGGTGAGTGGTGTTGACGTGGCCGTGTGCAGCGCATGTTTCCCCTCAAGCCAGGCCCATATCGAGACCAAGATTGCCGAGACCGCCCTGGCCGTTGCCGACGGCGCCGACGAGGTGGACATCGTGCTCAACGTGGGCTACTTCAAGGACGAGGCCTACGAGGAATTGTGTGACGAAATCGCCGAGATCAAGCACGTTGTTGGTGACCGTCCCTTGAAGGTCATCCTCGAGACGGGTCTGCTCAAGAGTGCCGAGGCCATCCGCCGCGCCAGCATCCTGTCGATGTACTCGGGCTGCGACTTCATCAAGACCTCGACCGGCAAGATTTATCCCGGCGCTTCGCTCGAGGCTGCCTACGTGATGTGCCAGTGCATCAAGGAATACTTCATCCAGCACGGACGCATGGTGGGCTTCAAGGCTTCGGGTGGCATCCGCACCACCGAGGACGCTGTCAAGTACTACACCATCGTCAAGGAAGTCCTGGGCGAGAAGTGGTTGAACAACAAGTACTTCCGCATCGGCGCCTCCAGCCTGGCCAACTCCCTGTTCCAGTCCTTCACCGGCACCGACGCCAAACCCTTCTAACCCAAGGAATTCAATCCAACTCAAACAACTGAGACAATAAGGAAAACAATAAATACAATAAGTACAATATATTGATTTCCAATAATTTGTATTTATTGTAATTATTGTTTTCCCTTAATGATACAGCCATGAAAGAGGGTATGAATCGGGAGATATTGAAAATTGCGTTGCCGGCGATTGTCGCCAACATCACGGTGCCGCTGCTGGGACTGGTGGATACCGCTATCGCGGGGCACTTGGGTGACAAGGTGTTCATCGGGGCTGTGGCAGTGGGTGCCATGATGTTCAACCTGGTGTACTGGAACTTCGGCTTCCTGCGCATGAGCACGTCGGGCATGACAGCTCAGACCTATGGCAGCGGCGATTTCAACGAGAGTGCTAAACTGCTGGGCGAATCCACCGCGCTGGCGGCAGTCATCTCGGGGCTCATCATCCTCTTGCAGTGGCCCATCCGCTTGCTGCTGTTGTGGATCATCGGTCCCTCGCCCGAGGTCACCTCGCTGGCCATCACCTATTTCACCATCTGCATCTGGGGTGTGCCGCCCGTGCTGGTGATGATGGCCTTCAAGGGCTGGCTTTTAGGCATGCAGGACTCCAAGAGCGCCATGTGGATTTCCATCATGACCAACGTCTTCAACATCGGCGCGAGCCTCATCTGCGTCTATCTGTTCAAGATGGGCTTTGTGGGTATCGCCGTTGGCACCCTGGCGGGTGAATGGCTGGGGCTGTTGTATGCCGCGCTGACGGTGCAACGCAAGTTCCCACGCCTGAGCGGCTTGCTCGATTGGCGCCGCGTGTGGCGCTTCAAGGGCGCCGGGCGCTACTTCAAGGTGAGCCGCGACATCTTTGTGCGCAGTTTCCTGCTGATGACCGTGAGCCTGGCTTTCGTCTCGATCGGAGCCCGCAGCTGCGACCTCATCCTTGCCGTCAACGCCCTGATATTGCAATTGTTCACCCTCTACAGCCACTTCATGGACGGCATCGCCTTTGCCGGCGAGGCCGTTGTGGGCAAGTATTACGGCATGGGCGACATGAGTCGCATGCGGCGTTGTGTGCGGTTGTTGTTCGGCTGGGGGCTGGCCGTCGCCGCCGTGTTTACCTTGATTTATTCTTTCCCGCGCATCGCCTTCTGGTTACTCACCGACCAGCAGAGCGTCATCGAGGCCGCCATGGACTACCGCGTGTGGTGCGCCTTGATTCCCGCTGCCGGCATGGCGGCATTTGTGTGGGACGGCGTGTTCATCAGCCTGACTCGCTCGATGGGCATGCTCATCAGCGCCGGCATCGCGTGGTCGCTGTTCTTTGTCATCTACTGGCTCACGCCCGAGCCTTGGGGCAACAACCGCCTGTGGATTGCCTATCTGAGTTTTCTCGCCTTGCGTGGCATCATCCAGACCATCCTCTACCGCGGCTACCTCAAGCACGGCGTGCTGGAGCATTGATTCAAGACAAGAGAAAAAGATGTGACGGGATTCTCAAGAGTTCCCGTCACATCTTTTTTCGGTGTGGTTTTGTTAATGGATGATTATTTGGTTTGTGATAGCTGCATGTTGATCAAGGCGGTCACATCGGTGATGTTGACCTTACTGTCCTTGTTGATGTCGGCGCAGGTCTCGCAGGTACCGTTCATGGAACCCATCAAGTAGCTGATGAGTACGGTGACGTCAGTAACATTGATAAGGTTGTCATGGTTCACGTCGCCGCTGGTGTGCAGCTGCTTCATATACCAGAAGCTGGCAGTCCCGTCGCGGTTGATGACCATCTCGGTCACGGGCTTACCCAGATTGCCCGCATTGCCGGTGATCTCGCCCCTGAAGTCCATGTTGAGCTTGGTTGACGGCGTTGATTCATCGCTCACCTCTCGCTTGCTGCCTTGTGGCCACGTGTCCCCGCTCTGGGTGTATTTGGACAACTTGTTATCGGCCGGAAGAATGGTAATCAGCTGAATCTTCTCGTTGTTGGGTTTATTGTTGGTCCACTGGCTCGCGCTGTAGGTGATGTGAGTCACCAAGATGCCTTCACCGGGCAGAAAGCGGTCCCAACCATGACGCTTGCGGTTCTCAAAGATGAAATACTCGTTCTTGTTCTCTTCGCTCACGATACAAACGGCTTTATCGTTATCCTTTACCTTCTGGTTCCATGCAGGCAGGGTATAGTAGGTGTTGGGCACGGGTGTGATATAATTCACCCATCCCATGAATACCTTCTCATAGGCCGAATAACCTACCGGTGTGTAGCCGTCGTTGCAATAGCAGCCCTGGCACATGATGTCCCAGTCGCCCATGCCGAAGTTGTCGTTGTTGCCCGTGTCATACATGTCGGGCAGTCCCAGGCAGTGGCCGAACTCGTGGGCAAACGTGCCGATGCCGTCGATGGTCTTGCTGTTGTCGTTGGTGCCGTGAATCTCGTTGAACACCGCAAACTGGTTGACATAGGGGTCGCCGATGCCGGGGCTGAAGGAGCCATTGCCTCCCCTCGAGTAATACTTTGCAGCGTCGAGCGTCCAGTTGCAGGGCCAGATGGCTTCAGGATGGTATGCCGCGGCTTGGGCCTCGCCCACGCCCGCAAAGATGATGATGACCACATCACAGTAGTAGTCGTTGTTGGTGTCGTAGGGCTTGAACGAGACGCTGTCGGCAGCTGCCAGCTGGCAGGCCTCGGTTACCATCCAACCGATGCCCTTGTCCTTTGTCGTGCCCGAGTGGCCTCCGTAGTATTCGCGATCCTGCGACAGGCAATAGATGCCATACACGTCAAACTGGGGCTTGTACAAGCCGTTGGACTGGTCGTGGAAGTATTGTGCCACACCCTCCGTGCCTGTAATCATGGCTTCGGCCACTTTCTCGCGGGTGTTGTTGAATTTCTTGTCCTGGAACTCGACCAGGATAACGGGAATACGGCGCTCTCCCATGGCGGGAACGCTGGCGGTGGCATTGCTGCCTGTGGCTGAGAGTCTGCCGCTCTTGCTGGGCAGCATGTATGAGTTGCGGGTCATGGTTAATGTACCGCGCTGGGCATTCACAAACGCTTTCTCGGCTGGTGTGCGTTCACTGGCTTCGTGGGCTCTCATGGAACTCAGGCCCGTCAGCGACGAGGTGTAATAGAAGTCACCGTCGCTACCACGGGCAACAGTCAGCCCGTCGGTAGTCACAATGGCATTGTTGAAGGCATTGCCCACGGCCTGAACTTTCAGTTTAGTGCCGTCGTGCTGGGTGACGATGTGCCAACCGGGCATGGCGGGTACAGCATTTGCGATGACCACAACGCACAAGTAGATTGTCAAGAAACACAGTTTTTTTCTCATTGGAAATGGTAGTTGAAAATTAATTAATGATATCAGTTACTGTAATACAATTGCCACATAGCCTATGTGTAAGGGAATGTGACAATTACAAATACGGGCACAAAAATAAGCATAATAATTTAAATAGGAAAATTATTCACAATAATGAGTTGATTTCGGTCGCTCATTTTTGCTGTGATGTCGCCATGGCAGCTTTTCAGTTTTTTCCGTAGCCTAAAAAACAACAGGTTGCCCCGTGAGAATTACAGGGCAACCCGTTGACTGTTGATTTACAGGTTGATACTGTTTAATTTTGTATCATCATGGTGATGAGCATGGTCACATCGGTCACGTTGATGATACCGTCCTGATTGATGTCTCCGCAGATTTCACAGCAATTAATGCTGTTTCCGAACTGGTAGGTGATCAGGGTGGTCACATCGGTCACGTTGACTGTGCCGTCGTGGTTCACGTCTCCCAACTGGTAGCTGTGCCCGTTCTCGAACAGGGTCACCTCCTCGATATTGCTCCACAGGCTCTCGGTACCGTCGGTGTAAACGGTTTTCACCTTGTAGTTGAATGTGCCGCCGGCCTCCAGGTCCTTCACGAGGTAGAACTTGTCGGTGATGTCGGTGATCAGGCGGTAGGTTGCATTGCCGGTCTCTTGGGCTTTGACGTTCATCGTGGTCAGATCTCCGGCATAGACGGTGACTTGCTTGATGCTGGAATAGTTGTTCAATGACTGGATAGTCACGGCGTCGTTTGCGGCACAGTCAAGAACGATGACGTAATCGGTCATGTCGGCAGTCAAGGCCACCTCCTGAGAAGCCACGCTGTTCGACACGCTGATGGTCGAGTTGTCGTAGTAATAGGATGCAGCCTTGATGACAACCGTCATCTTATCATACCCGCTGAGGTTGTAGGTTGGGGTTGTGATGGTGCCGTCAAAGGCGAGAATCAGTGCGTTGCCGTAGGCGCCCAGATACGACGTGGCACTCCATCCGGCGGGCATGTAGTCACTGTAGTTGCCCGAGATGTCAATGAGGCTATTGCCATCAACAGCGTCGGGCACGTTGCTGAAGTCGGCGGTCTCGAGTTGAGCGACCAGAGGTTTGGTGTACACCTCAAGGGTGTAGCTGGTGACGTTGTCGTCGGGTGTCTGGTCGGTCCAGTTGGCACGGAACTGCGTCAGATTGATCATCACACTGTCGGCCGGCTGCATCACGGGGACATAGCCCTCGAGCAGACCATGGCCAGCGAGGTTGACAATCACATCCTGGGCACCGTCGCTCGCGAGGGTGATCGTGGCTTGATAGTCCCTGTTGTCGTCAGGTGTGAAGGTCACGGTGACGTCAGTGCCGTTGGCGGCATCGGCATTGCTGATGACAGTGGGATTGACGCTGAACACGCCGTTGGCATCGTCGAGCGTGAGCGTGATGTCGCCTGTCAACGCCTGGCCGTAAACCTTCATCGTCATCGTGCCGCTTTGGGTCATCATCACATTGCCGAAGTTGAGGTCGGCCGTCGAAACCGAGATGACGGGATCCACTACAGCTCCCTTCATGAACCAGAAACTGGCCGTACCGTCGTTGTTGATGACCATTTCGGTCACAGGCTTGCCCAGGTAACCGGCATTGCCCGTGATGCTGCCGTCGGCTTTCATGTTCAGCTTGGCGGCAGGAGTGGAGTTGTCGGTGAACTCGGTCCTGTTGTTGCGGGGCCACAGGTCGCCGTTTTCACTATAGTAGGACAAGGTGTTATCGGCGGGTACAATGGTCATCAGCTGGATGTTCTGGTTATTGGGGGTGTTGGCTCTCCAGCGGTCGGCATTATAGGTGATGTGGGTGATCATGATACCCTCGCCGGGCATGTAGCGGTCCCAACCTTGGCGTTTGCGGTACTCCAGGACGAAGTATTCGTTCTCGTTCAGGTCACTGGTGATGCACACGGCCTTGTCGGTCGATTGCTGCTTGAGGTTAAACGCGGGCAGGGTGTAATAGGTTCCGGGTTGTGCCTTGACATAGTTGATCCAACCCATGAACACCTTCTCATAGGCCGTATAACCCGGCGGCGTGAATCCGTCGTTGTTGTAGCAGCCCATGCACATGATGTCCCAGTCGCCCATGCCGTAGTGGTTGTCGTTGCCGGTGTCGTAGAAGTCGGGCAGACCCAGGCAGTGACCGAACTCGTGGGCAAAGGTGCCGATACCGTCAATCGTGCTGCCGTTGTCGTTGCTGCCATACAGCTCGTTGAACACGGCAAAGTTGTTGACATAGGGTTCACCGTTGTCAGGCCTGAAGGCGCCATCGCCGCCACAATTGTAATAAGCGGCGGCATCAAGGGTCCAGTTGCAGGGCCAGATGGCTTCGGGATGAGTCGATGAGGCCTGTGCCTCGCCTACGCCGGCATAGATGACGATGACCACGTCACAGAAGTCGTCATTGTTGGTGTCATAGGGCTTGAACTGCACACCGTCGGCGGCTGCCAGCTGGCAGGCCTCGGTGACCATCGCTCCCAGACCCTTGTCCGACCCGTTGGAGTTGCTTCCGTAGTAAGAACGGTTCTGCGACAAGGTATAGATTCCATACACGTCAAACTCGGGCTCATACAGGCCGTTGGACTGGTCGCGGAAGTACTGTCCCACGCTCTCGTCGCCGGTGAGCATGGCATCGATGATGCCTTGACGGGTGTTATTGAATTTTTTGTCTTTGTACTCTACCAGGATGATGGGGATGCGGCGTGACCCCATTGCAGGCACGTCGGCGTCGGCATTGCTGCCGCCCACATATTTGAACGACCCTTTATTGCCGGGAATCTGATGAGATTTCTCCGGCATCGTCATGCTGCCGCGCTGTGCGTTCAGGAAGGCGGTCTCGGCGGGAGTGCGGTCATTGACTTCGTGAGCCCGCATCGTGGTCAGGCCTGTCAGCGACGAAGTATAGTAGTAGTCTCCGTCGTTGCCGCGGGCCACCGTCAGGCCGTCGCTGGTGACAAGGGCGTGGTTGAATGCGTTACCCACGGCTTGAACCTTCAAGGTGGTGCCGTCACTTTGTTTGATCGTGTGCCAGCCTGGCTTGGCGGGCACAGCCATAGCTGCTATGCTGCAGCATAGCAGCATCAGTAAAAGAGCTAAATTTTTCTTCATAAGCTTTATGTGATTAAATGATTGTTATGTCGTGGCAAATTTACAGATTTAATTTCAAAAACCTGTCATAATGTTTCAAAAACTATAAAATGAGTTCTGATGTGAGCCATGGGCGACACATCAAGCCATGAGGTGGTTGAAGAAAATCTGTAAGGTTAGCGGTTTTGACGGCGCCTGTTTCTTGCGTCGTCGTACTTGTTGCCGGTATAGGTGTTGGTGATGCCGGTCGAGAATTCGTCTTCTTCCTCGTCTTCGCTGCCGGTCTTGTTTTGCTTCTTCTCTACCTTGTTCTTGGCCTCCTCGGGTTTGTTGTGCTTGATGTCGTCAGGCTTCTGAAGGTCGAGCGCGGTCTCATAGATGTTCCAGGTCTCGTCAAGGTCCCAGTTGCGGCGCAGTTTTAGCCGTTTGGGATAATAATAGACCTCCTCGGGTTGCAAGTGGCTGCCGTAGTTACCGGTGTCCCACTGGCCGTTGCCATTGCTGTCCAGGGTGAGACGCAGGTAATAGGTGTTGGGCATGACATTGAGCAACTCAAACGCGCCGTCCTTTACCTTGACGGTGCGCATCACTTTCTCGCCGCTGCCCAGCAGTTCAACAAAAGCATCGCCCTTGACGTTGACCTTGAAATAGACGTTGGCATATTCCTCCGTGCCCTTGACTTTCATTTCCTTGATGAGCGGGTCGTTGTGCAACCCGTAGACCGACGTCACAGCGGCGCTGTCGATGGTCAGCCGGTAGGTGGAGTCGGGCAGGGCAGTGACGGGGAGCCAGTAGCGCATGGGGTTGAGATCATTGACGGGTCGCAGCGACGGCACGACGGGGTAGGGCACCCACAAGGTGTCGCGCTTGATGTCGAGGTGCACGCCCCGCGGGTCGATGCTGGCGATGGGCGTGTCAAACCTGAGGATGATGGAGTCGCCGATGTCGATGCTTCCGCTCTTGGCGAGTTCCATTTTGAGTTTGGGAATGGCGTTGGGATCGACGTGTTGCAGTTCCTTGATTTCCTCAAGCTCACCCTCGCCCAGTTCCTTGCCTTGAGCTGCAGCTTTCTCTTGTTTCTCGAGCAGTTGGGCCAGGCGCTTGGCGCGGTCCTCGCGCTCCTTGGCTTTCTTCTCCTCTTCCTTGATCTGGGAGTTGGGTTTGCGGTAGCCGAAGCGCACGGTGTCGGTCACTTGCTCCAGACGCTCGGCGGTGTCGGTGCGCAGGTAGGTCATGGCCACTATCAGCGTGTCGGTCTTGATCAGGGCCGAGTCGGTGATCCAGTAGAACAGTGAATCGTTGGTCATCGTGCGCTCCACACGGTACCAGTCGCGCTCATGCTCGGCAGGATGCAGCACCTCGAGTTGAGGCAACGAGTCGTTGGGTGCGCCGAAGAGGATGTGCAGCTTGTTGGCCTCGGGACGGGATGTCTGTCTGACGTAATGGTTGCGGTAGCCCTCGTTGAACATGCACAGCAGCAGGTCGTTAGGCAGGTACAGTGTGTGGGTCGCCGTCACCACCGTGTCCACGCGGCGGTCAAAGGTGAAGACGGTGTCCTGAGAGGTGTACTCGCTTGTCGAGGGGACGATGACCTCGTCGAGGAAGGCGATGTCCTCGGTCCTGGCCATGCGGTAGTCGCCGTCAACATCGCTCAGGGCGAAAACATGGTAGCTGCCGGGTTTCAGGTTGCGGATGGTGAATTTGCCGAGGTCGTTGGTGCGGCTCACGCGCTCCAGCGGCACGTGGGTGAAAGCGGTGTCGTCAAGGTTGCTGTGCAGACCCACGATCACATGCTGCATCGGTTCCAGGTCATTGGCGCGCAGCACGATGCCCGACACGGCCAGCGTGTCGATCTCGTCACCGGTCGAGAAGGCGAACGAGTAGCCGTCAAGCTGGTTGCCCTCGTTGTTGTCCTCGATGGCGTTCGAGAAGTCGATGACATAGGTCGTGTTCTCTTCCAGCTCGTCGCGGAACTCGACGGTCACTTTCTTGCCCACCGTGCGGATGAGGGGTTGGGTCTTGGGAGCTGGCGAGATGATGACTTTTTTCTGCTGGTCCTTGAGGTTGACGATTTCGTCGAAAATGATTTCCACCTTCTGGCCCTTGAAATTGAGGGCATTGGCCTCGGGCGACGTTCTCGTCACTTGGGGAGGCGTGTAGTCACGCGGACCACCCTCGGGCGACCCGATGCTGGCACATGCCGCGAGTATCACACCCACAGCCAGTGTCAACAGCCAATATGTCCAGCGTCCTTTCACTTGAAATGATAGCGAGGGCAAAGGTACATAAAAAAGTTGTGAAAGTTGTCAATAAGTTGTTCTAGATGTTTGAAAACCCTTGTATCGTCCTGAAATAGCCATGAAAGGTTGTTCTTGTTGTTTGATTATTTCAGGTCGATGATGTCCAGGTCGTTGGGGACGAGGATGGGGCCGCGGTAGTATTGCCCGGCTTCGGCGCTGTAGGTGGCGGCGCGGGTCTCGAGGTTGGTGTCCTCGGTGTGGTAGAGGACCAGATGCTTCACACCTAGCTCTTGGGCAATCATGCCGGCGTCAAGGGCGGTGCTATGGCTTTTCTCGTAGGGGTTGAACACGAAGCGGTCCTTGTACAGGCAGAAGGCTTCACACATCAGCCAGTCACAATTGCGGGCGTAGGGCTCGCTCTGCATGCTGTAAGGCTCGTCGCCCAGGCACACGAGGCGTTGCCCGTCGGGCAACTTGGCCTCGAAGCCGTATTGCTTGACCTTGGTCGATGCGATGTCAAAGAAGGTGACCTTCATGTCGTCGATGTCCATCGTCTCGCCGTCATGCACCTCTTGCAGGATGATGGTCTGCCCGATGGAATTGAAAATCTTGCGCGGAATCATCAGTTCACCCATCGTGTACAGGGCATGCTTCACCACGTCGTTGCAGTAGATGGTGAACGGGCCCTTGTGCTTGCCCTTGAAAATCATGGGGGAAATCTTGCGCATCATCCAGATGGCGCCCAGGATGTGGTCGGTGTGGCTATGGGTCACAAACATGTGCTTGATGCTCTCGAAGGGTATCTTGGCCTTCATGAGCTGCTGCAGGATGCCGTTGCCGCCACCGCCGTCCACGAGCATTCCGCCCATTGGGGTATGGAGGTAGAAACAGGTGTTGTAGCAGTTGACGCACATGGCATTGCCGGTGCCCAATATGGTGATGCGTGTGGTGTTGTCCATAACTGTCAAGACTTTACTTTAGGGAGTTCGATGCAGAATGTGGTGCCCTTGCCCAATTCCGATTCCTGGATGTATATCTGCCCCTTGTGATATTCCTCGATGATGCGCTTGACCAGCGTCAGACCCAAACCCCATCCGCGTTTCTTGGTGGTGAAGCCGGGGTTGAACACGTTCTTGAAGTTCTTGCGTGCGATGCCTTTGCCCGTGTCCTTGACAAGAATCACGACATTGTTGGGGCTGTCCTCAACGGTGATGTCGAGCCTTCCCTCGCCGTCCATCGCATCGACGGCGTTCTTGGTCAGGTTTTCCATCACCCAGGCAAACAGCGTCTGGCTCAGCATCACGCCGTTGTTGGTCTGGTCGTTGGTGTGAATCTGCAGGTCCACGCGCTTGGGGATGCGGGCGCGCATATATTCCAGGCTGGTCACCACGGCCTCGTTGATAGACGTGAGCTCCTTGTCGGGCATTGAGCCGATCTTGGAGAAGCGGTCGGCGATGGTTGACAGGCGCTTCACGTCCTTGTCCATGTCGGTGACGATGCTGTGGTCAACACCCATCGAGTCCAGCAGCTGCATCCAGGCCATGAGCGACGAGATGGGCGTCCCAAGCTGGTGCGCGGTCTCCTTCGACAGACCCACCCACACCTTGTTCTGCTCGGCGCGCTTGATGCTCATCAGGGCAAAGTAGGCGATGGCAAAGAACAGGATGAGGACTGCAAGCTGGATATAGGGGAAATAGGACAATCGGCGCAGCAGCGTCGAGTCCTCATAATAGAGGTGCTGCGTCGTGCTGTCGTCGATGATGATGTCGATCTTGTTCTCGCTGTTCTTCAGGTGGCGCAACTTCTTGTTGAGGTACTCCTGGTTGGCGGGCGAGTCTTCAAGAGGGTTGTCGGTGGGTTCAGGCAGGCGGAAGTTGCGGTGATCCAGGATGTTGTCCTCGTCATCGACCAGCAGCACGGGGATGTTGTGGTTACCCTCGATGATGCTGAACAGAAAATCGACGTCGGCCATACCCGACTCAATGGGGTTTCCGTCGGCGTCAAATTCGGTGTTGTTGCCCATCGTGGCCAGCTCACGCGTAGCGTCGGCCCAGATTTCCATGCGTTCTCGCTCCTGCTCGGCCAGGTCCTTCACCAGGTTGTTGGAGATGTAGAGGAACAGCGCCACAAGCATCAGCGAGATGGCGAGAAACACCACCTTCCAGATGCGTCGTGAGTCATATATGTTGCGCAGATTGGCCATGTTAAGTCCTTAACAGTGGGCAAAATTAGGCAATTCCCCCGAATTGAACAAATAAAACATGAAAACCCCGTCATGCAGAGTTCAGTCCTTAGTCCCTATTCCCTTCGCTTGCATTGGATGCGGGCTTGTCGCCCGCAGTTTTGTGTGTAGAGTAGAGACGCAAAATTTTGCGTCTCCCAGATGTTGATGCCCTCAGAATATTCAGAAAAATCTGTTGTTTGATAAACGGGTGCGGATGCCAAGTTGTTGAAGTTGTTTTAATAACCCTGTTGTTTGATGAAAGGAGAGCGTGGGAGCACCGTGTTTTAAGGTGTTGATCACAATTTTTGTGGGTTTATCACGTTATTTATTTAGTAGCAGATAGCATTAGAAGCGATGAAGCAATTGCTGACGGTCATATTGCTGATTGTGGTGCTTGGGGCGACTGTCTCGGGCTGCGGTGGTTCGCACCGCTATGACAGCCGTCTGACGGCGGCCGACAGCCTGATGCGCAGCAACCCCGACAGCGCCCTGGCCATCGTCGAGGCCGTCGTTCGCGATAGCCTGACGGGCGAGGGCGACCGTGCCTACCGCGACCTGTTGCTTACCCAGGCCCGCTATCGCTGCTATGTCACCGCTACCAGCGACAGCGACATCAACCGCGCTCTAGCTTACTACCGCACCCACAGCGGCGAGCGCGAGAAACTCACCCGCGCCTATATCTACAAGGGCGCCGTCATGGAAGAACTGGGCCACCCCGACAGCGCCATGCTCTACTACAAGACCGCCGAGGCAACCGCAGCCCCTGACAACTACTTCAACCTGGGCCAGATCAATATAAGGATTGCCTCATTGTATAGAAATTTTTATGCTGATTTCCATAAATGCTATGAGAAATACAGCAATGCCCTTAAGTATTATGAGTATCTTGGTGACAAGAGGATGCAGCAGAGATGCACTTTCAACATGGGTATATGCGCTGGTATCACCCATACTGAAAATCCGAAAAAACTGCTGGAGAGAGCCCTCGTGATGGCAATTGAACTGAAAGACAGCGCGGCACAGTATGAATGTAAAGAGTCTATGTGTTGTCTGCTATCCAGAAATGACTCCAGCCTTCATGACTCCAAAGCCTTGGCTCTTGACTGCCTCAACAAATACAAGCGATTTGTGAACGAAGACTTGCTTCTCGACATTGCCTATATTTATACCCGAGAACACAAGTTCGACTCTGCCATGCACTTCATTGGCTTGGTCGACGAGCAGCAATGCCTTGACTCGAATCGACGGGAGCAAATCCAATACAGGAAAAATGAAATTCTATCCAGCATTGCCGAGCACAATGGCGATATGTCCTTGTACAAAACCGCCAATGACAGTGCAATCCATGTGACAGAACAGATATATAACAGCAAAACCAGATATGTTATCCAATCCATTGAGAGTCAACAAGAAAGAAAACTCACCCAAAAGAAAGATAAGGATAATAATACTTTGAAAGTGATCATTTGGGGTTCATTGGCCGTATTTGTACTTATCCTGATGATTCTCACACATTTTTTCTTAAGGAAACTGAATCGTACTGAAGCCCTAATAAAGGAAATCCAAGAAAACGGAGTCAATGCTCATAAGGACTTGATCAAGCAAATCAGTGGAAAAGACAGTGAGATCGCTCATTTCATCACTTCTTTGGTGGAACTGTTACGAATGGCTCTCCAGACTAAAACTGTTTCCCAAAAGTTGTCTCTCGACAGCCAACTTAAATCTCTTGTCTCACAAACCACTAATGATGATTTCTGGCATGAGTTGCTTGTCCATATTGACAATAGTTATAATAAGATAATAAGCAGGTTATCACAGAATCCACGCATTAAGAAAAGCGACCTGAGATTCATCGGCCTTGCTTGTTGTGGCTTTTCCTATGCCGAAATTGCGTTCATCATGGACTATTCCCCGAAATACATCAGCAACAAACGCAAGAGTATTGCCAAAAAACTTGGATTGAATGAACCTCTACTATCTTATCTTGAACAAGAAACAGGCTCGACACTAGACAGCGGGGACTGCCAAAAACAATAGTTGTTTTTTACACATTTTTATTTTTATACAATAAATTGGAGGAAAATTAACAGGTTTTTGCTCCAAAAAATGTCATCATCTTATTGATTTTTTATAGAAAACACACCAAAATCTTTTGTATCTATTTCTATTATAGATATTTATAAAAATGTGTACAGCGACTAAAAAAATGTATGCCAAATAATCGCGATTAATCAGATTTTTATGTATAATTTTGTTCGAGGAAACAAAGCAAAGCACAAAATCATAACAATAAAAATCCAGCATCATGAATCAACGATCAATCTTATTTTTCTTTTTTGCTGCTGTCAGCCTCCTCTCATGGGCAACAGTGTCCTACTGCAGTAATGATGGTTCAGTCGGACAAGTTGAGGCGACTTCATCCAGCGTCAACCTAAACGATGTGGATCCCAATAGCACCGTCATGGTATATGCACATAACTACATCCCGTATATTGCGCCGCTGGTTCTCCAGAACACGGACCTCGATCAATCGCAGTATGTGATTGCCGATGAAGTGTTGGTGGGCCGACAGGTGGACAATGGCCGTGCAAATGGCGATGTCACTGTAAAGGCCAATGCCGAATATGAGATAGAAGCTGCGGGCGAGGTGAGACTGGCCGGCGGCTTCACTGTGGAGAAGGGTGCTGCTTTTGCCATCCGTCCTGCAAGTTTTTAACTGAATTATTTATCAATATTATTAATTCTTCGGGTTGGGCGCTTGGCCCTTCCGATATTTTAATTCAACTAACTATTATGAAGAAGAATTTGATTATTTTACTGTTGGCCTTATTGGGCATGACCCAGCTGTCGGCTCAAGAGGGTGAATACATCCCGTTCGTGCGTGAAGGCGTGAAGTGGGTATGCTATTTCGATTCAGAAAACTGCCATGCTTATGAGGTTGATTGGAGCAGGTTTTATCCCCTAGGTAAAACCTATTTCACGCTTGAAATCAAGGGGGAT
>ONGE01000006.1 GCA_900317325.1 uncultured Prevotellaceae bacterium
GGCGTGCCGTTCATCGAGGTGCGTATTAGACCGCCGAATTTGCCCACGCCCAGGTCCTCGTGGACGATATAGTCGCCCTTCTCGATCTGGTTCAACTCCTTGAGCGAGAGGGCCAGCTTGCCCGAACGGGCACGGTCGCTCTTGAGGTTGTACTTGTGGAAACGGTCAAAAATCTGATGGTCGGTGAAGACACATAGCTTCAGGTCGTCATCGACGAAGCCCTCATGCAGCGTCCGCAGCACGGGCTCGAAGGTGATGGCGTCGCCGCGGTCCTCAAAGATGTTGCGCAGCCTCTCGATCTGCTTGGCGCTGTCGCTCAGGATGATAAGTTTATAGCCCTTGGTCAGGAAGTCGGTGAACGACTGCCCGATGAGGTCGAAGTTCTTGTGATAGATGCCCTGGGGCTTGCAGTGCAGCGTCAGGCGCTTCACGCCGCGCTCGGGAGCCGCCTCGCCGTTGACGAATGCGATGCGGCGCAACGCCTGCAGGCGTTTCATGAACAGGTCGGCGTCCACCACCTTGCTGGTCGCCTGGGTGTCGCCCTCGTCGGCGATGAGGGCACTTACCGACATGCTCTCCTTGGCGATTTCGCCGATGCGCGCCGTGAGCCACTGCTCGCTGCGGCACAGCACGATGGTGTCGTCACCCACGTAGTCGAGCAGCGACACATTATCCTCCTTGCCGCCCGTGGCGCTGTTGTTGAGGATGCTCACCTGCTCCAGGCGCTCCTCGCTCAGCTGCGTCTCGACGTTGAAGGTGCGTATCGAGTCGATGTCGTCGCCCCAGAAGTCGATGCGGTAGGGCAGCTCGTTGCTGTAGGAGAACACGTCAAGAATCGAGCCGCGCACGCTGTACTGACCCGGCTCATAGACATAGTCGGTCGCCGTGAAGCCCAGCTCGCGCAACCGGGCTGCCACCTCGGTCAGGTCGGCAGTGCCGCCGGCCTTCAGTTGCACGGTGCTCGCCTCCACGTCCTCGCGGCGGCGCACCCGCTCGGCCAGCGCCTCGGGGTAGGTCACCACCCAGCGCACCTCCGGGTCATCATACCAGCGGTTCAGCACCTCGGTGCGCAAGATCTCGTTCGGGGCATCCACCTGGCCATACTTGATGTCGCGTTTGTAGCCCGACGGGAAAATCAGCACCTGCTTGTCCCCCACCATCTGGCACAGGTCGTTGTACATATACCCCGCCTCATCCAGGTCATTGACGATGATGAGATAAGGACACGCCCTTTGCGGCAGCGCCGCAAACAGCATCGCAGCGCTCGACCCCGCCAGCCCGTCAATGACAGCACGACCACCGCCACTGCCGTCGCCCTTGGCACCGCCGTTGCCGTCGCCTTTGGCGCCGACGCCGTCAATCAGCTTCCCGACGGCCGTCACCCGCCCTTTCCGGTTAAATATGTCACACAACGCCCGTATTTCCATGCCACAAAGGTACTCAATATTCCCCAAACAAAGGCCCAAAAACCACAATAAGACGTGTTGTCCCGTATTACGGGTTGTCAACCCGTAAAAAAAACCATCCCTATAGCATCTATAGCATCTCCGTCGATGTATTGCGAGCCTCTGGCTCGTAAAAATCCCCTCATCTATTGACAACCGCCCCTTCCATGTATTATCTTTGCACCCGAGTTATTACCAAGTTAAACACATCAAATGAAAAACACAATGGAAATCAATTATTATCGTTATCCCAACGCCTCAAGCGAGGGAGAATCCTGGCAGAACTGCCAATTCACCCACGAGACCGAGCTCAGTTCCTTCTCTAGAGTCAAGCCATTAGTCACTATCAACGGACAGCCCATCGTGCGTCAGCATCATGTCACCTACCTGACTGGCAAGGACACCTGTCGAGCCCACCACTTTGCCAAGTATCTCGCCATCCAAGTCCTAACGAGCAGTTCCCCTCAGCCCGTCGAGGTAGTGCGGGCCACTGGCCCGTACAAGTCCAGTCCTTGCAAGGTCCTTTGGATTGATACCCTACACGGCCCATACATCTGCAATCAGATTTACCACGAACTCATCGCTCACGCTCCCGAAAAGGCAAATCTGCATTTCGTCTGTCTCGACATCCTCGGAGGACAGCGCGACAACTTCTATGCCATCAACCGCAACATTGAGACGCTCATCAAGCAGTTAAACCCCGAATTGGTCGTTATTGACGACATCGACCATTTCATGCCCTTCTGTGGCGTTCGCATCGCAACAGAGTTCTGTCGAATCGTGCGAGATGTAACCAACCACTCCGAGACAGCCTTCCTCTTCATCGGATATAACCACCTCGGTAAGAAAGCCAGCACCACAGGAAACCTCGGCAAGTACCTTTTCCTCGATGCCACCGACGTCTTCTCGCTTTCTACTCAGCGCGAAATCACCACCGTCCGTCTCGTCACCAGTTACGACCTCAGCCGTAGCCCAGAAGACACCCAATTCCGTTTCACCATCGGAGAAGACAACCTCCCTCACGAAGCCGAACGCGACCCCAAGTGCAAAGCCATCGACGACTCCAACGACTATACCCTCGCCTCCCCTCCTCCTTCCACCCCTACATCTCCCCACAGCGAGCCCAAGCCCGCCTTTAACAATTCATTAACACTTCCGCCCCACCCCTCGCCCTCTCAGTGTTGTCAAGTACACGGCGATGCCATCGCCGTCCCTCCCTCGCAGCCCGTCCCGTAAGCGACGGCTCTGCCGCCATCTTCCCTTCCCTCGCAGCCCGTCCCGTAAGCGGCGATGCCATCGCCGCCCCCTAAAACGAGCAAAAAAGCGCTGCCACGGGTGAGCGTGGCAGCGTCTTGTGAATTGTATTTATTGTATTTATTGTTTTCCTTTTTTCTTCTTGGCGGGTTTGGCCTTGATGTTGAGGATGCGGGCGTATTCGCCGGGGGTGTCGAACATCTTCTTGGCGGCGTCGAGGAGGTCGTCGTCCTTGATGGAGTTCTGGACCTGACCATGCTGATAATACACGCGGTCCATGATTTCCTGGCCAATCAGGAAGGCGATGTCGCGGCGGTGCAGGTCCAGGTCGTGGTCGAGGTCATGCTTGAGCATGGCCTCGAGGCGGTCGAACTGGGCTGCCGTCGAGTCGTTCATGTAGCCCTCGGCGGTCGCGGTCTTGCGCAGGGTGGCCAGTTGCTGCTCGCACACCTTGTCGTACTCAAACTTCTCGGGGTTGATGAAGGCCTTGAACTCGTTGAAGATCTCGTCGGTGACCACGAAGTCGGCGGGCTCGGGAATCTCGCCCTCATGCTCGGCGACATACTTGGTGCCGAAGTCAAAGTCCCACTGGTCGCGCATGATGTTATAGACGATGCGCTTGAGTTCGCGCTGCTCGACCTTGACGTCGGGGTTAATACCGCCGCCCTCGCGCACCTCGCGGCCGTGAGCGGTGTAGAACACGCGTGCAGTGCTGTCGGTAGTGGTCTTCTTGTAGGTGCCGTCGTCGTTGCGGTTGCCGTAGTCCACTTCCTGGATGAGGCGTCCGCTGGGGATGTAGTACTTGGCGATGGTGACCTTGAGCATGCCGTCGTAGGGCAAGCTGCGGGTGGATTGCACGAGTCCCTTGCCGAACGAACGCGAACCGACAATGACCGCACGGTCAAGGTCCTGGAGCGCGCCGGCGGTGATCTCGCTGGCACTGGCCGAACCGCCGTCGATGAGCACGGCCAGCGGGATCTCGGTGTCAACGGGCTCGACGGTGGTCTTGTAGGTGCGCTCGCTGGACTTGTCACGGCCACGCATCTGCAGCACTTGAGTGCCCTTGGGGACGAAGCATCCCACAATCTGGATGGCGCCCTCGACGATGCCGCCGCCGTTGCTGCGCAGGTCCAGGACGATGTTTTTCACCCTGGGGTCCTTCTTGAGTTCGATGAGGGCATCACGCACCTGCTGGGCCGACTTCTCGTTGAAGGTCGTCAAGCAGATGTAGCCGATGTTGTCGCGTGTCACCCCGTAGTAGGCCACCGGGTTCACGCTGATGGTCTCGCGGTTGAACGAGAAAGTTTTGATGCTGTCCTCGTCGTAGGGGCGCACCACCGTCACCGTCAGGTGGGTGTTAGCCTGCCCCTTGAGGCGCTTGCTCACCTGGTCGCTCGTCCAGCCGGCGGTGCTGTCGCCGTCGATCATGATAATGCGGTCGCCCGAACGCAGGCCTGCACGAGCAGCCGGGCTGCCCTCGTAGGGGCCGCTGATATAGACGCCCTTCTTGCCGTCGACGGTGCGTTCCAGCAGGTAGCTGCCGATGCCGCCATACTCGCCCGTGCTGATCGTCATGAACTCGTCGGTCTCCTTGGCGGGAATATACTCGGTGTAGGGGTCGATGTCGCCCAGCATCGCGTTGATGGCGTTCTCGATGGCCTTCTGGGCATCGATGGTATCGACATAGAAGGTGTTCAACTCCTTATATAAGGTGTTGAAGATATCCAGGTGACGTGCCACGGCAGCGTCGTCGTTCACCGTCTTGTCATCGTCGGCGAGGGCCACCGGAACGGCGAGGGCCGACACGATGAGCGTCCAAGCCAAATATTTGAGCGTCTTTTTCATTTCTCGTGCAATTAATAGACTGCGAAAATACTACTATTCCGCGAATTTCAATGGTTTTACGGCACTAAAAATCCATTAATGGGCTAAAAAAATCAAGTTTTTTCATTTTTTTCTTGCCCAGTTCAATTTTTGGTACTATCTTTGCACCGCATTTTTCGGCAGGTACTGCCGCAAGGGTGCTGAAAACGCTTCTTTAGCTCAGTTGGTTAGAGCATCTGACTGTTAATCAGGGGGTCCTTGGTTCAAGTCCAAGAAGAAGCGCAACATAATAGATAGATATTTAAGAGTGGATTGCTTCTTTAGCTCAGTTGGTTAGAGCATCTGACTGTTAATCAGGGGGTCCTTGGTTCAAGTCCAAGAAGAAGCGCCAAAAAGAGACTGCGTGAGCAGCCTCTTTTTGTTTTTCTTGTCCCCGGCAAGGCTGCCGGCCGGACGCATGGCCAGGCAAGACCTGGGGCGGCGATGCACCGTTATTGCTTTTTTGGCAAAATTCACATTCGTTATCACAACTATGTGAAAAATAATGGCTAATTTTGCAAATTGTCGCGGGTAATGGCCGCGGCACTGACTACGATAGCATCATCAATCATTCAACCTTAACGACAGAACATACATTTGAAATACAGATGATTAACCTGAGTGTAAACATCAACAAGATAGCCACCCTGCGCAACGCGCGAGGCGGCAATGTGCCCGATGTGCTGCGCGTCGCCATGGACTGTGAGCGCTTCGGTGCCGACGGCATTACCGTGCATCCGCGTCCCGACGAGCGCCACATCCGCCGCCGCGACGTGTATGACCTGCGCCCCCTGGTGCGCACCGAATTCAATATCGAGGGTTACCCGAGCGAGCAGTTCATGGAACTGGTGCTCGCGGTACGTCCCACCCAGGCCACCCTGGTCCCTGACGCCCCCAACGTGCTGACCTCGTCGGCCGGCTGGGACGTGCAGGCCAACATGGAATTCCTCACCGGCATCGTTGACCGCCTGAAAGAAGCCGGAATACGCACGAGCATCTTTGTGGGCACCGAGCTCGACAACATCCGCGCCGCAGCCCGCACCGGTGCCGACCGCGTGGAGCTGTACACCGGCCCCTATGCCGAGGAGTTTGACGCCGACCCCGACAGCGCGGTGAAACCGTTCGCCATCGCCGCCGAGGCCGCCCACAGCGTGGGCCTGGGCCTGAATGCCGGCCACGACCTGAGCCTGCACAACCTCAAGTTCTTCCAGCAGCACGTGCCCCACTTGAGCGAAGTGTCGATCGGGCATGCCCTGATTGCCGACGCGCTCTACCTGGGTCTGGAGAACACCATCAAGGCCTATAAAGAGTGCTTGAAATAAAAACCGCTTTTTCACGTTTAATGAATAACGAAAGAACAATAACCAAAAATAAAGAATTGAATTAATATGTCGATCCTCAACATGATTCTCGCCCAAGTGCCTGCCGCCGAACAGATGACTCAGCAGGCCGCCGATACCCTGCAGCAGGCCGTAGACACCGCCGCTCAGGTTGTTACTGACAGTGTCGCCGCCCTCGCAGCGGCCACAGCACCCGTTGCCGAGGCTGCCGAACCGATAGTCAAGGAACTCTCGGTGTGGGAACTCATCAAGGCTGGTGGCTGGTGGATTATGATCCCTCTGGCCCTGCTGGCTGTTGTGAGCATCTACATCTTCTTTGAGCGTCTGTTCGCCATCAACCACGCGAACCGTCAGGACCGCTCGTTCATGGACCGCATCAAGGAATACATCCACCGCGGCGAGGTGGACCAGGCCCTCAAGCTGTGCCAGGACACCAACACGCCCTACTCACGCATGATCGAGAAGGGTGTCACCCGCATCGGACGCCCGATGAACGACGTGCTTGTCGCCATCGAGAACGTGGGCAACATGGAGGTGGCCAAGCTCGAGAAGGGCTTCACCTGGCTCGCCACCACCGCTGCCGGTGCTCCCATGATCGGTTTCTTGGGTACTGTAATCGGTATGGTGCAGGCCTTCTTCCAACTTGCCAGCGCCGGTAACAACAGCAACGTGACCATCCTGGCCAGCGGCATCTATCAGGCTCTGGTGACCACCGTTGCCGGTCTGATTGTGGGTATCCTTGCTCTGTTTGCCTACAACTTCTTGACCTCGCGTGTCAACAAGGTGATGAACAAGCTCGAGGGCAAGACGATGGAATTCATGGACCTGCTCAACGAGCCGGCCAAGTAATTTAGCGCTTTAGACTCGAGGTTTCAACAACTCCGAGAACTCCAAGAACTAAGGACTAAGGACTAAAAACTAAGGACTAAAAAACTATGGCACTCAAGAGACAACACCAAACCCTGTCGATGTTCAGCATGGCCTCGATGACCGACGTCATCTTCCTGCTGCTCATCTTCTTCTTGGTTACATCGACTTTTGTCTTCCCATCGGCGCTCGAGGTGAACCTGCCGCAGAGCAGTGAGCAGACGTCGATCAAGCCCTCGACACGCATCTATGTTGACAAGGCGCTCAACATGTATGCAACACAGACGAGCGAGACCGGCGAGAGTGACCTCATGCCCATCGCACCCGAGCAGCTCGAAGGCTTCATGCAGGCCCTCAAGGCCGGCAATCCCAACGAGTTTGTCGCCGTGTATGCCGACGAGGAAGTGAACTATGGCAAGATCGTCGAGATTCTGGACAAGGGCTCGAAGCAAGGCGTGAAAATCGTCTTGGCCACCAAGCCCAGCGAGGCGAGCTTCGGTCCCGTGACCCAGGAAGAGCCTGTCACGGCCGACCCCGCCACCACTATCAACCCCTAACGCGACATCACGATGGAAGATAATCGCCGCAAACACAGCCTCTGGGCACTCCTGCTCACCCTGCTCATCACAGTGGGGACGCTAGCGTTGTTGCTGAGCTTCACGCTGCGTTATGAGCAAGTCCCCGACAGGCCCGACTTGACGCAACTCGCTCAGGACTCCATCCTGTTCGGCGGTGAATTTGTGATGCTGGGCAACACGCTTGACAACGTGCAGAACGACATGATGGACGAGGAATCGGCCGAGCCCAGCGCATCGCCCGACGAGGGTGACGACCCCGACATCGAAGCCGATGACATGGAGGATGCCGGCGAGGTGAACCACAAGACGCCGCCACTGGTCACCCAGAAGACCGAATCGCCCCACAAGGTGAAAGAGCAGCCCAAGGAGGCCGAGCCCAAGAAGTCCGGCCCCACCAAGCCGAACGACAAAGTCGTGGAAAAGCCCAAGGCCCAGAACAAGAATTCCGAGGCCCAGCAAACCAAGTCCAAGAACACCAAGGCTGAGAACACCACCGCCAGCAACGCCACCAACAACAGGGTGAAAAACGCCTTCGGTAACGGTAATGGCAACGGCGGCGGGCAGCAAGGATCGGCTGGAGGAAATTCCAACCAGGGCGTGCTGGCCGGCAAACCCGGCATCAGCGGACTCGTGGGCTACACCCTCGACTACTGGGCCAAGCCCGTGCCCAACAGCAAGTGGTCGGGACGCGTCACCGTGCGCGTGACCGTGGACCCGAGGGGCAAAGTCACCAGCGCCAAGGCCACGGGCGCAACGGGCGACCTGGCATCGCACCCCGAGGTGCGCCGCGCCTGTGAGCAAGCCGCCTTGAAGTCCCAATTCTCGGTCCCCAAGAACACCATGACCGAGGGCATCGGCACCGTGACCTACATCTGGCACTGATGCAACATTCATATCATTAAACCGCTCCATTGCTACTGACATTGGGGCGGTTTATTGATACATTCCCCAAGATGGCTGAAATTATTTTGCAGTACAGACAAGGATATTTATCTTTGCTAAGTGATTAACCAACAACGTTACTCCAATGAGCGATTACTACAAGCAATCCAAACAAGAGACCATCATCTACACGATCGTGTGGTTTGTCATCTTCTTGGCGCCCCTTTCGGAGTTTATCGTCAACTATGACCCTGAGCACCCGATTTGGATCAAGAACGGATTGCTGGACACATGGACCCACCTGCTGTTCTTCTTCATCGTTTTCCTCATCCACAACCACATCCTGGCACCCATGCTGGTGAAACAGAAGAAGGTGACCAAATACATCGCTTGCAGCGTTGTCGTGATTGCCCTGTTCCAGACCGCACAGTGCATGCACAAGCCCGATCGCAATTCCAGACCGCCCGACACCCAACTGGAGGAGATGGATCCGCCACCTCCCGACGGGCGACCTCCCATCCACAGGCACGACCTCACCATGTTCACGCTCGTGATCATGATGCTCGGAGCCAACCTGGGCGTGAAATCCTTTTGCCAGAACGAGGAGGAGAAGAAGCATCTGGCCAAGCTCAAGGAACAGAGCCTGAAGCAGGAGCTGGACTACTTGCGCTACCAGATCAACCCGCACTTCATCATGAACACGCTCAACAACATCCATGCCCTGGTGGACATCGACCCCGAACAAGCCAAGGACAGCATTGTTGACATTTCCAGGATGATGCGCTACCTGCTCTACGAGAGCGACAAGCAGTATGTCCCGCTGAACACGGCTGTCGAGTTCCTGAAGAAGTACCTGAACTTGATGAAGCTGCGTTACACCGACCAGGTGACCATCAACCTGGACGTGCCCTCGGCGTGCAGCGACGACATTGCCATCGTGCCGCTGATGTTCACACCGTTTGTGGAGAATGCCTTCAAGCACGGCGTGACCTACGACAAGCCGTCGGTCATCGACATCGACATCAAGCAGCAGGGCGAACGCCTGCTGTTCCATTGCCATAACACCAAGAACGATGTCAAGCACGAGTATGGCGGTGTGGGGCTCAACAACGTTACCAAGCGCCTGGAACTCATCTACGGCACCGACTACAGCCTCGACATTACCGACGGCGAGACCGACTATGACGTCCTGCTCGACATTCCCGTCAAGAGTCCCGACTACTTCAACAACAATGACTCCCGAACCACTGACTAATAATCGGAATAAAACGAAAAGCTATGATTAAATGTATTGCAGTCGACGACGAACCGCTGGCATTGAAGAAGCTGGTTACCTATATCAAGAAGATTCCATATCTGGAACTCGCAGCCCAATGCCACAGCGCTACCGAAGCGCAACAAGTGATTGAACAACAGGAGATTGACGCCATCTTCCTGGATATCCACATGCCCGACCTCAACGGGCTGGACTTTGCCAAATCAATGCATCAAAAATACAGCAGGGGCCCTGTGATGGTCTTTACCACGGCCTATAGCGAATATGCCATCGAGGGATATAAAGCCAACGCCGTGGGTTACCTGCTCAAGCCCTACAGCTTCGACGAATTTGAGGCTGCAGCCCAGAAGGTCAGGGAGGTATGCGAAATACGCCAGCAGGCATTTACCGAGGGCGAGGTCGAGGACGAGGGCAATACCGAGGTTAACGCCGACGACAATGTCATCTATGTCAAGAGCGACTACAGGATAGTGCGCATCGACGTCGAGCACATCCGCTACATCGAGGCCATGAGCGAATACCTGCGCATCTCGTGTGACAACAGGGACAAGCCCGTCATCGTGCTGCTGAGCATGAAGAAGATCGAAGAGCACCTGCCATCCAGCAAATTCATGCGCATTCACCGCTCCTTCATCATCAACCTGGACAAGATCAGCGAGGTGAAGAAGAATCACGTCATCCTCGAGGGCGATGCCTCGATGCCCATCGGCGACAACTACAAGGACAACTTCATGAACTATCTCAACAAGAAGATGCTCACCAAATAAAACGAGCCAAGCTCATGGATAAAGGTTAATGGTTAAAGAACTAATCGAAACTCATTAAACATTATCCCTTCTCCTTTCTCCACGGCGCCAGCCGTTCAAATTAAAACGACTATTTTTTTCTCATAGCTTTTTCATGAGCGGTCCACGCGTGATGCGTCCGGCCGCCCAATTTTTACTGCCATCCTCACGCAACAGCGAGCAGCGTCGATGATGGGGCTGGACGGGACGCTGGACAGCTATATTGACAGGTTCAAAAAACGCCGTGTTCATCGGCATTGAGCGGGTGAAATGCTTTTTTTTGAGATTTTTTTCGTCAAAATGCTTGTATATTAAAAAAAAGTACTACCTTTGCACCGCTAAACGCAAAACGAAATGCGCAAGGCCAAATGCCCAGGTGGCGGAATTGGTAGACGCGCACGTTTCAGGTGCGTGTGCCGCGAGGTGTGCGGGTTCGAGTCCCGCCCTGGGCACCAAGATTCCCGACAGTCGAAAGATTGCCGGGGATTTCTTTCTTTTGCTACCTCAACCACGCGAAAATTGCCCCACGCCAAGACGCGAAGACGCGAAGGTATTAAATACAATTTACACTTTAGGCGGTCAGGGGCGAAGGCGGTTCTCGTTCATGCGTGACATGTATTGCTGGATCAGGGCCTTGAGGAAGAGTTCCATTTCCTGTTGTTCAGGCAGCTTGCCCACGAGGTTTTCCTTCAGCAAGGGGTCTGTCTTGAAGCGATAGACAGCAGTGGTCTTGGTGCCGTCAAATTGCAGCAGGAGACCATCAGCACGGACAAGCTGATAAATGCCTGCGTTGTAGTTGAATGCCCAGCTCTGCAGCACTTCATCGCCATCATAACCCAGCAGGTCTTTGCCAAAGGCGAGATAGGGCTTGTTGTAGCCCAACAGGTGCAACAGGGTCGGTGTGATGTCGGTCTGCTGGGCGATGACTGCCTCGTCATGCGAGGGCACTAGGCTACAGTCGGGCGTGAAGAAGATGATAGGGATGCTATAAAGCCCCAGGTCGGTCTTATAGACGTCGTGACTGCTCTGGTTGGTGTGGTCGGCCACGAGGACAAAGATGGTGTTCTGGTACCACGGCTCATGGCTGGCACGCTCAAAGAAGCGACGCAGGGCCATGTCGGTGTAGCGCACGCACTTGTGGATGGGCTGACTGCCCTCATCCTTCAGAGAGTCGCGATACTGCTCGGGCACGTTATAGGGATGATGGGACGAGGCGGTGAACACGGTGGCGAGGAAGGGCTGCTTCATCTCCCCGATATTGTCCAGAGTGAACTGCAGGAACGGTTCGTCCCAGATGGCCCACTTGCCGTCGAAGTCATCCATGCCGCCATACTTGGGAGACCTGCAATACTCGTCAAGGCCGTAATACTGCTTGTAGCCGATGCTGTGGGCATAAGCACTGAAGCCCATCGAGATGTTGTGGCCGCCGTGGAAGAAGGCGGTGCTGTAGCCCTCACGATCCAGGATGGACGAGATGCCGTCCACATCGTTGAGCGAGGCGGGAGTGAGGAAAATTGACTCGACCATCATGGGCATGCCCGACAGGATTGAGGGCATGGCATCCATGCTGATGCGTCCGTTGGCAAAACTGTATTCAAAGGACAACGACTTCTGCAGCAAACTGTCGATGAAGGGCATATAGCCCTTATAGTTCCCACCTTCCAGATAGGAGTTAAGTGACCCGATGTACTCCTTGCCCATGCTCTCGACTATCAGGATGACCACGTTCTTGCCAGGGGTGCCTCCACCAACAGCGGGATGGTCGTGGACGGGCGTGTAGATAGCCTCCATCTGCTCGCGGGACATATAGTCGGGGGTGACGAAGGCCTTCTTGCCGATGCTGCGTATCATCGAGAAGGGCGTGTTCAGCACCACCGATGACTCGACAGGGCGGTTGACAAACTGGTTGGCGTTGCTGATCGTGATGGGGCGTGTGCCTGCCGTTACACTGCCGCGAATGCCCACGATGGCCAGCGGCACCATCACCAGCAGGGCAACAAATTGAGAGATATAGTAATAGTGCCCGAAGCGGTACACGTCCAGCCGCGGCTTGGTGTAACAGCGCCACAGCATGAACACCAGTGCCACAAATGCCAGCACCAGATACCAGTGATTCACAAACTCGGTCAAGATGATGGAGGCGATATTGCCCTCGTTGGCAAACTCAGTGAACACCGACACCGTCGAGCGGCGGCCCGTGTACTGGAAATAGACCGCATCCATCAGGTTCATAGCCACCGCCAGGGCGTTAGTGACCACAAACAGCCACTTCAGGCCCTTGTGGAAAGCGGGCCGTTCCTTGAGGTGCAGCGGCAACAGCATGAGCGTGAGATACAGGCTGTTGACATAGAGCAAGGCCGACGTGTCAAAAACCAGTGCCCCGTGCAACATGCTCTTGAACAGTGACCACGACATATAGGGGGCGAAGGTGGACCAGTTCTCGGCGAAGAAAGCCACGCGCGAGAGCATCCACACGAGATAGGCCATCGCCATGTTCAGCACGGCGGCCCCGATATTGCTATGAATGAGTTTCTTAATCCTCATCTTACTTGCATTTATTCCTCATTCAATAGGCTATTATACTGAGCCTGAAGTTCTTCTCGTTTAGGTAAATAAAGTTGATATCTCGCTGCAAACAATTGATTAGTGATACCTTGCAGAGCATATTCCATCAATAACTCATCTTTTTTAGTGCCAAGTACTATGCCAATCGGTGGGTTATCATCAGGCTGACATATCTCGGCCTTAAAATAGTTCAGGTAGAGATTCATTTGTCCGATATCGCCATGTTTGATTTCAGCACGTTTAAGATCAATCAGCACATAGCATTTCAAGATGCAATGATAAAAAACCAAATCCACTTTAAAACGCCTGCTACCGATAGGAATCAGATATTGTCGGCCAATAAATGCAAATCCTCTTCCTAACTCTAACAGGAATTGCTCCATGTGCTTCTTTAATGCAGTCTCCAATTCCCCCTCTTTATAGCGCCTCTTAGGAGGAAGTCCGGTAAACTCCAAAACATAGGGATCACGTATGATATCTTCGGCAGTCATTATTTGATGTCCTTTATTTGCCAAGTCCAGCATGCCCTGCTTGTCGGTACTGATGGAGAGTCGTTGAAATAGAGCACTTTTCATCTGCCTTTTCAGTTCTCGAACTGTCCATGCCTCCTCAATAGCCTCATTAAAGTAGAACTGCAATTCCAATGGGTCATCACATTTCAACAATTCGAAGTAATGGCTCCAAGTCAATTTGTGAGACAGCGTCTCACATTTTGGAAAAGTCAGATAGAGTTTACGCATGTAGGTGAGGTTTGACCTGCTGAAACCTCTTCCTCGTTTCATGGTCAAGTCTTTGGACAGATTAACGAGAAGTTGCTTACCATACTGAGCTCGGATATTGCCTTGTTGCTCAAATTCAACAATTTGCTGTCCAGTTAACCAATTCGCCTCAATCAGCTGAGCATTTACGGTTTGAATAGCCTTGTTTTTAGCGCCATCCCAAACGTTGGATATTCTATCCACCAACTGCTGATATTCTGTTGATAAGAACTCTGTTGGATTGTATTTTGAATTATCCATTTGACGATAAGGTTATTTAAAGAACATTATTGAACTTCAGTTCATCAGGGCGAGCATTTGTTCGATGAGGGTGCGGTTGTTGCTCAGGCGAGGTACCTTGCGTTGGCCGCCCAGTTTGCCGGTTGATGCCAACCAGCGGTCAAACAGGCCCGTTGGGGCGATGACCAGCGACGGCGCCACGAGGAAGATGTCGCCAGTACGCTTCGCGTCATAGTCGCTGTTGACCTCTCGCAGGTGCTTGTCGAGGACTTGCATAAAGCGGGCCGTGTCCTGCGGTTCACTGGCAAACTCGATGAGCCACTGGTGGTGTCCGCTCTCGCCGTCATGGGCATAGACAGGTGCCGCCGTATAGTTCAGCACCTTGGCTCCGGTCTCCTGCTCGGCCGCGGCAATGGCATGGTCGGCATTGTGGACCATCAGTTCCTCGCCAAAAGCGTTGATGAAGCTGCGCGTGCGTCCCGCAATGGTGATTTTGACAGGGTTGAGCTGCTCGACGGTCACCGTGTCGCCCAAGCGATAGCGCCACAGTCCGTTGGCAGCAGTGATGATCAACTCATAGGTGCGTCCCGCCTCGATTTCCCAAATAGGATAGACCTCGGGCGTCTCGCTGTCGCTCTCCTCAATGGGCAGGAACTCGTAGAACACGCCCACATCGAGCAACAGCAGCATCGCCTCGCTGTCCCAGTCGCTCTGCACGGCAAAGAAGCCCTCGCTGGCATTGTAGGTATCCAAGAAGTGCATCTTGCTCATGTCGCAGATTTCCTCATACTGGCGACGGTAGGGCTCAAACGCGATGCCGCCATGGAAAAAGACTTCCAAGTTGGGCCACACGTCGTGGATGCACGTCGTTCCCGTCTTGTCGAGCACGCGCTTGAGCACAGTGAGGAACCACGAGGGCACACCGCTCAGGTTGGTCACATTCTGCCCGACAGCAGCTTCGACCAGCAACGGCAGTTTCTCGTCCCAGTTCTCCATGAGGGCCACACGGCGGTTGGGGATGCGCATGAGGTTGGCCAGCGGATTCATGTTCTCGATGAGGTTGGCGCTCAGGTCCCCCACCCTCACCCCATGCTTCAGTTGCAGGTTGTTGGCAAAGCTGCCTCCCAGGATGAACGCCTTGCCCGAGAAGATGCGGCTCGCAGGGTTGAGGTTGAGGTAGTGGGACACCACATCGCTGGCTCCCAGGTAATGGTTCCAGTTGAACGATTCACGCGTGATGGGAATGTACTTGCTGCGTCCGTCGCTCGTACCCGAAGACTGGGCAAAATTCAAGCAAGGTCCCGGCCACAGTTCGTCGGTAGCGCCATTGACCATGCGCATGATTTGCGGGCGCAGGTCCTCGTAGGCGTACAGGGGCAGTGTCGATGCGAATTGCCTGTAGGTCCTGATTGACGAGAAGTCATACTTGCGGCCGATGCGCGTCAAGGCTGCCTTCTCGATCAGGCGCACCAGCTCGCCCTGCTGCACCGCGTCGGCATGGTCGATGTAGCGCGCATGCTGCTGCAGGCGCGACAAGAAACGGTTCCGTACAAAAGGTGTGAAATCGAACATACAAGTGCAAAATTACAAATAAACGCTGAAACACAAGAAAACAGAGGCGAAAAAACGGAAAAAGCGACCATTCATCTATGAAATCGGTCCTTACCGCGACACAACCGCAAGACAGGAGGCTCAAGGCAGAATAGTGGCACGGGATATGCAGATTTGAGGGTGATTAGTCTATTGTTTATGAATATTTGTCTAAAAAATTTGCAGCAAACATTCAGTTAGGCTAATTTTGGGGCAACAAACATTTAATAACGATTAAAACATACGCACTATGAAACGGTTTATCTTAACTATGGTCGCCATTGTGACCCTCGCGTCGGCCGCCAACGCCATCAGCTACAAGTCGGCCCGCGATCAGGCCTTCTTCCTGACCGACAAGATGGCCTATGAACTTGGACTGAGTGATGACCAGTACAATGCCGTGTATGAAATCAACATGGACTACATCATGTGTCTGAATGTGTATGATGACATCTTCGGCACCTTCTGGACCCGTCGCAACAACGAGCTGCGCTATGTGCTCTCGCCCGTACAGTACCAGTACTACATGCAGCTGGAATACTTCTATCGTCCCGTGTCGTGGGAAAACAGGAAATTCGTGTTCAGCATCTACAACCACTATCCCAAGGACCGCTTCTTCCGCGCTGCCCCTCCGGGCTATCAGGTTTACAAAGGCTCGAACCGCTACTTTGACCACAGCGCCTATAACGGCCGCACCTTCGGGGCTCCCGACAGCAAGTCGCAGCCCAAGCCCGGCATGGGCGGTGCCAAGAGTCAACCCGGCGCCAAGAGTCAGCCCGGCATGACCAAGAAGCAGGCCGTGAAACAGGGCAAGAGCCAGATGAACAGGACTCCTCGCCGCTGAATGCGGCGCCCCCTGCCGAGGCGCTTACAACTTACAAGAGAGGACTCCCTGACGGAATCCTCTCTTGTTTTTGTCTTGTTGATAGCCCAAAGGGGCATCATACCTGTCATTTCTTGAGTTCGAAGCCCACCATCACGTCGTCGTAGTTGTCCATGAGCATGGACAGGGCCTTGAGTGTAGAGTTGTCGATCACGTTGCCGGCCATAGAGAAGAGGGACAGCAGCTTGTCGGTATCGAAAGTCATGTGCAGCTTCTTGCCGTTGCGTTTGAGTCGTGCCGTCAGGGGGATGCCGTGCCACTTGATCGTGATCTTCTCCTGAGAGGGATTGTAGTTATAGGTTGCATTCATGCCTACACCCAGCATCTTGATGGCACAGGTGCCGTCCTCGTTAAAGGTGAATTGCGGACGCGCCTTGTTGAGTCCCATCTTCTTGAAAGCACCCTTGAGTTTCTTCTTGAGTTTACCCTTGGCAAAGGGTTTGCCAAGGCCGGCGAGCACATTCTTGCCGCTGACATCCACACTGGGTGCATTATAGGTCCACTGGCCGCTGATGGTGCGATTGATGCGCCAAGTCTCGTTAGCGATATCATCGTCGGTGATGGTGAACACCTCGTTAGGATTGAGGTCACGGCTCCCGGCAGCAGTCGATGCAGTCTTGCATGAAGAGGATATCAATACCAGTAAGAGGGCGAAAAAAGTATAAAAACGTCTCATAGTTGTGATATATTTTCAGCAAAGTTAAGCCTTTTTTTCAAAAATCGGGTCAAAAAACAGTAAGAGAACCAAAAAAATAGTAATTTTGCAAATTGTCAAAAAGCCTTAGCAGGCAATTTCAACAAAAAACACAGAATCAACGCAACAAAAACAGAATAGATTATGGTAGTAGGTTACGGTGGCCGTAAGATCATTATGGAGAATAATGATACGTCATACTATGGACGTATCCTTATCAAAGCATTGGCCACGAATTATCCAGACAACTATTATATCCTCTACTCTCCCGAGAACGAGTCGAACAAGCGACTCACAGCGCTGTTCAATGAGGATAGCGTGCGCGTGAAGTTCCCGCGCAACCACATCCACAACAAGAACCGCTGGTACACCAACAACGGCATCGTCAGATCGGCGAAGGCCCATGGTGTCAACACCTTCCACGGCATTGATGACGGCCTGGCCTCGGGATTCAACGGCAGCAACTTCCCCACCGTGTTCACCATGACCGACCCGCTATACAAGAGTGCCAGCGGATGGTTGGAGCGCATGCTGATGCAACGCCGCGCACGCAAAGCGTGCAAGTTTGCCAAGCGCGTGATTGCCCTGAACGAGGTTGACCGTCAAGTCATCATCGACCATTATCACCTGAACCCCGATAATGTCGAGGTGGTATATCCCTGCTTCTATGAAGGCTGCGACGAGTCGGTTCCCGAGAACATGTTTGACATCCTGCGCTCGAAGTATCATCTTCCCGAGAATTTCATTCTGTACAAGGGCCGCCTCAACAGTGACGACAACCTGAAAGAAGCCATGCAGCTCCTTCACGAACTGCGCAACCACAAGATTTCCATCGTGATGCTGGGTTACCGCACCGACCACTTTGACAACGTGATCAAGGAGCAGGCCCATGATCTGCACATTTTCCACCGCTTCAAACAAGTGGACAAGGTGCACCATGCCGACCTTACCGCCGTAGCACGTATGGCCAAGGCAGTCATCATACCCAACACCGACCGCATGCGCGACCTGTGCAAGCTCATCAATGCTCAGCGCACGGGTGCGCTCGTGATTTGCAAGGACTCGGCCAAGGCACGCGAGTTTGGCGGAGACGGAGCCATCTATTACAACGATTTCCATGAGGGCGCTGATCTGCTGAGCGATGTCCTGGAGGACGAGAACAAGCGTCAAGCGATGCTCAATGCCGCCCGTGAGAACAGCGAGCGCTTCACCGGCAAGGTGCTGGCCGACCATATGATCCACATCTATCGCTCGGTGCTCATGCATCGCCGACTCTACGAGCAGTAAGTCACATCTCGCCAAGGAAACGACGAAGATACAATAAACCGCCGCCCGATTACCACGGACGGCGGTTTATCGTACACAGGAACTAGATTTTTATATCTCCTGCCCGCTGGGGAATCATTGATAGCACTGAAGTGGGTCTTCAAGGCTATCGCCTGAACGGGTCGTAAAGAATCAGAACTTGAAGTCGATACCTGCACCGAATACCTTGTTGGTGCGGCTATAGGTGTCCTTACCGGGCAGCGTGGTGCCGAAGTAGTCGGTCTCGCTGCGGTCATAGTCCTTGTAGGTAGTCCAGAAGTAGCCCACGTTGAGCTTAATCTTCTCGGTCACGTTGACAGCACCACCGAAGCCGATCGAGTAGCTGTCACAGGAGAAGGAGGTGTGGGTCTGGTAAGCGTCGCTCAAGCCGTAGTCGGTGTTCTGGAAACCGCCGCTCACGGTGAACATCTTGTTGATGTCCCACTCCACGCCAGCGAGCACCTCGTGTGTGCCGTGGCGCAGGGCCTTCTGCTTATCATGGGCCATCTCGGCATGCTTGTCGTCATAGTAGTGGTACTCGACGGTGGCGCGCAGCTTGTTGGGGATGAACTCATAGCCCAGGGCAGTATAGAGCACTGCGGGCAGGTCGTTGGGCGTGTTCACGCCATGCTTATAGTCGGCCATCTTCTCCTTGAAGGCATCGGGAACATCATTCTCAAAGGTCTTGTTGTCGTTCTCGATGTTCAGGTTGGTCTTGAACTCATACTTGGCAGCCAGGGTAAAACCATTCCACTCCAGGTCTACGCCGATGATGGGGGTGACACCCCAACCGGTCTGTGAGCAATCGAGGGCAACCTTTGCCAATCCACCCTCACCGGCCATGTTGTTGAGTACCGGCACATATTCGGGGGCATACTGCTGCACCAGTGGCATCATCTGTCCAACGGCTTTCACCAAATTGTCGTTGGCGCTGGCGTTGATGTGACCAGAATAGTTGCCGTTGAAGTAGTTCATTCTGAAACCAGCGTAGGCGCTCAACCAGTCAAGCACCTTATAGGTGGAACCTAACTGCAGGCCGAAGATATATTGGCGGCCTTTCATTGCCGACTCGATGTCATAGAATGACGGATCCACATATCCCTGGGGGAACAATGCGGCAGCCTGGGGGAACTTGCCAATGAGCGGCTTGGTCTGTGCAGCCACGCCTGCCATCACAGCGGCATCAAACATGGGAAGACCACTGTCAAAATCGCACTTGCCACCGCCACCAGTAACACCGAAGAAGCCCGAGAACGTCCAACGGTCCTTCTTATAGGCACCATAGAGCGACGGCAGAACAGGAGCCTCGGCCTTGCCCTTGTACAGGCGGGTGTGATCGGCCTCGGGGAAGAGGGCAAAGGTCGTGAGCACGTCGCGGCGCTGTGAGGCGCTCTGGATGTTCAGCGACAGAGTCCAACCGTCATGGTCCATGAAGGCCAAACCGGCGGGGTTGGTATAGACGGCGTCAATCTCGTGGCTGGCACCACGGGCCATCATGCGCATGAAGGCGATGTGCTGGTTGGTGTTATGCAGCAGTCCACCTGCAAAAGAGGTCATAGAAACAGCTGCAACTGCGAGTAATAATGTTGTAATCCTTTTCATTGCTATACCTATTTTATAATAATCAAACCTGAAGTGGAGATTTTTTACTTTTAGGACAACAAAATTACTGCTATGGCGCAACATAATGGGCAAAAAGTCACAAAAAATGGCCATTTTGCCCCAAATCGCCACATTATTACATTTTTTAACAATCTCAAACTGTTAAAAACGCAGGAAATCACCGCCTCTCAACGTCAAACGATGCTCGGGAGCTCGAGCCGCTCATCCGTAAGGCCCTTAGCCTCGAGTAATCCCGCAAACCGAAAGAAAAACAAGAATAAAAGGAAAACAAGGATAAAAGGAAAACAAGGATAAAAGGAAAACAAGGATAAAAGGAAAACAATAAGTACAATAAATACAATTGATTGTTAATCAATAATTTGTATTTATTGTACTTGTTGTTCTATATCCTTAGCGGCTTAGCGTGAGGCGCGAACTGGTAAAAGCGTGGAGATTCTCTTATTCGGGTTCTTGGGCCGTGACAGAGTCACGGCATAGGCAACCCTGAGGCGGATACCTCTCTATACTCTAACCTATAAACTCTAAACTGCGAGCATCACAGGGTGACGACGGTGCCGATGGGCTCGCCGGACATCACCTTGAGGAGGTTGCCGTACACGTCCATGTTGAAGACGTGTATGGGCAGCTTGTTGTCGCGGGCCATCACGGTAGCAGTCATGTCCATGACCTTGAGGCCGCGATTGTAGATCTCGTCGTAGGTGATGCGGTCGAACTTGGTGGCCGTGGGGTCCTTCTCGGGGTCGGCGGTGTAGATGCCGTCCACGCGGGTGCCCTTGAGCATGACGTCGGCCTCGACCTCGATGGCGCGCAGCGTGCTGCCCGTGTCGGTGGTGAAGAAGGGGCTGCCCGTGCCGCAGGAGCAGATGGCGACCTTGCCGGCCTGCATGGCGTCGATGGCGCGCCACTTGCTGTAAGGCTCACCGATGGGGAACATGCCGATGGCGGTGAATACCTGGGCAGGCTGTCCGATGGCTTCAAGGGCCGACGAAATCGCCAACGCGTTGATGACCGTGGCGAGCATACCCATCTGGTCGCCCTTAACGCGGTCGAAGCCCTGGGCTGCGCCCTTGAGGCCGCGGAAGATGTTACCGCCGCCGACGACGATGGCTACCTGTACCCCGGCGTCGACGATTTCCTTGATTTGGGTGGCATAGTCGGCCACACGCTGCGGGTCGATGCCGCTACTCTGTTCTGCTGCCAGCGACTCGCCGCTGAGCTTGAGCAATATGCGATGATAAATCGGTTTCATATCTGATAAACAATTTAATGACTAGTGGTTATGAAAAAAGGGCTGGCACAAAACCAAGTTTTGTCCACCCCTTTATCTTTTTCATTCTGTAAAGAATTACTTGCCTGCGAGTGCATTGGCACGCTCCAGATACTTGTCGACACTGAAGCCGTTCTGCTGACAGTAAATAGGATACTGGTCCTTGATTGTCTGGTAGATAGCAGCCTCGTCGGCAAACTTCTTCTGCTCGTGCAGAACAGTAGCCTTCTTGATCATGAAAGCGGGAGCATAAACCTCGTTGCCGTTTGCCAGGCTGATGGCCTTGTCGTAGCAAGCCAGTGCCTTGTCGAGTTTCTTGAGGTTCACGTAGCAGTCGCCCAGCAGCGATTGCGAAGCGGGACCAATGAGGTTGCCATCGGGGCTGAACTCCTCGAGGTGCTTGGCAGCCTTCTCATACTCACCCTTCTGATACAACAGGATGGCAGCGTTGAGGTGAGCACGCTCACCAGCCTTGTTTCCAAACTCGTCGGCCACTTTCTCGTAAGCCTTCAAAGCTTCATCCTGATTCTGCTGCAACAATGCGATATCAGCTTTGCCGATAGCCTCCCTGGCATCGGCGATGTTCTTCTTGTGGAGGTAGATGTATCCACCAGCCAAGAGAGCGATCAAAGCGATACCGATGAGCGCCCAGGTAACATACTTCTTGTTGTCTTCGATGCGTTGTGCCGCACTGGTCAATGATTCATTCACCTCTTCGAGAGTCGTGCGGGCACCTTGATTCTGTTTTTTTGCCATTTTATTGCGTTAATTTAGTGTTTTCGACAATTTTGCGGGTGCAAAAGTAATAGATATTATTAACATTGAAAAACAAAACGGCAAGATTTTTTATTTTTAGGCCATTTTTGATGCTTATAAGGCGGTTTTCACTGTGTTAGAGACGCTTTTTATTTGGAGTTTTCAATCCAAAGCAGTATCTTTGCGCCCACATCTATATAGCTATCATTCTATGGAACTCAAGTGCCCACAATGCGGTAAATGGATGGCCGTGTCACAAGAAGAGCTGATGACGCACGACTGCCAAGTCGTATGTCCCCAGTGCCTTGCTGTCTGTCGCTATGAGGGCGGCAGTCTGGTGGTTCGCGACGACTCGGATGCTCCCTATCGTCACACCGCCAGCGTGAGCACCAGTGTCCAGGAGGACAAATCACGTTTCTGCTACAGTTGCGGCAGGAAGTTGCCCGAGGGCATCAGTTTCTGTCCCTACTGCGGTGTTGACCTGAAAGCGCCGTTTGAAGAGGCTCCCGCAAGTGCCAAGGCCGAGTCCAAGCATCCAAGTGCCCCGGCTCCCAGCCCAACCGCTGCCACCAAGCAAGAGCCCAGCCAATCCAGCCGCAAGGCCGAGGAGCCCACACCCATGCCTCAATCGACCCGCTTCGAGGACAAGTTGCGTACCATGCCTCATCAGTACAAGGCCACACAGCCGCATCTGCATCAAAACGGAACCATGCCGAGCATTGCTTTCAAGGTGGTTGCCTACATCACGATTGCGGTGCTGCTCATCCTGCTGGTTTACATCATCTATTCAGGCATGAGCATCGAACCCGCCATGTGACAAGGCTCATCACGGACAGGACTAACGATTGACGCATCGAAGTGCGTCTTTTTTTTGCCCAGGAACAATCAACCCCACGCTAAGGCGCTAAGGCGCGAAGAGTTTTATAACCGACCCTTCGGGGCTAATGCCAATTACACGAATTTAACTTATTGCGCGGATGGGCAGATGGAGCGGCAATCGTCTCATGGTGTCATTGAATGGAGGCATTGATTGATTTGGGTATAGATGAAAAAAGTTGACAGTTGAAGATTCACAACTGTCAACTTTTTTAGATAAGGCTGAATTTTACTTCAGGAACTTGGCGAAGTCGGTCTTGCGCATGTCGCCGTCGTGCATCAGGGTGCTGTGGAAGGCGAAGGCGATGTCGGGGTTCATCATCACGTGGCCCTTCTTGGCGAGGTTGAGGTACTCGCGCAACAGGGGACGATAAACGGGATGAGCGGCATGCTCAATGATTTCGTGGGCGCTCTGCACGGGATCCTTGCCGCGCAGGTCGGCGATACCCTGGTCGGTGATGATGATATCGACCGAGTGCGGGTTGTGGTCGGGATAGGACACCATGGGCACGATAGTGCTGATGCAGTCGTCCTTCTTGATCGACGGGCACAGGAAGATGCTGATGTAGGCATTGCGGGTGAAGTCGCCCGAACCGCCGACACCGTTCATCAGACGGGTGCCGCTGACGTGTGTCGAGTTGATGTGACCGTAGATGTCGGCCTCGATGGCAGTGTTCATCGTGATGACACCAAGACGGCGCACTACCTCGGGATTGTTGCTGATTTCGCTGGGACGCATGAGCACCTTGTTGTGCAGAGCCTCGCCCTTCTCAAAGAACTCGGTCATGGCACCGCTGGAGAAGGTCATCGAGCAGGTGCTGGCAAACTTACACTTACCGCTCTCGAGCAGCTCGAGCACGCTGTCCTGAATCACCTCGGTGTACATCTCGAACGGGGGGATGTCGTCGCTCTTGTCGAGGGCATCGAGCACGGCGTTGGCGATGTTGCCCACACCACTCTGCAGGGGCAGGAACTCCTTGGGGATGCGGCCCTGCTTGAGCTCATTGACGAGGAATGCGCACACGTTGCGACCGATGGCGGCAGTCACCTCGTCAACCGGGGTGAAGGCGCCCTCCTTGCTAATGGGCAGCGAAGTCTTGACAACGCCGATGACCTTCTTGGGGTCAACATGGGCGGTGGGGGTGCCCACGCGGTCGTGAGGCGTGTAGATGGGGATCTCGCGACGATAAGGGGGATCATTGGGCGTATAGACGTCGTGCATACCACGGATGGTCTCGGGAATCTGGTCATTGACCTCGACAATCACCTTGTCGGCCATCTTGAGCCAAGTAGCGGTGTTGCCCATGGAGGTGCCCAGGATGAGTTCGCCGTCATCGGTGATGCTCTGAGCCTCGACGATGGCGATGTCCATCTTGCCATAGAAGCCATAGCGGAATTCCTGTGCCAACTCGCTCAGGTGACGGTCGTTATAGTGAATGGCATTAGCGTTGATGGCCTTGCGCATATCGGGATGCGACTGATAGGGGGTGCGGAAGTTCAAGGCATCGGCACGGGTCAACTCGCCATCGATGTGGTCGCTGGTCGAGGCGCCGCTGAAAAGGTTGATCTTGAATTCACGTCCAGCCTCATGCTCGCGCTTGGCGCGCTCGGCGATGGCAACAGGCACTGCCTGAGGACAACCGGGCGAAGTAAAGCCCGAAACACCCACTGTGAAGCCATTTTGTACAAATTCGGCGGCTTCCTCGGCCGAAATAATCGGATAAATCATTTTTTAGTTTTTAGTTTCTGGTTAAATCAAACAAGTGTAACAACAGGGTATTGAGTTGCTCGTGTTGCTATCGGTTGTTTGATTATTATAGTTATTGTTTGAGCCTAATTTTCATTTGGGCGGTAGCCTCCTCGTGGCCGGGTTTCTCCAACAAGGCGAACATGTTCTTCTTGTAGGCCTCGACACCGGGCTGATCAAACGGGTTAACACCCAGGATGTAACCACTCACACCGCACGCCTTCTCAAAGAAGTAGATCAGCTGGCCGAGGTAACGCTCGGTCACGGCGGGAATGGTGATGAGCAAGTTGGGAACGCCGCCGTCGATGTGGGCTAGGCGAGTACCCAGCTCGGCCATCTTGTTGACATAGTCCACGTTCTTGCCGGCGATGTAGTTGAGTCCGTCCAGGTCGGCATCATCGTTGGGGATGATGACCTCGTGCTGCTGGTCACCCACGCTGAGCACCGTCTCAAAGATGGTGCGCTCACCGTCTTGAATCCACTGGCCCATGCTGTGCAAGTCGGTGGTGAAGTCCACACTGGCGGGGAAGATTCCCTTGTGGTTCTTACCCTCGCTCTCGCCGTAGAGCTGCTTCCACCACTCGGCCAGGAAGTGCAGGCGCGGGGTGAAGTTGGCCAAGATCTCTATCTTCTTGCCCTGCTGGTAGAGGGCGTTGCGTGCAATGGCATAGTCGAGCACCTGTTCTTCGCCGCCCTGCTCCATCTCGACAGCACCCTTGACCAGGGCACGGATGTCGAATCCAGCCACTGCGATGGGCAACAGTCCGACGGGAGTGAGCACCGAAAAACGGCCGCCCACGTCATCGGGGATGACAAAGGTTGCATAACCCTCCTCGATAGCGAGGCGACGCAATGCACCGCGACGTGCGTCGGTGATAGCGATGATGTTGCGGCTGGCAAATTCCTTGCCCTCCTGCTGCTCGAGCATCTCCTTGAAGAGGCGGAAAGCGATGGCCGGCTCGGTTGTCGTTCCCGACTTGGAGATGACGATGATACCGAACTTGTGACCGCGCACCAGGTCCATCATGTCGTACAGGTAATCCTCGCCGATATTGCTGCCAGCAAACAGAACCTTGGGGCCACCATCAGTCCTGTAGGCGGCGAAGTGGTTGCTCAGGGCCTCGATGACGGCCTTACCACCGAGGTAACTGCCGCCGATGCCGATGCTGATGACATACTCGCACTCGCTGCGCAATTGTGCAGCACTCTCTTCGATTGCCTGTAACTGCTGCTCGTCGATGCTGCTGGGCAGGTGGAGCCAGCCCAAGAAATCGTTGCCGGCACCACTGCCGCTTTCCAGCGTCTGCTTTGCGGCCATGGCAGCGTCACGTAATGCCTGTGTTTCCAAGCCCTGAAGGGCGAATTTGCTGATTACTTGAATTGAATCGTTCATGACTGTGAATGATATTTAGTTACTGATGTTTCTTGTTGCGGGGGCCGTGGCAGAGCCACGGCACGGGGGACCGGGAGGGCCAAGCCGGGGGAACCGGGAGGGCCAGAGGAGACGGCGGGATGGCTGCCTTCTTGACCGGGGGCTAGATCTCCTTGGTGAAGGCGCGGCGGCGCTTGTGCTGCACGTACTCGAAGTATTCCCACTGCTTGAGCACCTTGGAGTTGAGTTCCAACTCGCGGTTGCTCTCGGCGAACTTGTAGCCATTGGCATTGAAGCAAGGAATCAGGTCGGTGAACAGCAGTGAGTTGACACCCTTGTTCTGGAACTCGGGCTTGACGGCGATGAGCATCAGGTCCACCACATCGTTGTGCTTGAAGGCCTTCAACAGGGGCATCCAACCAAATGGGAACAAGCGACCGCGATTCTTGATGAGCGCCCGTGCCATTGAGGGGATGGAAATGCCCACGGCGATAAGTTCGCGCGTGTCCTTCTCGACGGCCATGGCCAGGTCGTTGAGGGGGAGGAAAGGCAAGTACATCTTGATGTAATGGTTGATCTGCTTGTCGGACAAAGGCGAGTAGCCGAAAATATCGTCATAGGCCACATTGATCAACTTGAAGATGGCGTCACCATAGTCGGCGACAAGCTTCTTGCGGTTGCTGTACTTGATAGCCTCCAGGTTGTAGCGCTTGGAGACAAGGTCGGAGATGCGTTGCATCTTCTCAGGGATATCCTTGGGGATGGTAATGAGCATTTCCAACCAGTCGGCGTCTTTTACAAAGCCCAGGCGCTCCATGTGCTTGGGATAATAGGGGAAGTTGTAGATGCCGCCGCTGGTGCCCACACGGTCGTAACCCTCGATGAGCATTCCCTCGGGGTCCATATCGGTGAAACTCAACGGACCAGTAAGATGCTCCATGCCCTTAGACTTACCCCAGCGTGTCACGGCGTCGATGAGGGCGTCAACGACCTCGGCGTCATCGATGAAGTCGATGTAGCTGAAGCGGGCCTCTTTCTTTCCCGAACGCTCGTTGCACACGTGGTTGATGATACCGGCGACACGTCCCACGATTTTGCCGTCACGATAAGCCAGATAGTAAACCGCCTCACAGAAATCGAAGGCCGGGTTCTTGTCGGGCCTGAGGGTGTTGATTTCGTCGGTTACCAGTGGGGGGACGAAGTACTCGCTGTCGCGGTACAGCGTGTCGATGGGGAAATGGACAAACTTGAGCAGGTTGCTCTTGGTGGGTTGGATTTCTCTGATTTCAACCATATTATTTTGTTTTTTAGTTCGCGGTGAGACGGAGATGACGGAAATAACGGATATTACGGAAATGACGGATATTGCGGATTGTTGATGGCGGAATGCTCATCTTTATCCTGCGAAGGCGACATTGTTGAGCCACCACAGCAGTACGAGCAAACCCGCCAGGATAAGATCCAGCTTAATGAAAAACCAAAAATAGTATCGTTTCTCGGGAGTCATTTCTATCAGTTGGCGTTCTTGGCCTTGTCATGAACCAAGTCGTAGGAGATGGAACCGTTGGACGTCTTGATGAGCACAGTGTTGTCGCCGCTGAAGCTGATGCCTGAAGCAGCGCCGTTCTTGCCGGCATAGACGGTGAAGTACTTGCGAGTGTTCTTGTTGAAGCCGACTACCGAGCCCTTGGTGTCCAAGAACACGAGATAACGGTCATTCTCGAGCTTGTCCTTGATTTCCTTCATGTTGATGATGGGCTTATCGTACTGGGTGGGCTTCATCTTCACTTCCTCGCCCTCCTTGAGCTTGCCCATGTTCTCGGCATTGTCGTGGTCCCACTTGGCGTCGGCATTCTCCTCTCCAGCCAGTGCTTTTTCCTCTTCTTCCTTGGCCTTGGCCTCTTCCTCAGCATCTATCTCGTCCTGCGTGGCAACGCGGATGGCACCAATGTTGGCAGCCTCCTGGCGCAGGAAAGCGCGCTCGCTGCTGTTGGTGCTCTCGAGAGGTCCTCGGCAATAGACATACTGGCGTCCGTCGGTGCGGGAACGAATCTGTCCGTCGTAGGTCAAGGTGGTGAGTTTCTTGTTGTCGATGTCATACAGGCACAGTGTCACGCGGCCATTGTTGCCCTCGCCGGCACCCTTCAAGTGGTTGAGGAAGGCGAAGTAGAGGCACTGCTTTCCATCGACGGTCACGCCGCGCGGCACGTACATGGCATCGGCGATGAGCGAACTGTTGTCCATGATGATGGACCGGCCGTCGAAGTACTTGGTCTGACCAATCTCGGTCTTCCACTGCGCACCATCACGGGTGAGGTTATAGAGCTTGATGAAGGGACGGTCGGTGTCGTCCTTGTAGGTCACGCCGACAATGCGCTCGGGGGTGTCGGGGTCGGTGCTGCCAAAGCGCACTGCACATCCGGTGTAGGCCTTGTCCTCGGTCAAGTTGTTGCGGCTGAGCTCGGCCGTGAGCACCGCCATCGGGTCTTGACTACCGTCGGCAATGATTGCAGCACTGTCGGCCCGCGCCTCGAGACGGTCGTTCTCCTGACTGTTGCAATGGCGCAGGAGGCTCAGCAGCGCGATGGCAAGGATAGCCAACACGGCACCGATAATCAAGTTGCGGTTGAAGTTGGAGCGTCCGCCGCCATCATCATCGTCGTCATCATCGTCATCGTTACGGGGAGGTTCGGGCTGCTGCCAGGCATTGGCCTGACGCTGGGCGGCACGTTTCTGCTCGTTGTAGGTGGTTTCAGGACGTTGAGCCATTGTTGGAGCGGGGGCCACCGGCTCGCGGCTGGCCACTTTCACCGCATTGTCAACAGCCTTGCCGCAATGCGGGCAAAAGACCGACGTTGAGGGCATCGGCTGATGACAGTAGCTGCAAGTCACTTCGTTACTCATGCGGTATCCGCAACGGTTACAAAAAACTGAACCCTCGGGCACCTCGTGTCCGCAATGTTGGCATCTCATCTTCGTAGTTTATTTATTGCTTGGATTAAACTTCGTCATGTTTTAATCAACTTGTCGTGACCTGCCGAAATACAATTCATCGAGCCTACGCAAGTTTTCAAACTGCAAAATTACGCAATAATCTTTGATTATTGTCCTTTTTCAAGAAAAACTTTACCGTACCCCTGATAAGAAAAGTGGAGGCGCAAAATCTTGCGCCTCCACAATTGAGTCTGTTATCTCTAACAGTTAAATGCTAATAACTTACTTCACAACCTTAACAGCGTTGGTGGTGCCGTCGGTGTAGGTGGTAACCACGATGGTCATACCCTCGGCCTGCTGCATCTCCTGGCCAGCCATGTTGAAGTAGCGAACGCCGGCAACGGTCTTGCCACTCATGAGCTCATCGAGAGCGGTAGCTACAGTGAACTCATAAGCTACATCCTCGCTCCTGTTCTCACCGATGAAGGCGTAAGCCTCGACGCGAACCTTCTCACCGTTGTTCTCGAACCAGATCTCACCCTCGGTGTCCCCGTACAGGGTCCAGTCGGTCCTCAGAACCCACTCCTCGGCAACGGGATCCCAAACCAGGACGCGGTACATGATTTCGCTGCCCTCGGTGGTCGGGGTGATGTCAACACCGTAACCGGTAACACCGTCGATGGTGTAGCCATTGAAGACGGGAGCGCCTACAGTAACGGGCTCAACGGGAGTTGTGCCAGACTCATAGGTGAAGGTGCACTTGTTCAGAGCGTTAAAGGTGCCTTCATCCCATGAACCATAGTGATCATAGCCAACATAAGCGGTATTCTCTTCCATCTCTTCACCGAGGAAGTAGGTGGTACCCCAAGAACCAGAACCGTCCCAGAAGCACTCGACGAGCAGGTTGCCACCATTGTACTCAAAAGGCTCATCCAGAGTGAAAGTCAGGTAAAGACCACCATACTCAGGCTCTACAGAGGCAACTACAGTAGCGCCGCCAATCATAGGATCCTCATCGGCAAAGGCGGTCTGCTCAACCTCCTTGAGAGCGAGCAGAATCTCACCACCCTGGAAAGCGATAGTATAGGAATCATAAGGCGCACCCCAAGATGCAGCGGAGTAGAACTTCAACTGGGTGATCTTGCCACCAGCCATCTCGGTCAGCATATCGGCGGGATAGATCTGCTGAGCCATACCTTCGGCATCATACCAGTAGCCATAAACGGGAATGCCACCCCAAGCATCCTCACCAACCACACCGTTATCACAAACGGTCAACTCATTGGCCTGAGCGGCAAATGCCATAGCGGCCACAGCAATCAAAGTAAAAAATTTCTTCATAATGAAAGTTGTTTTTAAAAAGTGTTTATAAAGTGAATAATAACTGTCAAGTTCAATTATTTTAGATTTAAGTACGAAATTACTCAAAAAATGTGGAGTGGAGTATTTATTGAGCAGTAATTTAAGATATTTTAACAATTGTTCCATGGCTGTAACCGTTCAGTCATTCAACCTCACGCCAAACCGCCAAGTCGCTAAGTCTTTCAACATAGATATCTTAGCGACTTGACGGCTCTGTCTGTACTCTATTGACTTGCGTTCTCGCAGAAAAGACTTACAGTCGGTGTAATGCCACGGCGGTCTTTGCGGCTAAGCGGGCGTTGTTGAGCACCAGCTGGATGTTGCTGGCCAGGCTGTCGCCGCCAGTGAGATCTTTGACCTTGGCCAGGAGGAAAGGCGTCGTTTCCTTGCCCCGGATGCCCAGTCGATTGGCCTCGTCGATGGCCTCGTCAATAGCCTTGTTGATGACATCGGCAGGCATGGAATACTCTTCGGGGATGGGGTTGGTAACAAGCATGCCGCCCTTCAAGCCCATGCCGAGTTTGGCACGGAAGGCAGCGGCGAGTTCCTCGGGGGTGTCGATGCGGTAGTCCACCTTGAAACCGCTGTGGCGGGTGTAGAAAGCAGGCAATTCCTCGGTGCCGTAGCCGATGACGGGCACACCCTTGGTTTCGAGGTACTCCAGCGTGAGCCCCAAGTCGAGAATGGACTTGGCACCGGCGCAGATGACCATGACGGGAGTCATCGCCAATTCTTCGAGGTCGGCGCTGATGTCCATGGTGGTTTCGGCTCCGCGGTGTACGCCGCCGATGCCGCCGGTAGCAAACACCTTGATGCCTGCCATAGCGGCGATAATCATCGTGGTGGTCACGGTGGTGGCACCGTCCTGTCCACGGGCGATGAGCACAGGCAGATCTCGGCGCGACGCCTTGGTCACGGCTTGGCCTTTATGGCCCAAATACTCGATTTCATCGGGCGTGCAGCCCGCCTTGAGTTTGCCGCCGATGATGGCGATGGTGGCGGGCACGGCCCCGTTATCACGGATGGTCTGTTCCACGCGCAAGGCCGTCTCCACATTCTGGGGATAGGGCATGCCGTGAGAGATGATGGTGGACTCGAGGGCGACTACGGGACGGCCCTCGTCAAGTGCCTGTTGCACTTCGGGTGAGATGGATAAATAGTTGTTCATATTGTTGATCGTTTAATTAAGGGCTAGAGAGACTAGATGTTCTAGATGTTCTATAGGAACTAGATATACTAGAGGAACTAGATATAATTGTTGATGTCGGGATTGACGGTTTGGGTCGAGAGCAAGGTGGCATGGGCGGCCTTGAGGCCGGTTCCAGCACAGTCGGGGAAGGGCTCCCGACACATCTGGGCATGGGCCACACCAGCGATGAAAGCATCGCCCGCTCCGGTAGTGTTGATGACACGGGTGGGAATGGCTTTGAGGTGCTCGTGGCGAGTGCCGTCACTGCAATAAACGCCCTCGCTGCCCAATGTGATATAGACCTGGGCAATGCCCATTTCAGCGAGGCGGTCGGCAGCGGCTTTGACCGTATCACAGGCAGTGACAGCCAGCGCCTCTATCTTGTTGAGTTTCACGCCATGCAAGCGTTTTGTCTGGCTCTGCTGCAATGCCTTGATGACACGGGGAGCCTTAGCCGTGCTCACGGTATCGACCAAGAGCGGAGCAGAGCAGTAATCGATGAGATATTGCAGGGCCCCGGCAGAGATATTGGTATCGGCAATCACACATTCGGAACGATTGATGTCGGAGATGCGTGCTGCCAGAAACTCGGGGGTGATGTGATCAACGATATCGGTGTCGGCCACAGCGGCAATCATGTCGCCCGTCTGGTCGTTGACACACAGGTACAGACCATTGCGCATACCCTCGCAGCGTTCACTCAAACTGAGGTCCAAGCCGACAGCCTGGCACTCGCGCCAGCACATCTCGCCGAAGGTCTCGCCACCGAATGCACTCACAAACTTCACATTGTGGCCCATGAGCCGCAGGTTGTGGGCGATGTTACGCGCCACGCCGCCACAGCCCAGGGTCACCTGACCCGGCACCGAGTCGGCAGGGACAAACGGAGCCGTCAAAGCCGCCGAAATGTCCATGTTCACACCACCAATAACAGTTACAAATCTGTCCATCATTTTTCCAGGTATCATTTTCCAAGTAAGAACAAAAGCGGTTGGTCCAAACGCATTGCCCAACTGGTCTCGTTGTGGCCGTCGCCATCAAACACGAGGCTCCTGTAGTGCTGCTTGTCCCAGCCCTTAGCGACAACGACGCTGTCGAGCAATTCTTGATAAGGGCCGTAGTCGGCATCAAAATCCTGGGTACCGTGATCCATGTAGATGAGGCTGCCGTTAGCCTCGGGCAAGTGTTGACCCACATAGTCCCGAAAACCCGTGGCCCACTTTTCACCTTTAAAACCATCAGGCAAATGCGCCATTGACAAGTGAGACGAGAGGCAAGCCACTCCGCCGAACACCTGCGGATATTCACACAGGGCATAGAGCGAAATCAGCCCGCCCATGCTGGAGCCCATCATGAAGGTGTGGTCACGGTCAACCAACGGCTTGTAGCGGTCGTCGATAAAGGGCTTCAACTCCTTGACGATGAACTGCAGATAGTCGTCGCCAGTGAGCTTATCGATTTTAGCTTTCTTGCGGTCGGCCTCGGCCACATGCTGCCAGGTCTTAGCGGGGAAATACTCGGTGAGGCGGTCGTCGGTGTTATAGACACCCACGACGATGCACGGCCTGATGACGCCAGTCCGGATGAGGCTGTCCATCACCTCATCGACGTGCCACTCCTGCCGGTTCCACGTCGTGGTGGCATCGAACAGCATGTTGCCATCGTGCATGTAGAGCACATCGCACGAGTCGCCCGTCTGATAGCCCTCGGGGAGCCAGACGACCACATCCCTTGACGGGACAAACTGTGACTTGAACTGCGGGAAGCGTTCCAATGTCCCGTGACTTGCCGTGGGAACCTTATTTCGAGGCGGCTTCATACACCAGGCCAATGCAATCACCAGCAGGAACAAAAGTGTTCCTAACTGCCATAACCTTATCTTGGTTTTACGTCCTAAAGCCATAATTCTTGGATATTTCTCATCTGCAAAGATAAAACAAAACAATCATAATGGCACATTTTTTATTTTTTATGATGAAATGCGGTGACTTTAGGCGAAGTTTTATATCTTTGCAGGTTAGAACGAAATGAACCATAAAACTAAAACGATATGATGACCGATAATGATAAAGTGCTGGACGCCGATGTCAAGCCATTATACATAGTAACCGGCTCCACCGACAGCATGGGCAGTGTGATTACCCGCAAACTCGCCGAGCAAGGCAAAGCCGTGCTGCTGGCGAGCCGCGACATCCAAAAGGCCGAGAACTATGCCACCCAACTGCGCAAGGTGACTCGCAACAAGGATATTTCCTGCCTGCAACTGGACCTGAACTCCTTTGAACTGGTCAACGACTTTGTGGCCCGCCTGCGTGCGTTGAATCGTCCTATCGCGGCCCTTATCAACAATGCCGGCCTGCTGCCCCGCCGCAGCGAGATTTCACCCAACGGTTTTGAACACGCAGTGCAGGTGAACTACCTGAGCACCGTGCTGTTGTCGATGCAGGTCTATCCGCTGATTGAGGAGGGAGGCAGCATCATCCTGTCGACCAGCGTGTCGCGCCGCTTTGTATCGCTCCCGTATGAGTTCCCTGCCGTGTCCCATTTCACGCCGCTGGGAGCCTATGCCCAAAGCAAGCTTGCGCTGACCTTGTTCTCCATCTACATGTCGAGCACCATGAAGACGCGTCGTGTTGCCGTGAACTGTGTGAATCCCGGTCTGCTGAAGAGCGGAGCCATCGCCATGTCGCGGTGGATGGATCGCGTTCCCGACTACCTGAGCCGCAACATCCCCAGCCCCGAGGCAGGCGTCGTGCCCACCATGCGTGCTCTGGACAGCAACGAGACCGGTTACCTGTTCTCGGGTACCGACAAAAAGGTGAAGACCTCCACCATGCTCAGGAACCGCGAGATGTTCATCCGCTTGTGCAACGACACGATGCGCATCCTCAAAGAGCATATCGACAAATGAGGCATCAACCCTGCAAGCCCTCAAGATAAAAACAAAAACAGGAATGAAGGTTTTGAGTGAAAACGACCGCCTGCCGTCGTGCAGCACTGTCGCCACAATCGGCATGTTTGACGGTGTGCACCGCGGTCACGCCACACTGGTCAACTTCCTGAACCGACGGGCCGCCGATGCCGGCAAGCAGTCGCTGGTCATCACTTTCCTGAGCCACCCGCGCCAGGTGCTCCATCCCGACGACTCCTTAAAGCTCATCATGCCGCTCGATAAGCGTCTGGAGCAGATCGAGGCCCTGGGTCCCGACCTGTTGCTGACGCTGGAATTCACCCCCGAGTTGGCCCAACTCGACTCGTCACAGTTCATCGAGTTGCTGCATGACCGATATGGCGTTGACCAGCTGGTGACGGGCTATAACCACCGCTTCGGGCACAACAAGGGCGAGACCTTTGAGGATTACTGCCGCCACGGAGAGCGACTGGGCGTCAAGGTCATCAAGGCCCCCGAGTATTTGGGACAATATGCCCCAGTGAGTTCCACCATCATACGCGGCCTGATTGCCGCCGGCAGGGTTGTGGACGCGATGCACTGCATGGGTCGCCCCTATGCCCTCACCGGCAAGGTGGTTCACGGCTTCCACAACGGCAGGGGGCTGGGTTTCCCCACCGCCAACGTGGGCGAACTCGATCCCAATCTGCTGTTGCCACACAACGGCGCGTATGCCGTGCTGGCTCATGTCGCCGGCCAGCAGCTGCAAGGCATGACAAACATCGGCCGTCGCCCCACGCTGGACAACGGCCACAAGTTGAGCATCGAAGTCAACCTGTTTGACTTTGACGACGACATCTACGGAGCAGACATCACGCTGGAATTCATCAGTTTCCTGCGCCTGGAGTTCAAGATGTGCGGTCTGGAGGAACTCAAACAGCAGCTCACCCTTGACCGCGACAATGCCAAGCGCATCCTTCAAGAATATTTAATCAACCAACAATCATAAAAAGAGAATATGGAAATCATCAACCTGTGTGACCAAAATTCGCTGGTGGGACAATTCATGAGCGAAATACGCGACAAAGCGTTGCAGCAGGAGCGTCTGCGCTTCCGTGCCAACATTCAGCGTCTGGGCCAAATCATGGCCTACGAGGTTTCGAAGAAACTGCAGTATCACACTGTGGGTGTCGAGACACCTCTGGGCGTGAAACAATGCAATGTATTGAACGATAACGTGGTGCTTGCCACCCTGCTGCGTGCCGGCCTGCCCTTCCATGAGGGCTTCCTGAGCTACTTTGACGGAGCAGAGAACGCCTTTGTATCGGCCTACAGGAAATACTTCCCCAAGACCGACGACTTTGTCGTTCACATCGAGTATATCGCAAGCCCCCGCCTTGACGACAAGACCCTGGTCATCGTTGACCCGATGCTGGCCACCGGTTCGTCGATGGAGCTGGCCTACCAGGCCCTGGTCACCAAGGGTCATCCCGCCCACATCCACGTGGCAAGCGTTGTGGCGACACCCAAGGCCATTGAGGTCGTTCGCCAGCACCTGCCCGAAGACAAGACCACATTGTGGACGTGTGACATCGACAACGAACTCAACGAGCACAGCTACATCGTGCCCGGCCTGGGCGACTGCGGCGACCTGCTCTACGGAGAGAAAGAGTAAATTACTAGAGATCCTAGATAATCTAGATGAACTAGGTGATCTAAAGCAACTTAAAACTGAGAAATAAGATGGTACGCAAATATGATTATCTTGTTATCGGCTCGGGTGTAGCCGGTATGAGTTTTGCCTTGAAGGTGGCAAAAACAGGCACTGTGGCCCTCGTGTGCAAATCCAAGATGGAGGAAGCCAACACCGACCTTGCCCAGGGCGGCGTCGCCACGGTGACCAACCTCGAGGTTGACAACTTCGAAAAGCACATCCACGACACGATGGTGGCCGGCGACTGGCTCAGCGACCCTGAGGCGGTGAAAAAAGTCGTTACCGAGGCACCCGCCCAAATCCAGGAACTGCTAGGCTGGGGCGTGGACTTCGACAAGAACGAGAAGGGCGAGTTTGACCTGCACCGCGAAGGCGGCCACAGCGAATTCCGCATCCTTCACCATGCCGACAACACGGGTCACGAAATCCAAGTGTCGCTGATCGAGACCGTCAAGAACAATCCCAACATCGACGTCTATGAGGACCACTTCGCCGTTGAAATCCTGACGCAGCACCACCTGGGTAAAATCGTGACGCGGCGCACGCCCGGCATCGAATGCTACGGCGCCTACGTCCTGAACCAGGAGACCGGCGAAGTGGATACCTTCCTGTCGCGCGTGACGTTGATGGCGACAGGCGGCGTAGGCTGTGTTTACCACACCACGACCAACCCGCTGGTGGCTACCGGCGACGGCATCGCCATGGTCTATCGTGCCAAGGGAACCGTGCAGGACATGGAGTTCGTGCAGTTCCACCCCACCGCACTGTATCATCCCGGCGACCGTCCCGCCTTCCTCATCACCGAGGCGATGCGCGGCTACGGCGGCGTGTTGCGTAACCTGGGCGGCGAGGAATTCATGCAGAAGTATGACCCGCGCCTGTCGCTGGCCCCGCGCGACGTGGTGGCCCGCGCCATCGACAACGAGATGAAGCAGCGCGGCGAGGACCACGTCTTCCTGGACGTGACGCACAAGGATGCCGAGGAGACCAAACACCACTTCCCCAACATCTACAAGCATTGCCTGGACCTGGGCATCGACATCACCAAGGAATACATCCCCGTGGTGCCTGCTGCTCATTACATGTGCGGCGGCATCAAGGTTGACCTGAACGCCTGCTCGAGCATCAAGCGTCTGTATGCCGTGGGTGAGTGTTCCTGCACGGGTCTGCACGGCGGCAACCGCTTGGCCAGCAACTCGCTGATCGAGGCTGTCGTGTATGCCGACGCTGCCGCCAAGCATGCCATTGAGCATCGCAACGAGTTCAGCTGGCGCGAGGACATCCCCGACTGGGACGACGCCGGCACGACGCACCCCGAGGAGATGGTGCTCATCAGCCAGAGCGAGAAAGAGGTGGGCGAAATCATGGCTACCTACGTGGGCATCGTGCGCAGCAACCTGCGTCTGGACAGGGCTTGGAACCGTCTTGACATCCTGTACGAGGAGACGGAGAAACTGTTCAAGACCAGCAACGTATCGCGCCGCATCTGCGAGCTGCGCAATATCATTAATGTGGCTTATCTCATCACCCGCCAGGCCAAGGACCGCAAGGAATCCCGCGGCTTGCACTACACGATCGACTATCCTCCTCAACCCAAGAACGAGGACGACCTGAAGTTGTGAGAATTCATTTTTCCTTTGTCAAGGAAAAATGAAGGTTAAAGGTTAAAGGTTAGAGGTTAAAGAATAGAGAATAGAGAATAGAGAATAGAGTTTAAAATAATAGACCGCTGTGGATTGAGGTCCAGAGCGGTCTGATTTTGTTTTTTAGTGGATTTCTTCGTATTCGGCGTCGGTGATTTGCTCTTCGATGATGGTGCGGGTGTCGCCGTCGGGGGTGGTTTCCTCGATGATGGTGCCTGAGACTTCCTCGAAGTCGGCATACTCACCCTCGTTGCTGGTGAAAATCTTGCGTTCGCCGGTCTCGGTATATTCCTCCTCTTCCTCGTCGCGACGGGGTCGCTCGTGCTGCTGGCGTCCACGGAATGACTCGTTGACACGGCGACGCAGGTTCTGCATGTAGAACCATCCCCGTAACAGGGGGATTCCAATCATCAAGAACAGGACGAACAATATGAATATTAGAAAACTCATTTATTTTTCTCTTTTAATGATAGACAGCAGCACGTATAGTGCTATGGCGGCGGCAAGGCCGGGCAGACCCAGTACGATGACCAATGCCACTGTAGCTACTATCTGCAAATATTGTGCCCAATTCTGCTTGAGCGACGATAGGTTGTGCATCTTGAGCGAGAACATGCGCAGCGGGCATACCATGAGCAATGACAGCACCACGATGAGCAGCAGCACGATCCAGACGGGGCAATCTGGCTGGTGGTAATACCAGTCGGTGAAGCCGATCCAGAAGATGGCATTGGCCGGGATGGGCAGGCCGGTGAAGGTGGTGGCTTGGTTGGTGTCGACATTGAAACGGGCCAGACGCAGGGCGCCGAACACGGGCAGCAACAGGGCAAACTCCGCCCATGGACCATCATTGGGCATCATGCTATACAAGATCAGTGCCGGCGCAAGTCCAAAGCTCACCAGGTCGGCCAGCGAATCCAGTTCCTTGCCGATGGCGCTGACGGCATGCAGCAAGCGCGCCACCAGACCATCAAGAAAATCGGCGACAGCCGATAGGGCGATGAACCAAAAAGCCACGATGTGGGGGGCTACCAAGCATCCGTTTGACAGCGCGTTGACGCATGCCATGCAGCCGAACAGCAGATTCAGCGAGGTAATGGCATTGGGGATATTGTTGCGTATTGCTTTCATCATGCTTATTTCTTGTTTTTGAGTCGTGCAACAAGGGTTTCTCCACCCCAGGTGCGGTCACCCAGTTTTACCATAATTTGAGTATCCAATGGCAGGAAGATGTCCACCCTGGAGCCGAACTTGATGAAGCCGATGAAGTCGTTGACATCCACCGTCTCGCCCTGCTCGACGTAGGTCACGATGCGGCGTGCCACGGCACCGGCGATTTGGCGGACAAGGATTTCCTCGCCTGTTGCGGTGCGAATGACGATTGACGAGCGCTCGTTGTCACTGCTCGACTTGGGCAGGTTGGCGGCCAGGAAACGTCCCGAGTGATGCTTGTAGTAGGTTACCTCGCCCTTGACGGGCACCCAGTTGGCATGGACATTAAAGACCGTCATGAACACCGAGAGCTGGATGCAGTCGCGATGCAAATACTCGTCCTCATAGACCTCCTCGAGGGCTACCACCGTGCCATCGACACTTGAGACGACAGCAGTGCCGTCGCTGTTGTCACCCTTGAAATGACGCCTGGGCAGCCTGAAGAAGTTGAGCACCAACAGGAACAATATCGCCATCAGTCCAATCAGGACCCAAGCCACGGGCTTGTAGTCGAAGAACCAATAGGCCAGCGTTCCGCTTGCCACCATAATCAGGAACAGGACAAGCAATATATTCTCACCCTCGTGATGGATTTTAACTTTCATCTGCGCGTTTAACTATTGTTTAACCTGCAAAGATACTGATTATTTCTTGACTTATTTCATAAATAGCGCATTTTTCTTGGATAACCGAAGGGCAAGGGGCCAAAACTTGTCGTTTTTTGTCCAAAAACTGTAGCGATTGAGGCACATTACACAACATTACACCTTCATGCCCCACGCTAAGGCGCTAAGGCGCTAAGATTTTTTTAATGGCAGACGTGGTAGGTTATTGTGGTTGGCGGATATTGCGGAATAAACGGATATTACGGATTGAACGGATATTACGGAAGATATGGGAGGAGAAAATTGCAACCTTGCCGAAAATGGAGGCGTGGGGGAAATGGCTGTACCTTTGCCATGTCATCGGGAAACGGGTCCCGTAGCGAAGCGTTTTTATTCACCTAATGCAACGATAAGTACATGAAGAAAAGGAAACAAAAAAAGAAAAATGACTTGCTTGAAAAGACCAAGAAACATCTGCACAAGATGTACCTGGAGATAAAGAAGTATCTCGAAGAAGCCAGTCGCGAAAGCCCCATGGCTCCCCCCATCTGGAAGCATAAACAAAAAATTATCAATGAATTCTAAAACAAAACGACAATGAACACTCCAATTACCGTTTACAACGTGATCATCCTCGACAAGAGCGGCTCGATGAGCAGCATCGCCCGCCAGGCCATCGATGGCGTCAACGAGACCATCGGCTCGATCAAGAGTGCCCAGGAAAAGAACCCCGACCAGAAACACATCGTTACGCTTGTGGCCTTTTGCGGCTGCGAGATGAAAACCATCTATGACAACGTGCCCGTGAACGAGGTATCACCCCTGACCGACAAGGACTACCGCCCGTGCTGCATGACGCCGCTGTATGACGCTGTGGGCAGCACCATCACCCGTGTTCACGCGCTCAAGGGCAATGACGATAACTCGCTGGCGCTGGTGACAGTCATCACCGACGGCTATGAGAACGCGTCCCGCGAGTTCAGCCTCACCGCCCTCAAGTCGCTCATCGACAGTTACAAGGACCAAGGTTGGCAGTTCACCTACATCGGTGCCGACCACGAGGTGGAGCAGGTGGCCTTCTCGCTCCACATTGACCACTGCCTGCAGTTTGACAAGAGCGAGGAGGGCACACAAACGATGTTTGCAAAGGAGCGCAGGTCTCGCCTCAGGTGGATGGAGAGGATGGAAGGTGTCATGGCACAACCCTGTGTTTCTAACGAAGAACGCAGGAAAAACATCAGGCAAGCCAACAAGAAGGATTATTTTGGCTAAGCCACATTTCCCCTAAAAGCAGCCAATTGCGCCACACCCCCCTGTCATGTGGCGCAATTGGCATGATTATTGCTGTTTTTTAGTTATTAACTCATACCCTCCTCACCATGTCAGCAATTATTACTCAAGACCTGAAATACGGAATTATCTACGTCATCGGTAATCCGAAACAGACCTACAACCTGCGCTGGTTTGCCACAATGATTGAGCCCATGATTCGCCCGCTCTCGCTGGAATGGGTCGAAACCTGGGACGTTGACCACACGCTCATCGTTGCCCGCCGCTTCAACGTGGGCAACCTGGGCAAGTATGCCACCGTGCAACTGCACCTGAACAAGTACGGGCGCAGCGACAGTTTTTCATTGCTGGCAGCTGTCCATGCCTTCAGCGACTGTCTCCAGGATGTCATGGATGACAGCGAGGGTGATGTCATCATCAAAGAGGAAGCTTACAGCGACCGCAATGCGCTGCCTGAGGGCAAATGGGGACAATCAGAGTCCTCGGTACCACTGGGCGATGTCTTGCATGAAATCGGAATACCTGAGACCGACATGCCTCAAGACCATACCCGTATCGAACTCCGTTCCCCCAAGTTCAATAAGCTCAATAGACAGTACTCGCCGAGCCGCAGTTCAGAAACCGATTCTACCGGTGACGAGAAGCCGTCCCTGGGCAAGCGTCTCAAGAAACTGGGCAGGAAACTCCGCAAGAAAACCCAGGAAGAAGAGGAGAATATCATCCTCAGAGAAGAAACGAAGTGCCTTCGCAGGGAGGAAACAGAGCGCCTTCGTAGGGAGAAAGAGGAACGTGAACGCGCTCGCAGGGAGGAAGAGGAGCGCATTAGCAGGGAGGAAGACTTCTCGTATGCTGACTACTGGGGCGAAGGGGGCGGTGTTGAAACATTGCGGGATGTGGTGTCCAGCAATCAGATGCGGTATCATGCGGAGCCCGAGACGCTTGACATTGAGGCCGAAGAAGTCCGCGAGTTTGAGCGGATTAATTCGGAGTATGAGCAAGATGTGAAGGACCTCAGGGCCCGCATTGTCGCCTTTATCGCCAAGTATCACAAGGACCCGCAGCAAGTGATGACCATGATGCTCGAGGGCAAGGTGCTCATCGGTAGCACCCCCGGTCACTTGCTGGTCAACGGCGACATGAAGATCGTGTTGCCCGAGTATGACGAGCTGGAAATCAAGATGTCCGCCATGTGCCGCACGCTCTACATCCTGTTCATGAAACACCGCGTGTTGTCGGGCAAGGGTATCGTCCTCAAGAACATCGATGAGTACCGCGACGAGATCATTGAGATCTACAGACTGGTCAAACCCGGTGCCAATGAACGCAACGTGGAAGAGTCGGTCAATAACCTGTGCGACCCTTTAAGCGACTCACTCAACCAGAAGATTTCGAAAGCTAACCGCTGCGTGCGCAACGTCATCACCGACAAAGAGCTGGCCAAGCAATACATCATCACCGGCCCACGAGGCGGTGAATACAGCATCGGGCTCGCTCCCGAACTCATGACGCTGCCGCGTGCGGTGACTGAAGCATAACGAACTCAAGCTGAAGGCGTTAAAACGTTTAGAGGTCGTATCCTTCTTCCAGGATGCGACCTCTAATCATTTTTTATATTGTGGCGTGTCGTCAGTCCATGAAGCGGTACTGGACGAAGGCCTCGATGGCCTCGTAGGTAGCCAGACCCAGTTGCTGGTATTTCTCGGCCAGGTCGCGATTGCGTTCGATGGAGCGCTGCCAGGGCAACTTGCCGTCGGCGCTGGTGCGGAATGGCGCATCGTGAATCTGGGAATGGAACTTGAGGATGGCTTCGCGCTTGTCGCCGAACTCCTCGGGGCTCATGGGCACTGCCATCTCCACCTGGTCCACATCCCATTGTCCCCATTGTCCGCGATACATCCACACGCGGCAGTCCTGCATGAAGTCCACTCCCTTGAGATTCTCGAGGGCATGAACCACAGCGATGTGTGCCCGCACATGAGTCTCGTGGGGATCCACCAAGTCGTTGTCGAAGAAAATCTGATGCGGCTTGAGTCGCATGATCAGCTCCTGTATCACAGCCACGTCGGCCTCGGTGACACGTCCCTTACCATGGGGATCATCGGTATAGAACGGCATCTGCAGGTCGTAGAGGTTATTGCGCTTCACGCCCATCTGCCGACAGGCCATCATGGCCTCGCTCAACATGATGGAGCCCTTGAAATAGCGCAGCTGGTTATCGTCGATGCTGGCGCCGCCACGATCCAGCAACTTGTCGATGGCCTCCTTAATGAAATTGAAGGTGGTGCCTTCCTCGAAGCGCTTGGTACAACGCTCGGCCAGCAAGAGGCTGCGCAGCAGGTCGTCGTCGTTCACAGCCACGTCGGCATCGGTCTGGAATGCGATGTGCACCTCGTGGCCCTGACGCACCAAGCGATTCACCGTTCCACCCATCGACACGACCACATCGTCGGGGTGCGGGCTGAAGATGAGCACGCGCTTGGGATAAGGTTTCTCGCGCTCGGGACGATAGGTGTCGTCGGCATCGGGCTTGCCTCCAGGCCATCCCGTGATGGTGTGCTGCAGGTCGTTGAATATCTTGATGTTGACATTGTAGGCCGAGTTATACAAGGCCACCAGTTCGCTCAGGCCGTAATCGTTATAATCCTTATTGGTGAGTTTGAGAACCGGTTTGCCCGTCTGCTCACCCAACCAGACGATGGCGCGCCGGATGAGGTGATTGTTCCACTCGCATGAAGTCACCTTCCAGGGGTAGCTGATGCGAGTCAGCCGTGATGCGGCATCCAGATCGGCAATGATGCGGACGTCGCTGTGGAGCTGCAAGAACGAAGCAGGGACCTGGTCGCTCATTTTGCCCTCGATGGTATTGAACAAGGCCGCAGCACTGTCCTCGTCCCAAGCCACGCAGATGATCCTGTCGGCAGCCAGGATGTTGCCGATGCCCAAGGTCAAAGCCGTCTTGGGGGCATTGTCGGTCTGGAAGGCCTCGGCCACGCGTGTGCGCGACTCGTTGCCCAACAGCATCAAGCGGCAGGAACTGTTGCGTGACGAGCCCGGCTCATTATAGGCGATGCTGCCGTCGTTGTTCAGGTCGCACAAGACCAGATCCAGTCCGCCGGCATCAATCACCTCGCGCTCGTAGGCTTTGCACATGCTGTGGACGTCCTCGATGTCCTCGAGACGAGTGAAGGTGTGAATGTGCTGTCGCTCGATGTCTACCTTGGAAAACAGGCGCTGGTCGAGGAGGTCGTTGAGGTTGAGGCGCCCTTCGTCATAGCCCACTCCAAGCTCGCTGAGGTTGAAGGCCACGACGTCGGCGAAGCTCACCTTGTCGGCAAAATACAACTTCACCAGCTCGTCATAGACCTGCGAGACATACCTACCTGCCCCGAAGCCGATGACACAGCGTCCCTTGCGCTTAACGCAGGCATTGATGACCTCGGCCACCTCGAGGGCCGCTTCTCGCGCTCCCAGCTCGGCATTATCCACTATGGTAGTAGGCACCTTCTCGTAGCGCGTGATCGACGCGAGTTCAATCTCGTTCTCAGGGCAGTAATACCGCCTGGAAACCTGATGGCGCTTGATATTGGCTTTTAATTCAGTCTTCATCTTTTTTACCTTTGAAATGACACTAGCATGTACTGAAACATACAAAAGTACAGCTTATTTCGCATTATTCCAAAGTATTCCTGAAACTTTTTGATGTTCGGTAATGAGAAGGGGGTATCGAGGGTCCGTCAGTGAAGGCGGCGATTGTAGATGAAGACGATGGTGAAGAAGGTGCCTAAGAGGACCGAAATGATGGAAGCCTCGGGGCCGAATGCACCTCCGGTGATGATGTCAGGACCGTTGACAGCGGAGGTGAGCAGGGTCTCACCGGCATAGGTACCCGAAACGGCAAAACCGAAGATGTTGCCCTGGGTGTAGTTCCAAGCCCAGTGAATACCGATGGGCACCCACAGCGTCCCAGACCACTTGTAGGCGGCACCCAAGAGGAGTCCCGCCTCGATGGCGATGGCCATCGCCGACCACCAGGTGGCATTGTCGTTGCCGATGTGCATCAAGCCGAACAATAAGGCCGACACCAGCAAGGCGGCCCAAGTGTTCCATCGCTCGTCAATCCATCGGAAAATGACACCTCGGCAAATCATCTCTTCGCCCACGGCGACGGTAAGAAACATCATGATAATGCTGATTTGTTCACTCGAGCAGCCCTTCCATGCTACAGAGGCGCATCCAGTAGCGACAATGGTGCACACGACCAATACCATTATGATGAAACCGATGAGCAATCCCAGCAGGGAATGCGGCAGGAGTTTGCGCAGCGACAGGTCGGTGGGCCAATGCTTTTCCATCAACCTCACGAACAGGGCATAGAGGCCGATGAGGATGGCCGACCAAAGGATGGTCAAGACTGGATGGCCGAAAGCGTCGGACGCATCGTATGCCGCCGCCAGCATGCCGTATCCAAGAGTGGACAACAAAAAGGCTGCAATGAACAGCAGGACCCATTTCCACAAGGGACGCTTCTTATTTAGCAAGTCGGGTTTCATCGATTTTTCTTATATGCCTCAGCAAAGATAATGATTATTTCGTAAATTTGCAGCAATGGAAAAGAAAGAGTTGAAATTCGGGCATCGCAAGGTGTGCCTGTACCATTTGGTACAAGGCGCGGCACCACTGGTTTATTCGATTGATTATCATGAGAATGGGCAGTTGCTGCTGGACGCGTGCCGACAAGTGGGTTGCAGCGGGTTTAACCTGGTGACCATCAGCGGGCTGCACTGGAACCAGGAACTGTCGCCATGGGCGGTCGAGACCGTGGTCTCGAAGGATGACCGCTTCACGGGCGGAGCACCCGAACTGCTGCCCTTGCTCACCGATGAGATCGTGCCGCAGGTGGAACAACTGCTTGACATGGCGCCGAGATGGCGCTGCCTGGCGGGTTACTCGCTGGGGGGTCTGTTCGCCGTGTGGACGGCGTTCCAGACCGACGTATTCTCGCGCATCCTGTCGGCATCGGGGTCGATGTGGTATCCAGGGTGGCTGGAATATGCCCGCGAGCACCAACTGGCCGGGGCGTTGCAGGGGGCCTACCTGTCGGTGGGCGAGCAGGAGAGCACGTCACGCAATGCCGTGCTGCAGACCGTGGGCGAGCGCACACAGGCCATGGCGGCCCTGCTGGCCGAGCGCGGCGTCGCTGCCACGTTTGAACTCAATCCCGGGAACCATTTCAAGAATCCACCCCTCAGGGTGGTCAAGGGCATCAAGTGGCTGCTGGAGAACAGCTGATGCAAGGACGTTACTACAAGCCGGTGGCTTGCACTACCACGACCGCCGGGACCGGCGGGGGGCTGAGTGACTGAAGGTGCAAGGCGGAGCCTTGCAATACATCGACGGGATGGATGGTGGAGAGGGAGGGGAGTGATTTACAACGGGTACAAGGCGGGGGCTTGCACTACCTCGACGGGATGGTGAGAGACGGGGTGGACCAGAGGGGCTTTTTTGGGGGTTTTTAACTTGTTGAAGTGGTGCTATGTCGAGGAAAAGTTGTACCTTTGCACCCTCAAAAAAAAGCCAAGATTCTTGATGCGCAAGCAAGACAACTATACGTTCCTGACCCAGGCTCCCGTTCGCCGCGTGATTCCCGCGATGGCGGTTCCTACTGTTGTCAGTATGCTTGTGACCAGTATCTACAACCTGGTTGACACCTATTTTGTGGGCCTGATCAACACTCAGGCAACTGCAGCAGTGGGTGTTGTATTCCCCGTGATGGCTATCATCCAGTCCATCGGTTTCATGTTCGGTCAGGGATCCGGTACCTACATGTCACGCCACCTGGGAGCCCGCAGGCTTGACGAGGCCCGCCAAATGGCGGCGACCTCGTTTGTGGGCAGCATCATCTGTGGCGTGCTCATCACCATCTTGGGACTGGTATTTCTCAAGCCCCTGTCCATTGCATTGGGCTCCACACCCACCATCCTACCCTACACCATGCAGTTCATGGGCGTGATCTTGTTGGGCGCCCCGCTGATGACCGCCTCGATGGTGATCAATAACCAGATGCGCTTCCAGGGTAATGCCACCCAAGCGATGTATGGCATGATATCGGGTGCCGTGCTCAATGTGGTGCTCGTGCCGCTGTTCATGTTCACCTTCGGGTTGGGCATCCTGGGCACGGCCATCGGCACGGTGTTGAGCCAGTTCTTCGGTTTCATCGTCTTGTGGATGATGTCGCGTCGTGGCGAGAACATCCCCATCCAGTTGTCGCAGTCCTCGCGGAAGTGGCATTTCCAACTGGAAATCCTCAAGGGCGGCACGCCGTCGCTCACGCGTCAAGCCCTGGCCAGCATCGCCACGCTGATGCTGAATGTTGCCGCAGGAGTCTATGGTGACGCGGCGATTGCTGGCATGTCGATTGTCTCGAGGCTGGCGTTCATCATCTTTGCCATCATCATCGGCATCGGACAGGGGTATCAACCCTTCTGCGGCTTCAATTACGGTGCAGGGCTGTACAAGCGCCTGCTCAAGGGTTTCTACTTCACCATCCTGCTCGACCTTGCAGTGCTTGCGGTGATGTGCGGACCCTCGTTCGTGTTTGCCGAGGAACTGGTGGACCTCTTGCGCGACGACCCCGAGGTCGTTGCCGTGGGTGCCGTGGCGCTGCGCTGGCAGCTCGTTGCATTGCCCATGGCGGCTGTGGTCACCGTATGCAACATGACGTTGCAGACCAGCGGCCAGAGCGTATCGGCCAACATCCTTGCCGCAGCCCGCAACGGCATCTTCTTCATCCCCTTGATCCTGATTCTGCCCCGCATCCTGGGGCTGAAGGGCGTTGAAATCTGCCAAGCAGTGTGCGACATTCTGGCATTCATACTCGCCATTCCACTGACTATCAACTTCTTTCGTTTCACGCTCCGCAAAAAACCATCCACTTCTTTGTCTTGAATGATGAATTGTTTGTATCTTTGTGAAAACAAATTGTTACAAACATCATCATTACCTATTCCATCATGACAAAGCAAACTTTACCTATTGACGGAAAATTTGAGTTGATGGCGCTGCCCTACGCCCCCGATGCGCTGGAGCCCGTCATCAGTGCCGAGACGCTTGGTTTTCACCACGGCAAACACCTGCTCGCCTATGTGAACAACCTGAATGCCGCGCTTCCCGGCAGCGGACTGGAGAACATGCCGCTCGAGGAGTTGCTGCTTAATGCCCAGGGCGGAATGCTTAACAACGCAGGTCAGATCATGAACCACAACCTGTATTTTGCACAGTTCACGTCGCCCAAGGCCGATAATGCGCCGACGGGACGCCTGGCGCAAGCCATCAAGGAGGAATACGGGTCATTCGAGGCCTTCAAGGAGATATTCGCCAAAGCCGGCGCCACGCTCTTCGGGTCAGGTTGGGCCTGGCTCAGTGCTGATTCTCAAGGCAACCTTCACATCACCCAAGAGCCCAATGCCGCCAATCCCCTCCAGCACGGACTGCGTCCGCTGTTGACGATGGACGTGTGGGAGCATGCCTACTATCTCGACTACCAGAACCGTCGTCCCGATCATCTGGCCGCCTTGTGGCAGATCATCGACTGGGATGTGGTTGCTGCACGCTACGAGGAATGAGACGAACACTGATTGCGTTGCTGGCCATGCTGTGCCTGACGGGTGCGGCCACTGCCGGCGACAAGGTGAACAAGGGCTGGCAGCAGGCCATGCTGGCAGCCATTGACTCGTTTCCCGAGCATGGCGGCTACTACACCGGCGGCAAACCCAACGAACTGTTTGCCAAAACGACGTGGCGCGGCCTGCATGATGCCTATCGGATGACATCACGCGACGAGCGGCCGCAGTTTGACCCGATGCAGGCACAACCGTCGTTCTGCTCGAGCGCTACCTATGGCGTGCTCATCAAGGCCTTGCTCATCTGGGACACCAAGCACAAAATCAAGCACGCGGCCTGGGTGAACATGAAGCCCCGCGTGGGCATCGCCGATGAATTCAACCCCGATGGCGTGGGACAAGACGACGGCGTGGGATTCTGGGGTCGCGCCAATGCCAACGGCCCTGGCCTGGGCGTGCTGGTGCGCGAACTGGGCGCCGGCTATAGCTTTACCGCCTACCGTGGCGCCAAGAGCGAACGCAACAAGGAAACGCCCGACGAGCGCTACCTGACCGACGGCGAGTGGTGTGCCCTCGACGTGTGGCAACGTGCCGTGCCCGGTGACCTGATGAAAATCTTCTGGAACCGCAACGAGAGCCGCGGCAGCGACAGCGGGGCCATCATCGGCTGCAACGACGACAAGAGCGCCGATCAGGAAGCAGGTCACAGCGTCATCTTCATGGGCTGCGAGGGCGATACCGTCACCTACTGGTCATCGAACGGCCCCGGCAAGCATCCCGAGCTGATGGGCTACAGCATGGGGCGCTGTCACAAGAACGACATCCAGCGCGTCGTTTTCACCCGCATCACCCACCCCGAGCGGTTCAACAACGCACGAAAAATGGCGCCGACCGATGTCAACGCCTATTTGCGGGATCTCAACGGCGTGCGTCACAGCAGCACGGCCGAGATGCTTTTTCAATTAGGAATCAGGGATTAGAAATCCCCCACTCCACCTTATTTAATTAATGTGGACCTTGCCGCTGCCGGCGATGTCCTCGCTGTGGTTCTCCACGTCACCGCGCACGGTGATGTTACCCGAGCCGGCAATTTCACTGTGGACGTTCTTCACATTCACGTTATTGAGAACGATGTTGCCAGAACCGGCAATCTCGTTGTTCACCTTGGTGCACTTCAGGCCAGCCACGTCGATGTCGCCCGAGCCGGCGATTTCGTTCCTGATGCTGGCGGCTTGAACGATGCCGAGGGTCAACTTGCCCGAGCCGGCAATCTCGTTTTTCAGATCGGCGCAGGTGAGCTGTGCCAGAGTGATTAAACCCGATCCAGCCACTTCAAGACCGAGATTCTCGAGGGTCAATGTCTCGGGGGCAGTAATCGTACCTGACCCAGCAACCGCCAATCCCTTGATGGACGGAGCAGTGACAAAAACCTGCAGTCCCTTGAAATCGTTTCCTGACCACTTGTTCTCGCGGCGGTCAATGTACAGGCCATCGTCCTTGACATAGATGGTCATCTTCTCAAGTTGCTCGACTGTACCCTTAACGAGCACCGTAAAGGCATCGCCCTGCTCATAGAAAACATTGAACGGTCCAGCCACATTCACATTGTCGAACACGTTCATCGAAGTGAGCTGTCCCACTTGATGCACCTGGGTGGGCGTGTCATTGCCTCCATTCTTTCCCAAGGAGAAGTCCTTGCCACCAACTTTCACATGCATACATGACGTCATCGTCATTACAACCAGAGCCATGAGGCTGATCATGAAATACTTCTTCATATCGGTTTTCTTTTTTTAGTGTTGTTTTGTTGTTTGTCTATACTATAGACGCACGAAAGGGCCAAAAAGTTTCAAAAAAAAGAAGAAAAAATAAGAAGAACCGATAACAGGTTGATTTACAGTAATCTACAGTCCATAAAAAACCACGCCCCGTGGTCACACAATGACCTAAGGGCGCGGTTGTAGCGGGTTGATTGCGACAGCGCAAGGCTGCAGCAAGATGAAGGGCTTACTTCTTCTCCTTGAGCAGGTCGCGGATGTCGGTAAGGAGCTCTTCCTGGGTGGGACCAGCGGGAGCCTCGGGCTCTTCCTTCTTGGGCATGAGCTTGTTCATAGCCTTAATCATCAAGAAGATACAGATTGCGATGATCAGGAAGTCGATGATGTTCTGAACGAACATACCATACTTGAGCGTAGCACCAGCAATGGGCTCACCACCATCAACAGCGGGAATCATCATCTCATACTTGAGGTTAGTGAGGTCAATACCGCCCGTGAGCATACCGATAACCGGCATCAACACGTCATCAACGAGAGAGCTTACAATCTTGCCAAAGGCACCGCCCATGATAACACCGACAGCCATGTCCATCACGTTGCCCCTCATGGCAAACTCTTTAAATTCTTTGATAAAACCCATAATTTGAATAAATTTTAAAAATTAATATTTTAAGAAGAAATTCTGAATTATCGTATCTATTAAACAATCTTAATTAGGGCGGAAAAGTAGCATTTTGACAGACAAAATCAACTTGTTTTCAAAAAAATAGTTAACTTTGCAGTCGCTAAGGCGACTGTTCCGGCAGAAACCTTGTCGCAAAGATAGTAAAAAATTAAATCAATAGTTATATAACTACATTATTTATTTAAAAATTTAAAAAAAGCATTATGGAGAAGATTAAAATCGGTATTAACGGATTCGGACGTATTGGTCGCTTTGTTTTCCGTTCAGCATTTGAACCCGAGAACGTTAACGACATCGAGGTAGTAGGTATCAATGACCTGCTCGACGTTGACTACATGGCCTATATGCTCAAGTATGACACCATGCACGGCCGCTTCGATGGCACAGTGGACTATGACCTGGAGAAGAAGGAACTCATCGTTAATGGTCAGCACATCCACGTCTATGCCGAGAAGGAAGCCCAGAACATCCCCTGGGGTGAGATTGGTGCCGAGTATATCGTTGAATCCACCGGTTTCTACCTGACCATGGACCGCGCCGAGCAGCACCTGAAGGCTGGTGCCAAGTATGTGGTTCTGTCGGCTCCCAGCAAGAAGGGTGAGGACGGTCGCCAGGCCGATATGTTCGTATGCGGTGTTAACACCGACAAGTATGCCGGTCAGACCATCGTCAGCAACGCCAGCTGCACCACCAACTGCTTGGCTCCCATTGCCAAGGTTCTGAATGACAGCTTCGGTATCGAGAGCGGTCTGATGACCACCGTTCACTCGGTAACTGCTACGCAGCGCACCGTTGACGGTCCCAGCGCAAAGGATTGGCGTGGTGGTCGTGCCGCTTGCGGTAACATCATCCCCAGCTCGACTGGCGCTGCCAAGGCTGTAGGCAAGGTGATTCCCGAACTGGACGGCAAGCTCACTGGTATCTCGATGCGCGTTCCGACCCTCGACGTTTCGGTAGTTGACCTGACCGTTAACCTGAAGAACCCCGCCACCAAGGAGGACATCTGCGCCGCCATGAAGAAGGCTAGCGAGGGTGAGCTGAAGGGTATCCTGGGTTACACCGAGGACAAGGTCGTATCGAGCGACTTCCTGGGTTGCCCCCTGACCTCGATCTTTGACGCTGACGCCGGTGTTTACCTGACCGACAAGTTCGTCAAGGTTGTATCGTGGTATGACAACGAGATTGGCTACAGCCACAAGATGCTCGACCTGATCAAGGTGATGAAGAAGCACAATGGCTAATCGCCCCCGTTGAGATTAAAACCTCTAATCCCTGCAATGCCCTGACGGCGTTGCAGGGATTTTTTTTATTGCCCTTGGGGATGACGACGGGAATAACGGAGAGAACGGAGAGAACGGAGAAAACGGAAATAACTGAAATAACGGAAATAACGGGGAAAACGGAGAGAACGGAGAAAACGGAAATAACGGAGAGAACGGAAATGACGGAGATGACGGAAATAACGGGGAGAATGGGGAGCGGGGGATGAGAAAATGGATGGGATGAGAGGGATGGATGGCAAGTGGGATTGGAGGGCGAGAAGGAAAATATGATAAAAAACAATAAAAAATTTGGAATGTTGGACTTACATGGCTTAACTTTGTAACCAAGAAATCTTTTTTATTAACCATCTAAAACAATTTGCGATAATGAAGAAATGGAAATGCGTTGTGTGTGGTTACATCCATGAGGGTGACACACCTCCCGAAGAATGCCCGCTGTGCGGCGTTGGTCCCGAGGACTTTGAGGAAGTGACCGAGTAATCGTCACGGAGTTCACCAGGTTCACACCTGCGATGAATTTTATCAACTATTAATAATAACTACCTGTTTAACTTACTAAAAGAAAAGAATCTAACAAGACTATTATGGCTAAGAAATGGATCTGCACCGTGTGCGGTTATGTACACGAGGGTGACACGCCCCCCGAGAAATGTCCGCAGTGTAAACAACCCGCCGAGAAGTTCAAGGAACTGAAGGAGGACGAGGAAGTAACCTATGCCGCCGAGCACGTTCTCGGTGTTGCCAAGGGTGTTGACCCCGAAATCCTCGCTGGACTGAAGGCACACTTCGAGGGCGAATGCTCGGAGGTGGGCATGTATCTGGCTATGTCTCGCCAGGCCGACCGCGAGGGCTATCCCGAGGTTGCTGAGGCCTTCAAGCGCTATGCCTTTGAGGAGGCTGAGCACGCCGCCAAGTTCGCCGAGCTGCTGGGCGAGGTGGTTTGGGACACCAAGACCAACCTGGAAAAACGCATGGCAGCCGAGGCTGGCGCCTGTGAGGACAAATTCCGCATCGCTAAGCTTGCCAAGGCCCAGAACCTGGATGCCATCCACGACACCGTTCACGAGATGGCTCGCGACGAGGCACGTCACGGCCAGGGCTTCACCGGCCTGTACAACCGCTTCTTCAAGAAGTAAGCTTATTCAAGTTCCTGAGTTTTTCTCAGGAACTTGCAGTTTAAAGGTTAGGGTTTAGAGGTTAGAGGAAATGTATCCTCGTCACCACTAAACCCTAATCTCATGCTATCACTCTATCCCCTCTCCCCTCTAAACCAGCAACGCCTGGGCCAAACGGCTCAGGCGTTGCTATTTATCGTACTCCCGCTGGGAGTACCCATTATTTAACCCCATTTTCTTTAATTCATTTCGTCTAACTTGATATTCAGTCTATTACAATAGCTAAAAGAGTTAAATAAATTAAACGAGATTAAAATAAGTATCGTTTTTGTGCAACTTTTGTGCAACTTTTCAGTATCTTTGCAGCACAAAAGTAAATCAATTATGGCAACTACTAAATTTATAATCGGCAAGAGAGGGGGCGATCGTCCCGAAGTTACTATCAAGTTGACAATGAATAGCAGCTTAAGAGTGCAAACCAAAGTGCCCGGCGTGCTCGTTTATCGTCAATATTGGAGTGAGGCCAAACAATGCAACGATACCACCCGCAAATTTATCAAGCCCTGGGAGGTTGAAGAAATGGCCGAAGTAAATAAGACCCTGGCCACCCTTGCCGCCGAGGTTTTAAGCAGGGCCACCGCCACCCCCGAAGAGGATATTAACAAAGAGTGGCTTGCCGCCGAGGTGGATAACATTTTGCACCCGGATAAGTACGCGCCAAAGGTGGAGCGGCCAAAGACACTAAAAGAAGCGATCGAGGCTTTTATCGAAGCAGCCCCCAATAAGGTAGTGAAGCGCAAAGGCCACCCCAACGGGGTACACATCGCGCCGCGCACAATCTTTCAATATAGGCAACTTCAAAACCAGGTACTCGCGTACCTCAAAGCCTACAACCGCGACGATATGGAGGTAATAGAACTTGACGAAGTTTTCTATAACTCATTTGTCAATTTCCTGGAAAAGCAGGGCTACAAGGTTAACACTATCGGCTACTTCATTAAGAGCCTAAAGGCCGTTATCAATTCCTTGCCCCTGGCCCAGCGCGCCACCTGCGAATTTGTGGCCCCGAAAAAGTGTGCAAAGCTGGCCGAAGAGGTGGATAACATCTATTTGACCGAAGCCCAGCTTGAAGCCATCGCCGCCCAGCCCATCGCCGCGCACTACCTCGACCGCGTGCGCGACCAATTTATTTTGTTGTCCTGGACGGGGTGCAGATATAGCGACCTCGACAAGCTGAACAAAAAGCACATTACCACCATGAACGGGCGCGAATATTTCAAGATCGTGCAACAAAAGACCGGGGCAAAGGTTACTATTCCCGTTTTGGCTCCCGTGCGCGCGATACTTGAAAAGTACGGCTACAACTTGCCGCGCCCCATCGCCAACCAAAAATTTAATGAATACGTCAAAGAGGTTGCAAAGCTGGCCGGGCTCAAAGAGTGGCAACGCGTCACGGCTCACACCGCCCGCCGTTCCTTTGCGACCAATCTATATAAGCGCGATTTCCCAACCCTCATGATTATGAGGATAACGGGCCACCAAACCGAAAAGGCATTTTTAACCTATATCAAGGTAACGGAGGATGAAAACGCCGAGCGCATGATCAAGAAATTTGAAGAGCAAGAGGCCCGCCGCCTGGCTCCAGGGACGGCAAATGTAAAACCATAAACAATCAAGCATGATGAACGAACCGACAAACCAAAACGATGAATTGTGCCGCATTTCCGCAAAGCTGGCAGTAATTGAGCAAAAGTGCGACCTAATATTGGCGCAATTGTCAAGCCTCAAAACAAATGAGAGATTAGACGAACTGATCAACCGCCTACAAAGCAGTGCCAGGTCAATGCGTGAAGGCAACGCCGTCGAAGAGTAAACACCCCAAGATTAATGACAAACTACCATTTTCGGTAGTTTGTTGTTTTATGGCCTATTATTCAACGATTTGCGTTTGATAATTTGATTATATGGTTATTTGCGTTAAATGAGATTTCAAAAAGATAGCACAAGCAGTATTGCCACCCACTAAATTTGCACCACTATTGCGATATAGGTAGGGACGGCAAGTGTGCCGCGGGACTACTTGCTAAGTGGTCAGTGATGATGTGACTATTTTATTTTTGCTCAAAGTCGTATCGTTATAGTCGATTTCGGTGGGCCCTTATGAGCAAAATTGAAGCCGCGCCGCTCTATCATTATGGCTACAATAGCTAATCTTTTGCGCGATAAGCGCGCTAATGTGAACGTAACTTTATCGCTGGCTGATCTGCGAGAGTTTGTAACCGACCTTTTGGAGAATGGTATCGCCGCGACTCCAGCCCCGGCACCCGTCGAGGTGGAGCGATCCAGGGACTTAATGACCCGCGACGAAGTATGCGAGTACCTGGGAGTGACAAAGCCCACCTTGCACCGCTGGAACAAGCAAGGTTTCCTTACTTGTGTAAAAGTGGGTAGCAAGGTACGCTACCGCCGTGAGGATATAGAGGCATTTGCCGCAAAGTAAAGAGCAACGCTCACGCGCTGCCCCCTTAAAAGTTTCCATCATTTGGCTGTGCAAAGATACGACATCTTTGCGATATTGGGAGCAGCCGGGGCCATTATTTCCAAACAATGGACTACGACAAAATTTATTATAATTCTCCTATTGCTATATTGCAGCAAGTGCGCACCGACAATCGCGGTAATATTCAACGTAAATCGGTAGAATTTGCTTTATTGAGTTTTATTGGTTTCGCTCTATATGGGGCTTATAGAAAAGAAATGCAACCGGGATGCGAGCCGGACGATTACGATGAAAGAGCATTTCTCAAGGTCACGGGCGAAATGGGCTTAGAGAGCCTACGTGCTGCACCCGAGGATTGGGTAAAGTGGTCTATGAGGATTTTTTGCGAGTATAAAGACAATCGGGTTATAGTGGGGGTGGATAGTGATCTACTTTTGGGCTATCTCTATAACCTGGACTATAAAAGTGATTTTGAGATTATCCAGCTTCAAGCGTTTCTTTCCATCCGCTCAATTATTGGGGTGCATTGCTGCGCAAAGCAGATAAAATGGCTATATGTTTTATCGCGCATGGCCGGGCACGAAAAGGCCCTCAAGAGCGTTGAGGCCTTGCCGGATTATATTGCCCGTTATAACTCCCGTCGTCTGCGAGACAAACTAATTAGAGCACTTTGCGACCGCTGGCACATGAAGTACTACGGCAAGAACCTCGGCAAAGGATCGCCGCCCTGGTTTTCGTTTGACCAAGACCTCGACCTCGAGGATCATGTGCGCCTCATAAAAGAGCGGAAAAAACGAAAGACGGGAGCCGCTGGCCCATCAAACCCGGAACCCGTCGAAATTGAGATATTAAACCCTCGCATATTTGGTAAAAAGATACTATGGTAATAGAAGAAATAACCGACAACCACCTGGCCGATTTTTGTGCCTGGTATGAGCAATTTCATGGCTGCAAGCCCGTCGAAGCTTCGGTAATATCTACTTGTATTTGTGGCTACTTCGGTACCTATTCAAAAGCGGCTGACAAGTTGCTGGCACGCTGCAAACGTCTCAAGCTATTGGACGTGGCCGACGGCATTGCGATAATGCGGAGCCCATGACCTGGGACTGCTAAAGAACCAATCGACCCCTCGCTGGTATTGAGGCCATTTGAGGGGTTATTTTGTACACCTATAATAAGTTGTACACCTATAATAACGGCACTAAATGTACATCTAAAAATGTACACCTAAATGTGCACCAATAGAAAGATATAGATAATAAGCTTAATATATAATAATCTTAATCTCTAATAAGGTGCCCATTGCGCGCGCGTACGCGTTATTAAAGGGGTACTTTTTAAGCCCGTCCCCTGGGCTCGCGGTGCTCGCTATTCGCTGCGCTCATGTGCCCGCTAACGCGGGGTGATGTTTAACGGCTGCGCCGTTGTGTTTGGTGAAAGCTTCGGGAGTGCTGGATTACTCAAAGAGCCGGGGAGCCGCGACGCGGTACCGCCCCCGTCCGCGTCGAATACCTTCGGCAAGTTACAAGGGCAAGTTTAGGGCGAGGGATGCAGCGAAAACAAGGTCAATTTTAGGTCAAGGGCTACACCAAGTTTGCAACGAGGTTTGAACCGAAAAACAAGGCTACGATTAGGCTAAGGTATGAGACCAAAGAGGGGCAAGGTTAGGGCAAGGGTTGAGCCAAAATAAACCCTAAGTTTACCCTAATGTTTGAGGCCCCAGGACTACAATATTACTGCAAGGGTTTACGGGGAGTTTACGGGGAGGGAAGCGGCGATAACAACCCAGAGGTTACCCATAGGAACAACCGCAAGTTTACCACAAGGGAGCCAACGAAAAACGACACCGCAATAGCAGCATCCGAAACAGTGCCAAAAAGTGGCACAAAAAGCCCACCGCTGCCCCAGGACGCGAGAAAACCGCCGCGCCGTGTAGTTTATCATTTTGGCATGATGAAACGCCCAGCGGCCAATTATGGGGGTTTTGTTCCTGGCACCCTCAGCCGGGTGAAATGGGATAAACCGAGAACCCCATAAGAAGAGTTTGCCGCACCCATGACCGCCCAGGGGCTTGAACGCGTCCCAGGGAGCCGCGACGCGGTACCCAAAGGGAGCAAGGGTAAACAAAGTGCAATTTTTGTGCAATTTTTTCAATAATTAGTAAGTATAAAATAATTGCTAACCGCCTAACAAATAAGCGATTAGCAAAATTTAATTGTACTCCCGCTGGGAATCGAACCCAAATCTAAGGTTTAGGAAACCTCCATTCTATCCATTGAACTACAGGAGCATCCAACGTGCCGGCTGGCATAAGGCTAGGCGCTGTGGCCAGCCGGCAGATGGTATTTTCGGTCAAGAATTACTTGACAGCTGTTGCAAGAGCAGCCTCCTTCTTGTCGCTGCGACGGGCAATCCAGTAAGCCACGGGCGAAGCGATGAACAGTGAGGAGCAGGTACCGATGATGACACCGAGGATCATCGCGAAGATGAAGCTGCGGATTGAAGCACCACCGAAGATCAACATGATGATGAGCACGAGCAAGGTCGTGATAGAGGTCATCATGGTACGTGACAGCGTGCTGCACAGGGCCTTGTTGAAGGTGGTGTACAGACTCTGCTTGGGATAGAGCGAGCGGTACTCACGCACACGGTCGAATACAACCACGGTATCGTTCACCTGATAACCGATAACGGTCAGGATAGCGGCGATGAAGGTCTGGTCGATCTCCATGGAGAAGGGCAGCAGGCCGTGCAGGTTGTAGAATCCGATAACCATGAAAGTGGTGAATGCTACTGCAGCCAAGGCACCGATAGAGAAGGCGATGTTGCGGAAGCGGAACAGGATGTACAGTGCCATTGCGATCAATGAGAACAGCACAGCCCAAACGGCCTCACGGGTCATATCGCTAGCGATGCTCGGGCCGACGGTCTCGCTGGAGACAACACCGACGCTCTCGTTAGACATGCTGAAGTCTTCCTTGGTCATGTTGCCGAGGTCACTCTTCAGGCCCTCATAGAGCTTACCCATGATCTCGTCGTCAACACCCTCGGCATTGTCCTCGATCTTGTAGTTGGTCGAGATGCGCACCTTGGTGTCGTTGTCGATGGTGATGACAGAGGTGGTAGCACCGGGGAACTGGTTTTCGAGCTGTGACTCGAGCGCCTGGGTTGAAACGGGATGATCAAATTGTACAACGAAGTTGCGACCACCCGAGAAGTCAATACCACGCTGGAGACCACGAAGGCCGAACAACAGACCCATCACGACGATGAATGCCAGAACGAAGATCGAGGTCTTCTTGGCAGCGCCCATGAAGTTGAACGAAACGTTCTCCATGAGGTTGCGGGTGAGCGGGGTGTTGAAGGTCATCTTGTCGAAGGTGCCCTTGTTGACGAAGTGCTCCATCACGAGGCGCGTAGCAAACACAGCGGTGAAGAACGAGCAGCAGATACCGATCACCAGTGTAACGGCAAAACCGCGGATGGGACCCGAGCCGAGCAGGATCAGGATGATACCGGTGATGATGGTGGTCAAGTTGGAGTCAAAGATGGCCGAGAAGGCATTCTTGTAACCATCGCTGACGGCAGCCTTGAGGCCCTTACCGGCACGCAATTCCTCCTTACAACGCTCGAAAATCAGCACGTTGGCGTCCACTGCCATACCGAGGGTGAGCACGATACCGGCGATACCCGGCAGGGTGAGCACGCTCTGGAACGAAGCGAGGATACCCATGGTGAAGAACAGGTTGAGAATCAGACCGAGGTTGGCAATCGAACCAGCCTGCCAGCCATAAGCACACCACATGAAGCACATCAGGACGATGAGCGCGATGATGAATGACCAGAAACCCTTCTCGATGGATTCCTTACCCAGCGACGGGCCGATCACGCTTTCACTAGCAACATTGACACGTGCCACCATCTTACCAGACTCGAGCACGTTTGCAAGGTCGTTAGCCTCCTCGAGGGTGAATTTACCGCTGATCTGCGAGCGGCCACCATCGATCTGGCTGTTCACGTTGGGGAACGAGTAAACCTGATCGTCAAGGACGATGGCGATAGCCTTACCGATGTTCTGACCGGTGATGCGGCTCCAGTTACGGGCGCCCTCATCGTTCATGGTCATCGATACGACCTGACCCTGCAGGTTGTCGAACTCGCTGGTAGCACGGGTCACAACGTCACCGTTGAGGACGGGCTGACCATTGACGGTGCGCAGAGCAACGAGCTGGAAAGCCTCGTGGCCACCCTGCATCTTCTCGGGCTTAACGGTCCAAGCCAGCTTCAGGTCGGCGGGCAGGATGGTCTTGGCCAGATCGGAACGGATGATGGCATTTACCCTGGCAGTGTCGCCAGCGCTCACATAACCCACAACGGGTGAGCTGCCAGCAGCACCGAGCATAGCTTCAAAGCCGGTGAGCTGAGCGAGTGTGAGGGCTTCTTCCTTGGCGGGCTGGGTCTTAGCCTTAGCGGCATCGGCCTTGGCCTGCTCGGCCTTAGCAGCAGAGTCGGCCTTAGCGTCCTGAGCAGGAGCTGCAGCCTCATCGGCAGCGGGCTGCTCGGCCTGAGCTTCGGCAGCAGCGGTCGTCTTGTTGGCCTGAGCCTGGTCGCTGAGCTGACGGAGCGGCGTAGCGATATCGGCAAGCGTATAGGTCTCGTAGAACTCCAGGTTGGCAGCGCCCTGCAACAGTTTGCGCACGCGCTCGGGTTCCTTCACACCCGGGAGCTCGAGCAGGATACGACCTGTGCTCTGGAGCTTCTGGATATTGGGTTGAACGACACCGAAGCGGTCGATACGGTTACGGAGCACCTTATAGGAATTGTCAACCATGCTGTTGACCTCATCCTTGAGGATGTTCTGCACTTCACCTTCGGAAGCGTTGGGCTTTTCTTTGATTTTCGGGATATTGCGGAAAATCTGTGCCAAGTTGCCCTCGGGTGCGAGTTTCTTGTACTCCTTGCAGAAGGAGCCCACGAAGTCGTCCTGAGCGGTCTGGTTCTTGAGCACATTGTCAATAGCCTGGTTAAACTTCTTGTCGGGATTGTTGTTCGCAAGAGCGCGCAAGATGTCGGGAACGGAGATTTGCAGAATCACGTTCATACCACCTTTCAAGTCGAGGCCGAGGCCCAACTCTTTCTCACGAACCTGTTGGAAAGTGTAGTAATTAAGGTACACCTTCTCTTTAGCAAGAGAGTCCAGATACTCATTCAAAGCGGTCTTGTACTTCTCGTTGCTGGTGTCGGCGCTCTTAATGCCGGCAACAGTGAGAGCTTTCTGCTCAGCCTTTCTCAGATGGTGAGTGCTCACGATCGAGAACGAAAGATAGAACAGACAGATCAAGATCAGTAAAACAGTAAGGACTCTAATAAAACCTTTTGTTTGCATCTGTTTGAAATGTGAATTATTTAATTAAATTTTGTTAAATTCCGTTTCATTTGACTTTTTCAGCCTGCAAATATACATCTTTTTCTTCACGTGGGGCATAAAAAAAGCAAGTTTTTGTATTACACCTTATTTTATTAAGGCAAAAACGATGATTTTAGTGCTTTTTATCACTGATTTTGATAGTAAATTGGTTTTTGTGCTGTCAGATTGGTCGTGTCACGGGTTAAAGTGAACCAAAACGCCGCACCGAAAAAAGTGTCATTTTCGGTGCGGCGTTTGACTTTTTCTTGTGTTTTTTGCCCCGAGTGGGCTCATTGAGCCACAAATCAGGCTTCGAGTCCGCGGTCGATGTTGCGCTTGAGAGCCTCGACGTAGTTGTTGATGCGCTCCATTTCCCTGGGAATCGGGATGCGCTGCGGGCAATGCTCGACACACTTTCCGCAGCCGACGCAGTGGTCGGCCTGTCGCAGTTTGGGTACAGTGCGGTCATAGCCGATGAGGAATGCCTTGCGAGCACGGGCATAGTCCGGATCGTTGCGGTCACGCGAGAGGTTGCCCTCGGCGATGCACTTGTTGTAGTGTGTGAGCACACCCGGGATGTCGATGCCGTAAGGGCACGGCATGCAGTACTTGCAGTCGTTGCAGGGGATGGTGTTATAGCCCACGATCTCATCGGCAACACCATAGAGGAAGTCTTTCTCCTCGTCGGTCAACTCCTCGAGGGGGCAATAGGTGCACAGGTTCTCCTTGAGGTGCTCCATGTAGGTCATGCCGCTGAGGACGGTGAGCACGCGGGGGAACGAGCCGGCAAAGCGGAAAGCCCATGAAGCCAGGGAGCGCTCGGGGTCACGCTCCAGTATCTTGCGGGCCAGGGGCTGGGGCAACGACGCGAGTCGTCCACCCAGCAGGGGCTCCATGATGACAGCGGGGATGCCGCGCTTGTCGAGTTCGTTATAGAGGTACTCGGCATTGGTATTCTCCTCATTGAAATCCTTGGCATGTCTCCAGTCCAGGTAGTTCAGCTCAATCTGCACGAAGTCCCACTTGTACTTGTCGTGGTTCTCAAGCAGGTAGTCAAACACGGCGATTTCACCATGATAGGAGAATCCCAGGTTGCGGATGATGCCTTTCTCGCGCTGCTCCAACAGGTAATCCAGGATGCCGTTGTAGATGTAACGCTTCCTGAAAAGTTCCATAGCCTCCTCGCCGGTGCCGCCGCCGATGGAGTGTAGCAACATGTAGTCGATGTAATCGACCTGCAGTTCCTTGAGAGAGTTCTGGAACATCTCGATGCTGGCCGCACGAGTCTGAGTCTCGGGGGCGAAGTTGGAGAGCTTGGTGGCGATGAAGAACTTGTCGCGGGCGTGGCGGCTCAGGGCGATGCCCGTGGCGTGTTCGCTCAGGCCCTTGCTATAGGCAGGTGACGTGTCGAAGTAGTTCACGCCGTGCTCGATGGCGTAGTCGATCTGCTTGTTGACCATTTCCTGGTCGATCACGGCATCGTTGTCGCGTCCGAAGGGTTTGCCGTTGGTTGCAGGCAGGCGCATCATGCCGTAACCCAGGATGGAGACTTTCTCCTTGGTCTTGGGATTCTCGCGATAGGTCATCTTGCCCACAGGAGGTTCCTTGCCCGGTCCCTTCTTGTCATCACCCGATGCGCAACTCACGATTACGGGCGCTGTCGCTGCTGCGGTACCCAGTCCCAATGCTTTAAGAAACGTGCGGCGATTCAGAGTCTTGCCGCCCAGTTTATCATTGTGCTTATTGTCGTTCATAATTGTCTTGTGCTAAGGAGTGATTAAATCTGGCTATGTACCTCGTGTCCCTCGACAAAGATGGCGCTGAATGGCCTAGCCGGGCACACATACTCGCAAGTGCCGCAACCGATGCACATCGCGCTGTTGACGGCGGGCACCATGGGCGATTCCTCGTCATCGGGATTGCTGGGCACCATCATGATGGCACCGGCAGGACAATGGCGTGCACAGTTGCCGCAGCTCACGCCATCGGAGAGGACGATGCAGTTTTCCTTCACCCAGACGGCATGTCCGAGGATGGTCGAGGACTTCTCGGCAACGGTAATGGGCTTGATGGCACCGGTGGGACAAACCGTGGAGCACTCGACGCACTCGGGGCGGCATGCTCCGCGCTCGAAGCTCAATTCGGGCTGCATCAGGCGCATCGGGTCACTGGAGGGACGCAACACACCGTTGGGGCACTTGGCGACACACAACTGACAGGCGGTGCAGTGCTGAGCGAAGTTGCGCGCGCTCACCGAGCCGGGAGGCGTCAACGGCGTCGAGCGCTTGGCAGGCTTCTTGTCCTCGATGATGGCAAGACCACCGTCGACCTTCTTGGCTGCCTGGGCCAGAGCGATGTCGGCCCCGACGACGGCGGCTCCCACCAGGAAGGCACGACGGGCCGTGTCGGCATTCTGCTCGTCGCCACCAGCCGTCACGGGCCGGGCCACGGCTTTGGGGTGTCCATAGTGGAGCGCGCCGAAGTTGCATTTCTCCAGGCAGTTGCCGCAGGTCACGCATCGCGTGTAGTCCACCTTATGGGTCTTGAAGTCGATGCAGGACGCCTTGCAGTTCTTGGTGCACAGGCTGCACGACTTGCACTTGTCGGCATCAAAATATACCTTGAACCAAGAGAAACGTGCCAACTGGGCCAGGATGGTACCCACTGGGCAGATGGTGTTGCAATAGGTGCGTCCGCCGCGCCAAGCCAGCACCACAATGATGATGAACGTGGCCAGGGCGATGATGAAGGTGGGCAGCGACTTCATCCACACGTCCACACTGTAGAACGTGTAGCTGTCGATGCGCTCGGCAATCAAGGCGAGCAGATTGTTGCCCCACTGATAAATCGGCAACAGCAGGTTGGTCACCATGCGGCCATAGCTGCTGTAAGGAGCCAGCAAAGCCACCAGCGAGTGGATTCCGGCGACAAATGCAGCGATGAACAGCACCAGGACGCCGTAGCGCAGCCAGCGCTTCTCGGGGCTGGCGGTGAAGCGGTTCTTGCGACGCTTGCCGTGAATCCACGAGACGATGTCCTGGAAGATGCCCAGCGGGCAGATGACCGAACAATATATGCGTCCGAAGATGAGCGTGATCAACACCAGAGCCACGATTACCACCACGTTGAGCGCGAGCAATGCAGGCAGGAACTGGATGCGTGCCGTCCACCCAAGGAAGTGATGCAGTGCCCCACTCACGTCAAGAAACAGCAGCGTCACCATGACCATCATGATTGCCGCCAACGTAATGCGTATTTTCCTTAACATAATGAGATAATTTTGGTCAAAAAGTAAATGTCGATTAGTTGAATAGGCAAAATTAGTTAAAAAAACTCAGAGTTTCATCATTTTGAACCATATTTTATTGCCCCTGATTCGGCTTACCGTCTGCCACAACAACCCACGCCAAGGCGCCAAGACGCTAAGTTATTGTTTTATAAAGAACTAGCGATGAGATATCATCGTTTAAAAAGAATGTGCTGGAAGTGGTTGCACTTCCAGCACAGTGTGATGACAAGAACATTTCTTGCCTTTTTCTCAGGTGATTACTCCTCGGGCAGAGACATCACGTAGCTGATGAGCATGGTAACATCGGTGATGTTAACCTCTTCATCCTCGTTCATGTTGGCAGCCTCCTCGTTGATTGCAACGGTGCCACCCATCAAGAAGTTGAGGAGTGCAGTAACGTCGGAGATGTTCACCACGCCGTCGCTATTCACGTCACCAGGGATGAAAGCAGGAGCGGGTTCACCAACGGTGAAGGGAACGGGATCGTTAAAGAACCAGTTCCAGTCGTAGTTGTTGGGGAAGTAGGGCGACCAAACAACAACATAATACTGCGTGCCGTCGGTCAGGTAATAGGAACCGCTGATGTCGATCGTGGCAGTCTCATTCTCCTGCAGGTCAACCTGAGCGGTTTGAGCAGAAGTGGCTACAGTATACTTGCCAGCGTCGTCTCTGGTAGCGAGAGCCCAACGGATGGTGCCCTGCCAGGGACCGCTGAGAGCCTTCACCTCAAACGAGCCGCGCACGTTGTTGGCAGGCATCAATTCGGCAGCATAGGTGGTACCGGTTACAACAACACCACCGTTCTCACCCTCCTGAGAGGGACGGATGCCCATGATGGCATACTGGTCGGTGTTGAAGCCTTCCTTGTACTCATCGTGCTCATAGGGGGAGTCACCGTAGATGCGCGGTGAGAGCAGGTCGAAGCTGAACCAGCTGTTGTACTCCTCGGGCTGGAAACCCCAGATGATGCGAATGCGACCCTCAGAATCATAACCGTCAACCACGAAAGCGTGACCAACGTGTGCATTCTGGGTACCATCGTTGAGGACGGTCCTGTAGCCAAAGTAGAGGACGGGACGACCCTCGTCGAGCTCGGTGTAAACCATCTCACGCCAGTTGGCATCGGTGTAATTGGCCTTCTGCAAGAACTGCATGTTGGGGTTGTAGTCGAAGTAAGCAACCATACCCTTGATGATCTGATCATAGCTTACATTGGTGCTGCTGGTCGAGAATCTGGCTTGGAAGGCAACAGCGACATCAAAAACCAACTGTGCAACATCCTGCCAACCGGTGGTGTAGCCCTGATAACCATTCTTCATGTTGCGGTACTTGTAGCTGTGGTTGAAGTTGGCCGTAGCGGTTTTCTCTTGGTTGCCCAGCATGTAGTGGAAGGTGTTCGAACCGTTACCATAAGCGGGGAACTGCAAGCCCTTCATGATGTGAGCGACAGCGATGGGCACGCAACCGGCATAGCAATGCTCGTTGTTATAAACGGGGAAATACTCGTTGTAGGGAGCGAACTGATGCCAGTGGGGACCCTCACCATACTCGTTCAAGAACAGGGGAGCAACACCCTCGGGGTTCATCTTGAGCGACGGCGTCTTAACCACCATCTGGGGATAGTGACGCATCGACTCCAGGCTCACCTGGTAGACCTTAAGCATCTGCTTCATGGGCTCGGGAGCGCTGTTGAAGTCGAACGAGCCACGGTCGCTGTATGCCAAAACGGCATCGGTCATGTCGTCACCGGCAACGATCACATAACCCTGACCGCCATCACGGTTGAAGACATAGTAGTCGGTCTGACCCATCAAATTACGGCCCACATAGTTCAAGTTCATCTTGACGTTAGAAGCATTGAGCTTGGTGGGGCTAACAAACTGCTGCTGAGCGATGGCCTTAGCCTGGTCGGCAGTAATGATCTTGGCGTCAATTCCCTGAGCGCACAAGGTCAACACAAATAACAGGAATAAAATCTTCTTCATAAAACTATCTTAATTAATTAAAAAATAATACTCAGTTATAAAGGAAGGATAATGCTATTCAAATGGTCATTTGAATGGTAATAATAATGGCTATCAAAATTCTAAACGAGGCTAATCGCATGCTATCATTTATTGAGTTGCTTTATTGATTATATCTCACCAGTTATCTAGCTTAATTGCCGCAAAGATAAATAGACATCTTCAAAAAAAAAAATTTTAGCCACAAAAACTAATAAAAATCCAACTAATTTCTATCAAATTTAGCAGAAAGCCGAAAAAATAAGCACCACGTTTCCCAACGTAGTGCTCACTTAGGATGAATAGTATTAATATTTCCAACTTTGCTGCAAAGGTACATCCTTATATTTAGACCACCAAAAAATATTGTGTAAAAAATTGTTATTTTTAGTTAACTGTTTTAGGTAGGGGTAAATAAAATCGGGAATTCCGTCGGAATTCCCAATTTTATTAGCAAGTCTCTCAGAAACCGCTACTTGAGCAACAGTTGCGGTCCCAGCGGGGCCGAGCTGGCTCAGTATATCTAAGACACCAAGATATTCAGATTACTCGGTTGCGCTCATGATCATATTGATGAGCATGGTCAAGTCGGTAATCGAGATTTCATCATCGTCGCTCAGGTCGGCAGCATCCTCGTTAATCTCGATGGCGCCTTCACTCATAATGTAATTGATGAGCGCGGTCACGTCGGTGACTTCCACCCTACCGTTACCGTCAACATCGCCAAGGATGAAGTCGGGTTCCTCGGGTTCGGGCGTCCAGGTGTTCTCGTAGCAAATCTCGATGTCGTCGATGTAGCAGTACTCTGTCGAGCTGCCCTGGCACTTGAGGCGGAGCATGATGGGCGTGTTGGTGGGCAGTGAGGTAATCGTAGCCGAAGCCTCGGTGCCGGCAGCAAGATAGAAGTCATAGGGATAGGTGTCCAGACTCCTCCAGCGACCGCCGTTGTTGTTAGAATACTGCGGCGTGATATATACACCAGTTGAGGTGGGATTGTAGATCTTGAAGCGGACAACCTTGGGAATCTTGTTCAGGTTCTCGACGGTGTTGAAGTAGCTGCCGTTCTTCATGGCAACCACGTGTCCGTTACCCACTTGGGCGGTGTCAACAACAGCACAGTTGTAGAAGTCCCAGTTAGCATATACACCAGCCACACCGCGCTCGTTGAGGGTAGCGCCCACGGGCATCTTCTCGAAGGTCTCAATCGAGCTCTTGGAGTTGTCTTTCACCACTTCGAAGGTAATGATGCTGTCGGCCTCGGTGATGTTGGTGAAAGCATATTGGCTCAACTTGCCGTCCCAGGTGCGCAGGTTGGGCTGGGTAGCGTTAGAGATCGAGGTAACATTGGACGTACCGGGGAAGGGATCACGGGGACTGTCGTTCATGCCGTTGAAGTTGGCGCGGAGCAGCTCATAGTAATTGTGGTTGGGGGCGGCGTTCACCAGGTTGTTCTCCCAAACAGCAGCATTGGTCGAGTCAACACGCCAGATGAGCATGCCGGGACCGGTAAGGTTCTTGTCCCACTTCACGCGCTGGCGGTTCTCGATAATGAAGTACTCATTCTTGTTAGCGGTGTTCAGTCGATAACCCGTGTTGTTAGATTCAAGAACAGGCACAGTGACGGTACCCTCGCCCTCGATGAGGACGGGCTGAGCAAAGCCAAGGGCGTAACGCTCGAATAGGCTGTAGCCGACGGGGTTGCGTCCGGTGTTGTTCTTGAAGCCGCTGGCCATGATGGACCAGGTCAAGGGATAGGCGTGGTTGGCGCCGCCGCTGCCAACACCATCGGTATCATAGAAGTCGGGCAGACCCAAGCAATGGCTGAACTCGTGGCAGATGGTGCCGATGCCGGCGATGCTGCCCAATGAGATAAAGTCGCCCTGTGCACCCATCATACTGGTTGAGCAGGCATAAAGGCTGAAGTTCACACCATCAAGTACGGGAGACTGCGCGAAATCCTTCATGTGGGGCCAGAGGTAGTCGCGGTTGTTGTCGCTGTGGTCCGAGCCGTAACCGGCAACGAGGAAGAATACCATGTCGACAGTACCGTCCTGGTCGGTGTCGTACTGGCTGAAGTCCACATCGACGTCAACGGCCTCGAGGGCAGCGAAGAAGATGGAGTCGCAACGGAACTGATGAGCGTCGGTGCTGGCGAAGGGAACATCAATCGGGCCCAAGATGTCGAAATGGGGGTCAAACTGCTTGAACGAGTTGTCGTAGTAGTAGTCACGCACACTGCCCATGCAATCAACCTTGGTTCCTGCGGGAAGGGTGAAGCCCTTGTAATCATGGCCGTTGATCATCTCGTCGTAGAAACCATAGGGGGTGTAGTTGGACGGAGTGCAATCCTCAAACGTGATGTCGGTGTAGTTGATCAGTACAATCAGACCGCGGAACTTGCTGTAGTCCATGTGACCACCGTGGCCGATGCCACGAATCAAGTTGTTGCGGTGGTTTTTCAGTCTCCTGCCATCCTGAACCATAGCGGGACTGGTCAGCCCCTTAGGAACACCGGCAAGGTAGGCGCGGTCGGCAGCGGTGCGATCGTTGCGAGCAATGAAGTTGCTAGCGACCAGGTTGCTGCCGTCGAGACGGGCATAGGTATAGTACCCAGCCTCGTTCTTGACAATCGTGTAGCCATCCTCGGTGGTCAAATAGTTAAAGAACTCGTCACCATGCAGAATCACGGTGAGCTTGGTGCCATCGGGCTGGGTAATCTGCCCAGGTGTCGGGTCAGCGGGAACGGCCTGTAATGTCAGACACATCAATCCCAAAACGAAAAACGATAAAAACTTTCTCATAATCTTAAAGTTCAGTTAATAATACTAATAGTTTAATGTACAATAGTGTTTACTCGATAAAGATCTAAATTAATGTGTCAAATTCATGGTATTAGATTTTTGCGGAAGGTCGAATCAGCCTTTAAGTATCAGGTCGATGACCATGTTCACGTCGGCGATGTTGACCTCGCCGTCGTCGTTGACGTCGGCTTTCAACTTAGCCGTGTTGCCGGTTCCCGAAAGGATCAGGTCGATGAGGACATTGACATCGGCAATGTTCACCTCACCATCACCGTCCACGTCGCCCACCAGGGGCTCGGGCCAGGTTTCCTTGTAATACATCTTGATGTCATCAAGGTAGCAATTAGCCTTGGAGCTGCCGGCAATCTCATTGAATCGGAGCATGACCGGAGCATCAAGTTCCAGTCTCACCATGGCCGACTCGGTTGAATTAGCGGGCACGGTGATCTGTCCCTCGGCGGGCGATTTCCAAGTCTCGCCGTCATCGGTGGAGTACGAGAACTTGAACTTGGCCTCGGTCGAGGTCGGGTTGCGGACCGCAAAGCGAATTATATAAGGATTCTCGCGTATCGCGGTCGATGTCGTGATTTGAGACGGTTTTTTCATGCCCACGGCTTTATCGCCGTTCTCATCACTGACAACCGAGCATTTCACGAAGTCCCATTGGGCGAAAGTGCCCTGGACTCGCGTGGCGCTGAGATTTTCGGTTTCGGGCATCTGCTCAAAGTCCTCGACAACGGTCAATATCGAGTTGTCTTCCTCGACATTCACCGTGATGATGCCATTAGCCTCGGCGATATCCATCAAGGCATAGTCATTGAAACTCTTGTCCCACGTGAGCAGGCTGGGATAGGTGAAATTGGTGATAGAGGTCACGCCCGATGCACCAGGGAAGGGGTCATACCTACTGTCGTTCCCCCTGTAATCGGCACGCAAGAGCTCATAATACATGTGGTTGGGATTGCAGTTTACCTCGTTATTCCACCAGATGCGTGCATTGGTGGAGTCGACCCTTGCCACCATCATACCATGGCCGGGAAGGAACTGGTCCCACTTGCCGCTCTGACGGTTCTCGATGAGGAAGAACTCATTCTCGTTAGGCGTGTCGAGACGGTATCCGACGTTGCTACGGTCCAGCGGTTCAATCTCCAAGGTGCCAGCCGAATTGATCAAAACAGGCGTGGTGAAACCCAGTGCATAACGCTCATAGAGGCTGTATCCCACCGGGTTGCGGCCAAAGTTGTTGCCGCTGCCACCCGCCATGACAGACCACTCACCGGGGTTGCGGCTCTCTCCGCCGCTGCCGCTGTAATCGGTGTCGTAGAGGTCGGGCAGACCCAACACATGACCGAACTCATGGCAGAAGGTGCCGATGCCGTTGACATCGCTGTGATAACCCGCCCAACCGGCGATTTCGGTTGAACAAGCGTACAGGCCGAATCTCACGCCATCGTGGGCCGGTGTCCTGAACAGGTAGTACATGTGTGGCCACAAGAGATCCTCGTTGTTACCGCTGTAGTTTGACGACAATCCAGCCACGAGGAAGAAGACCATGTCCACATACCCGTCGCCATCGGTGTCATAGTCGCTGTAGTTCACGAGAGAATCGGCAGCCTCGAGCGCTGCATTGAAGATCATCTCGCTGTTGTTTGTACCTTGATGTTGGGTCGAAGTGTAATTGACATTCACCGGACCGACTACATCAAATATCGGGTCAAAGATGTGTGCCGAGTTGTCAAAGAAATAATCACGCACACTGCCAGTCATCGACACGCGACGGCCATTGAGGACATAACCCGTGTAGTCGTGGGTATTGACCATATCATTGTAGAACTCACCGGGACTGGGCATCGAGAACTTCTTGTCGGTGTAATTGATCAAGATGATCAGTCCGCGGAAGTTGTCATAATCCATCAGTCCGTCGGCCCCGACACGACGCATCGCACTGTTGCGACGGTTAAGTTTCATCGTACCGGACTGCGCCTGGGCTGCGCTGGTCAGGCCCTTGGGGACATTGGCCAGGAAAGCGTGGTCGGCCGCCGTGCGCTGTGCCTTGTCATGGGCAACAATGCCACTGGAAACGAGGTTGCCGCCATCGAGGCGTGCATAGGTGTAATAGCCCGCAGCGTTCTTGACAACGGTGTAGCCGTCGGCCGTGGTGGTGAAATGGAAGAACTCATCACCATGCAGTGAGACGGTCAGCACCGAGCCGTCGGGTTGAGTCACCCTCACGGGTGTGGGATCGGCAGGAATGGCGCGCCCCGTGAGGCACACCAAAGCCAGCAACAATAAACAAAGATTTTTCTTCATAGCTTTATGTACTTGAATTGGTTCTAATTATTTCAGAATGATTGCAATAACCGCATTGACATCGGCGATGTTGATCTCGCCGTCGACATTCACGTCGGCGCGACGCATGGTATCAGCATCGGCACGTCCGCCCTGGATGATGTCAATCACCGCATTGATGTCGGCCACATTGACCTCACCGTCGCCATTCACGTCACCGGGCAAGTCGGTGATGGGACCGCCTTCCTCGCCATTGTAGTAGAGCGTGAAGTTGTCGACATAGGTGGTCTTGTCCTTAGTGGCCACCTGACGCAGCTGGAACTGAGCACCCTGGTGGTTGTTCAGGTTCAAGGTCCAATAGCAGGTGCCATTGGTCTTGGCAGCCACATCGGCCGTTGCTGCTCCCGCAGGCGTCAAAGCCTTCACCCAATTCTTACCGCCGTCGGTCGAGTACTCCAGTGAATACTTGGCGACACTGGCGCTCGTGTTGAACACGGTCAGCTGAGCGAGGTAGAAGTTATAATAGAGCGGGGTGAGCGAATAGAGCTGACTGGGCGCTTTCATCATCACGCTGTTTTCACCGTCGGCCTTACCCTCACCAGGAGCTCGCACACCAGCCTTGTTGAACGTCCAAGAGGTGAAATCGCCCTCGACGTCGGATGCCGTTGTTGAGGTGGTGGGCGTCATGCTCTCGAAGTCCTCGACGAGGGCCTGCAGAGAACCGTCACGCACCACATTGAAGTTGATGATTCCATCTTTCTCGTTGATACCCACAATATTGAATTGGTTGGCACGTCCAGCCCAAGTCCTGAGGCTGGGAGTGGTCTCGTTGGTAATCATGGGGTTTCCCGTCGTTCCGGGGAAGGGGTCACTTGCCAGGTCGCCCGTCGTCGTGTTACCAGCGCGCAGGAGCTCAAAGTAGTTGTGAGCGGGGTCGCAGTTGACCTTGTTGCTGGTCCAGATGCTGACGTTGGTGCTGTCGACACGAGTCACAATCATGCCATGGCCGGGCAGGTAGGTGTCCCAACCAGTCTTCTGGCGGTTCTCGATCGTGAAGAACTCATTGTTCACCGGAGTGCGCAGGATATAGCCTTCGCGAGAGGTGTTCACGGCTTCAAGTGAGAAGCTGCCCTCGCCAGTGATTGTTTTGGGCTTAGCCCATCCCAATGCATAACGCTCATAGAAAGTATAGCCCACGGGGGTGCGGCCGTAGTTGAAATCGGCACCGCCGGCCATCACGTCCCACTCGCCGGGATTGTGGCTCTGGCCACCACTTTGCCCATAGTCGGTATCGTAGAAGTCGGGCAAGCCCAGCACATGGCTGAACTCGTGGCAGATCGTGCCGATGCCCTCGACCTTGACCGTTGTGGGTGAACTCTCAAAGCCATACAACTCGGTGGAGCAGGCATAGCGATCCATCCACTTGCCGTCGTAGGAGATATAGTTGTAGGACAGGTTGGAGGCATGGGGCCACAGGTAGCCCGCGTTGTTGCCGTCGTAGCTTGACGAATAACCGGCCACGAGGAAGTAGATCATGTCCACCTTGCCGTCGTTATTGTTGTCATAACGGCTGAAGTCGATCTGGGAATTGGCCGTGCTCAACGCACTGGTGAAAATCGACGTCGAGTAGCGCTGGCACTGTGCTGCCGTGCGCGTGGAGGTGAAGGGTCCATAGACATCGAACGGCGGTTTGAAAGCACCGTTGGACTGGTCCTTGAAGTAGTCACGCACACTACCCAGGCAGCTCACCGTGTTACCCGTCAAGGGATCGATGAAACCGGTGAAGTTCTCGGTGCTGAACATGTCGGTATAGAATGCTTTGGGATCCTCGGCATTGAACTTCTTGTCGGTGAAGTCGATGAGGATAACCAGTCCGTGGAAATTGTCGAAGTCGAAATTGGACAAGTCCACATTGCGCTTGACGCGGCGCACATGGGCCTGAGCAACGGCTGTCTCGTCGACAATACTCTTCTCGAGCGTGGCGAGCAGGGCAAGCTCGGCGGCTGTGCGGTGTCCCTCGTCATGGGCCAGGATGCCGGAAGAAACCAGTCCCATGCCATCACGCTTGGCATACTCATAGGCACCAGCCTCGTTGAGCAGGATAGTGTAGCCGTCGGCTGTAGTGTTAAAATGATAAAACTCGTCACCAATAAGCTTAATGGTAACCAAGGTGCCGTCGGGTTGAGGCATCTGCACCATGCCGGGATGAGCCGGGATGGCAAGTGCCTGAAGGCACACGATTGCTGACAAAACCAGCAAAGCAGTCAATTTCTTCATTTGATTCAGTATTGTTTAATCTTTTGAGTTCAGTCATGCCGTAAGGGGACCGCATCAATCGAAAAACTATTCTCATGACAACGGCCCATCCTCTGGATTCATAATAATAGCCTACAAAGGTAGTGCCTTTTTTACCATTTATAACAACATTTATGGTTAAATAATGTATTCAATATGCATTTAGGTCTGCACAGCGAAACCGCAGCAGTGCAAATCATTGCCCCGGCCATCAAGTGCGCTGAGGGCAAGAGTCAGGGACTAAAACCTCAAAAATCGAATGTTCCACGATTTATTAACAATTCATGTGAGTTTTAAACAATTCACCCATTTTAACGGAGTTTTTTGATGTTTTTTGCGTAAAATATCTTTCCTTTGCACCCGTGAAACATCGTGCAAGCCGAAAACCACGAAAGTCAGCTTTCAAATGGTTGATGCGCAGCCGATAGTTATACAAACATCGTGCAAGCCGAAAGCAAATGGGAACGAGCTTCCGATTTGCTGATTTGTTGCCAATGTCATTAAACAATATTGAAAAAACACCTTAATGGGAAAGATAATAGCTATAGCCAATCAAAAAGGCGGTGTGGGCAAAACCACAACGTCGATCAACCTGTCGTCGGCCCTTGCCAGCATCGGCAAGCGCGTGCTGCTGATTGATGCCGACCCTCAGGCCAACGCCACATCGGGCCTGGGCATCGAGCCCAAGGACATGTCGTCAACCATCTATGAATGCCTGGTGGATGACTACCCCATGGGTAGCGCCGCGGTAGCCACCTGTGTCGAAGGGCTCATGCTGGTGGGCTCGCGCATCGATCTGGTGGGCGCCGAGCTGGAACTGGTGGATAAGGAGCAGCGCGAACGCGTGCTGCGCAACGCGATCAAGGACATCAAGGACGATTATGACTTCATCATCATCGACTGCAGCCCGTCGCTGGGCCTGATCACCGTGAACGCCCTGACGGCGGCCGACAGCGTGATTATCCCCGTGCAGGCCGAGTATTTCGCCCTGGAGGGCATCAGCAAGCTGCTGAACACGATACGCATCATCAAGGGCAAGCTCAATGCCGGATTGCGCATCGAGGGCTTCCTGCTCACGATGTATGACGCACGGCTGAGGCTTGCGAACGAAATATTCGAGGAACTGAAGGGACACTTCGGTAACATGGTGTTCAACACGGTGATTCCGCGCAACATCCGCATCAGCGAAGCGCCCAGCCACGGCTTGCCTGTCATCCAGTATGATCCCACGTGCCGCGGCGCGACGAGCCACATACAACTGGCGCAGGAAATCGTGTCCCGCAACTGATAAAACAACTAACGATATCAACAATTAATCCTATCAGAACACTATATATATGAAACGAAGCGCATTAGGCAAAGGCCTGGACAAGCTCATCTCGATGGACGACATACAGACCGGCGGCTCATCGGCCATCAACGAGATTCCGATTTCACAGATCAACCCCAATCCCGACCAGCCTCGCCAGAACTTTGACGAGGAGGCACTCGAGGAACTGGCCACGAGCATCCGCGAGCTGGGCATCATCCAACCGCTCACCTTGCGACGCGAGGGCGAGAATGCCTATCAGATCATCTCGGGCGAGCGCCGTTACCGCGCGGCCTTGCTTGCCGGGCTGGAAACTGTTCCCGCCTACATCCGCACGGCCAACGACAGCGAGGTGACCGAGATGGCCCTGATCGAGAACATCCAGCGCGAGGACCTGAACGCCATCGAGATTGCGTTGACCTTCAGGAAACTCATCGACCAGTATAACCTGACGCAGGAGCGCCTGAGTGAGCGCATCGGCAAGAAACGCGCCACGATCGCCAACTTCCTGCGCCTGCTCAAGCTGCCCGCCGAGGTTCAGCTGGGTCTGCACGACCACACGCTGGACATGGGCCACGCCCGTGCCCTGCTGTCGCTCGACGACCCCAAACTGCAGTTGAAACTGTACAACGAGACCATCAAGAAAGGTCTGTCGGTAAGACAGGTCGAGCAGCGCGCCAAGCAGATGCAGCAAGCTGCCGACATGGAACGCGGCGGCAATGCCGGCACGAGCAACGCCAAGGATTACCAGATACTGCAAAAGCATCTGGCCTCGACATTCGGTGTGCCGGTGAGGTTCACCTTTGACAAGACAGGCAAGGGAAAAATCACGTTCCCGTTCTCGAACGACGAGCAACTGGAACGCATCATCAGCATCTTTGACACGCTGAAGAACGCTTGACACGACAATTGTGGATTGGTTGACGACATATCGCAAACATGCCCGACGGCTGGCAGCCGTGATGCTGCTGTGCCTGTTGTGGCACGGCCTACCGGCCATGGGCCAGGAAACGCCCGTGACCGTCACGGCGGATGACACCGTGCGCGTCGTCACCACGCCAATCCATCACGAGCGCACGCCGGTGACCCTGAGCGACACGGCCACCCTGAAGGACAAGCATCCCGTTCGCGTGGTCAATGCCTCGGGCGACACCATCACGTTCGCCTCGATCGACTCGGTCAGGGGCATTGATGATGTGGAAATCATCATGGACAGCACCACAGCAGCAGTGCCGCTGGGCCAAAAGCGCATCTTCAATCCCGACCCGCAACGCGCGTTGTGGATGTCGGCGCTGTGCCCCGGCCTGGGACAGATCTACAACCGGCGCTACTGGAAACTGCCCATCGTGGTGGGCGCCTTTGTGGGCCTGAGCTATGGTGCGTCGTGGAACAACAGGATGTACAAGGACTACTCCAAGGGTTACCGCGACGTGATGGACGACGACCCCGACACGCGTAGCTACATGGACTTTTTCCCGCCCACGGTGCGCGAGAGCGACCTGGACAGAACCTGGCTGCAGAAGGTCATGAAGAACAAGCGAGACTACTATCGCCGGTACCGTGAGATCTGCGTCATCGCGATGGTGGGGGTTTACCTGATCAACATTGTTGACGCCTATGTTGACGCGTCACTGGCCCACTTTGACATCTCGCCCGACCTCACGCTGGACGTGGCACCCACTGCCATCGACAGCGGCGTGACCGGTGGCCGGTTGCCGTCGTTGGGGCTGCAATGCGCTATCAGTTTCTAATCATGCAATAAAACGACAACAGAATATGACAAGACATCGACTCATCACAGTATTGTTTATCGTCGTGCTGACAGCCATGGCCGTCATGGCGGCAACGCGCCCATCGCACGACAAAAAGGCCATCTTGACACTGAAGAACTCCATCACCGACGATGACATCGTCTTCCCGGAGAGTTTCGACACCGACGTCCACCAGATGATGACCAACTGGTATCTCCAGAACTATGCGGTCCTGGATGCCGATGTGGAGAACAAATCGTTCGGCGAGGTGAACGATGAGACCTACATCCGCCGCCTGTCGTCCATCCCCTCGGTGATTGAGCTGCCCTACAACCAGATTGTGCGCAAGCACATCGAGCGCTATGTGTATCGCAGCCGCACGCTGGTGGAGGAGATGCTGGGCATGAGCCTGTACTACATGCCCATCTTTGAGCAGGCCCTGGAGAAAGAAGGTCTGCCCCTGGAGCTCAAGTACCTGCCCATCGTGGAGAGCGCCCTCGATCCCAATGCGGTGTCGCGTGCAGGCGCTGCAGGATTGTGGCAGTTCATGATCGGCACGGGCAAGGGTCTGGGCCTCGAGATCAACTCGCTCGTCGATGAGCGCCGCGACCCCTATCGCTCCAGCGCCATGGCCGCCAAGTACCTCAAGAACCTGTACCAGATCTATAACGACTGGTCGCTGGCCATCGCCGCCTATAACTGCGGACCCGGCAACGTGAACAAGGCGCTGCACCGCAACGGCGGTTCGGGCGACTTCTGGGACATCTATGAGTACCTGCCTCGCGAGACGCGCGGCTATGTGCCTGCCTTCATCGCCGCCAACTATGCGATGACCTACTACAAGCAGCACAACATCAGCCCGTCGCTGGCCCGCAAGCCGCTCATCACCGACACGGTGACCGTGAACCGTCGCATCCACTTCGCACAGATTGCCCAGGTGCTGAACATCCCCATCGAGGAGATACGCACCTTCAATCCGCAGTACCGCAAGGATGTCATCCCCGGTGACAACCACCCCTATGTGCTCGTGCTGCCGTCACAGCAAATCTATAGCTACATCATGAGCGAGGACAGCATCGACAACTACCGCGATGACATGTATGCCCACCGCCCGATCGTCGAGCCCGGCGGACTCACGCCCACTACCGAGGAGTACATCTCGGGGGTCACGGCCAACGGTGAGATGCGCACCATCAACCACAAGGTGGAGCGTGGCGAAACCATGTCGAGCATCGCGTCGAAGTATGGCATGACCACCAACGAGCTGATGGCACTGAACAACAGGAGCAACGAGCGCGTGCGCCGCGGCGAGACGCTGAAGGTCAAGGCCGGAGGTCACAACAACGCCAGCGCCGACAATGAGGAGATGGGCATCATTCCCAGCAGCAGTTCCACGAACGAGGACGATATGGCCATGGCCGACCCCGATAATGAGCAGGCACAATTCGACGAAGTGAAGGAGGTGGAACGCACCGCCGCCAGCAAGGCCCCGTACAAAGGGTCGTACACCTCGAAGTCGGACCAACCCGCGCCCGCTACGGCGAAGCCTGCCAAGTCGAGCCGCAGCGACGAACAGTCGGCACGCCAGCATGCGTCACGCAGCAACAGCCGCGACTGGAAAGACCGCAACAGCAAGTATTCGCACAAGGAAAGCGGCAAGAGCCGCCATCACGGCGACAACTCGGAGCGCAGTTCCAAGGGCAAGAACCGCAAGAAAGCTGATAAGCCCAAACAGCCCAGCGAGGTGACCGTGCAGAAGGGTGAGTCGCTGACCAAGATTGCCGAGAAAGCCGGCGTATCGGTCAAGGACATTGAGCGTGCCAACGGTATCGAAGACGGCAACAAGATCAAGGCCGGAGAAAAAATCAAGATTCCGACCAAGGCCGAGGCTAAGCAAGCCGAGAAAAAGAGTAAATCGGGCAAATCCGGCAAATCGGGCAAGGGAAGCTCGACCGAGAAGAGTTCGAAGAAATCCTCGAGCAAGGCATCAAAGGAGTCGTCAAGCAAGTCCTCGAAGAGCTCATCTGGCAAATCCGGCAAGAGCGGCGGCTCCAAGAAGTCCAAGAAGAAATAAAGAAGAACTACTCGCGCGTGAGGTCAACGATTACCTCACGGGCAATCAACAGACCGGCCGCGGCAGGAACGAATGCGTTGCTGCCCGGCTGTTTTTTTCCGTCAACATAGACGGGCACGTCGGGGTTCCAACGCGGTTCCTCCTCGCTGTACACGCACTTGAAGTGATGGATGCCCTCGCGGTGGAGCAGCTTGCGCAGCATGCGCGCCAAGGGGTCGATGCGCGTCGCGTCAAAGTCGGCCACGCGGAACGCCATCGGGTCCATCTTGTAGGCAGCACCCATCGAGCAGATGTGTGTCACGCCCAGCTTGAGGCATCGTCGGGCAATCTCCATCTTGGCCGTGATCGTGTCCAAGCTATCCACCACGTAGTCAAACTGCGTCATGTCGATGTCGTCGGCATTCTCGGGCAGGTAGAACATCCTGTGGGTAGTCACCTTGCAGCGCGGGTTGATGTCACGCACGCGCTCGGCGGCCACGTCCACCTTGGCGCGGCCGATGGTGCTGTGGAGGGCAAAAATCTGGCGGTTGATGTTCGACACGCTCACCGTGTCGTCGTCAATCAGGTCGAGCGCCCCCACCCCACTGCGGGCCAGCGCCTCGACCACATAGCCGCCCACGCCGCCGATGCCGAACACCGCGACGCGGCTGCTGGCCAAGCGCTCCATCGCCTCGGCACCCAGCATCAACTCGGTGCGCGCGAACGGATTTTCGGCCGTAAGATTCTGTTCAAGATTGTCCATGCTTGTCGAATTTTTGACCGCAAATTTACTATAACCACCCTCAACAACAGCCCCAATTGACGCAAAAAAACGCATTTTGACAAAAAATGTCCATTTTTTTGCCCCCAATTCAAAAAATTGATTTACCTTTGCACCCGCTTCGACGCCCAGATGGCGGAATCGGTAGACGCGTTGGTCTCAAACACCAATGGGGTAACACCCGTGCCGGTTCGACCCCGGCTCTGGGTACGAGTTTGACTCGAAAACAATCGCTAAAGCCTTGAAATTAAGGACTTTAGCGATTTTCTATTTCTCAGTTTTCCCCACATTTTCCCCACATCTGCAAAGTTTCTTGCAAATATTTTTCTTTTCTCCACAAATTTCCTCCCTATTTCCCATCTTGACACAACAGAATAGAAATAAGGCCCTTAAAATTTCAACTCCATTTAATCTGATTAAGCGATTTTCAATGCAGATCAAATTAGCAGAACTATATCTACCCTCTATTCGGAGAGATATATAAAGTCCTAGTTTCTTTTCTATCAACTTTTCTGGTAACTATTCTATCAACTATTCAGTTCTATCAGTCCGTTTTCAGTTACTCATTCAGTTCGATTTTCTGTTCGATTTCTATTCGGTTTTCTATCACCTTTTCTGTGACATATCTATGACGTTTTCTGTGACCTTCTTTCATTTACAGTCACCTTTTCAGACACCTTTCCCACATTTACACTCACCTTTCCAGACGTTACACTCACTTTTTCTGCCACCTTAGGCACAGATATCTTCAGGATAAAGTCATCGGTGCGGATAGAAAGAGCAGGAGTCCCATTAGCTTCAAGCTCTCTATATCTATAGATATGCCCCCTCAAACGTCCTGATTTTATCCGCCACACCTATAGCAAGCACACCGCCATCGGCGTTAGCCATTGCCACGATGGGCACAGCCAAAGCTTTCGGGTCAACCTGAATGCTCTTGCAATCAAACGTCTGATCTTCATTGCGAGTTGTTATTTCTTGTATAGTCATATCAATTGTTATTCAAACGTCAACAATGTTCCTTTATATATTGATTAGCTATATATTTGGGCGATTATCTGCACTTTTAGATGTGTATAAGACAAATCCTTTTATGCTTTTAATACCATCCATTTTGTTTCAATATTCGATGTAACTCTTGTCCTGTATCATTTAACTCAATAATGGTGTGGTGCCCCCAACCGCCATTGTCAATCTCATTGTCTATCAAACCAAGGTTCATCAAAGCATTGACTTTTATTGAATCGTATTTGTTATAGTCTTTTATTTCTTTTTCGTATTCGGGCAAAGCTTTTAAATCAAAGACAAAAGACCTATCAATTATTGAGCACAGTCGCAAGAACAATTCATCGTCAATATGGCCATATACCCGCTCTCTGTAGATATATCCCATAATGTCAGCCTTGGCATCATCCTCTGCTCGAAGTAGATAATGAGTCAGATATTCATATAGTTTATTCCGACGTTCTGCAGTTAAGCTATTCAAGAACTTATCTTTTTCTTTTTGGGGTATGTCCTTTTCTTTTTCCAAGAATTTTGCCAATTTTCTGATGAAGTGAAGTTCCTGAAACCTACTTCCTATCCGACCAAGTTTTAATAAAGAACCAATATATGGGATGTCGTAGAAAGTTTCTAAGATATCGGAAGAAACATCTAACTCTAACTCAAGTCCAGATGATACAAATTCTTGTTCTTTCTTTGATACCGAAAGGGTAAAAATATCTTCCATCATAATTATTTTCAAATACAACTATTATTAGCCATTTATTAAAGCCATTAATCTGGTAAAATTAGGAATGGAGATTTGATATATTTTTGCTTTAATATCAATACCACTTAACAGCATAGGAATGCCTTGAGCTATACACAATTGCCTATATAATTCCTTAATATACAATTGTTGTGAGTTTTGTTCAACCAGTGATAATATTGTTGCAATTGCATTATCATTTAAGACGACGTTTATTCTGTTATTTGTTAAGAGATTCACTTGCAGAGATGTCAATACATTTTTTGTTGCTTCCACGAGATTAACTGCTATATCGTTTATGATTTGTGGCAGTTGCTTCATAAACAATAATTTCTGGTTCCATGCATTTTCAATTACTAATAGATTTTGCTGAGTTGGTAAAGTGTTAAACGCATTAGTAGCATTATCTAAATTTCTATCCAATAAATTAAGTTGTATCTTAACCTGAATTAATCGTGAGTATAATGCTTGAACCTGAGTTAAATGAGTATAAACACTTGTGTTCGACTGATTATTTGTTATATTATTCATGAGACGCCTCCCTTCCTTTTTCTGTTAAAATGTTATTTAGCATTTCTGTTAATGCTTCTAATTGCTTCATTTGAGTACTCATAGTTTCTACGGACCATTGGTATTGGGTATTCTTGGTCTCAACTTCTTTTAATAAGTTAGAAATACGTTCTATATTTTTTGTTGATTCATCATGCATTTTTACAATATCTTGAATCAAAGTATCAAACTCCTCTGTTTTATTCGAAATAAAGGAATCGCTATTTTGTTTGATAGTTGCAAGAAAACTATTAAGATTAGTTGCCTGATCTTGTAACTTCGTGATTTCAATAGAGGCATTCAACCCTTGTTTCTTTACATTACTCAACACATCTTTAGCATCAGCTTTCGTCTCTTCAATTTTAAATATTGCAAAGAAACCAAAGATAATGAAGATAACACTTAACACACCTCCCCAAATACCTATTTGTGCATAGTCATTTTCTATTTTTTCAATATGTAAGGCCACCAAATTGCTCATTTCCTCTTGCGAGAGCTGTACCTCTCTTCGAAACAAAGCAGAGTCACATTGCAGTTGTGATAGTAATGCTTGAGAATTTACAATTGTACCAGTGTCATTACTCAAAATCATAGTCTTCATGTCATAAAAAATGGAATCTATCTTCATGACATGATTTACGTGCTCATTTACAATTTTTCCCTGAGACTCTTTGAATATAGTGGCGGAATGACATAGATATGTTATAAGTATAATCAATATCACAATAATGACTCCACAAAAACAATAAACAATATTATTATTCTTTCTGTTTTCCTTAACCATAATATAATCTTTTATCATTGTTCCACATTCTATCTGGACTAACGCCTTTTTGCCGCAGTTTGTCACACATTAATTCTATTGATGAATTCTTCCATCGACTTTTCTGTATGTTATGTAGCAAAGGTAAACAATTTCAGCGAGAAACTGTACAAAATATTACTTAAATTTGCAAAAGAGTTCACTTAATTTCCTTCAAAATCACTTATTTAGTGAGAAAATGGCGGTTTGGTATTAATCGTTGCTACATATGAAGCCCAATTCATGGATGATTTGTATATTTGCAACTATTAATTTATTGTAATCCTAAATAGTTACTAATTGCTTTTTATTTCTTTATCTCACTAAGCATTTTGACTTGGGTACATTTCGTCATTCCAATTGTCGCATATTGAGACGATGAGGGACTTGAGGTGTTCTCTACAAGATACTCCCTCCATTACAAACATACTTCTTATTTGCTTGCAAATGTACTAAAATCTTTTGAAACCAGTTTTCTATCACCTTTGCATGAACAAATGATACCACGTCTTTCGGTCTCTATCATCAAAGTATTGTTTTCTGGTAACCTTTTCTGCCACCTTTCTGCTGCCCATTAAACAAACATACTTGTCAGTAACCATTCTAACACATCTTCTTTGTCTCAGCCAATGTATCGTTTGTCGGAGATGTCGTCGGTAAATCAAATATAGCTTTCTGTGACGTTTTCTGTGACATGATTCTAACTTACATCTGGAGTTTTAGAGTTGATTTCCAAAAAATGTTGTAAATTTGCGTTCACCATTATTCCCAAAATGGGAATAAACCTGCCAAAGACCGTTGAACAACGATATATAGCAAACTCCTCTGCGGTTATATAGGCTTTGGTCGGCCTGCAGGGACTGCACTGGAGTTTGTTTTTTAATATAGGAACTTCTCATAATTCTATTATGCAGAACAACATGGTTAAAACGCCAGAAGAAAAAGCAAGGGAACGAATAGATGAAATGTTCGGTGAAGCTGGTTGGAAAGTGCTATCCAGGGACGAATACGCGCCAAACATTTCTGCTGTCGCTTTGGAAGAAGGCTTGATGAATGGCAATCTGGAAGCCGATTATTTGCTTTTCATCAGCGGCAAAGCGGTTGGCGTATTGGAAGCTAAGAGGGTTGAGATTGATGTTGATACCCCTGTTGTAGAAGAGCAAGCTGTCAAATACACTAGAGCATTGCCTGATTGGTATCAGTATTGGCAAAAACCTTTGCCTTTGGCGTATGTGTCAAATGGCAAGCAACTCCTTTTCAAGGACAACAGGATTCCCGATGCAGAATTTAAACCTATCAGCAGGATCCACACGCCAAAAGAGGTCGTGGAGATGTTACAGATTCCAGACATCTATGCTGGACTCCCAGCTTTGAAAAAGAAAGGCTTGCGTAAATGTCAGTATGAAGCCATAACCAACCTTGAAGGAAGTTTCAGAGGAGGGCACAATAAAGCGCTCATGGTTCTTGCCACTGGCGCGGGTAAGACTTACACCGCTTGTACGGCAGCATATCGCTTCTTGTCTTACACTCCCATGAAACGTGTGCTTTTCCTTGTTGACCGTAATAACCTTGGTAAGCAGGCAGAGAATGAATTTGGAATGTACCGCCTCACCGAGACGGGCGATCCGTTCAACACAATATTTACCGTAAACCGACTGAGATCATCCAATGTCCCAAAAGACACGACAGTAATGATCTCCACTATTCAGCGACTATTCTCATTGCTGAGTGGAGAAACCATTACCGACGTTGATGATGATGATGAGTTCGAGCCTGGTGATCCGATTGAATTGCCGGGCAACCTGGCATTGCCACATGATTATTTTGACCTGATCATCATAGATGAGTGCCACAGGTCAATCTATGGCAACTGGAGAGCCGTGCTTGATTATTTTGACACGGCAAAAATGATTGGTTTGACAGCCACTCCCGTCCCTGAAACTATTGCGTTCTTCAACAACAATGTGGTCATCAACTACACACTGGAGAAATCAATTATCGATGGTGTCAATGTGGATTGCCGTATTTATCGCATTAAGACTCGTGAAACGGAGGATGGAGGCGCAATTCGTGAGGGCCAAAATGTCAAGCAGATAACCCGCTATACAGGCAAGGTGGAAAGCTTCAGCAACCGTGAAACTCGTAACTATACTCGGGAGGAATTGAACCGCAGTATCGTGAATCCTGCTCAAATCAAGTTGATTTTAGAAACCTATCGCGATGCGGTTTATACCGAAATGTTCAATGACCCGCAACGTGAGCCCAATATGGACTATTTGCCCAAAACGCTCATTTTTGCGTTGAATGATGCTCATGCAACTAACATCGTCCAAATCGCTAAAGAGGTTTTCAAAAGACCAGAAGATGACAATACATTTGTCCAGAAGATCACGTATTCGGCTGGTGACAGCAATCAACTGATCCGAGAGTTCCGCAACGATAAAAACTTCCGTATTGCCGTCACTGTTACATTGGTGGCAACCGGTACTGACATAAAGCCCCTTGAAGTGGTGATGTTCATGCGTGATGTTCGCTCTGAGCAACTCTATACGCAGATGAAGGGTCGTGGCGTGAGAACCATCGGCGACGAACAACTACGCAACGTCACGCCCAATGCTTTCAGCAAAGACTTGTTCTATCTGGTGGATGCCGTGGGTGTGACGGAGCATGAACACGTGGTCACTACACCTGGAGAACCATCAGATTCGACTATATCGCTCGAAACCCTTCTTGAGCGCATCGCTCACGGGAACGTGAGTGATGATTATCTGAGGATGCTCGCTGGCCGATTGGCCCGCATCCACAACAAATGCAGCAACGAACAACGGGAAAAAATCTTTGCCCTTGCTCATATTTCTATGGCAGATATTGCCAAGGGCATATATGATACCTTTGAAAAGGGCAGTTTGCCTCCATACATCAATATCAATGAGCCAAACTTGGAACGCAAGGCTCTTGTATCAGCTATCGCCAACAACCCTGAGGTTCGCAAGTATATCCTTGTTCTTGCGGCTGGATTTGTGACAATTCTTCAACCAGGCGAAGACGAATTGATCACCAAAGGATTCACCACCGAAGAAGCAGCTTCAACAACCGAGGCTTTTGAAAAATATATCGCTGAGCACAAAGATGAGATTGAGGCCTTGCGTATCATCTACAACAACGCTGGAGAGCCGTTGACATACTCCATGCTCAAAGACTTGCAGAGCCAGCTCTTGCTTGCAAACAGCAAGTTCCGCATCAATCAACTGTGGAACAACTACGCATTGCTTAAACCCGAGGAGGTCACAAAGTTTGGTACAAAAGAGGAACGTGAAGCTATAACCAATATCATACAGCTTGTGCGATATGGCTATCACATGACTTCCAATCTTGTCGGTCTGCAAGCTACTGCTAAGCAGTATTTCAACCTGTGGTGTGGCCAGCTGCAGCGCACTATCACTGATGCCCAAAAAGAACTGTTGACCCAAATTGTGGACTATATCGTCACGAATGGGTCTTGTGAAGTTCAAGACATCATAGACAATGACCGTCCCTATGCAGCTCAGATAATCACCTCGTTTGGTGGCCGGTCGCAAGCCGATGATGCCATTTCCTCATTATCTCAATTCTTGTTATACCGTAAAACAGCATAATCATGGCAACACAACAAACCGCAACAGAACAATCGTTGATTAAAAAAGTGTGGCAGCTCGCTGATGTCCTCGCTGGTGTGGGCATCGGTTACACCGACTATATCACCCAACTCACTTACCTTCTTTTCCTCAAGATGGATGACGAGAGCACTAATACTTTCGGTGAGACCTCGGCTATCCCGGAGGGGTATCGTTGGGCAGACCTCATAGACCTCGATGGCTATGACTTGACCGAACAGTATGAGCGCACACTTTCAAAATTGAGTGAACAGGAGAACCTGATAGGCACTATATACACGAAGGCGCAAAACAAGATCGATAAGCCGGTTTATCTAAAGAAAGTGATTTCGATGATCAACGAGGAGAACTGGCTCATCATGGATGGTGACGTGAAAGGTGCCATCTATGAGAATATTCTTGAGAAAAACGGCTCTGACAAGAAGAGTGGTGCAGGACAATATTTCACCCCGCGCTCACTTATCCAGGCCATGGTAGATGTCACACGTCCTCAAATCACTGAGACGGTTTGCGACCCTGCCTGCGGTACTGGGGGCTTCCTGCTCGCTGCTTACGATTACATGAAGAGCCAGTCACAAGATAAGACCAAGCGCAAATTTCTGCGTGAAGAGGCCTTGCATGGCATTGACAATACGGCTCTGGTTGTTACACTCGCCTCAATGAATTTGTACCTGCATGGTATCGGAACCGACCGCAGCCCGATTCTGTGCCAGGATTCATTGGAAAAAGCCCCCGACAAACTGGTTGACGTGGTACTTGCAAATCCGCCCTTTGGTACTCGCCCTGCAGGATCTGTGGAAATTAACCGCGATGACTTCTATACCGAAACTAGCAACAACCAGCTGAACTTCCTGCAGCATATCATGTCGCTGCTCAAGGATGGTGGCCGCGCAGCGGTCGTCCTGCCCGATAATGTTCTCTTTGAAGGCGGTTCGGGTGAAATCATTCGCAAGAAGTTGCTAGAAGATTTCAATTTGCACACCATTTTGCGTTTGCCTACAGGCATTTTCTATGCTAATGGCGTGAAAGCCAATGTGCTGTTCTTTGTCAAAGGTGGTAAAACCGATAGCATTTGGTACTATGATTATCGTACTAACATCAAGCACACACTTGTCACCAAGAAGATGACCAGGGCAAACCTCGATGACTTTGTGGCATGCTATAATGCCGACAACATCGATGCCCGCAATGAAACCTACAACGCCGAGACGAATCCCAATGGTCGATGGCGCAAGTTCGATGTTGAGGACATTCTGCGTCGTGACAAGACCAGTCTTGACATCACTTGGATTAAGCAAACAAGTGACGATGCAGATTACACGTTACCTGAGTTGATGGAAATCATTCAGGAAAAGAGTGAGAACATCAAGACAGCAGTTGATGAGTTGGTAAACCTCTTGTCAAATATCAAAGAATAAACACATGGATACCAAACAACTGCGTCAAAAGATATTAGATCTGGCAATTCGTGGGAAACTTGTGCCTCAAGATCCAAACGATGAGCCTGCAAGCGTTCTGCTGGAGCGCGTCAAAGCTGAGAAAGAACGCCTTATCGCAGAGGGCAAAATCAAACGCTCGAAAAAGTCGGCCGCATCTTCTGATAAGCCGCATTATCCGTTTGAGATTCCTAACACCTGGGTATGGACTACTCTTGGGGAATTATTTTTTCTACAGGCCGGAAAAAACATAACAGCAGATAAGATTAACTATGAAAAAAATGATGTATATAGGTACCCCTGTTATGGCGGAAACGGCATAAGGGGTTATGTTGTTCACTATAATAAATCAGGAAAATATCCCATAGTCGGCAGACAAGGTGCATTGTGTGGTAATCTTAATTATGCTGAAGGAAAGTTTTATGCTACTGAACATGCTGTGCCTGTCAAAACATTTGCAGAAACGATACCCTATTTGGCTTTCTTATTTCTTAAACAAATTAATCTAAACCAATACGCAACAGCTACAGCACAACCGGGACTATCAGTTAATAAAATACTTGACGTGCCAATTCCTCTACCACCCAAAGAAGAGCAGGTAAGAATTGTTCAAGAGGTATTAAAGCTTGAAGCTATTGTGGAATCAATAGAGACCAATAAAGAAGAACTATTTGAGTCGCTTTCTAAAGTAAAGTCAACTATTCTTGAGTACGCGATAAGTGGTAAACTTGTGCCGCAAAATCCGGCTGACGAGCCAGCAGTGGACTTGCTTAAGCGAATCAGCCCCAATGCTGTTGTATCTACTGATACATCGCATTATGGGCAATTACCTAATGGATGGTGCTACACGACAATGAATTATATTTGTCAACTATATGACGGCGAAAAAATTGAGGATATGGAACTAATCAACCTTGACGCAAAGTATCTGAGAGGGAAAAGCGAAGGAAACACCCTTAATAAAGGGCGTTTTGTCCCAGAGAAGATGACAATGATACTCGTGGATGGGGAGAACTCTGGAGAGATTTTCACTGCACCCATAGACGGTTATCAAGGCAGCACATTCAAATTGCTCGAAATCAGCGAAGAAATGAATGCTGAATATGTGAAGATGATAATTAGGATTTACCAAAAACGTCTGCGAGACAATAAAGTGGGTTCTGCAATTCCCCACCTTAATAAGAAATTGTTCAGAGAAATCCTCGTACCTGTGCCACCCATTGCTGAACAAACAAGAATTGTGGGACGCACAAATCAATTGATGTCAAAAATAACAGAACTTACTGAGGCTTTATAAGGCCTCAGCAATATCATCAATTCTATTATTGATGCGTTCAATAGCATCAGCAATGCGGCATTGTTCATTATAGGGAGGTAAGGGAATATCCAGTTTGGAATACTCTGATATCCAATATCGCTTGTGGGTTTTACCCACTAAGCGAGTTATAGACATGAAGTAATAGACATATCTGATATTTACCCCATTCTTAACATGAAGTATCTTCATGGCGGACGATTTAACCTTAAAGGGGAAATCGACATACTTTGAGTCAGTTGTGAAATCATCAAATATGATTACTGGCACTTTATTGAACACACCAGCAGTTTCTTTTGTATGGCCTATAACAAACGATTTACCGGCTGTTAACACTGGCGTTTTATAAGCATCGTTATAATCAGTAGATTCAACTATATATCGTTGCGGTTGCTCATATTCAACAATATCTTCTAACTTGCAAACGCACCATCCTTGCGGCAGGTGCTGATAATGCGATGTAGGAAATGTTTATTTTGTTACCGCTTTTTATTAAAACTAAGTTTTTATGGTAACAAAATTCAAAAGATTCCTTGACAAGCAGAACTTGTCGAACAACACCGTTACGTCCTACATGTGGACGGTACGCTATTTCCTATCGCATTATGATGGGGTGACGTGCAAGAACCTTTTGGCTTACAAAGGGTATCTGGTAGAAACGTTCAAGCCACAAACTGTAAACCTGCGTTTACAAGGGATGAACAAGTATCTTGAGTTCCTGAAACTCGACAAACTGAAAATGAAGTTTGTCAAGGTTCAGCAAAAGAACTTCCTGGAGAACGTGATCAGCAATGCTGATTACAAGTTTCTTAAAACCAAGCTCAAAGCTGATGGCTACGAAGATTGGTATTTTGTTGTTTGGTTTCTCACTGCTACTGGAGCGCGTGTCAGTGAGTTGGTACAAATCAAAGCCGAACATGTTCAGATCGGTTACCTGGACATCTACTCTAAAGGTGGCAAGTTGCGGCGCTTATACATTCCGAAGAACTTGCGAACAGAAGCCATGAGATGGCTTGAAAAACGCAATCAAACTTCGGGCTATTTGTTCCTTAATCGTTTTGGTCAGCGCATTACAACTCGTGGTATAGCTCAGCAACTGAAACACTTTGCAGAGATATATGGCTTAAATAGAGACGTTGTTTACCCACACTCGTTCCGTCATCGTTTTGCAAAGAACTTCCTTGACCGTTTCAACGACATTGCCCTCCTTGCCGACCTGATGGGCCACGAGAGCATTGAGACAACCCGCATTTACTTGCGTCGGACAGCTAGTGAGCAACGGGCTATCGTCGATAAGATCGTAAACTGGTAAAACTCAATCGTTGGAGTCGCGCTCACTCCAACGATTGTTGTATCTGATCAATCACTGCAAACAGTTCATCAACCTTTGCTGCAATCCTCTTTTGCTCGTTGAGCGGTGGCAGAGGAAAAACGTATTCATCAACATTTCCTTTATTGATTGAAGGCGAGTTGTCTCCTTTCATAAAAGAGTTTAAGCCATCAACCACATATTTTGATGTCATCAAATAATAAAGGTATTTATGATCCAAACACTCTCTTTGCCTACAAACATAAAAACCTGTAGAAGCAATGCAACCTTCTTCCGTTACAATCGCAATGTTACGCAAATAAGGACGAACCATTGAGAAAAGAATGTTGTTCTTTTCAGTGAATCTACTTGCTCTACTTGGTGCTTGGTCGGAAGGTAATACTTTTATTGCAGATACGCATTGATTAACATTGTCAATTGAATCGATGTCAATGTATTTAAACGTATGCCCTGTGGGTCTTGTGCTTTTCATTGGCAATAACAAATCCTTACCTTTTACCCATGCCCAACTTGTAGGCAAAGCATAATGCGATGTATCAGTAGATACAACCGCATTAGGGTTAACTCGTTTGAGCAAGTCCGCTGCTGGTTCATCAGCTGGATCTTGTGGTACGAGGTTACCATGGATAGAAAGATCAAGAATGATTGATTTTGCAAAACTCAAAAGCCGTTTTAAATCACATTCATTTCTCTGAATTATTTCTACTTTATTAAGCCAAAGTTCTAGTTCATTAATAATACGTACCTGCTCTTTTTCAGGAGGAATTGGGATAATTAAATTCCGAAGATGACCTAATGACACAGTTTTTTGAGCCGTTCCTGTAGCTATGCTATCACAATAGGATTGAACGTAATTCGACTGTAAAACAAATCTAATCCAAGATGAACTAGTTATCGTCTTAATTAATCCTATATGTCGCTGAAAACAAAATTTGCGATTCGTGTTAACTGGTATTACTATCCCATATGAGCCTGTTACAGTAAAGAGCAAATCTCCCTCTTTGGCTTTTCGAATTTCAGGCAACGCTTTATAGTAGCATTCGCTTACAAAGCGTGCTTTATCAAATGATATTCTACCTGTATTCACGTCTGAGATTACAAGAAAAGGAATTCCGCTTGGAGCTTGTGGCGGAGGAAAATGGTCCCCATCTGTAACAGCTAATACAAAATCTTCTAATCTAATCCATTCCCAGGAATCTGGTATTTCAAACGGATAATGCGGCTTATTGAATGATACATTAATAAAATAGTTTACTTCAAAATGTTGAGTTTTTTACTAACTTTGCCGAATAGAACAACAATAACTCACGACAACATACAAGAAATACTATGGCTGATAGAAAACATCATGATTATGGCATCGTATATCTTTTGACAAACGCCTGTATGCCTGGCATTGTCAAAATTGGCAAAACCACTCGCAAAGATTTACAGCAACGTATGAGAGAACTATATACAACGGGCGTTCCTGTCCCATTCGAATGCGCCTATTCATGCAGTGTAAAGATGTCACATGTTGATTTGCTGGAATCAGCTTTACATAACGCTTTTGACCCATATAGAGTCAATGAAAACCGTGAATTTTTCCGTATCAAACCCGAGCAAGCAATTCCGATTATGAAATTTGTTGATGGCTACCAGCGGGATGTTACTAATGAAGTTGCTGAAGCCATAGAAAGCGAGTTGACTGATAATGATCGTATCGCAAAGCAGAAGGCGCGCCCCCGTCGTCCACCGCTCAATTTCTATGAAATGGGATTACATGATGGAGACACGCTTGTTTATACTGAAGACCCCAGTGTGATAGCTGAAGTGGTAGGGCCAAAGAAAGTTCGTTTTCAGGATGAGGATGAAACATCTCTCACTGCCATTACCACAAAATTACGCAACTCAAAAAACTCAATACAACCTACTCCTTGGTGGACTTATGAAGGCCGGAACCTTTCAGATATCTATAATGAGACCTATCCTTTCGAAGAAGAATAAAGAATGTCGGCATCAGATATTTCAAGCGAAGAACTCACTATGCGACGCAAGAACTACGACTGTTGCTAATGAATTGTCAAGTAACAATAGAATAAATGTCTTACATTCTCTATAAATATCTAGACATAAATGGCGCAAAGTGCATGATTGGAAGCCAGAATCTCCAATTCACCAATGCTTCACAACTGAATGACCCTTTTGATTGTCATCCTAAATTGATTGACTACTCGAATGTGCCTAGCTCTAAGTTGCATGGATGGATTCCAAAGAAATGGTGGATAGATAAAGAAGAAACCAATGCTCTCAATCTACGCAACAATACATGGCTCTGTAGTTTATCAAAAGTCAATGATTCATTACTCATGTGGAGCCATTATTGCTATAGTCACAAAAGTGTATGTATCGGACTTGATATAGACAAAGTGATGGAATCTGTACCCCCAATGTTTGGTACAAAGAATCTCAAGCCACTTATTTTAGATGTACAATACCAGGACATAATAGAACGCCCAAACGCATATCATAGCGCTGTAGATAAATTCAGCTATCAATGGAAAACAAAAGCAAAAGTGTGGGAGTATGAACAAGAGGTCAGATTGGTCATGTTAAGCCCTTCTCCTGCGTATGCTGCTTTTACGGCAGCACAAGCCGACCATCCTAAGGATGAATGGGATTGGCGTGAGATACACCATTATATGCACCTGAAAGGCGAATGTTTTGAGTCTATCTATTTTGGTGTTAGTATTGATCCGACAGAGAAAGAAAATATTATTCAATATGCTCGCAAGAAGCTAAATCCACAAATTAACCTTTACCAAATGCATATAGATGACAATGCCTTTCGACTACAACCTGAAATCATATGATATGGTTGAGTATCTATCACTCTGCTAAATTCTGGCTTATCTATCAGAGATACAGGAATTTATAGTCTCTACTCCTCAGGGTTGATGTATGTTTGATTACCGATGCCATCCTCTGTTCCGTCAGCTGTTATGTCATCCTTGTCCTCTCCTTTGCCTATTCTTGATGGCTTTGAACTTGTAAGGTTAGCACCATGAGCTTGTAAGGTTTCTCTATCTCTGCTTGTAAGGTTTGTGTCCTTAACATGTAAGGTTATTAGCAAATCTGTTTTGCAAAACTACCAGTTTCATTATTAGCACTATTGTGTTCGAGAGCCAGTTTTGTGTACACCACTACTAAACCATGTTCATTGAAGTGGTCTTGGCTATTGATGTTCCTTAAACACTTTATAGACATATGAGAAAGATTGATTTTTCAAATCATTTGCTGCCACAGCAGCATTAATATTTTCTTCAGCCCGTTTAATGGCGGTTTCCAGTTTGCCATCAGCACAAAGAGCAACGACCCAGGCTGGTTTGTTGATATACTTTTTATCTTTTAACAGATTTATCAATTTCTTGTTTACGCCAGGAAAATAAGGCATCATGTGAGGTGTCAATAACCTTTGCATTTTAGTCCCACAACTTTTTATCAAGTCCGTATAATTCTCATAATGAAGGAGAAACCAGTATTCTATGCAGGGCATACTTGGACACAAAACAACAGAACCATTATTAATTTCTCCTCCAATTCTTTCTAGAAATTCTCTATGATTCTTTTGATTAGTCTTATTGCGGAACACTGCATCTAAATCAAATACACAAAAGATTTTTGCACCTACATTCTTTTTAATAATTTCTTTTATTCTTTCAGGAAATACCTCTGGGTAGCTAGCTTCGTCCCCAAAGTATTTGGGAATAATGTTGAACTTATAATTGGTGATATCATTAATGTGGATGAAATAGTAGCGTTCTGTATTTGTTCCACCACTAATGACAAAAGGGTACAAAGGTCCCATTTCCCTGGTTCCTTCGTCCATTTCAGGCACAGGAATAGGTGAAGCTTCAAAATACTGATGCTGCACGACATCTTCTGATAAATCTCTATCTCCCATCATATAGTCGAGTTCATTGTGGCACCAAATCGTTTATTCCGGTATGCCTCGCGAATAGAAGACAGACGGTTAACACCTCTAAAGTCGGTGAGTTTATACAAATCAGTTACACCTGACTTCTTTTTCTCAGTAAACCACACTGAATCTTTCCTAATGAGGTCATCCACCAGATCGAGCAAGCCGTCGTTATGTGTCGAGACAAGAATCTGTGATCTTGAAGGAAGCCTCAGATACTCAAACAGAATCTTTTCTAACAGCATCGGATGCAAAGATGTTTCTATTTCATCAATCGCAAGGAAAGAATTACCACGCATAGCATGATACAAGGCCGCCTCGATACCGAATGTACGCAGAGTACCGTTAGATTCCTCATCATTGTCCGAACTTAATAGATAGGTTTCCCGTCCCCGCTCATTCTCGACAGTGTGCTCAAAATCCGTCCGATACTTTTTTATCGTCTTCTCCTTCTTTATACGCTCTTTCTCTTTTTCTGGTAGGCTTTTTGAAACCGTTACCATATCAACGAGTTCTTCAGATAAAGACTGATTGGTAATATCAGTTTTCATATTTGTAATGTTAAAGTCTGCTTCACGAAGAAAATCGAGGATATAGGTAATCAATGACTGGTCGTTGGATGACTTTCGTTGGGCAAAATTTGTCAAATTGGTCCAAGGGAATATCGTCTCCATCACTCTTGTCTTCATCCATTCCATCGCTGAATCAATTAACGGAATGCTTGTATTTACTTGATTCCGGGCTGCAAAGAAGGACATATTCTTGAGACATTCCACACTTATTTTATCCCTGACAGTTTTGCTAACATTAACATTAAAGAAGCTTATAACAGACTGACCGTTTTCAAGGCCTCTTTCAAATAGCTTTATAGGTTGAGTTGTTTTATAATAATATAGCTTCTCCAAATAAACCTGATACTCATCTAATTCCAATTGATACCAATACTTAGTATTAGCCACATAAAATACCAAATCGATTCTAGAAGTCTCATCTGGAGATTCTCTATCAAGTTTGAATGGGATACACCCTGTTTTATCGTCCATGTCTTTCGGCTTGTAGAACCAAAAGTCATACAAGAAATTAAACACACTCAGCAAGTTAGACTTACCGGAAGCATTATATCCATACACGACAGCAAAGCGAAGAAGTCTTGTATTATCATTGATCTTCACTACTTGGGAATCTTCGGCAAACTTATCATTACTGGCCACAAAGCTGAACGTCACTTCATCTTTAAACGAAAGGAAGTTCTTGATTTTGATTTCCTGTATCATAGCACAAAAGTATTTGAGACTGCAAAAATAATATAAAATCCCGAGAAAACAAATTCTATTTCAAAAAATTGACTATTTTCTGCATTTTTTCAAAATAGAATCTGATATTTTCGTGAAAATAAAATCACATAATTCTCTTTGGAACGACTTGCCGCCCCTTAATAATACAGTAGCTCAGAAACCACTATTTCCAAACTATTCTTATAGAAGCGCAATACAATTACTTTGGATATCTATTTCTAATATTAATCGCCTCTTCAACCCAGTAATCAATATTATTTTCGATGTACTCATAAACATCTTTACTTGAATAAAATGGGGGATTATAGGCTTTGCATATATGGCTCAAGTTTATCTCATTATTATCAATTGGCCACCGACTATTATTTATATAATTTATCGTCCTGTCAATGCAGAAGTTCTCAAAGGGATTTTCTCCTTTGAAATCCTGCAATCCTAAAATATTTTTTAAGTTATGTATATAGATACCAACTATGCCTTTGCCTTCTTTCCAGGCATGTTCTATCTCATAATTACACCACTTTCGTGATGCGGTTTCTGAGCCAATTAACACAACTACACAAGACCTATAATACATAGCATTATTGATCCATCGTTTAATTGATTGATCGCCATTCCGCTTCACTTCCTCCCATTCGTTTGAGGAAACAGGAGTGTTCCCTTCTAGAACACCAATATTTTTCACTTGTGCTGCTCGCCAACTATCTCTTGCGTAGTGAAAACTATAAAAAACTTGTCTTTTTGCCATATGCAAATGGTAGTCTTAATTATTCTCTTCGATTGTTTTCAAATTCTTTTTAATATCGTATGCATCTATATTTGCCTTAATTTTTTCCATTCGTTGTAAATTACCTTCAATATCAGAAACAAAATCATCCCATTTCACACTTGGAATATAAGAACATTCACCTGTTTCTGGTCGGCTATTTACTGCATGATATGGACATGTTGAATAAGTAGGATAATATCGATTAAACATATTAACAGATAAGACTTTAAATAATCTTCCTGTCATCAATGTACGGGTATTGCAATAAGGACATGTGTGCTCTTTAATATAATATTCATAACTATTGTTTGCATCAGGAAGAACTATTGCCATAACGGCATTAGTTTTACTAGTTCTACCATCCCTTGATTGCTCTCTTAAAGAATAAGAGATTTCCCATGGAATCCACTGGTCTATTTCTGGCAGATGTGGATCTTTCATGTTTGGTGAAATTAAAACAAGAGTTATAGAACTATCGTATATTTTGTCACCAAGAACAGATTGGATAGTTGCATCTTCCAAAACGCTCATATCTTCTCCATCCTTCTCTCCCTTATTTATATTCTCTTCACCGATTAGCTCCTGTAACTTGTCAACATAATCACGAACTCTAGTTTTTCGATTCTGAAAATACCAAATATGATACATTGGCCGCACATCTGTGTCTTTATATTTGTATGAAATAAAAATTTTCCGGCCCATATACTAACATGCTATAGTTATACAATCCTTATATTTCAATATAAGCCCACCCAGAATCAGCAAAACCACAATAATGCCATAGAGCCATCCTATCGTTTTCGAAAAGAAAGTACTCCAAAGACAACATCTGCAAGTAGTGTAATTATCAATTGGCATCGCGAATAAAGGTATCGTTGAGTCATCAGGCAAAATATCATTGTATAGTTCCCTAAATTTCCTCTCCTGCTGAAGATAGAAAGCATCTAAATACCAGAAAAGCGTTGTTGGAATTATTGCAACGAATACATAAGATACATTGTTAGTATTTGCATATAAAGCGAGTAAGGCTGATAAAATAGTAATCATCCATCCCTTTATGTGGAATGAGTTTGAATTCATTCGATTAATGATGTTCTGAATAAACTCTAAATGTTTAATCTTTTCCTGTTTCATGATTTTAACCAATCATTTAGTTTTGTTATTACTCTGATTCCATCTTTGTTGAAGTGGCACACATAATATCCACGTTCAACATGACTGCCATTAGTATACGTCTCTGATCCATCACAATAAGTAATGAATGGATAAATTTGCATATATTCATTTCCTTTATATTGGAAATCATTCGCCCCTCTTTCTTTCACTGGGAATAAAGCAATTCTATCTTTATCAAATTTGTCTGCATCGCCATATCCTAATTCCCAATTACACCACTTTGACTCCACTGCATCATCTGTAGCAAGCAGAATAAAACGATCGCTCATTTTTATAACCTTTTTTATTCTTTTTGCTGTTTCACCATTTGTTTTTTCGGGCATCTTTTCATCCATACTATCTATATAGATCTCAACGTCATATAATCTTGAGAAAAAGCCAATTAATCCTTTGAGATCTTCTAAATCACTATGTTTATGAGATAAAAAGACAGAAGTCTTGCTAGAATAGGTACTCCCTTCAGAGAAACTCTTTGTTGTCATTCGAGCTTCATTCAGCTTACTGTCAGTAATCTTATAGTTATTTAAGTAACCTCTTTCAAAAACTGAAATCATAATATCATTTATTTACATAACTTTTTTGTTGGAAAGACTGAATGCAGTTGTTTCCTTATTTTTACAATATCTGTAAAGAAATTGGTCATTTTACATGTGCAAAGATAACATTTTTCTGTAAAACTACCAAATACATTCTTTGTGCTATTTTTATTTGCATGATAGTTTGTTGTCCGTATTTCAGTTTTCTTAATATTCCCCAATGAAAGACTCATAATAAGTTGGTTCTTCGGCATTGCCTTTTCAAAATTTGAGTAAAGCTGTCAAATAATACAAACCCATATCTATCACGATTGTCAAGATACTATCATTTTGAAAACTTTAGCGCAACATTAAAGCCTATTTTAAGGATAATTTGTAAATTTACGACTATCAATTAATCGTAATACAAAACGAGAATCAAGAAACGTAGTAAACTGTTACAGATGATGAACCATTTTCATTGCGTCAATTGGATTGTGAACTCGATGCGTTCACAATTGAGTTGAATCCAATATCGAAGTAAAGAATTATGAGAATACAATACACATCTGACTTACACTTGGAGTTCAGTGAGAATTGGCGAGAATCAGTCGGGGCATTTTGACGGTTTTTGGTTCTATCGGTGATTAGGAATACCATCATTCAAGGGGAGCTTGCTCCGCCGAAAATAGGGTTATAACATCGAGCAGAGGGAAGGGAGTTTATAAAAACTCTTAGCCTAATAAGAGTTAACTTTCGTTAACACTTTAGACTGCCTCTCCTGACGGAGTTCCTACGGGGAGCAAGCTCAGGCAGATGAGGATAAATTGATGCCCTTTTGGTCCTATTTTTTCTCATGAATCATCCTCGATAAGTTCAAGGTCAAAGTCATCGAGGAACTGCTGAAGGGCAGGATTTCGTTCAATCATTCGGGCCAAAATCATCTGCTTGGTCTCCTGCATCAGGAGGAAATCTGAGATGTCCAGACCCGCCTCACGCTGTTCGTCGGTCGCCATCTGATCCAACACGTCAGAGATTGTAACACTCTTGCAGATGGGTTCAAGGATTTTCGATTTATCGATCCATTTCTCTATCGCTCCAAGATCTGGCATGAGAATCACATCCCTGCCACGAAGCACCTGCATGGCATCTTCATTGAAACATCCGTTTTTCCCTCCCGTTGCCAGCCAGAGAAAATCTGGCATGAAGTGGGATGCTATCAAACAGGTCTTCTCGCTCTCCACCAACATGATTGTGGAAGATGATTTGGTAAGCAGATGCTCACCAAACAGGCATTGCTTCAGATTGAAATCAGGTAGTTTCAATTCTGAATGCACCCAGCTGACCTGCGGATGTGGTTCTTTGATACGATGCCCGTCCTTGGGATTGTAGCCCATCATCTTTCCTGCTCGGACATTTCCATCCTTGTCTACTTGCCAATAAACAGATGCTCCTCCCCATTTCTTGACGGTACCAACCATGTAGCGTTCAATCTGATTGTTGGTGCCCTCCTTCCCGATGGTCTTGCACAGGAATTGGTACAAGGGATTGATGCCATAATGGGAAAGTGTCTTTCGCATGAGGTCAGCCGGGATATAAGACGGAGCAACAGGCTCGGCTTTTGTCCTTATCTGTGCAATGGTCTTGATTCTCCTCCAGTCGTCATCATTGTTGGGCTTCATATCCGGCTTGTCCTGGAACAAATCCTTTGGCGTATAATGGTAACCACATGAGTCCTCATGGTCACATCGTCCCACATAATCGGGAAAGGTAATCTTTCCCTCTTCATCGATATATCTGACGAAGCATTGCTTCCTGCCGCATTGTGGACAGGTTAGTTTGCTGTTTCTGCCTGACTTATATTTCTGAAGATGAAATCGGTAAGTGCTCATGATTATGTTCCTTTCTAGGTTGTTGAATTATGCCGTTACACTTTGGAACTTTACACTTTTACACTTTCGAAAGTGTAAAGTGTAAAATGTATCGAGTGTACTAGAGTATCTTTCGGTAGGTGCCATGACCTGTTTTCTGGAGGGTTCGCTCTACGCACATCTTAGCAAGGTTCTTCTTAACAGCACTCTCACAGAGTCCTATTTCACCTCCAGCCTTGATAGCATCTGCTGTAGTGAAATCCAGTTGAACACCATCCAAGAACGATTTCTTGAGCGGTGACATGGACTCTTTCTGGACTTGAGTCTTGATTTCATGATACGATAGTTCCAGATAGTCATAAAGACTAATGGCCGCTTGAACGGAGCGCACATCAATGTGCTGCATGTGGATCTCGTCACAAGCCCATCCTAGTAGTTGAAACACCAGAGCAAGTCTGGCCACGTTGGAGTCTGCTTTCATCACCCGGCTTTCAATGAGTCTTTCGTCCTCTATCATATTGACTTGCTCGATGAGGGTATTTTTCCATTGGGCAAAGTATTGATAGGCTTCGGCGCTCATGTCAAGGACTTTCGGCATGATGATTCCTTTCTCGTCAAAATCAGGCTCAATGGAAAGCAGCTTGTCTATCACCTGTTTCCATTTCCGATATACACTATTAACCCGATCATCTTCATGTAATCCTGCATCCTGGATCAGTTGCATCTTGGGAATATCACGACTCTTCGGATGAAGGAACAGGATGCGGTCTATCAAACCGCTTGACACATTCTCCTTGGTGAAGAGTTCTCCGATGCGTTGCGTCTGGGTAGTACCGACAATATTGATACATGGATGGGGGATGATGATTGGAATGGGATTGCTGCAACGGGACACCTTCAACGGCTTTCCGCTATATGCGGTGAGCAGCTGAGTAAGCAAGGGACTGTCATTGTATCGACAGAAACTCTTGAAAAACCCCATGATTTCATCCACTAGGATGACGATGCCACGCTGGTTGTCGTTATGGATTCGCATCATGGCCTCCTGCGTAAGGTCAGAGAGGATGGTTTGGACGAGAACAGGTTTGTTCGTATCATAGGCGCCGCCATCCCTGACTCCAGCATTATGCTCTGCATAGCGCTTGTTCTCTTCAATGAACCTACTGACCTGAAGGAAGTCATGTTCTTGAAGCGGACGATACGCATAGTCAAGTGGCGGGGTCTTGCCTTGTCCTGGTCTTCCTATCAGGATTACATACAGGGCAGGGCTACTTCTCCATGATCCACGGATACGTATCTGGCAACTGTTACCAATGGCCGTAGCTGCAGCCGACAGCATACTCATTGCCAGATATTCCATATTAAACTGCTCAATATTGGTGACATCGAAGATGATACCCTGCAGTTTCTGAGGAAAGGCATCAAGGGGAAGACCAATGTCTTTCAGACCTATAGCCTCCCGTCGGATTCTGTTTGATAGCGCCAAAACACTTGGGCACCCTTGATCAATCCCTACCATCATCGCCAAACGGTTTGTTTTGGACTCCGAGAATCTTGTTCACATCAGATTCACGATACTTCACCTTGGAGCCTACCTTGACAGGTTTCAAGTAGC
>ONGE01000030.1 GCA_900317325.1 uncultured Prevotellaceae bacterium
CCGCCAAACTGTCAACCAAGTTTAGGCGAACGATAAAATTAGTGTAAACCAACTTAGTTAATCGCTCTCAAATCTGTCAAGTAATCTTAGGGAAAGACACATTTTTTCAGACGTTTTAACAACCATTATTTTAGCAGTGCCAATAAATGGCACCCCGTTGCTGTTCCTTTGCATCGTGAAAGGAAAGCCAGGCGATAACGCACGGGCTTACGGAAAAAGAAGAATGATTCACCGACATCTATTAACTATTAAATACAAACGACTATGACTGAGCAAATGTTGAAACAAGAAGTGATGATTGACGGGCAGCAGGTACTGAGCATCGCCACGCCCGACATTGTGACCAACCACGTGAACGAGACGGCACCCCACACACCGCACGTCGTCGAAGTGGACCCCATGAAACTGCAAGTGATGCAGAATGCCGTCGCCAAAATCGAGAAGACCTTCGGCGCCTGTGCCATCATGCGCATGAACGATGACTGCATCGAGGAAGTGGATGCCATCCCTACAGGATCGATCGGCCTGGACAAGGCACTGGGAGTGGGCGGCTACCCCCGCGGTCGCATCATCGAGATCTACGGCCCCGAAGCCTCGGGCAAGACCACCCTGGCCCTGCATGCCATCGCCCAGGCCCAGCGAGCCGGCGGCATCGCTGCCTATATCGATGCCGAGCACGCCTTTGACCGCTCCTATGCCGAGGCCGTGGGTGTGAACACACGCAACCTGTGGATCAGCCAGCCCGACAACGGCGAGCAGGCCCTTGAGATCGCCGACCAGCTCATCCGCTCGGCCGCCATCGACGTGATTGTCATCGACAGCGTCGCCGCACTCACGCCCAAGGCCGAAATCGAGGGCGAGATGGGCGAAAGCAAGATGGGCCTACAGGCCCGCCTGATGAGCCAGGCACTGAGGAAACTTACCGCCACCATCGCCAAGACGCGCACCTGCTGCATCTTCATCAACCAGTTGCGCGAGAAGCTGGGCGTGATGTTCGGCAATCCCGAGACAACGACCGGCGGCAATGCGCTGAAGTTCTACAGTAGCGTGCGCCTCGACATCCGCCGCCTGGCGCACATCAAGGACGGCGAACACGTGCTGGGAGCTCAGACGCGCGTCAAGGTTGTGAAAAACAAGGTCGCCCCACCCTTCCGCAAGGCCGAGTTTGATGTCATCTACGGACGTGGCATCAGCCACGAGGGCGAACTCATCGACATGGGCGTCGAGGCCGGCATCATCAAGAAAAGCGGAGCCTGGTTCAGTTGGCAGGACATGCGTCTGGGACAGGGTCGCGAAGCCGCCAAGCAGTATCTCATCGACAATCCCGAGACCGCCGATGCCATCGCCGCCCTCCTTCAAGCAGCCTCGTGAACCTTAAACCCGATACCATGAAAACCACATAACATGAAGAAGACAATGAGTGCAACAAACACAATGCATTGGCAGCCCAATTATTGTATCGGTTGTACTTATTGTCTTCTTTTTTATTCCTCGGGAATAATCTTGTCAGCAGCGGCGGGTGAGGCGGGCCAGATAGTCGTAGTGCTCGCCACGGGCGATGATATCGCAGTGGAAGCCATGGGCCAGAGCCTGCTCGCGCAGGGTCTCGGGGTCGATAAAGAGCCAGGGGAAGGCCTCTCCCTTAACCGACTTGTATTGCATCTGGTAAGTGAGTTCACCATAATAGCCCTCGATGCCGGTCAGGTCGATGATGCCGTCCTCGTCCTCAAAGATGTAGCAGATGTCGCTGGAGTCACACAGCAATTGACCACCAGGGGCCAGCAAGCGATCCACCTGCAAGAAGAAATCGGGCAGACGCCGCAACGTGCCCACAATGCCGATGCCGTTCATCAGCATGAGTATGGTGTCATAGTGGCCCTCGAGTGTGAAGAAATCCTGCTCAATCACCTTCTTGACGCCGCGCTCACGCATTGTCTCCACCGCCAGCGGCGAGATGTCGATGGCAGTCACGCGCTTTTCCATCGCCTGCAAGGCCAGGGAATGACAACCGGCACCTGCGCCCACATCAAGAATCGCACCGCTGGCAGTCCTGAGTGCCTCCTGCTCGATGGCGGGCATCTCGTCAAACCTGCGGAACAATGTGGCGACAGGAATCTCGTCCTCGTCGAACATCGGCGAGAACACGCGCAATCGGGCCGCCTTGCCAGTGGCATGGTAATCGGCGATTGCGCTGCCCATCGGGTCTTTGCCGGCTTGCATTATCTGATGAAATGGGTCCCTTGCCAGGGCTCGTATTTAGGCGGTTGAGCAGTGCCAGTAGCCAGTTGGCGTATCATCCATGCCATGTTCATGGCCATCGTCCTCATCGTCTGCATACCCTCGCCGTCAAGACGAGCCTCACCTGGTTCGCGGCCATAGACGATGTTCCAGTACTGTGAGGTGACCAGTGGCATATTCACCATCTGGAAAGGCATCTGCAACGTCTGGAATGCTGCAGTTGCACCGCCACGACGGCAAACAGCGACTGCAGCGGCCGGTTTGCCGGTCACCTTGGCACCGGCAAACAGCATGCGGTGCACCAGGTTGAGAACATTGCCCGTGGGAGTACCGTAATAGACGGGAGAACCCACGATCAGGCCATCGGCCTCGTTCATCTTGTCAATGACCTCGTTGCACAGGTCGTCGTTGAAAACACAGTGAGCGTTTCCGGCTTTCACACAGCCGCCGCACGCGATGCAACCGCGCACGGGTTTGGTTCCGATCCACACGATCTCGGTCGTGAATCCATGTTCGTTGAGGGTTCTTGCGGCCTCATTCAAGGCAAAGTAGGTATTGCCTTTCTCGTGGGGGGAACCGTTAATCAATAAAACTTTCTTCATATCATTCAGCATTTTTTGTTCTTAATTGTTACAAGTGGGGCTATTGCGCTGCAATGCACCTAAATTTTGGTCATGTGATAGCCCATGGCTTTCAGTTGCACGGCCATACCCATCCGGTACATGACCTGCAAGCAGGCGACATAGGCCTTGAAGGCGTCGACCGTACCCGGCTCTACATCCAGGGCATAGAGGTCACGCTTCACTCGCTCGGCACAATCACCCACCAGTTCCTGCATCTGCTCGGCATCGGCACCATGCAGGTCAAGCACCTCGTCAAGGATGTACTCGTCGAGATTGTCATATCCGCGTTTGTCTCTCAAGTACAGGTAAAGGTCCTCGATTTTATCATACTTTTCCCAATCAACATCCCAGAACTTGGCGACCGCCATGGCGATGAACATCATCCATCCCAGCGAAGCCACGGGATAGCTGGAAAACTCACGGGCTCCGTCGGGCAGATAGGCCTCGGCAATGGACGGCCACTTGCCTTCCACGTCAGGGCATTCGGGCAACCGCTCGTCAACAGCCTCACGCTTGAGCAGAAAGCGGTGCAGGTTGGCCAGCAACGCGTCAGGAAACTGTTCCATATCGTCAGCCTTCAATTAGCCACGCACATAATGGGGCATCTCGGCCGGAATGACCATCGAGATTTCCACCATGCCGCACACCTTGCCGTCGCGACGCCACGGAGTCTGGTAAATCATCTTCTTGACACCCTGCTTGTCGATGGTGTAACAGTTGACGGTGTCGGTCTCGATCATGTGGCGTATTTTCTCCTGAGATTTTGCACTGTGGCAAGGCATCAGGTTCTGGCCGAGCATGGTGCGGCCCTCCTTGTCGAAGGTGGCACGCGAGCGCTCGTTCATGAAGATCACTTTTCCCTCCAGGTCACACACGGTAATGGCACAATGGGTACCTTCGGCCCATGCCAGGGCCTCTTCTATATCTTTAAAAAATTCGTTCTCCATCTTTAATCAAATGTCACTAATCTGATCACTAATCTGTTGTAAACAAGTGAATTCACTTGTTTACAACATTAACAGGCTTGCCATCGAGATAGGCGGCGACGTTGCTGGTGATGACATTCATCAGGCGCTCACGGGCCTCGAAGCTGGTCCAGCCGATGTGCGGCGTTATGTAGCAGTTGCGGGCGGTGAGCAGCGGATGGTCGGCTGCGGGCGGCTCGACGGCCGTGCAGTCGATGGCGGCGGCATAGAGGTGGCCGCTGTTAAGGGCGTCGGCCAGGTCTTGCTCGACAATGAGGGCGCCACGGGCCATGTTGAGCACGATGGAACCTTGCTTCATCAGTGCCAGCCCCTCGGCATTGATCATGCCAGTGGTGTCGGCATTGAGCGGGCAGTGCATGGTGAGCACATCGCTGGTGCGCAGCAGGTGCTCCAGGTTGTCGGCCTTGATGATGCCCTCGGGCAACTGGTCTTGGCTCTTGCTGGTATAGGCCATCACGCGCATATTCATTGCCAGGGCCATGCGTGCCACGGCGCCACCGATGTTACCCAGGCCAACGATACCCATCTGCTTGCCGGCCAACTCGATAAGAGGGGTGTTAAAGTAAGCGTAGCTGCCGCAGTTGGTCCACTTCAGGTCGTGAGCCTCGTCGGTATAGTGCTGGGGCTGCCAGCAGATGTTCAACAGGTGAGCTATGGTGAGCTGGGCCACACTGTCGGTGCTGTAGGCCGGCACGTTGGTCACGATGATGCCGCGACGGGCAGCCTCGGCGCTGTCCACGACATTGAATCCTGTTGCCATCACGCCGATGTATTTCAGGTCAGGCAACTGTGCTATGGCGTCGGCATCGATAGGCACCTTGTTGGTCAGCACCATTTCGGCACCCTGGCAGCGCTCGAGCACAGTGTCGGCGGTGCCAAAGTCGTAGATGTCACAAGGGGCCAAAGCCTTCATCGGTTCCCAGGAGAGGTCGCCGGGATTGCCGGCATATCCGTCAAGAATAACGATCTTTCTCATTTTACTAAGTCATTAATTATTATTGATTCACAAAATTAAAAGAAAAATATCACATGACAAAAAAATGAATGATTTTGACGGTGTTTCGGTGAAACAAAAGATTATTTTTGCTTTTATCTTCATTTTTAGCTAATTTTGCAGGTTGATAGAAACAAAAGAGAACAACCAAATGGACAATAAGAAGTTGGTAGAGACGGTTGCCGCCAATCTGGGACGTTCGACCGGGGATGTCGAGAAACTGGTCGAGGCCCTGGCGGGTGTGATACGCACCCGATGCAGCGAGATGGACAGTGTGGTAGTGCCCAGCTTCGGCACCTTTGAACCTAAGAAGCGCAACGAGCGAGTCATGTTTCAGCCCAATACCGGCAAACGCATGCTGATTCCGCCCAAAGTGACCTTGGGTTTCGTGGTGAGCAACGTACTCAAGTCAAAACTCAAATAAAACACGGGAGGAAGAAGCATGAACGCCAAAATCACATTTCCTGAGCTGGCCAAACTGATGGCCAAGTCCACATCGACCTCCCAGCGCATGTGCGAACTGTTCCTGCGCGAACTGTTCGCCACTGTTTCTCAAGCCCTCATCAATGGAGAATCGGTGAAAATCAAGGGCATCGGCACTTTCAAGGTCACTTCGGTCAAATCTCACAAACACGCGAATTCAGCAGATGCTGCCGACGATGCCGGCCAGAGCAAGCTGACCTTCACTCCCGAGAAAGCGCTCGCCGAAGCCATCAACCAGCCGTTCGCACAGTTTGAATCGGTCATTCTCGCCGATGAGGTGACTGAAGAAAAGCTTGCCGAAATCGATAAGCAATTCACCGAGTTGCCTGACGTCAAGGAGGAACAAGCCCCGGTGCAGCCCGAACCTGCCCCCGAATCGGAGCTGGATCAACCCGACATGCCCATGGCACCCCTGCCCACCGATTTGCCGGCACTTGACGAAGCAGCACCAGTCCCTGAGTTGGATGACATTCCATTCGAGCCAGTGATGGAGCCTGTACAAGTGCCTCAGAAGCCCGAACCGAAACCCGAACCGAAACCCGAGCCAAAGCCCGAACTAAAGCCCGAACTAAAGCCTGAGCCAAAACCCGAGCCTGAGCCTGTGACGCCGGTTCAGCCGGCAATGGCAAGGAGCGTCGATCACGAGGCTCCGGCAACAGATAGCAAACCCGCCCAAGAGCCGGAAAGTGAGCCCATACGGCGACCCATGCTCGTGGGCAGACCCATCGACGGCCCCAGCCAACCGGTTCCGAGCGAAGAGACTGTTGACGAGCCGCAGCCCGACAGGCATTTCTATCGGCCCGAGCCCCGCAACGTCTATACCCCCACCCCCGAACAGATCGAGGAGGCATCCCGCAAGCCTGATCGCAACTGGCTGTGGATCGTGCTGAGTCTGCTGGTCGCCGGCCTGCTGTTCTGGATGATTGCTCGCGGTTGCAGCAGCGACAATGCCGATCAGCCTGAACATGTCGCCATTCCGGCCGACACCCTCGTGGAAGACTCACTGACCGAAGCTAAACCTGAAGTCAAACCCGAGCCCAAACCCGAGGTCAAGCCCGAAAAGAAACCAGAGGTGAAGCCAGAACCCAAGCCTGAGCCTAAGCCAGAACCCAAAGCTGAGCCCAAGGCCGAGGTGAAGCCTGAACCTCAAGCCGAGGCCAAACCTGCGGCTAAGTCTGGAGTCGTCACCGACGTCGTCACCTCTCAGATCGTGCTCACCACGCTTGCCGAGAAGCATTACGGCAGCCCGTGGTTCTGGGTATATATCTACGAGGAGAACATGGACATCATCAACAACCCGAACAACATCAAGCCGGGTACCAGGGTGGTGATTCCTCCCGCATCGAAATACGGCATCAATCCCAAGGACAAAGCAAGTCTGAAGAAGGCCCAAATCAAGTCGATGGAATACCTAAGAAAGTATTAACGACAATCGACAACAAGGGAAAATATCAAACAGCCTGCCCGATGAGAGGGCAGGCTGTTTGATTATAGCTATAACATAGATGCTGGTACAACCATTCCTTTTTTTGCTGAATACAAGAGGCTTGATTACTGGTTCTTGAGGAACGGCGATGCCAAGGTCACTTCGTGATAGGCGCTGTCAATCAGGCGGCCACACTCATGGGCAATCAGGTGTCCCTCATCGTAATAATACCTCAGGTTAGTGCCTAAATCGGGATCGTGGCTGAAATCATGCACGCGGTCCTGCCCGAAAATCAGCTCCATCTTGTATAAGTCGCTGCTTGCAATGGCCTCGTAGCCATAGTGCGGCGGGATAATAATCTGGTAATCGGCACCTTGCTTACGCAGGATAGTGGAAATCGCGTTCAAGAGGGCCTCGACAGGACCTGTGATTTTGTCTTCGCAGGGCAGTTCCTTGAGGGGGCGGGAATACTGTGCGATGTGGCTCGGGGTGAAAAATGCGTCGGGGTTGACGGCTATCAGAGAATCGGCCAAGCCATAGTAACCCTCGTTGATGGGCTCAATGCGGTCAGTGATATCGGTCGTGGCATATCCCTCTTCAAGCACACGGTCGGTCATCGGGCCTGGACAAAGCAGGTAGGCGACAATATCAGGCCGACGAAAAGCATTGAAATAAAGCTGATGGAAATTCCACCACGAGACCTCGGGGGCCGTCTGCGGATGCTGAACAAAAAGCACATCGCCGTCGAGCGGACGTCTCATGAGCATCTCGTCCTCGATGACAAGCAAGGCATTCTTGATGACCACACCACGCGACCTGAGGAATTTGAGTTTGTTCAAGATGCCATACAGCGTCTCTCGGGAAGCGTTGAAGTGGAACGGACGGGCATCGTCAGGCAGGTTGCGCTGCCAGTCCGCGATACGGTAGTAGCCCGACAACGACGAGCCGAAGATGAACGAGTCGAAGTGTCCCTCTGGATCAAAATACTTATAAGACTCAATGGATACATGACCCCAGTTAATGGTCAGTGCTATCGTATCTCCAGGATTATATACCCTACCCTTGTATGGCTTCACGACATGGAAGGGGTCCTTGACCACATATAGCGCCACAAGCAACAGCACCGGTAACAATGCCAGCAGGCTGAGCAAGACAAAGCGTTTCATTCCAGGACGGCGCATAGAGGTCACGGCAGGATTCAATAGGTGTTGATGACGGCGGCAATCGCACGAGCGTCATCGGGGTTTATCGGGTGGGCAATCGGCAACGATACCACTTCAGCAGCAAGACGCTCGGTCATGGGCAGCGGCACATGAGAGAGATCGCTGTAACAGGGTTGCATGTGGGCAGGCGTCGCATAGTGGACATCGGTCCCGATGCCGTGATCAGTGAGGAAGGCGCGGAAGCCTTCACGGTCTTCGACCCTCACCACATACTGGTGCCAAATCTGCCTCATGCCGTCAAAGATGGCCGGCGTCTTGACACGCGGATTGGTGATGCATTCACTGTAGGTGCGAGCCACAATGTCACGGCTCACGTTCTCCTCGTCGAGATGGCGCAGTTTCACCCTGAGCATGGCCGCCTGAATCTCGTCGAGTCGACAATTATAGCCCCTATAGATATTGTGGTAACGACGGTCAGAGCCATAGTTGGCCAGGGCACGCACTATCGCGGCCAGATCATCGTCGTTGGTCACCACAGCACCGCCGTCACCCAGGGCGCCCAGGTTCTTGGTCGGATAGAAACTGATGCCTGCGACATGGCCCAATCCACCAGTGATATATGTGTCATGGATGCCAGCTGTTGCACTGCGGGCACCTATCGCCTGGGCATTGTCCTCGATGATGAGCAGATTGTGTTCACGGGCCATGCGTTTCAGGGTCTCGTCCCAGCATGGCGTGCCATAGAGATGAACCGGCATCAGCGCTCGCGTGCGTGGTGTAATGAGTCGCTCGAGCAAGTCGCTGTCCAGGTTCATGGTATCCTCCTTAGGGTCGCACAGCACAGGCACCAGGCCGTTGTCGCTGATGGCGAGCACACTGGCCACATAGGTATTGGCGGGAACGATGACCTCGTCACCGTCAGTCAGCAAATCCATTTCCTTATAAGCCCGCAGGATCAGCCTGAGGGCATCCAGGCCATTGCTCACGCTGACACAATGCTTGGTTTGGCACACGTCGGCGATCTCCTGCTCCAGCAACTCGGTTTGCACGCTGTGCAGATAGCGACCGCGTTCAATGACCTCACAGGCTGCAGCCTTGAGTTCTTCCATATAGGGCGCATTGCTGAACGCCAGGTCAAGGAATGGATATTGCTTCATTTCGGTTATAGGTTAACTATTACTTGTCAGTTTGAGATTGAGACTTCAATTTCAAGAATTCATTGTAGTCCCTCACATAGTCGTCCTCATCGAAGTGGTGTGACGCAAGCGCAAGGCACACCGAACCCGAAGAGAAATTCTGCAGCGTGCGCCAGATGCCTGGCACGACCAGCAGACCCTGGTAAGGGCGATTGAGCGTGTAAGTGAACTGGTCAACGCCGTCATCGACCGTCACATCAAAACTGCCGCTGATGGCGATGATGAATTCCTGACATGTATAATGGCTGTGGCCACCGCGTTCGGCACCACCAGGCACATCATAAATGTAAAAAGTTCGTTGGATGTCAAACGGCAAGTCAACACCATTGTTTACAGCAGTCAAGTTGCCATTGGCATGGTGATGCTTGCTGAGCGTGATGATCCTGCAATCGTTAAGGGTTGATTGGCCATGGATCGAAATTTTGTCTATACTATTCAATTCTTTCATGTTTAAGAGTTAAAAAATCGTCAAAATCTTCTATGTAGTCGGTGGCATCATATAAAGTACTGGTCAGCACCAGGGCGACCGAATTGGTGGAAAAATTATCAATGTGACGCCATGTAAAGTTGGGAATATACAATCCTATTTGAGGTCGGGAAAGATGGAAAACTTGCTCCTCGTTGCCGTCGTTGACCACCACGTCAAAACTGCCGCTCAAGGCCACCAGGAACTCCTGCTGACGCTTGAAGGCATGGCCGTCACGCCACATTCCGCTGGGCACATCATAGATCCAATAGTTGCGCTGCACCTTGAACGGCACCTGAATGCCGCTCTCGATGAACGTAAGGTTGCCCCGCGGATCCTTTATCTTGGGCAACTCGATGACACGAACCATATTATCAACGCCTGATTCCATTATTGGCAAGTCGAATAAGGTATTGTCCATAATTGTTATTCTTCATCGGCTCGGCAAGTGCCAGCAACTGGTCAGCTGTTATCCAGCCCTTGCGGAACGAGATTTCCTCCAGTGCAGCCACCTGTACACCCTGCATGTTCACGATGGTGCCGATGAAGTTCGAAGCTTTGTTCATTGAATCACTCGTGCCGGTATCCAGCCAAGCGAAGCCACGGCCCAGCGTCTGGACGTGCACGCGTCCCTGAGCCAGATACTCTTGGTTCACCGACGTGATCTCGAGCTCGCCACGGGCGCTGGGCTTGATGCCCTTGGAAATCTGCACCACATCGTTGGGATAGAAGTACAGGCCAGTCACAGCATAGTTGCTCTTGGGATGTTCAGGCTTCTCTTCCAGCGTCTCGGCCTTGCCATCGCTACCGAATGATAACACGCCGAAGCGGCACGGATCCTGCACCGCATAGGCCCACAAGGTGCACACGTCTTCCTGCTCGGTACGCACTACGGCATCCATCAGCATCTTAGTGAAACTCTGGCCGTAAAAGATGTTGTCACCCAAGACCATGCACACGTTGTCCTTGCCAATGAATTCCTCTCCCAGGATAAACGCCTGGGCAAGGCCCTCGGGACGAGGCTGCTCGACATACTCGAAGCGCACGCCCAAGTCACTGCCGTCACCCAGCAGCCGACGGAACATCGGCAGGTCCTGCGGCGTTGAAATAATCAATATTTCACGGATGCCCGCAAGCATCAGCACCGAAATGGGATAATACACCATCGGCTTGTCATAGATGGGGATCAGCTGCTTGGAAATACCCTTTGTAACCGGGTAAAGACGTGTCCCTGAGCCTCCTGCCAGCACAATTCCTTTCATATCTTATGGTCTTTTTCTCGTTTTATTGAAACTCGGTTCAATTTCATCATGCGAAGATACAACGATTTTTCAAAACACACCAAGCAATCCCCCGAAAAATCATCTCCACAGCCGTCATCGATTCCGGTTACATTTTTTGCAACCATAGTTCAGCCCATAACTTTACAAAGTAAAATATGGAAAAAAGATTTCCATATACTTGCAAGACACCCACTGGAAAAAACCTAATGCATTGGGATAAACAGGAGTCTTTCAGTTCATCAATATACGGCAATACTGGAGACTTCACCCAGGAACGAGGCAAGGTACTCACCGTTCATCCAGATCACCGAAGTCACCTCATATTCACTAGAAGAGGTTGACATCGGGCTTTCTTGGGTGAGGATATACACATCATCGCCATAGACCTCCATGTCGGCCACGTTCGAGATTAAACGCTCAGCTGTGCTGTAAACAAGCTTTTGGGGTACGTCGTCAATCCAGTAAACGGTCACCGGCAAGTTGTCCTCGCCGAACTCGATTCCGGCTGCATAGATATGGCTATCATGCTTGGCCACCGCATAGACTCTCGAGACTATTTGGCGGTTATTGGCTGGGAGAGCATGGTCGAACAGTCGTGGCAGGATGTGAACCACGCCGTCATCCCAAATGGTGGCCTGACGTCCTGCACTACCGCCTGCCACATAGTGGTTGCGATCATAGGCGTAGATACTTTGGCACTGGCCCTCGTCGCAGCCCGTGGGCAGCGTCAGATAGGACTTCTCATAGGCACCCTTGCGCTCGGTATAGAGCACTGGCATATACTTGAAGTCGGAATCGCCTATGGGCATGTTGTCTGTGCCCACCACATAGCATTTGCCCTCGCTGACCGAGATGCCATGCATTGCCGGGGCAAAGTTCTCGCAGTCCTTCAAGCGGAAAATGCCGCTGTTGCGCAGCACATTAGGGTAATCCAGCAGGTAGATGTTGTAGTCCCACTTGGCGATGCCAAAGGTCCGAAGGTCCACGTCATCGATGAAATCAACATGCAGCGTCTTCCACTCGCCGTTTTTCCAATAACCCACCTTTTGTTTGGAGTTCACTCCTGACACGAAGTAGTCACCATCCACTACAATAATGTGCGTCGCGACCTGGCAATCGGGCAGTGTCTTGATCAGTCTGCCATCAATGTCACGGATATTGCCTTTCACATCCATAACCAGCAGCGTGCGTTCGCTCACCGGCTTGATTGGGTTGACAGGCTCATCATGGTCGCATGATGCAAGCGACAACAACGCCGCAAGCACGATTATCAAGTGTTTGAATCTAACTGTCATCTTTCATTCGTTTGTTTTCTAATCGCTGTTTTCACACACGCCACTACCTCTATTATTGACTTGCGTCATTCATCGTTAGCTAGCGGATGGCGCATCCCAAGGCGACGATCCTATGAGGTGGTTTGGACGCAAAATTACTACGTTTTTTCCTATTTCACAGCCTTTTATATAAAAAATGAGCACTGACTGATGATGAACATCATTTTCATCCCATCTATCGACCAGACATGTAAATAGTGATTGAAAAGTATACCATTCGGATCAGGGTGATTGCGTTTTTTCGATTTTTATCATTACCTTTGCCTTCAATAGTAACCCAATGACATGATATTACCTGTATGAAAACAATCCAACTGAACAATGGTGTGGAGATGCCCGCGCTGGGATTTGGCGTATTCAGATTATCACCTGCCAAATGTGAACGCTGCGTGCTGGACGCCATTGAGATTGGCTACCGCAGCATCGACACGGCCCAAGACTATCAGAATGAAGAAGGTGTGGGCGCTGCCATCAAGAAGTGCGGCATCCCGCGCGACCAACTGTTCATCACAACCAAGGTGTGGATCAGCAACGCCGGCGAGGAAAAGGCAGCAAGGAGCATCGATGAGTCGTTGCGCAAATTACGCACCGACTATGTTGACCTGCTGCTGGTGCATGAGCCCTATGGTGACTGCTATGGCACCTATCGGGCCATGGAAAAAGCCTATCAGGCTGGCAAAGCAAGGGCCATCGGTCTGAGCAACTTCTATAACGTGCGTTTTATCGACATCGCCGAGCACATGGACGTCAAGCCCGCTGTGCTCCAGCTCGAGACGCATGTGTTTGCCCAACAAAAGGCCATGCGTGCACTCATCAGGGACTATGGCACGCAACTCATGGCATGGGGACCGTTGGCGCAAGGCCGACACGGTTTCTTTGAAAACGAGACACTCAAGGCCATCGGAGCAAAATATGGCAAAACCAACACCCAAGTGGCCCTCAACTGGCTGGTGTCGCAAGACATCATGCCGGTGCCCAAAACATCGCACAAGGAGCGCATGGCAAGCAATCTGGACATCTTTGACTTTGAACTCTCCAGCGAGGACATGGAGGCCATAGGCCGCTTAGATCAGGGCGAAAAGCTCATCAACGACTTCAATAACGACACCGACCTGGCACAAATGTTCCTGGGCCTCAAACCGTGGAGCTAGGAATGAGGAATGAGAAATTGAATCCTATATAATAGACAACTCTAAGAATTAATCCTTCAAGAAAGTCAAAAATCCCTCATGCCCTATGCGGGCACGAGGGATTTGTCATAGATTTGCAGGAGAATTAATTCGACCAGATACCGCTCAGCAGGTATTCAATTAGCGTCGTCACATCGCTAATGTTCACGTTGCTATCATTGTTCACGTCCCCTTTGAGGCACACAGGTAAAAGGGTCACGGTACAGGTGGCGCTCAGATTACTGCCATCGGTGGTTATGGCTGTGATGGTGGCGGTGCCCACGCCGTGTGTGGTCACTAAACCATTACTGTCAACGGTGGCGATACTCGGATTATTCGATGCCCAAAGCACGGTCTTAATATCACTTTCCTCGGGCAGAACAGTTGCTGTCAGTTGCAGGGTCGAGCCCTCATTTAAACCCGCGGTCGTCACATTCAACTGTATGAACTCAGCTTGCACATGCAAAACTGTTACATTGCAAGAAGCGCTCAAGTCAGTGCCGTCGGTCGTTGTTGCGGTAATAACGGCCTGACCGGGTGCCACGGCGCTGACCAAGCCACTCTGACTTACCGTGGCCACGCTCTCATCGCTGGACGTCCACATCAATTCCTGGCTGGCGTCGGCTGGCAGAACAGTGGCTGTCAATTGCTGGCTTTCGTTGCCATGCAATGTGAGCGACGTCTTGTCAAGCGAGAGCTGCTCGGCGAGCACTAGGTTCTGATAATGGGTGAAACGGCCCCAGTTCACGTCATTCATGTATGCCTGGATGGAAGCTTGAGGGACACACAAGGTACCATAGGTATAAGCTTGGTCACTGAAACTGTAATAGGCATCCATCGCCGGAGGCTCGGGTGCCAGACATGTTACTTTCCTCAACGCCGGGCAATCACTGAAAGACTTGTGTGCCAGATATGTCACTGATGAACCGATCACCACGTCAGTCAACTGATAGCAATACTGGAAACAATACTCTTCAATAACGCGAACAGAATTACCTATCACTACCGATTTCAGGCTAGTACACGAGTTGAAAGCGCATGGGTACAAAGTGACGACAGAATTGGGAATAACGACACGCTGCAATCTCTCGCAACCATTGAAAGCGTGAGAGCTAATGCTGTCAATCGAATTGGGAATCTCGATGCTGGTCAGATTATAGCAAAAGCAGAAAGCTTTATAACCAATGGCCGTAACGGGATACTCCACACCATTGTGGACCACGGTCTCAGGAATTACAACGTCGCCACTGTAGCCACCCACATTTTCGACCTCAAAGGTCACCGCGGCTTCATTGCCATTTACATTATAGTATAAGCCACCTTCCTTAAAGTCGTAGGCCGACATGCTGGCTGGCAGCATTGCCGCCATTGCCACGAATAACATTAAAACCTTTTTCATCTCTTCATTCAATTATTGGTTAATATTTAATTCATTTTAATCTATGTGTGGAGATTGGTATCATTCAACGGTTTGGGATGGCTTCTGAATTATCACATCGCAAAAATACAGTTTTCCTTCTTTACCACCAAATAATCTTATGGAAAATCGGTATTGACATCAACATCATCGCCGATGTCGACATTTCTTAAATCACTGCATTGAAGTTGGTGTTGGCACTAAACGGTGCCCACGCCGTTCTCAATACTTATGTTGGAACTCTTCAAACCAACGCAACATCTCCTTCTCGTCGATGTCATCGTCCGAGAAATGTTGCCTTATTTGACATCTGCAAAACACCCAACGGATAAAACCTAATGCTTTGGGATAAATAGGGTTCGATTTCGGTTGCAATTTTTGCAACCGTTTTTTTGTCCATAACTTTACAGAGCAAGACAGAGAAAATAGACCATCAAAGACACAACTATTTGGATGGAATGACATTTCAGCAGCCATTCAATATTATACTCTTGTTTTATGCCTGTCTGTTTCTTGATTGTGAAGGATGTGAAGACCGTAAGCTCACGGTTACCTCTTTATTGGCCGGTTGCATGACGGTATTCAAGTAGTTTGTCCTGATAATCGGCAAAGGCATCGGTTCGCTTGTCGCAAGCTTGTTGATAGAGCAGTTGTGCTTCAAGCAGGTCACTCATCTTCGAGATGCCTGCGTTGTAATAATCGCGGTTCAAGCGCAGGTTCTCCTCGGCCTGTTCAATGCTTCGCTGGGCAAGCAGCAGTTGTTGATAGGATTCCTCCACGCTGTTCCACGCGCCCTGCATCCTGATTGTCAACAACTCGGCTTTGTCGGCGAGTTGCTCCTGTGCCTTCTGCTGCTCAAGTTTCTTGCGCTTGATGGCGTGAGAGCCACCCCACCAGTCAGAGATGGGCACGCTAACGGTGGCAAACACCATTGCAAAGGCGTGATTCTTTTCCAAGAGGTTATGATAATTAAGACCAGCCCCCACGGCGAGAGACGGGAGATTCTGGCCGATAGCGATTTTACGCTGTAAGTCGGCAGCCTCAACCTGTTTTCCCAACAATCGGTATTCGGCAATCCCCAACAAAGCCTGATGATGATCTTGCCTTGCGGCTAAGGGGGAGACGGCAGCAGTCTGATAGGAGATGACAAACGACGTGTCGCTAAGGCCGCAGTACTGGGAGATTAACATGCGCATCAATGACAGGCTGTTACGGATCTTGAGTTTCTGACTCTCGATGTCATTCTGCCGCAGTTGCACTTGCAGCAGGTCGTTGCGCATGGCCACACCCGCCCTAACGGCCACATCCACATCTTTATAGATATCGTTGAGCAGCGCCTCGGCCGCCTCGACGGTTTTCATCTTCTCCTGCAAGGAGACGAGTTGCCAGAAATACTGCTCGGCGGTTTTCTCCACCTCGTTTTCCGAGAGCTGCATCTGCAGCCGGCTCACATCCTCGCCCAGCCTGGCCAACTTGTTGCCATTGATGATCTGACCGCCGGCAAAAACGGGCTGCACGGCCTGCACGCCAGCGATAGTTCCTTTTTTCATCATCGAGATATTGACGGGTTCAGCGAGGGCGGTAAGGGCTTCGGGCGACAAAAACTGAGTTAGAGGAGCCAGTGAGGAGCCCAACTCGGGAGGCATCATCTCCGAGATGTTGAAGGACGTCTGTGCCATGGCTTTATTGGCATTAAACCACAATCCCGTTCCGCTGACGTTGGGGAAATACTTGGTAAAAGCCTCCTTGCGCTGCTGACTGGCAGCCTGCATGTCATATCGTGCAGAACGGATGGCGAAATTGTTGTGCAGGGCAGAATCCCTCAGTTGTTCCAACGTGTAGGTTTGGGCTGAAGCCAAGCCACAGCATAGGGCACAAATCACGAAAGCATATATCTTTTTTATCATCATATTCGAGTATGTAATAGCCAATTGAATTACTTTAGACTCACTTTCCAATATATAACGGGTAGCATGGTTACCACCATAATGAGCGACCCGATACCACCTGCAAAAATGGTGACACCCACAGGTATCCAAAATGAACTCTGCGCGATAATCATCGGCACCACACCGACGGCCGTGGTGGCTGTCGTGAGGAAGATGGGCACCATGCGCCGCTTGCCGGCATCATAAGCAGCCTGTTTCACAGCATTGTTATAACCCTCACGGTCAACGGTCCAGTCCCCATGTTCGGCCACATATTTCTTAATCAGATCAATCGCATGCTCGAAAATCAAGATCTCGTTGCGCATGATCATTCCCATCAACGTGATAAGGCCAAAGATGGAGGTAAGTCCCAGGGAACGGTTCATCAGTCCTAATCCGATCAGTGAGCCTGGTATCATCAGTGCAAGAGCGACCATGCAAACCGTTGTGATACCAAACTTCTTGAAATTGAACAACAGGAAGAAGAACACAATGATCAAGGCGATGACGATACCGCCGAAAATCTGCGGCAAGGCCTCATCGCCATACTCTATCTCGCCTCCTACCTCAGACCGTATGCCCTGAGGCATCTCAATCTCCTCGTGCATGATGCGTGCGATCTCCTTCTCGACGGGAGCCGTATAAGCGCCTTGAACGAAATGCCCTGTCACCGTGATACAACGCTCGCCGCCACGGTGGATGATGCGGCTCTCGCTCCAGAGTGGGGACACTTTAGCTATCTGGCGCAAGGGGACAGTGCTATTGGATTGGTTGATTCCCCCCGAGGCCATCGACATCGGCGATGCAATGCCCAGGTTAGCGACATCCGAGAATGTGATGTCTGCATCGTCTTTCACGACAATGGGCAGCTCATAATCGCCTTCCCATATCTGTCCCACACGCAGGTCGCTCGAGGTAGCGCTCAATGCCAGCTGTGCCGTGGTACGCGTCACGCCCAACTGCGCCGAGGCCACAGGATCAAGTTCCACGTTGATGACGGGTTGGGGCTGGAAGTAATCGGTGTGCACCCATTCCACCTCTGGCATCTGGCGCATGCGCTCCATCAGCCGCTCTGCAACCACATGCAGGGAGTCCAGATTGTTGCCATAGAAACGATACTCCAGTTCGGTGACTTCCAGATAATCGAGCCGCTTAAACTTCACGTAGGCATTTGGGAAGGCCTCACCTAACTGTGGCTGATACTTTGCCAGCAGGTCGAGCGTGGCCTTGTCAGACTGGGTATTCACAATCAGTTGAGCATAGTTTTTCCCTGCCATCTGTGGCGCATAGGCATCCATGAAGCGCGGTGAGGAGCAGCCGATGAAACTGGTGATACCCGTGACGCGCTCGTCCCCTGCCAGCACATGACGGACTGAATCGGCCAATATGGTGGTCTCAGCCTGACTCTTGCCATCAGGCAGGAAGATTTCCACAGCAAACTGGTCGCGGTCGGCATAGGGGAAAAGGCGTATCTTCAGCGTCGGGATGATGATTGTGGACAACAAGATGACAGCGATGCCGCCACAGATGGTCACCCAGGGATTACGGAAAGTAAAGTCAAGCACCTTGTCATAGGTCTTCTGCACCCATTTGGTGATGGCATTCCCGTCTGTTTTCACGTTTTCCGGCTTAATCAGTTTGACTTCCAGGAATGGAATCACTGTCACAGCGAGGAGCAGCGATACCATCAGGTTGATGGTGACAGTAATGGGGAAATCCTTCAAACAATCGTGGAATATGCCCTTCATGGTAATCAGGAAAGGATAGAAGATGGCACAGATGCAAATGGTGGCCAACATCATGGGCATGAAATATTGCTTGGCAGAATCTATAGCCGCGCGCTTTGGTTCATACCCTTTTCCGAGATATTCCAAATAGCCGTCTATCACCACAATAGAGTTATCGACCACCATACCCAGCACTACAATCAGCGCTGCCAACGTCACGATATTCAATTCGATGCCTAGCATATACATGAAAGCCACCGAGACGAATGTGCTCAATGGAATGGTAATGGATGCCACGATGGCCGAGCGCAACGGGAACAGCACCATCATCACCAGGATGATGACGAGCATCGCAATCAGCAGGTCGCGCAGGAAGTCGGAGATACTGACATGCACCACCTTTGGCTTGTCGGCAATGCGTGTGACCTTTACATCATCGGGCAATTCGTTCTCACGGAAATCGTCGAGCACCTTGTCCACCTCACGGCCATACTGCACCACATTGTTGCCGGGATTCATCTCCATTGACAGCAGCACACAGGGATGTCCGTCCTGCTCAATGCGACTCGACATCGGTTCGTATTCCCTGACCACACATGCCACATCTCGCACACGGACCACCTTGCCCGTTATCGGGTCAGAAAGGATAATCTGGTTGGCAACCTCCTGTTCGCTGTTGACCTGAGCCTCTACATGGATAGGTATTTGTTGATCGTCGTCATCAATGCTGCCGCTCATCGTGATGATGCCCTGGGACTGCAGACGCGAAAAGAGCATTTGCTGCCCCACCCCATAAGCCTGCAGACGCTGACGGTCGACATAGAGTGATATCTGCTCCTTCTGTTCGCCAAACAATTTCACGTTGGCTACCGAAGGTATCCTGCGCAGACGGTCTCCCAGTTCGTCACTGTATTCTTTTAACTCACGATAACTACGTTGGTCACTCTCGATGGCTATGAGCAGTGCCGAGGTGTTGCCGAAGTCATCGTTCACCACAAGGGCCAATACGCCAGAGGGCAACTGTGACTTGAAGCCGTTCAGACCATGCTTGATTTTGCTCCACACCTCGTCCTTGTTGTTCACGTCATCGTTGAGTCTCACCATCACTATGCACATGCCATTCTGTGAAGTCGTGGTAGTCTTCACACGATTGACCTCTCCATAGGTAAAAAGATACCGCTCCAGCGGACGGGCAACCTGCTGTTCCACCTCCTCGGTCGTTGCACCAGGATATACCGCCACCACCACACCCTGACGGATGATGGCATGAGGAAACTCATCCTTTGGCATGTCATACATGCCAAAAATGCCCAACACAAAGAAGATGCCGATGATGAGCAGCGTTATCGGATAATGCTCCAATGGCCACTTCAGCCATTTCATCTTGCGTCCCATACTAGTACACTACTTTTGTTCCTTCACTCAGTTTCTGGTATCCCTCGGTCACGATGCGCTGATTGATGCTCAGCCCATTTACAACGGTCACATAGTTGCCATGAGTTTCACCTATCGCCACCTTGGTACGATGGGCGGTATTGTTACTGTCCACTGTCCAGACAAACAGTGTGCCGTCGGATTTCTTCTGCACCGATGTCACGGGAATCGATTGGCGTCCGATGCCCTGAGTTCCGTCTGAATTGAAACTGACATTTGCCACCATGCCCGGCAAGAGTTTAAAGTCCCTGTTACCTACATTGATCCGGATATCATAGGTGTGTGTGAGGGCATCTGCCTGCACACCTTTCTCTATTCTGCCTCCCCGATAGCTGCGACCGATGGCATCCACCTTGATGCTCGTTGGCGTGCCAGCATTTATGCTGCCAATCTCTGTTTCGGGCACAGACACCTTCACTTTCACGGTTGAGATGTCGAGTATGTTCACCACAGCCTGTGAAGGCAATGCGGTCTCTCCTGCCATCAATTGTTTCTTGCCGATGACACCGCTGACAGGGGCATAGAGACGCGTGTCGGCAAGTCCCTTTCGGGCGATTTTCTCGGCAGCCTTGGCCGACGCCACACCCGAACGCGCTGTATTCAGGGCCGATGTGGCCTGAGCGAGACGAGTCTCGGCCTCAATCCATTTCACCTCAGGCAGCGAGCCATTGTCATGCAGCAGCTTCATGCGGTCATAGGCATCCTTAGCTTGGTTGTAGGTGGCTTCGGCCTGCTTCACCATGTCATTGGCCTGGTTGACCGACGCTTGAGCTATCTCCACGCTATTGCTTGAAGTGGAAGGATCGATTTCGGCCAGCAACTGACCACGACGCACCATCTGACCCTCCTTGACCAGAATCCGCTTCACCACGCCCATACTAGTGAAACTCACAGCAGTAGCCTCACGCTCCTCGACAATACCCACATACGTCTGCGCATTATCTATCATACCAGGCGACACCACCCGTGTTTCCACTCTTATAGGAGCCTTCTGCTCCACCTTCTTGTTCTCGCTGCAACTAATTACAGACAACACAACTAATAGCAGAAATACATATCTTTTCATAAGCATCTTTCTCATTTCAGTTGCAAAAGTAAGTATTTCTTCTTAAAAAACGGCATTTATACACAGTATCGATTTGGATTTTGTTGTGTAATTAAACACATTCTATCAAAATAATATGTATCTCGCGAAATCAGACCACTTTTGCCTTAAGAGAGTTCCGTATCCCAGCATCCCAAAAGTAGAGAAACATGACCAAGACATGCAATTGTTGTGCAATACCCCATAAAGCAAAAAGACAACCAACTGAAATTCAATTGATCATCTTTTCACATCGTGAACCCGTGGGGAGTCGAACCCCAATCGAAGGAACCGGAATCCTTTATTCTATCCATTGAACTACGGGTCCAAGTCGCATTGTTCATGCGAATGTGCCGGAAATCACCTGATAAGATGGTTTCAGATGAAATGCGGGGGCAAAATTACGTTTTTTTTTGTAACTTTGCAAGGTTAGTTGGGCAAATTGGGCGCTGTGCCGCTCTGCTGCCTTTATCATGGCCTGAAAATGGCATTGAAATGACGAGATTATGACTGTACGCATCGAGCCTTCATGGAATCGTGTGCTTTCCGGTGAATGGGAGGCGCCATACTTCAAGCAACTGACTGATTTTGTCCGTCAGGAATACCGTACTCGACAGGTGTTCCCGCCCGGAAGACAGATTTTCGCGGCATTTGACGCGGCTCCGTTCGAGCAGGTGAAAGTGGTGATCCTTGGGCAGGATCCTTATCATGGCGTTGGACAGGCTAACGGGCTGTGCTTCAGCGTGAATGATGGCGTGCCGATGCCTCCGTCGTTGCTGAATATCTTCAAGGAAGTGCATGACGATGTGGGAGCCCCGATTCCCCAAAGCGGTGATTTGTCACGATGGGCGCGCCAGGGTGTCCTGCTGTTGAACGCGACCCTGACCGTGCAGGCTCACCAGCCGTTGTCGCATCAGGGAAAGGGCTGGGAGATTTTCACCGACCATGTGATTGCCCATCTGGCTCGTGAACGCGAGCACCTGGTGTTCATGCTGTGGGGGGCCTATGCCAAGCGTAAAGGAGAGTTCATCGACCGTTCCCGCCACCTGGTGCTCACGGCAGCCCATCCGTCGCCCTTGTCGGCGAACCGTGGCGGCTTCTTCGGGACGCATCATTTCTCACGTGCCAACGACTATCTGATGCAACACGGTCTCTCCCCTATCCAGTGGTGACGCAAGGTGCAATGGGTTTCTAGAGAAAACCTCACAAAAAAGCGATGCTTTGAAAAAAATATTTCAAATTTCTCACTGCCATTTCAAAAAATGGTTGTATCTTTGCACCGCTTTTACGAAATAATTTTTAAAAACTAATTGTAATGTACTTAGATTCAGAGAAAAAGAAAGAGATCTTTGGCACTTACGGCAAAAGCAATACTGACACTGGTTCTCCCGAGGCCCAGATAGCATTATTCTCATACCGTATTGCCCACTTGACCGAGCACTTGAAGGTCAACAAGAAGGATCATACGACTCAGCGTTGATGCGCAAGGACATCAACCGTTACCGCGCCCTCATCGCTAAGAAGGAGCTTGGTATCCGCAAGTAATCATCGCACGAAACAATTAATGTACACCGCCGCATCGCGAGATGTGACGGTGTACTTTTTTTGTCTCTAATGCTCTTATTGCACTTTTCAGGAGGCGCTGCCCAGGTCGGCGGGATCGCCGAACAGGGCGACAAGGTCGTCGAAGCGACTAAGCGTGTCGCCGCCGAACTTGGCCAGCGACTGACGCGCGCGCTCAAGGCTCTTGGGCGGCTCGTCGATCCGGCTCTTGGAGAAGAACTTGTCGGCATAGCAGACCACCTTCTCCTCGAGGCTCTCGGGCACCAGATCGCGCGGCGGGTCAATGGGCAGATGCTGAGCGACAATCTCGGCAGCAGTGATGCCAGCCCCCGTGTGACGCTCGCAGACGCGCCCGTGCCTGAAAAGTCCTATGCCGTCGAGCATCTTGCGGCCGAGAATGCCGTGCAGGATGTAAGGCTCCGTTCCGTGGCAATGGATGCCTGGAGCATCGGTGCGGCACATGCCGATGTCATGAAGCATTGCCGCCTCCTCGACGAACTCGATGTCGATGGGAGTGCCCCGGTCGATCAGACGCTGACTCAACGCCACCGCCATGTCGGCCACCTTGCGGCTATGAGAAACCAACACCCGGTAATCGTCGTTACCGGGTGTGTAGTATCGTTGGATTATTGACAGGCAGTCAAGCATCAGTCAACAAAGACAACCCAACCGTGCTCATCGGGATAGTCACCCATCTGGATGGCACGCAGGCGGTTATACAGAGCAGTAACCTTGGGGCCGACACTGTTGTCCTTCCTGATCACATAGTGTACATCCTTGTCCATGTCAACCACCTCGCTGATGGGAGCGGTAACGGCAGCGGTGCCGCACTCGGCAGCCTCATCGGCCTCGGCCAGTTCCTCCAGAGGGATGGGACGAGCCTCAACATCCATACCCAGGTCGCGGGCAATCTGCTGGAGGCTCATGTTGGTGATTGAGGGCAGAATGGAACCCGACTTCGGGGTGATGTAGGTGTTACCCTTCACAATGAAGAAGTTGGCGGGACCGCACTCGTCGAGGTACTTCTTCTCCTTGGGATCCAGGAACAGGGCAGCGCTGTAACCAGCCTCCTTGGCACGGGCGGTAGCGCCCATACCGGCAGCATAGTTACCACCGACTTTCCAGCGGCCGGTGCCACAGGGAGCGGCACGGTCATACTCGCGGAAGACAGCGACCTTGGTGCAATGGAAGCCCTCCTTGAAGTACGGGCCAACGGGAGTTACAAAAATGATAACGGTATATTCATCGGCCGGATTCACACCAACGCGGGGCGAGATACCGATTTCAACAGGACGCAGATACAATGAGCTGCCGCTGCCGTAGGGAGGGATGAAACGCTCGTTGAGCTTAACCACCTTCTTGCACATCTCCAGGAAGATGTCCTCGGGAAGGGGCTGCATCTTGATACCAAGGGCACTATTCTGCAAGCGCTTGGCATTCTCGTCGGGACGGAACAAACGAATCTTACCATCCTGACCGCGGAAGGCCTTGAGTCCCTCAAAGATTTCCTGGCCATAGTGGAGGCAACTAGCTGCCATGTGAAGGGTAATGGTCTCGTCCTGGGTGACCTCGATTTCACCCCACTTACCGTCCTTGTACGTGCAACGCACGTTGTAATCGGTTTTCATGTAACCAAAAGGCAGATGTGCCCAGTCAATGTTCTCTAAATTAGTCATATTCTTCTACTAATGTTTAGTTAAGGTTATTAAATGGTTTTAGTTCATTGAAGTATCACATTATTGAATAACGAGAGCGACATCGGTTATATTGCCACTTTTTGTGTCAGATTGCCGATCCTCACAAGGTAGATGCCTCGAGTCCCGAGGCGCAGCTCACTCGTACCAGCCTGAAGGGTCGCCTGCGACACCATCTGTCCCAGAATGGTATAGACGCGCACAGTGATGCGACGCGGCGTGACGATGGTGATGGTACCCCTGCTGCCATAGATCTCGATGCCGTCGCTCGAACGAGGATCATTCCAGGTCCTGCCCTGCACCTCGCGGTTGGTCTCACGCCACTGCACTTCGCCCTGAGCCACGTTTCCCAGCCCCAGGGAGAGCAATAGCGTCAATATGACCAGCAGTCGTCTCATCGTTATATAATCAATCAACAAAATTAGTACTAATTTTCGGAGCGAACAAACCTTTACTGAAATTTTTCTTTTTTTCAAAAAAAATTGTAACCCACGCCGCCATGCCCCAGCCCACAGCACCACCTCATCATCGACAACTTCCAGAAGATCTAGACAATCTAGACACCCTAGAACATCTAGAACATCTAGAACATCTAGAATATCTAGAATGGTCTGGTAATAAAAAAACGAGAGGCGACATCATTGCTGACATCACCTCTCTTAGGGGGCGGTTACCTACTCTCCCACTTTCGCAGTACCATCGGCGTGGTGAGGCTTAA
>ONGE01000001.1 GCA_900317325.1 uncultured Prevotellaceae bacterium
CGTGCCATAGCGGCACCCTGACCGGGACGCAATTCGATGTTGTGAATTAAAGTACCAACAGGAATCTTGCTCAGTGGAAGCGCGTTTCCCACTTCGGGGGCCACGTTCTCACCGCTCTCGATCGTTGCACCCACCTCGAGTCCGTTGGGAGCAATGATGTAAGCTTTGTAGCCGTCTTTGTAGTAGAGCAGAGCAATGCGAGCCGAACGGTTGGGATCGTACTCGATGGCTTTCACTACTGCCGGCACACCGTCCTTGTTCCTCTTAAAGTCGATCAGGCGGAGTTTGCGCCTGTGACCGCCTCCACGATAGCGGGCGGTGAGGTGACCCTCGTTGTTGCGACCGCCGGTGGAACGCTTACCGACCGTAAGAGACTTCTCTGGTGTACGCTTGGTAATGTCGTCAAATACACCAATAATCTTGTGTCTTTGCCCCGGTGTTGTGGGCTTCAATTTTCTTACTGCCATTTTTTATTATAAATTACTATAGAAATCAATAGTTTGTCCTTTTGCGATGGTCACGACGGCCTTCTTGAAAGCTACGGTGTGACCCTTGACGATACCGCTCTTGGTGTAGCGCTGCTTGTTCTTGCCGCTGTAGTTCATCGTGCTCACGCCTACGACCTTGACGTCATACATCTTCTCGATGGCGTCCTTGATCTGGTACTTGTTGGCATCGGGAGACACCTTGAACGTGTAACGGCTACCGATCTTCTTACGCTTAATGGTTCGCTTACCATTCTCGGCACTAGCGGTCTCGGCATTGGCGGTGGACTTCTCGGTAATTGCGTTGGCCTTCTCGGTCACAACGGGAATGATCTGAATGTTCTCCATTGTCTGTCCTCCTTTTACTTTAAGTTGTTGAGCGCATCAACCGAGCTCTCGGTAACGAGAATCATGCGGTTGTCAAGCACGCGATAGGTGTTGATGTCGCTGGCGGTAACCACACTGGCGGTGGGGACGTTGCGGAGCGACAGGTACAGGTTGCGTTCCACGCCGTTGAGGACGAGCAGCAACTTCTGACCCTCGAGCTTGAGGTTGCGTGTAATGTTCACGAATTCCTTGGTCTTGGGGGCGTCGAACTTGATGTCCTCGATGACCATGATCTGGTTGTTCTGGGCCTTGTAGGTCAGCGCCGAGCGGCGAGCCAGGGCCTTCACCTTCTTGTTCAGCTTGAAGCTGTAGTTGCGGGGACGGGGACCGAAAACGCGACCACCACCATGGAACAGCGGAGAATTGATGTCACCATGACGAGCACCGCCGCCACCTTTCTGGCGACCGAGCTTCTTGGTCGAACCAGCGATTTCACTTCTCTCTTTTGCCTTATGGGTACCCTGGCGCTTGTTGGCCATGTACTGCTTAACGTCGAGATAAACGGCATGCTCGCTAGGTTCGGCGATGGCGAAGATCTCATCGTTAAGGGTCACCTTGCGACCGGTGTCCTCACCCTTGATGTTATAAACTGAGAGTTCCATTCTTACATTTCAATAATTACGATTGAACCTTTGCTGCCCGGAACTGAGCCTTTTACCATGAGAAGATTGTTCTCGGGCAATACTTTAATCACTTGCAGGTTTTGAGCGGTGCAGCGCTTGTTGCCCATCTGGCCGGCCATGCGCATGCCCTTGAAAACCTTAGCGGGATAGGAGCAGGCACCGATGGAACCGGGAGCGCGCTGACGGTCGTCCTGACCGTGCGTGGTCTGGCCCACACCTCCAAAGCCATGACGCTTCACAACGCCTTGGAAGCCTTTACCCTTGGTTGTGCCGATCACATCAACAAATTCAACGTCGTTGAGCATCTCTACGGTGAATTCGTCACCTGCCTTGTGCTCACCATTAAATCCTTTGAACTCGGCCAAGAATCTTTGCGGTTTCACTCCGGCTTTCTTGAAATGACCTGCCATGGGCTTGGTGGTGTGCTTGTCTTTCTTCTCGACAAAACCCAGCTGCAAAGCCTCGTAACCGTCGGTTTCAACAGTCTTCACTTGAGTGACAACGCAAGGACCTACTTCGATAACAGTGCACGGCACGTTCTTGCCGTCGGCACTGAAAACGGATGTCATTCCGATTTTCTTTCCTAATAATCCTGGCATTTCTCTAAATTTTTAATTGTTAATGCTGTTAGTTTAACTCGTTTTGTTCAATCAATTGTACTACACTTTAATCTCCACTTCAACTCCGCTGGGCAACTCAAGCTTCATGAGGGCGTCCACAGTCTTTGCGGTCGAGCTGTAGATGTCGATGAGGCGCTTGAAGGAGGACAGCTGGAACTGCTCGCGTGACTTCTTGTTGACAAAAGTCGAACGGTTCACGGTGAAGATGCGCTTGTGGGTGGGCAGGGGGATAGGACCGCTAACCACTGCGCCAGTGCTCTTCACTGTGCGCACGATCTTCTCGGCCGACTTGTCAACCAAGTTGTGATCGTAGCTTTTCAATTTAATTCTAATCTTCTGACTCATATTATTAATAATGTAAATTGTATTATTGCAATAATTCGACGTGACCCAGGCATTCGCTCAGCACCTTGATGGCGATCGGGGTCGCAACGGGTGCGTAGTGGGAGAACGACATGGTGCTCGTGGCACGGCCACTGGTGATGTTGCGCAGGGCGGTGACGTAGCCGAACATCTCGGCCAGCGGGGTGCTGGCTTTGACGATGCGGGCACCGCTGCGTGCGCTCTCCATGCCCTCGACTTGGGCACGGCGCTTGTTCAGGTCGGCGATGACGTCACCCATGTTCTCTTCGGGGGTCACCACTTCCAGGCTCATCATCGGCTCCAGGAGCACGGGGCGAGCCTTGCGGCAAGCGCTGCGGTAGGCCTGCATGGCACACAGCTCGAAGCTGAGCTGGTCGCTGTCCACGGGGTGGTAGCTGCCATCGAGGATGGTGACCTTGAGGCTCTGGAGGGGGAATCCGGCCAGCACACCGCTGCGCATGGCGCTCTTGAATCCCTTCTCGATGCTGGGGATGAATTCCTTGGGGATATCACCGCCCTTAACCTCGTTGACGAACTGCAAGCTGCCGTCGAAGTCGACGTCGATGGGCTCGACACGGCACTCGATGTCGGCGAACTTGCCATGACCGCCGGTCTGTTTCTTGAAGACCTCACGCACGGTAGCGGCCTGCGAGATGGCCTCCTTGTAGGTGACCTGGGGACGACCCTGGTTGCACTCTACCTTGAACTCGCGGCGCAGACGGTCGAGGATGATGTCCAGATGCAACTCACCCATTCCGCGGATGATGGTCTGGCCGGTCTCCTCGTTGCTCTCGACCTGGAAGGTGGGGTCTTCCTCGGCAAGCTTTGCCAGGCCCACTGCCATGCGGTCGAGGTCGTTCTGCGTCTTGGGCTCGACGGCGATGCCGATCACGGGCTCGGGGAAGTCCATGGCCTCGAGGGCGATGGCGGTCTCGCGGCTGCTGCACAGGGTGTCGCCCGTGTGCACGTCCTTGAAACCGACTCCGGCGCCGATGTCACCGCAACCGATGACCTCCATGGGGTTCTGGCGGTTGCTGTGCATCTGGAACAGGCGGGACACGCGCTCCTTTTGACCGGTGCGCACGTTGTAGACCTGGGTGCCGGCATTGAACTGACCCGAATACACGCGGAAGAACACCAGACGGCCCACATAGGGGTCGGTAGCGATCTTGAACACCAGCGCGCACAGGGGCTCCTCGAACAGGGGCTTGCGGCTGATCACCTTGTCGGGGTCGTTGACTGCGGTGCCGCTCACCTCGCCAGCGTCTTCGGGGCTGGGCAGGTAGGCGCAAACGGCGTCGAGCAGCGTCTGGACACCCTTGTTCTTGAACGAGCTGCCGCACAGCACGGGAACCATGTTGCGGTTCAGCGTGGCGGTGCGCAGGGCGCTCTTGATCTCGGCAACGGTGATCGACTCGGGGTCGTCGAAGTACTTGGTCATGAACTCGTCGTCAAACTCGGCGAGCTGCTCAAGCATCTTGTCGCGGTACTCCTGAGCCTCCTCAAGCATGTCGGCGGGAACCTCGGCGGTCTCGTACTCGGCACCGAGCGTCTCGTCGTGCCAGTACAGGGCCTGCATCGTGATCAGGTCAACGACGCCTTTGAAGGTCTCCTCGGCTCCGATGGGCAACTGAATGGGACACGGATTGGCACCCAAGACTTCGCGAATCTGGCGAACCACGTCGAGGTAGTTGCAGCCAACACGGTCCATCTTGTTCACATAAGCGATGCGAGGCACCTCGTACTTGTCGGCCTGACGCCACACGGTCTCGCTCTGGGGCTCTACGCCGCCCACAGCGCAGAAGGTGGCGATAGCGCCATCCAGCACGCGCAGCGAGCGCTCCACCTCGACGGTGAAGTCCACATGCCCCGGAGTGTCGATCAGGTTGATCTTGTACTTGTCCATCCAGTCCATGGTGGCGGTGCCTTCATGAACCTCGCCCATCTTGTGGGTCAGGCCCGTGTAGTACAAGATCCGCTCCGATGTGGTGGTCTTGCCGGCATCGATGTGTGCCATGATGCCGATGTTGCGTGTATATTTCAGTTGTGCGTCGGTGCCCATTGTCTAGTTCACGTCGTCGCTAAATCAGAATCTGAAGTGGGCGAATGCGCGGTTAGCCTCGGCCATGCGGTGCATGTCCTCTTTGCGCTTGAACGCGCCACCCTGCTCGTTATATGCGTCCATGATTTCAGCAGCCAGCTTGTCGGCCATAGTCTTGCCGCCACGCTTGCGAGCGAAAATGATCATGTTCTTCATTGAAACCGACTCTTTGCGGTCGGGGCGAATCTCGGTGGGCACCTGGAAGGTTGCACCACCCACGCGACGGGACTTCACCTCCACCTGAGGGGTGATCTTCTCCAACGCGGCTTTCCAGATTTCGAGAGGGGTCTTCTCTTCACTAGCCATCTTCTTGCCCACGAGGTCCAGGGCACTATAGAAGATACGGTAAGACGTAGTCTTCTTACCATCGTACATGAGGTGGTTGACGAACTTGGTTACGCGAACGTCACCGAACTTAGGATCGGGGAGAATGATCCTTTTCTTGGGCTTAGCCTTTCTCATTTTTTTAACACAGTTGTAGTTTTAAGTCTGCTTGGTTGTTTTTTGCTTTGTTCTTCAACGCCCGCCGCTGCGGCGCGTTTACTCAACCAAATATCCAATCCAATAAAACTGAAAACTAAGTTTGAAATTAATTTTACTTTTGAATTGTTTAGTAAGTCAGGGCCTTAGTCGTACCGTTTTACTTTTTCTTCTTGGGACGCTTGGCACCGTACTTGCTGCGGCGCTGGGTGCGGCCTTCAACACCGGCGGTGTCGAGGGTGCCGCGGATGATGTGATAGCGTACACCGGGAAGGTCTTTCACACGGCCACCGCGTACCATGACGATCGAGTGCTCCTGCAGGTTGTGGCCCTCACCAGGGATATAGGAGTTAACCTCCTTGCCGTTGGTCAGGCGGACACGAGCAACCTTGCGCATAGCCGAATTCGGCTTCTTAGGTGTGGTCGTGTAGACACGAACACACACACCGCGACGCTGAGGGCACGAGTCCAGAGCGGGCGATTTGCTGGTCGATTCCAGCGCAGTGCGGCCTTTTCTTACTAATTGCTGAATAGTAGGCATCTTAGTTCTTTTTGATTTTAATTAATTTTACAAATATTTTTCAGTTTGCTTTTGCGCTTCTGGACCACTTAACCACCCACGTTTTCAAGCGTTTAGAGGCCAAAATCGGACCTAGCGGCGCAAAAAAGCGATGCAAAATTACAAACAATTTTTGTAATGGCCAAACCTTTTGCCCGATTTATTTTATATATAATGTCTCACCCCTATCCGAGCCAAGTGCCTGTTTTCCACAACAATACACCTAAAATCGTGAAAATCAGGGCCTTTTTTAATTGTGAAAATTATTCAATCTTAATACTATTTAACTTCATTTAATCAAATTCGGCGCACTTTTGAACCCAAAATGCACCTGAGCGCCCCAACGGTCCTACCCATTCCCGTAACCTCATCCAGGAGGCACAATCGCACGAATTCCGTTTACACATTATATATAATATATAGGGAGCCCTATCGGTCAAAAAAAGGGATGGAGCCCTTATGGAGGACTCCATCCTTTTTATCTTGTACGGTAATTCCCGTTACTTGGTGGCTTCCAAGTGTGCAATGGCCTTCTTGCAGATGCCCTCGTGACGCAGCACCATATAGATGAGCAGCAGGTTGAGCACCACGATCTCGAAGACGAAGTACAGCCACGGCATGTTGATGATCACCGCGATAAAGCAGGCGATGATGCGCGTGTTGAAGGTCAAGATGTTGGTGTACTTCATCAGCGGCAAGCTCAGCTGGCGGAAGTAGTCGCGGAATTCCTGGCTGGGGACACCGTCCTCGCCGTAACGCTCGTTGAGGGCGGCACGCAGACGCTGCATGTTGGGCGTCATACGCTCCTGGTTGGCCGTGTAGCCGCTGTAGAAGAACAGTGGCAACTTGCTCCAGAAGTTCCTGCCCCACCCCAGCTGATGATACTGCTCCTTGAGCTTGGCGGCGCTATCGAGCTCACTACCCTGCCCGCCCTTGAGGAAGAAGAGGTGGAACTGGCGATAGCAGTCGGCCAGAGCGGCCTGCAAGGCATGGCTGAGGCCCGAGAGGATACCCAGGGTCCAGATCAGCCACTCGTGCTGCTGGAAGAAATGCGGTCCGGTCAAACTGTCACCGAAGTCCAGTTCCCTGAACACCAGCGCAAAGCTGATGGCAGCGAACCAGAAGTCACCGCTCACGCCGTCAAGGATGCGGCCCATGCGGGAATACTGCTGGGTCATGCGTGCCAGCTGTCCGTCGGCGCTGTCAAACGTGTCGGCCCATGTGATGAGCAGCATGCCCACCCAGTTGAGCCATGCCATGTGAGGCTGATGGAAATACAGCATGATGCCGCCGGCAACACCCATAAAGATGCTGGCCACCGTGATGGCGTTGGGGCTCACTCCCAGCTTCTGAAAGAATTTGGCCCACAAGAAACCCAAGGGGCGATGGAAATGCAGGTCGAACCACTCCTCGGTGTCCGACGACTTGAGCGAAGCCTGATATTCTTCTCTTAATGTCATGTTTTTCAATTTACAGTTTGTTTTGGTTTTAGTGTCAAGGCCTTAAGGTCCATAAGGTCTTTAAAGTCCTTAAGGTCCTTAAAGACAAACGCCTAATTCCTCACTTCTCACTACTACAGGCCCAGGTGAGCCTTGGCAAGTGCCAGGACTGCCTTGGCAATGTGAGGAGCCGACTCGTTGCGGCACGGCGCGAAGCTGGGCCAGTCGTTGAAGTCGATGATGCGGATGGTGCCGTCGGGATCGACGATGCAGTCACCGCCGTAGATGACGACGTTCAGTTCGTCGGCAGCGCGGGTGCAGATGTCCTTGAGCTCCTTCAGGTCGATATCGATGCCCTGGCTGTGGCCGTTGACTTCCTCCCAGCCATACTTGCTGTGACCCTCGTCAAAGGGGTAGAACCAATAGAAGAACTGAGAATCCTTCACGCCGTAGAACTTCACCAGGTCGCCCGTGAGGTGAACATTGATCACCGCGCGGGTGATGCCGCGGTAGAAGTACTCCTGGAGCACCTCCTGCGCCTCCTCGGGGTGGCGCACATAGCTCACGTCCTCCTTGTGCATGGCGTGGAAGTCGCCGCGCTTGATCCAGCACGACTTAAATCCGGCCTTCTTGAGCTGGTCCTTGATATTCTCGTTAGTGTTGACAATCAGGCTCTCGGGATAAGGGATGCCGTTGCCCAGCAAGATGCGCGTCATGCGCTCGCGCGTACAGTTCTCGATACCGTAGCCCGAGTTGATGACCAGCTTACCGGCGTCCTCAAGCTTCTGCAGCTTGGCGATGCTGGCGCGCTCGCGGCACATGGCCAGCACTACCGGCTCGTTGATCTCGCTATTGTTGAACTGTTCCTCGCTGTACACGTTCACCTGGCAACCGCGCTTGCGCAGCTGCTCGGCCACGAGGTTAAAGATGGCGGTGTCATTGCCGATGTGGTTGGGCGAATAAGCGCCTGCGCGCATAACGCCCGCAATAGTGATGTCTGCCATTGTTATTGACTTTAATGTTGATGAGGCGGGCACCCTTGCCCGCAATACGAACTGCAAAGATACAAAAAAATGAGATAGCCTACCCAAATTCGAGAAAAAACTTCATTCTCGCGCCATTACATCACTCCCGCCAGAAAAAAACCGGGTACTGCTTTTTGACATGGTGGAGAGGATTCACGGGGTGGTAATTTTGCAACGTCAACAGGAGAGAAAGTCCAGAACTTCCCGCCACGAAGACGACGACAATTACTAAAACATAAATCTTTCAACCATGAGAACACCGACAACCAACGAACAGCACACCCGCGTGCTGCATGCCGCCTACCAGGCTTGGATGAACGCCGCGGGACTGCGCCAAGCCAGGCTCCGCAACAAGCGGTTCACCTACGGTGACCAGTGGGGCGACCTGGTGAGGGACTGCAACGGCTGCGTGATGACCGAGGGCGAGCACCTCGCCAACCAGGGCTGTGCAAGCATCACCAACAACCTCATCCGCCAGATGGTCAAGACCATCGTCGGCCGATTCCGCTCACAGTACATCAAGCAGGACGATGACAAGGCCTCGGCGCTCGCTCAGGCCAGCCGCGACAACGAACTTGATGAGCTCGACAGCCGCGCCATTGAGGAATTCTTGATCTCGGGGTGCTGCATCCAGCGGGTGGACACCTGCCACGAACCCGGAGACACCGAGCGCGTCAGGGTGGACAACGTGAACGTCAACCGCCTGTTTGTGGGCACGATGAACGACACCCGCGCCTGGGACTGCGAACTCATCGGCCAACTCCACGACCTGAACATCGCCCAGTTGTTGCGCCGCGTGGCTGGCGGCAACCAGCGCAAGGCGGCATGGGTGAGGCGCCTCTATACCGACAACGCCGAGAGTCGCCTAGCCGATTTCACCACACGTCTGGGCGCCGACACGCAGCTGGGCACCGACTTCTGGCACGCCAGCGACAGCAAGTGCCGCGCTATCGAGGTGTGGACGCTCGAGAGCCGCGAGGTGATCGTGTGCCACAACCGGCACGAGGGCACCCTCAGCGTCGAGCCCTGCAGCGACTTGCACCGCCTCAAGAACCGCTCCGACATCACCACCCGCTGGGACATCGCCACCGTGTGGCACTGCCGATGGTTCAGCCCGATGGGAGACTTGCTGGCCGAGTATGATTCGCCGTGGCCGCACGGCAGCCACCCCTTTGTCATCAAGCTCTACCCGCTCACCGACGGCGAGGTTCATGCCGTGGTCGAGGACATCATCGACACGCAGAAGCACGTCAACCGCATGATTTCGCTGCTCGATCAGGTGATGCGCACCAGTGCCAAGGGCGTGCTCCTGTTCCCCGAGACCGCGCTGCCCGAGGGGTGGACCTGGGAGGATGCACGCCGCTGCTGGTCCAGTGCCAACGGACTGCTGCCCTACAATCCACGTTTCAGCGACGCCAAGCCCGAGCAGATCAATGCCAACGCAAACAACAGCAGCGCCTACCAGATGATAGAGTTGCAGATGAAGCTGTTCGAGGAAATCAGCGGCGTGAGCGGCGCCCTGCAAGGCAAGAATCCCACCGTTGTCAGCGCCAACGCGTATCAATTGCAGAGCGAAAACGCCAACATCGCCCTGAGCGACGTGTACGACACGTTCCAGGCCTTTCGCCGCCAGCGCGACCGCAAAGTGCTGGCAATCAGCGACACTAACCTTTAATCGCCACTATCCCGAGTTAATCAATGCCGCGACTCGTGTCACGGCCGGTTATCAACCCAAAACTAATGAAAAATGAACGAACAAGAGAACCATGAACAACAGGCGACACCTGCGGTAACACCACCGCCTTTTCACCACAACGAAGAACCGCAAGAGGCGCCCGGGCAGGAGCCGACCGCCTCCCCCACCCTCGCCGACATGATCACCGAACTGAACCTTGACGAGAACGTCACTGCCAGCCTCACCGACCTCACCCGGGGCTTGGAGGCCGACCAAGTCACACCCGAACTGCTCGCCACTCTGGCCCGCGGAGTCACCCATGACGACGACGTGCAGAATGCCGATGCCGCGGGCTACCTGCGAGGCCGCAACGAGAAAATCGAAGTAGTTCTCCATCCTCAGCCCCAGGACGAGGAGCCCCAGCCTCAACCTGTCTTTCCCCGCTACTGCCGCCGCAGCATCTGGGACTGAAGGAGTTAGGAATTAGGAGTTAGGAATTAGGAATTAGAAGTTAGGAGTTAGTTCACTAAGCCACTCTTTCCTCCAACCTCTAAACCCTAAACTCTAAACTCTAACCTCTAAACTCTATACTTTAACCTTTAACCTATAACCTATAACCAACCATGAACATCTTTCAATTATCCAAGGCTCTGCGCTGGATGCGCAACCACAAGAAGTTAGTCCTCTTTGTCATTGTCATGATTCTCATCGCCATCCTGGCCTCTTGCACCGGATGCAGCGATAACGGCGCCACACTCGCGGTGGGTATGCTCATCGCTGGTGTCGAGGACGGTAAGCACGTTGTTGACGGCCCCCTCACGACCGATCTCACCCGCGCCGGGTCGCCCGACCTGCTGCTCAACGAGATCGACCAGCAGATTGTCAAAATCAGGCCCATGTCCACCCCCATCGACCAGATTTCGCGCTTTGGCGGCAGCAAGCACGCCGGCAGCATGATCGTGGATTTCTACAGCGTGGACACCAAGCCTACTCAAGCTTCGCTGGTCGACGATGTTGAGGAGAACCACACATCGAGCAACGGCAACGCTCCCACTGCGGTCATCAGGACTACCAACGACGAGATCTTTGACCCCACCGACACCATCCTCGTTCAGGGCACGCCGGGTTATGACGTGGGCGAGAGCGTTCACGACCTGATGCTCTATGTCCTGAGCCGCGACAACAACGGTATCACCGTCATGGCCGTCAACGGCCCCACCGTGCAGGGCGTCGAGAACTGCATCCCCTACATCGTCGAGGGAAGCACCCTCGTGCGCATGGGACGCGCCGCCAGCGAACTCGACGTGCAGTCGCCGCAGTACGAGGCGCTGCCCCACAAGAGCCGCAACCTGTGCCAGATATTTAAAATGCAGGTTGAGCAAAGCACGCTGCAGCGCCTCTCCAACAAGGAAGTGGGCTGGACGATGAGCGACCAGGAAGAGGCCGCCGTCTATGACATGCGACTGGGCATGGAGAAGTCGTTCCTCTTCGGTGTGCCCCGCCAGCTGTGGGACAACAACAAGAAGGAGTACATCTACTTCACCGGAGGCATCTGGAACCAGGCCGGCAAGGACATCTTCCTCGAGTCGGCCAGCGACTTCGGCCCTGACAGCATGGTGGACCTGATGCGCGAGGCATTCACCGGCAATGCCGGCAGCAAGCGCAAGATCCTCATCGGCGGCAGCAAGCTCATCAGCCTCATCAGCAAGTTGGACTATACCCGCATCATCACCTCGAGCCAGCACGTGAGCAAGTGGGGCATCGACTTCACCGAGCTGAGGTCCAAGTTCGGTTGCCTGTATGTGCTGCTCAGCGAGGTGTTCGATGAAATGGGCATGGAGAACAACGGCATGATCATCGACCCCGAGTATATCCAGAAGTACACCCACATCCCCTTCAGCACCGAGCAGCTCAACCTCAAGAAGAGCGGCGTGCGCAACGTGGATGCGCTGGTGATGACCGAGGCCTCGTGTCTGGTACTGCGCTACCCCAAGGCCCACATGCGCATCAAGACGAGATGAGACACTTCACCATCAAGGAACTCGTGCGGTCAGACACCGCTACCCGTCTGGGCATCAACAACATGCCGCCCGCCAGCGCCGTCAAGGCCCTGAACGCCCTCGTGGACAACGTCCTTGACCCGTTGCGCGACGCCTGGGGCGGACCCATCCACGTGAACAGCGGCTACCGCTGTCCCAGACTGAACCGAATCGTGGGCGGTACGCCCGGCAGCCAGCACCAGCGCGGCGAGGCCGCCGACATCACCGTCGGTTCGCCGGCCCGCAACCGCCGCCTGCTGGCCCTGATCAAGCGCCTCGACCTCCCAGTTGACCAGTGCATCGACGAGAAAGGCTGCCGCTGGATCCACGTGAGCCACCGCGCCGGCCACAACCGCCGCCTCTACATGAAATTTTAGCTGCCTCGGACAGCTAAAATTGATTAGAGAGTAGTGATTAGAGATTAGTGAGAGGGCAAGACCCGACGCACAGCGTCCAGTCTTGCCCTTATTTCTTGGCATATTCCCCCTCTAAGATTAGAGGGGGCCAGGGGGCGTTGACAGCTTAGTTGCCTAAAAATTTTGATCGCGCTTCGCGCGAGAAATCTTTAGCTCGGCCACAGCCGAATAAAAACAGATGGTAGTTTTGCGGCCTTGTCAATAAATTCCCTGAAAATCACACGCCCTTTCATTGCACAATCGCTTAAAATTCCCTAACTTTGCGGATGCTAACTATCGGCGAACACCCCCTCGCGCGGATGCCACAAAAAAGCCTTTGCGCCTTAGCGTCTTAGCGTGAGAATCGAATGCGGATGTCAATTCGCTAAATTCGTGTAATTAGTAGTTTATTAACCAACCAAATAAAACCGACAACGATGAAAAATCCCCTTAAACTCACACTCCTGCTGCTAGCCCTCCTGCTACCAGCCACCGCCATAGCCCACGACTTCGAAGTCGACGGCATCTACTACAGAACACATGGAAGCAGCAACTATGTCACAGTCACCTATAAGGGGAATACATCTAATGAGTATTCTAATGAGTATTCTGGTGACATTACCATACCTAACAGTGTTAGATATGGTGGTAAAACTTACACTGTCACAGGAATTGATTATAAAGCTTTTTCTTATTGCACAGGTTTGACCAGCATCGTCATTCCAAACTCCATTACAACTATCGAAGATAACGCATTCCAAGGCTGTAGCGGGCTTTCTAACATTGCTATTGGTAAATCCGTAAATTCCATCAGTTACTCCGCTTTCAGTGGCTGCAGTGGTTTAAAAAGCATTACCGTTGCAAATGACAATACATACTACGACTCACGTAATAATTGTAATGCCATTATTCAAACATCTGTCAATAGTTTAGTTTTAGGGTGTCAAAATACCGTAATTCCCAATTCAGTCATTATAATCGGCAATTCTGCATTCGAGGGCTGCGCCGAACTGAGGAGTGTCAACATCCCTAACTCCGTTACAACCATCGGACACAACGCATTTAAAGGTTGTAGTGGTCTGACGAGCGTCACCATTAGTAGCTCCGTAACGAAAATAGGCAACTATGCTTTTTCTTCATGTTCGGGGTTGACTAGCGTTTCCGTAGCAAGTGACAATCCTATTTATGACTCTCGTGAGAATTGTAATTCAATCATTGAGACCGCTTCAAATAAGTTGATTCTAGGCTGCAAAAACAGCACTATTCCCAGTACTATTACTACCATTGGCTACGAAGCGTTTAATGGTTGCAGTGAGTTAACTAGCATTAACATGCCCAATTCCATCTCAGCAATTGAATCTAGTGCTTTTTCAGACTGTAGTGACCTGACCAGCATATACTTCAGCAATTCGCTCACATCTATCGGGAGCAACGCATTTTACGGCACAGCATGGTATAATAACCAACCAGACGGATTAGTTTATGCTGGACCTGTGGCTTATAAATATAAAGGAACTATGCCAAACGGAACTATAATTAACATATTAGATGGAACACTAGGCATTTCAGAGTTTGCTTTTAACATTTGTAGCGGTCTAATAGAAATCAATATCCCCAGCACTGTTACCAACATTGGAAACAGGGCTTTCTACGGCTGCAGCGGACTGACTAGCATCTCAATCCCCAACTCAGTTATTTCCATCGGAAACTCAGCATTTGAAAAATGCAGTAGACTTATTGATGTTTATTCATATATATCTGAATTGTCAAATATTTCTACTGGCAACGATATTTTTGCCTTAACATCTGGAAACTACACAGATCGTACGATTCATGTTCCTTTTGGCGCGAAAGAAGCATATTTATCAGAAACCAAATGGAGCAAGTATTTCGATGCGATTGTGGAAATGGGATTCGTGCCTACCAATGACAATGAATTCTATATAGACAACATTATTTATAAAATAACCTCTGAGACAACAGTATCAGTTGCATCATCAGATTACCGTTCTATTATTATCATACCAAGCCAAGTCACTAATAACGATATGAATTACATAGTTTCAGCAATTGCTGATAGTGCATTTTATGGCAATCAAAAGCTATGTGATATCACTTTACCTGAGACAATTTCAGAAATTGGCAATGCTGCGTTCAAAAATTGTCCGAATCTAAGGTATTTAACCTTATCGAGCACAACCCCACCAAGCATAAATGGGAGCTTTGACATGCATTGCCAACGAATACCATTTGAAGCTTTCGATATTGAAGGTGAGTTTGACAATTGGTATGAAACAGATGGCATTTCCCCACAATTCTGGCTTATTTTGTTTGTCCCTTATAATTCCTATACTAATTACAAAACTTTGTTCAGTGAGACCAAGTACTTTAGTTATATCACGAGTCATGAAGTAACGTCCTCCCCTGAGTGTGATAATAACGGGAGTTATGGAGAGGCTGATTATGGAGGCTATTATGTTCATTTTTATCCTTCAGAAGAAAGCACAATCTATACTAGACGCTCAGAAGGTCATTCTTATGGTCCCCCACAAGATCCTTGGTCTTGGACTCAACAAACCGAAATTTGGGTTGGCCCCGAATTATCTTGTTCTATAACTCATATTGATGTTCAAGCATTTGCAATCGCCGAAGGGAAATTGCCAAGCAATGTCCAAGAGCATGAGTATTGTTTTTGGCCAACTCCAATAAAACAATTTGATTTTAAGGAATCTGGAATTTACTATAATTTATTGCACGACGGTTCTGTCGAAGTCACTTCAGGTACTTATATTGATCCATGTGATGGTGAACCGTTAGAGACTTATTACTACACTGGTGATATTGTAATTCCAAATAGTGTTAGAGGTTATAATGTCACTTCGATAGACGATAGAGCTTTTGCTGACTGTAATGAACTAACAAGCATAACAATTCCCGAATATGTCACTCACATTGGCGAAAACGCATTCACTGGCTGCACAGCTTTAAAGACATTATATTTCAATGCTCGTTATTACGATGATTTTATTGAACATCATCCATTCAGCGAAAGCATAACAACTATCATTATTGGGGATGGTGTCCAAATAATTCCAGAATCTTTTGCGTACCATTTAACAGAATTAGAAAGCGTCACAATACCCAACTCCGTTACAACAATTGGAGATGGTGCGTTTTATGGATGCAGCAAACTCACGAATATCGACATACCAAATTCCGTCACAAGCATTGGTATTTTAGCTTTCGCAGAATGCATTGGACTAACAAGCATTACCATTCCCAACTCTGTCTTGACCATTGAGCAAGAAGCATTCTATGGCTGTAGTGGACTGACAAATGTCATTATCGGTACCTCCATCGAAGAAATCAATTTAGAGACATTCTATGAATGTCCAAACTTGACCATAATTAAATGTCTAGGGAGCACTCCAGCAACTTTTTCTGATAACGAAGATGTTTTTGATGAATGTGTTTATCAAAATGCAATGTTGTATGTGCCGATTGAGGTGGTGGAGGAGTATCGACAAGCCTATGGTTGGAGGAATTTCCTGCATATTGTGGGGTTCTATGATTATGACTTTGAGGGTGATGGAATTTATTATAAGATAACGGGAGAGAATGAGGTAATGGTTTCTTCTGGCGAGGAGGCTTATTCGGGTAATGTTGTGATTCCTGAGACGGTGACGGTTGATGGGGTGACTTATACGGTGACGGGAATTGGCAGCGGGGCGTTTGCCAACGATTCGTTGAACTACCTGACAATTCCTGTAAGCGTTACCGGCAACATCGCGAGCGACGCCTTTGAAGGTTGCTTCGTTCCTTCGGTTTACATCATCGGCGAGGGCGCTTGGGCTGACGGTGCGTTGCCCACCAGCGTGGATACGTTGTACATCAGCAGTAGCGTGACGGGCGTCGAGGGCTTGCAGGTGAATCCGTCAGTGATCTATTCCTATGCTGCCTTGCCGCCGACGTGTGACGGGAACTCGTTCACGGGTTATGATGCCGAACTACATGTGCCTGCCTCGTCATTGGCGGCCTACTTCACTGAGCCGTATTGGAGCAACTTCATCAACATCGTGAGTGATGCCGTTGAGCCGACAGGGCTGAGTCTCGAAAATGACAGCATCAGCATCATGGTAGGCAATCAAATTACTTTGATGGCCACGGTGACTCCCGATAATGCCACACCGCAACAAGTCTTCTGGGCTTCAACAAACGACAGCATTGCTAAAATCGGACCTATTAATGGCGAACTTACTGCTCTGAAAGCCGGCGAGTGTGACATCATGGCAACGCTTCTCGACAAGACTGTAGTGTGCCACATCACAGTCACCGAGATTGCGCCAGCCGAAGTGACCATCAGTCAAGAATTTGCCAAATTGGAAATCGGTTCGCAGCTGACGCTCACGGCGACCGTGCTGCCCGAGGATGCCACCGACAAGGTCATCACCTGGACAACCACCAATTCTGATGTTGCCACAGTAGATAGCCTTGGCAACGTGATGGCCATGGGACAGGGCGAGTGCTTTATTACTGCCACCTGCCGTGACAAACAGGCTATGTGCCATGTAATTGTCGTCGAGCACTTTATTTACATCACACTGGACGAACACCGGCTATCGCTACTGCCCAACCACATGGAGTGGCTTACCCCGACCGTAACACCCGTCTCAACAGACCTCGTCGTGACCTCAAGCAATCCATCGGTAGCCGCTGCTCGCATGGCTAATGGCAAGATTCAAGTAGTGGGTATCACCGAAGGTACTACTATCATCAAAGTCAATTCAGTTGACGGCTACGCCGAGTCCGACTCATGCCGCGTCACCGTGCGCACCCAACGCGGAGACGTAAACTATGATGGCTTTATCAACATCACAGACGTGACCATGATGATCAGCCAATTGATGAGCGCTCAAAGCGAGAGCTACTACGACATCAATGCCGACGTAAACAATGACGGAGAAGTCAACATCAGCGACGTGACCCGCCTCATCAGTCACCTGATGACGGGCGCAGAACTGGAACCCAAAGACGAGAACCCTATCATATATGAGACCTTCACCGTCAACGGGGTTTCTTTCAAAATGATAAAAGTTGAGGGTGGCACATTCATGATGGGTGCCACCGAAGAAGAGGATGCTGATTACCAAGTATTCAAGGGAAGTCCCAAGCATCAGGTGACACTCTCGGACTACAGCATCGGCGAGACCGAGGTAACTCAAGAGCTGTGGATTGCTGTGATGGGCAGCAACCCTAGTGCCAACACAGGAGATCTGCTGCGTCCCGTCGAAAATGTCAACTTGAACGACTGTGACACGTTCATCATGAGGCTCAACGCCTTGACAGGCAAGGAATTCAGACTACCATCCGAAGCCGAGTGGGAATTTGCAGCCCACGGCGGCAACCTGACCCAAGGCTATATTTACGCTGGCAGCGACTCTATCGATGAGGTGGCCTGGTATATCGCCAATAGCGACAACGTTACACATCCAGTCGCCACTAAGGTCCCCAACGAGTTAGGACTCTATGACATGAACGGCAACGCTGAGGAGTGGTGTAACGACTGGTACTATCTTTATACCGAAGAACCTGTGACAAATCCTACAGGTCCCGAAACAGGCAAGAGCCGCGTCCATCGTGGCGGCCGATACAGTGGTGCCGTCAAATTCTGCCGCATCTCGCGACGCGACGGTTTCTCCCCAGGAGTAAGGCGAACCTACATGGGCCTGCGATTAGCCATGTAATTTGATTAAAAGGCTTTTCAAGACTACGGATTGCGCGAATTTAACGAATTAATTGGGTGTCAATCAATTCGTTAAATTAGTGTAATTCGTAGTTTTTTGTATTTATAGGAAGATGAGGAGGAGGACCTGGGCGATGATGACGCGCAGGAACATGCTCAGGGGATAGACGGCGGCATAGGCGACTGAGGGACGGTCGCTGCCAAGGGTGTCGTTGGCATAGTTCATCGCCATTGGGTTGGCCATGGCGCCGCTGAGCATACCGCACACGGCGGCATAGTCGATGCCCGACAAGCGCAGGGCGAGGGCGCCGACAATCAGCACCGGAATGACGGTAAGCAGGAAACCGGTTCCCACCCACAGCAAGCCCTCGGGCCGCACGACGGTGGCAAAGAAGTCGGGGCCAGAAGCCAGTCCCAGGCATGCGAGATACAGGGCAAGACCGATGGAGCGCAACATGAGGTTGGCGCTGGATGTGGTATAGGCATTGACGTGGATGCGTGGGCCGAAAGCGCCGATGAGGATGCCGGCGATGATGGGGCCACCAGCCAGTCCTAACTTGACGGGCGCCGAGATTCCAGGCAGGGCGATGGGGATGGAGCCGAGAATGAGTCCCAGCGTCATTCCCAGGAATACCGTGATGAGGTTGGGCTCGTCAAGCATCTTGACGGCGTTGCCCACCTCCTTCTCGACGTTCTTGATCGCCTCGCGGTGCCCCACGACGATGATGCGGTCGCCCAGCAGCAGTCGCAGGTCGGGCGTGGCCAGCAGCTGCAGGCCGCCACGGTTCACGCGGCTGATGTTCACGCCGTAGTGTTTGCGCAACCGCAGGCTGCCCAGCTTGCGGCCGTTGATTTCGGGTTTGGTGACAAGGATGGCCTGCGAGACAAGTTCGCTGTCGATGGCATTCCAGTCGATGTCGTCGCTGTTCCAGTCGGTGGTCTCCTGCTTGCCGAAGAGCACTTCCAGCGCCTCGGCGGCATCGTGGTCGCGCATGATGACCAGCAGGCGGTCGTCGCGCATGAGTACCGTGTGGGCCTCGGGGATGGTCACCCGGCCGTCGCGCCACAGCCTGGAGATGACAAACTGCCGCGGACTGATGCGCGCCAGGTCACCCACCGTCTTGCCGATGATGCCCTCGTTACGCACCTGATAGGTGGCGATGAAGGTGTGGTCGGCCTCTTCCTCGCTATCGTCGATAAGGTGGTCGCCAGGACGCACCAGCACCTTGCGCATCAGCGCAAATGCCAGAATCACGCCTATGACACCCAACGGATAGGTCACAGCGCAACCCAGGGCGGCACCGCTCTCGGGCCTGTGCATCTGCGCCAAGGTCTGCTGAGCGGCTGCCAGAGCAGGCGTGTTGGTCGTCGCACCGCACATGATACCCACAGCGTCACTCAGGCTAATATCCATCAACGGCAGCAGCAAGGTGAGCACCGTTCCAACCAGCACCACCGCCAGGGCCCACAGGTTGAGCGTGAGGCCTGACTTGTGGAACGAGCCGAAGAAGCCCGGTCCCACCTGCAAACCCAAGGCATAGACAAAAAGCACCAGACCGAAATTCTGGGCGTATTGCAGCATCTTAGCGTCAATCGACACGCCCAAATGGCCCGCCAAAATGCCCAGGAAGAACACGAAAGCGACACCCAGCGACACGCCCAGCACCCTGATCTTTCCCAAGGCCAAACCACAGGCACACAGCAGCGACAAGACGACTACCGCCTGCACCGCCGAATGCGTCATGAATATGTCACTGAGCCACTGCATCTGCTCTATAAGTCTTTATCTGATTTCAACGTATTCACTAACTGTTTAACCGCCATGGCCACTCGCATGAGCGTGCCATCATGGTCCATCGCCTCGTCGAGCGGGAGGCCGTCGCTCACGGCAACCGCAGCTTCCAACCCCGCAGCCCTGGCATCAAAGCCTGGTGCAATCGTGCCACACACAGCAGCCACGGGAACACCGCGCTCGCGTGCCATGTCGATCACACAGCCCGGCCCCTTACCCATGAGCGTCTGGGCGTCGAGACAACCCTCGCCGGTGATGACCAGGTCGGCACCGTCCAGAGCCTCATTCATCCCATTATGCTCAAGGATATAAGGCCCGCCGGGCAACAACTCGCAATCCAGCAGGTGCATCATCAGCGCCGGGATGCCACCGGCAGCGCCGCAACCGGCACGGTCGGCGATTTCCTTGCCGACCAGGGCCGCCACATGGGCCAGACCGCGATCAAGCTGCTCGACCTGAGCGGGCGAAGCCCCTTTCTGCGGCGCATAGACATGGGCCGAGCCACGCTCGCCGCACAACGGATTGTCCACATCGGTCACCAGGGTGAAACGGCAGTCGAGCACAGTCGGCGGAATGCCCAAGGTCTCGATTCGGGCAATTCTCTCCAGAGATTCCCCGCAGGGATAGAGATGATGACCATCGGCATCCAGAAATTCGGCACCCAGGGCACACATGATGCCCATTGCCGCGTCACAAGTCGCCGAGCCGCCCAGCCCCAGCACGATGTGACGGCTACCACGCTCCATGGCGTCGCGCATCATCAGCCCCGTGCCCAGGGTGCTTGCCCGCATCACGTCGCGCGCATCATCAGGCACCAGAGCCAAGCCGCTGGCGGCTGCCACCTCGATGAGCGCCGTGCCGTCGTCACACAGGAAATAACGGGCATTGACCGGCGGCAGTTGCATCAACGGAGCCACCGCCATCATATCAATCCATTCACCCTGACGTCCTTCGGCCAGCACCACGGTCGTACCGTCGCCACCGTCGGCCACGGGGACACTTACCGCCCGAACACCATCAAGACCGCACAAGACATCTTGTGCGGCCCCGTTGAGTTGTTGAGACGTGGCCGAGCCTTTGAATTTGTCAAACGCCAGAACGACCTTCATGGGAAACAAAGGGTAGCCCCTCTCAAACCTGATTGTTAACGCTTAATCCACCTTGATGACAAGGAAATTGGACTTTTCCCAGAAACGGCCCGCATTCAAGATGTGCAGCGTCTTGGTTCCGCCGTTGTCCACAATCTCGTAAGAGTCCTTGGGATGGTTGGTCATCAGTTGCGCCTTATTGCTGTGCAAGGGTATCTCGCTAAGGGTGCGGCGGTCGGCCTTGGTGAAATAAGACCTCTCGTAGTCACCCTGCAGGATCTTGGTCTTGCGCAGGAAGCCCGTTTCGATGATCTTGTTGGCCTTGAGTTCCTTCTTGGAACCGACGACATAGTAGCAGGTGTTCAGGTTGTTCACCTCGTTGGTGAGTTGCTTGGACTCCTCTTGAGCCACCTCTTTCTCCTTGACGACAGCCTTGTTGACTGTATTCAGCGAGTCGACGCTCTGGTTCAGATTCTTGATCTGGATGTGAGCGGCAGCCAGTTGCTCGGTCAAGTTGTTGATGGTCTTCTGCTGTTGCTCAAGCTGCTGCTTGAGGTTGGCAATGGACTTCTCCATCGAGGTATTGTAGTTGGTGGACTGCTTGAGGCGCTTCTCCAGGTCCTCGAGGCGCTTCTTGTGCTTGTTGATCGACTGCTGGATGAGAACGATGTCGTCACGCAGCTGTTTCTTGCGGTCGGGGGTTTCACCACTCAGGTTGTTGACCGACACGATGTCCTCCAACTCCTTGATTTGCGCCATACCGTCGGCGATGTCACCCATCAGTTGCATGAGGCTGTCTTTCTCGGCGTTGGCCGTGTTGATCGAGTCTTGGAGGACCGCATTAATGGAATCCTGACGCAGGGCCTCCTGCTCCAACTGGTTAGAGCGCTTGCAGGACGGCATCAAAGCCAGACCGATCATCAGCAGTACTAAATATGAAATCTTCTTCATACCTATTTGTTTTTTTTAGTTTGTTTTCTATTTTGACTTAAAGTGCTATTGTTCTTTTACTTAACCATCGGGCAGGGACTTCTTGCCCTTGAAAGCGGCATATTTGTCGACCCGGGCAGCGGTTACCGGCGGGCATCCCGCCACGATAATCACGATCTCGCCACGAGGGGCATTGGCGGTGAAATACTCCACCAGCTCGCCCAGCGTGCCGTTGTGGGTCGTGTTGTGGAGCTTGCTGATCTCGCGCACCACACTCGCCTCGCGCTCGTCGCCGAAGGTCTCGGCAAACTGTTGCAAGGTCTTCAACAAGCGCATCGGCGACTCGTAGAACACCATTGTCAACTGCTGCGACTTGAGTTCCTCAAGACGAGTGGCACGGCCCTTCTTCGGCGGCAGGAAGCCTTCAAACACAAAGCGGTCACACGGCAGCCCCGAATTGACCAGCGCGGGCACGAATGCCGTTGCTCCTGGCAGCGTCTCGACTTCAATCCCACGACGACGGCACTCCCTCGAGAGCAAGAAACCCGGGTCGCTGATGCCCGGCGTGCCGGCATCCGAAATCAAAGCCATCACCGCCCCACCCTCGAGCTGGTCGGCCACGGCGGCCACCGCCTCGTGCTCGTTGAACTTGTGGTGGCTGCGCATGGGGGTGCTGATGTCGAAGTGCTTGAGCAGGACGCCGCTGGTGCGGGTATCCTCGGCCAGCACGATGTCAACGGTGTTCAGCACCTCGATGGCTCGGGGAGTCATGTCCCCAAGATTACCCACCGGCGTCGGCACTATGTATAACTTGCCTGTTGACATCGTCTTGAATCACTGATTATGACTGGAAATGGTTGCGCACAATCTCCATGAAGTCCTGGACATCCTGATTGTCGCGGTCCCAATGCAGCTGACTGAAGAAATACAGCTCGGCGTTGCCATAGCTGGTCATCATCTCGATATGCTCGATAGCGGTATTCATTGCACTGGCACTACCGGCGAACAGCTCACGCTGGAAACGGAAACGGTCGTTCACCGAGAAGGCCTTGCGGATGTCTTTGGACAGGTGGCGCTGCAGTTTCTGGTCAACGCGCAGCGGCTCGACAGGTTCCGGGAACTCGGTGGGAACGGGAGGCTGAGGCATCTCTTCCTCGGGTTCGGGCACGGCAACGTCGGGGGCCTCGATGAACTCGACAGTGATGTCAGGCTCATCATCGGCCTCGGGAAGCAGTGCGGGATCGGGTTCGGGAACAGGCTCGTCGCTAGTATCTACAGGAGGCCTGAAAATGGGAGGCTTCACCGTCTCGGGCGGTTCCGGGGTGACCGGAGCGGCAACAGGTGCTACTGGAGCGACGGGCTCTGCTGCTACAGGCTCCTCGTCGGGGGCCTCGATGAACTCGACGGTGATGTCATCGTCGGGCTCACGGTCTTCGACAGGCACCTTGTCGGGCTCGACAGGCACATGCTGGGGCTCCTCATAGTCAAGCGTGAAGACTTCCTTGAACTCCTCGCCGTTCTCGTGTTGCCACGTCTCGTCGGCGTCGTAGTCGTCCTCGGGAAGGTGCTCTTGGGCGGCCGGTTGCTCTGAAACCTCAGAGGGCTCAGAGATCTCAGAGAACTCGGAGGACACGACGGTCTCGGAGGGGGCAGCGGGCTGCTCGGTGGCAGCGGGTGCCTCGGCTGCAGGCAGCGTCACGCCGCACATCTCGGCCAGCTCTTTCACCTTGCGCTTGATTTTATCGGTAATGACATCGGGCGTGTTCTCCTCACCCAAGCGACGGGTAACGAGCATCAAGCCCTCTATCTCATACACATGAGACAGCATTTTCTCTATCGACATATTCATAATCATCTATTATATAGTTGCTTAGCTTGGTATTACCAAGGCGTTGCCTTACATTCAACCTGCAAGTTTAGGCATTTTTTTTGAAACACCAACTATTTTCCCTCAAAAAGATTGCACAAGAAAGTGCCGATCTGCTCCTTGACACTGGACTGTGAACAAGTGAAGTTATTGACCAGCACGGCAAAAACGTAGCGCGGCTCATCGGCGGGATAATACCCCACAAAGCAACGCACATGGCGCATGCTGCCCGACTTGAGCACGATGCGGCTGCTCAACGGGTTGTTCTCCAGCGTCTTGCCAACGCGGTCCGAAGCGGTGGGCATGAGGTCACACAAGCGCACACCGTCGAAACGGCGATGCGCCATCATCGACAGCATGTCGCCAAAGAAGTTGACCGACGCTTTGTTGGCACGGGCCAGACCGCTGCCGTCACGCATGAACAGTGGCTCGGTGTCAACACCCTGCAGCTCAAGCCAATGCTTGACGGCATTCACGCCGATGGCATCCAGATCAGACGGCATCTCACCCAGGCCCCTTGTTTCGTAGTCGCGGGCACCGATGGCACGCAGCAGCGCGTGGGCAAACATATTGTCGCTGCGGTCCAGCAGCGAGGTGATGATTTCGGTGAGTTCGGGAGACTTATGGAGCACGAGCAGCGAGCGCTCGGCCTGGGAAACATTGTCGCAGGCGGCAGCATCAAAGTCATAGTGGATGCCGCTGTGCAGCAACGCTCGCTCCACACTGTCGACCAGCATGGGAGCCGGCGTGGGATTGGCATAGGTGTTACCGTAGCTCTTGGCGGTCGTTTCGCCCGTGAGCACCAGGGCGGGAACACTGTAGTCCATATAAGGAGTGATGGCGTTGCGGCCACGGCTGCCGCGACAACGGCTGATGACCTTCAAACCAGGGACAGGAGGGCAGAACGACGATTTCGACACGCGACCACGCCCGTCAAACGTATAGCTGACCTTCACCAGGTTATCGTGGAAGCTCAAGGCATGGACAGCGGCGCCGTAGTCGTAGGCCAGGTCGCCCACGTCCCAATCCTCGTCGTAGTAAGGATAGCCATAGTAGCTGTCGTCGCCCACAACAGTGCCCTCGACACGGGTGATGCCGCGCGCCTTCAGCGCCTCGATGATCTCGGCAACGATGTTAGGCTGATTGGGCAGGAACACCGAGCCTATCGTCGGGTCGCCAAGTCCACGGATGACGATATTGCCCTTGAAAACGCCATCGCTGACCACGCCGTCGAGATATACCGGTGTCTCGAAGCGGAAATGCGGTCCCAGCAGGCCCAGTGCTGCCGACGAGACCACCGTCTTCATCGTCGAGGCGGTGATATTGGCCTGTTCGGGACGATAGCTGGCGATCGACTTGGCCGAATCCAGATCAATGACCTGCACACCCACCGAAGCATAGCGCAACGAACTGTGGGACACGAACTTGTTGACAGCCTCCTGGGGCGTATAGGATGCCATGAGCTGCGACACCGCAGCGACGGCGGCAATGAGAAATAAGGAGATTCGTTTCATTGTCATCTTTTTTTGCGTTGATAGGAATTGGGGCGACGTTTCATGTAACGCCTCCACGCATACATCGGGCGGGACTCCAGGTAATTCAAGTTGCGCTGGTTGGCGTAGGCCTCGCGCTCAAACGAGATATTCCTGTAGGCATTGCCGCGCATGGGCAGCCTTACCAGCCATTCCAGCAAATAGGCGATATAGAAGAACACGAACAGCATCTCACGCTGCTGCGCCGAGTGGATGCGCTCGTGGTTCATCAGCTCCTCGCTCAAGTAGACGCCGGGATGCACAAACAGCAGCCCCAGCAGGTTGATGGCCGTGAATCCCTTGAATGGCAATATCGTGGTCCGCACAATTTTCACAGCCGCAAAGATACAACTTTTTCTTGAATCACATTCCTCCCAACAACCCTATGCCTATACTGCCATCACCGTACCAAGACTATGAGAAACCGCCACAGTTACCTTGTTTTTGATGAAAAAAGGGCAAAAAACTATAATTTATTGCCGATTTTATTGTCAAGAAAACAAATTGCAGTATCTTTGTCGCTTAAGATAACACTAACAACCACAAATCAAGCCACATTATGCAAAGTGCGGTAAAATTAATCGGATTAGCACTGATATATGCTCTCGCCTTCGTCCTTGTCGAGGTTTTCGCCGGCATGCACCCCTACGCATGGACCTATAGCGCTGTACCCGCTGCCCTGATTGCAGCATGGCCCTATTTCAAGCTGTGTGAACGTTACCCGTTGCCGGGCATTGCCATGTTGTGCGCCATCCTCCTGCTGATGGTCAACTTCCTCATCGGCCAGGGCCATGAGATTTTTGCCATCGGATGCCTCGTGCTCGGGTTTATCGCCGAGGGTTTACGCAAGCTGTGGGGGAACTACCGCGGTCGCAAGGGCACCATCGCCAGCTATGCTGTCCTGTCGCTCATGCCGTTCACCAAGACCTGCGTCTGGTGGATTGACTTCGACATTGCCAAGGAGATGAACATCCCCAACTACCTCGACGTGTACTATGCGACCCATGGCCGCATGCTCAACTTCGACATCCTGGCAACCATGATTGTCGTCACGCTCGTGCTTGCCGTGGGCATCATGTGGTTATTAACCCGCAATTGGAACCCGCGCGAGCAATACCACGTCATCATCGAGGACTAAAATCCTCTTTACAGTATACACACGGGGCAAGAGAGCTGTTCTCCTGCCCCGTTTTTCATTGTCTGGCACATATTCACAACACTCAAATTCACAGCGACTTAGCTATGCCTTGAAATGTTTTTTCAAAAAAAATCGGGCAAAACTCTTGCAGGTATCAAAAAAAGCAGTACCTTTGCAGTCGCTATTGAAAATACTTTCAGCTAGCTTCCGGAGAGGTGGGTGAGTGGCTGAAACCAGCAGTTTGCTAAACTGCCGTAGGGGTAACTCTACCGCAAGTTCGAATCTTGTCCTCTCCGCCTTTGAACAACCGACCGCGACAGCGGTTGGTTTTTTTGTTATAGGGGTGTCGCCGAGTTTACTCGAGCGCTCCCCTATAACAAAGCAACCAAAAGATTGCGCAGCAATCGGTTGTTCAAAGGCAGCGCCCCCGCGGGAGCGCACAAGATGCACGAAGTGAATCTTGTCGCACCCGCTGCTCGCGCACTCACATTCTAAATCAAAGAAACGCGGTTGATTTACCACAAAGGTAAACCAACCGCGTATGCCCTGAAAAGACGTCAATTTGATATAATCGCTAATCATTTACATAAGGCCAAAGTTTATCACTTATCATAAAGCGATATTGTGACGAATAGAGCCATTCTGCTTCTTTGATTATATCTACATTAACATCATTATCTTCGATAAGTGAATACATGTTTTCTATCTTATCAATAAACTTTATTTTAAGATTCTTTTCTTTCAAGCCAATTTCTAAAAGACTAAGCGCTTCGTTGATAGTTGCAGATTGAATAATCACATTTGCCCATGCTCCAATATAATTGGGCAATGCTTCATTGTTAAAGTCACTGCAATCAATGAGATTCATAAAATCATAACCCGAATCTGCTTCTATATCTACAGAAGCAACCCATATTTGTTTGAATTCTATCTTTGTCATTATTTTTTAGTTTTTGTACTACCAAAAAAATGCCATCAAAAGAACCGTCTTTGATGTCCAAATCTTAGTCAACCTCCGCAAAGGTAGCAAAAATCTTTGTTAAACACTCATTTTCTTCTGGTTACTAAGAAGAGTAGCAATATAATAATAACACCAAGATTGATGAACATAGCAGCCGATAGGCTACCTACTCTCATATAATAAGTATCCTCAATAAATGCATTGCCTTCAAAAATATATTTGCCATCGACGTAAGCATTTGCCCACAATAAAAAATCACAAATGATGTCTACTATTACTGCAACAATGGCAATAATAGCTATTATTGTAAATTTTACTCTTCTGTTCATCGCTGCGTAAACATTTTGAATTATCAAGATTTGTGGCAAAGGTAGCAACTATTTTTTGCTAAACACTCACTTTCTCTTAGATTTCGGTGATTTATTGTTCATGAGGCGCTGGTATTCGCCAGAGTTTTATAATTTTGGAAAAGTTGCTCAACCGCGTGATGCTTCAAAAGACGTCATATATCCAAGTAGCCATAAATCCAATTGATAAGACTAAATAGACTATTGACTCTATCATTAATATCTTTCTTTTTTGTTCTTTATTGAATAGATTCCTAAAGGAAAGATGAGAAATCAATGTTGATAGGCCAAGAAGCAAAAGTGATGCTAATAAGATAAACGCACATCTCCAGATAGCAATTCCAGGCATTGCCTCTTGTAGAGTTTCTTCTGTGCCCAGATAAAAGAAAGAACAAACAAATAAAACTGGAATGGCAATGATCAGAATTGAAAATTTCATGAAGAAGAAAGTTCCTTTATTCCTCTTAAAAAGAGAAAAAAGAAGCAGAACGATACCTATTTCAAATAAAAAGTTTAGCATATTGCATTCGGTCATTTCATGCAAAGATAGAAATAATTATTCTATTTGCTCAACTTTTTCGGTGACATATTATTCATGAGGCGCTGGTACTCGTCCAGACTTTTATAATTTTGGAAAAGTTGCTCAACCGCGTGAACCTTGAAAAGACAGAGTATGTGATTATCAAAACAGTCTTTGTTGACATCAATACCAAGTCTTACTTCAGCCTTGTATTCTTGTGTTCTCGCAGGAAACGGCTCTTGTCAGTGAGAAACTCTTGATATAAATCGTTGAAATCCTTGTCGATAAAATCTTCAGGATGCAGACAGATTCTCTCGTCAACAAAATGAGCACAGGTCAATTGGCGTGAGAACGCCACCATATCCTCGCCATGCTTCTTCTTAAACTCATCACAGAGTTCTTGTAGAGTAGCCTCATTTTCCCCTTCCCATTCCATTATCACATGATAGGATTCAAGTAAAAGAAAGTAGTAATATGGATCATTTAGACCTTTTACCGTTTTCACCATCCGTTGTTGAACTGCAAATAAATCGCTCGGGTAATCCATCCTGAAACTGGCAGTCATCTCGCGGCATCGTGGCATCAATACTGTGATACTATCGAGTTCGTTGTTCATGACGGCACGGCAGCATTGGTCAAAAATCCTTACCAACTCTCCACAACGTCCATTGGGACTCCAGCACTTTGCAGCATTGCGTGATGATTCAAAACAATAGGTCGTACCGTCATATCCTCGTTTCTCAAAAAGATAGGAAGATGTTTCAATGGCCGATTCTACCAACATCTGAAGCATGTCCATCACACTGTCTGGTACCTGCATATAGTAAGAAGTCACCAACTCTGGTGAATACTTGATTTTGCTTTTTGATTCTATTTCATCATTAAAATGATACCACAGGTTCTCTTTTGCCTGCGTCAACGTCAACACATTACCATCATCTGTAAACGTTAGGGCATATTCACTAGAAAACGCCGGGAGAGACATATAGAAGAACGATGGATAACCGCCACTGTCACCAGTCGGATAATGCAATAAGTATTCCTTCACCATTGCCATATAAGCGCCATGGGGGTCATCGCTTCCGGCATCGTCAATTGGCACAGCTGGCACAAGTCTATTCTGACCTACCATTGGAACCCACACTATGGCAATAATAGCCATTATTGCATATTTTATTACTTTTCTGTTCATAGTTATCATGACATGTATTTTTTCCCATGCGTGATTGATGATTATGACATCTTGATGAAAATCAACAATCTAATTGATTTGAACACCGCGTTCGTAAAGGTATTCAGGAGCAAATCCTATTTCATCGTTCCAGTCAATTGTGAATGGGTCAAGAGTGAACGCTTTGAAGTAGTCAATATCTTGCAACTTCTTGCAGATTCCCTTTTGCATCAATGGTGTGAAATCCACAAGTCGAACTTCTCCATTGCTGAATGTGATACGCAGTGTATAGTCTCTATCATATTCAGCTTTTGTTACTGTCAGCAATAATGAATTAGCATCCATGATATAATTATTTTAAGGGTTCTATCTTCTCGGGCTTCTCACTATTGGTAAGGCGTTCCCAGTTGCTCATCAACTCATCTTTATGTAGGTCAAGCCATTCATAGACAAGTTTTAATGCCCTGCGAGGCAAAGAACCAGTAACAATTCCGTCCTGGATAGTGATTATCGCTTTGTAGTTTTCATACCACACATGAAAATGTGGCGGATTGTGGTCATCTATATACATGTAGATGATAATACCGTAAAATCTGCTAATCTCTGGCATAATCAAACATTTTTCTTAATTCGCAAATATAGACACTTTTCTTCAATTGGTGGCAAAATTGAAAGGAATTTATTGAGAATCTCGCAAATCTAGTGCCAAACACTTCACTTTTCTTTATGATTTCGGTGATTCTAATAAGGTGTTTATGAGCGTTATTCGTCCAGACTTTTATGATTTTGGTATAAGTTCTTCAACCGCTTATTCATTGAAAAGACGTAACATTATCTAACCATAATCATGGATTGTTAGTCTCCTTTTTGAGAGAACACAACCCTATCTTCCATAATAAGAACAAGACCAGAATGATGACAATTAGGGTGATAACAGTTCCAATCATATAGGGTATCTTTCTAGACTCCCAATAGAATTCATTTAATGTCAATATTTTGATTTGTCCGTTATCAATCATGGTCGATATGCGCTTGTCGTTTTCAAGAAGAGTAATAGATCTTTTACTTGTGTTGATAACAAAATTTACGCAATTATCTTTATTGATGCCTATAACTGTGTCACCAATCACCTGGATATCTGTCACTTCGGCACTAACATCAAATCTTAATTCATCATCAGAAATCGTTACTCTCTGATCATCACAAATAATGGAACCATGCCAAGCATCATCAATTGAGTATAATTTGTACCCATTGGGTAAATGGGCAACCCATGAATCTCCTATTCCTAGGTCTATATCACAGATAACCGATGTGAGCAGCATTGTTACAAAACTGCCTACAATCCAGATGCCTATGGCTACCGCTGGTGAAATGGCTGCAAGAAATATCTTGCGTTTTCTTTTGCGTTTTCCACCTAGCACATATGCCATCAGTCCACCAATGACACCCAACACCCATGCCAGAAGGAGGGCAAAACCCAAAGTAAAAAGGATATTGACAAATAACATCATAGACTATTAAGGATACTATAATTGACATTGCAAATGTAGCGATTATTTCGCTAAACACTTCATTTACTTTTAGATTTCGGTGATTGATAGTTCATGAGGCGCGAGCACCTCCGACATTTATAATTTTGGAAAAGTTTCTCAACCGATTAGACCTTGAAAAGACGACAGTATTGTGGTCTAACACATAATCAGATAACTAATATTACACAACAGACACAGCCAATGACAGAAAGCAAAAAGTAAAGAAACACCAAGCCGCCCTTGATTATTCTATGCTTTTCGTCCTTATATTTGAGGTTTAGCTCATCGTAGAACTTGTCATCATCTCTCATGTAGAAAATCTTACTCATCGGTATTCCTGTAATAAGAATAATTGCGATAGCTATATAATATAATTGATTACGTTGTAAATTTCCAACCATAAAATATGCTATAATTAAAGCTACTGTCATGATATTCGAAGATATACAAACTCCAACATTTGAATTAGAGCAGTGATAAGAAAAACTCTTGCTCCATCCAAAATTCATATAGGCATGTGCCATGCGATAATATATGTATCTGAAGAGATCCAGTATCATGTCATTAAGATGATAAACGTTTCATCGACAAAGGTAGCAAAAATCATGCCTAAACACTCATTTTCTTATAGATTTCGGTGATTTATTGACTTCGTCTTCAATGCTCACGCTCGGCAATGCTCAAGAAAACTTGACATTGCGCTCTCTTACTCGCATTGGTGTTCATGAGGCGCTGGTACTCGTCCTGCGCCTGGTTGGATAAACTTGGCGGCGCCTCAGCAAATCGAACAAGTTCGTTTGCTTTCGGCTTGCACAAGTTTTCCGTTTATCGTCAGTATCATAAAAAAAGCGGTTGATTTACACAAAGGTAAGCCAACCGCGTATGCCTTGAAAAGACGTTGTTATATCAGTTATTGTCTATTTTGCTGTCTTTCTTGAAACGAGCCATTTCCTCTTTGGAATCGGTCTTATACCAAACCATTTCGGACTTTGTGAGTTTGTGGATGTCACACTCGATATAAATCCTGGTTTGCCCATCATGTTCCTTGCCAGTGAAGATGTTCATATGTGCTGTTTCACCAACTCGGTAATGAAGGTCAGTAATCGTCCATCCTTCATCAGGCCAATTTGATTCATAAAGCTCAATTCGACCAGAATAAGAAGTTTCAGGATAGAACACATATTTAACAACACTCGCATCTTGTATTCTACTATCGAATACTTGTGTCCAAATGCCCTCAAGTTTACTTGAGTCAAAACTCTTGACATCATCGTCACCGCAGGATGCCAAGGAGAACAATGTGAACAGTATTAGGATAAAACCTAAAAACTTTAATTTTCTCATTTCATTACCCTTGTTTACATATTCAATACTACTGATTAACGTAGGATAAATGCGATTATTATTTTACTTGCGTTCATTTTTTGGTGATTCATTGTTCATGAGGCGCTGGTACTCGCCCCGAATTTTATAATTTTGGAAAAGTTGTTCAACCGCGTATGCCTTGAAAAGACGTTGCTGCACTAATTCTGCGCGACACGCACAGGTCGGATGCTTAAGCCAAAACTGCGATCCTGTTTGTCCCAACCAGGGTTGCTGCCCGAAAAGAAAAGTTGGTTGTAAGCATAAAGCGACATGCCATAGAACAGCGAGTGTGACCAATAGTAGCCGAATTCGCCTTCACTGACGATCCTGGTCCCATCTTTATAACCTGCGGCCGGCAAGAACAAAGTCTTTCCGCTAGGGCCAGTGCCCAAATACCCATTCACGCCGTTCATCGTCGTCCACTGCCAACTGCAGTGCTCGTGCAGTTCGTCCTGTTGAGCCTTGGTCGGCATTTGCCACGACAGTCCCCAGTTCGCTTGGGCAGCATCGTCAGCAGGTTCCAGTTCTTTCTTATTGTCAACTGTGCCATAATAGTTCTGGAAATTATACTTCATCAGAGAGTCCCATGTGCCTTTGCACCACTTGTAGTTTTCCCAGGTATAGGTCTCCTTGGGCTTGGTCTCGCCCCAGGCGAAGTAGCTACCGTATTGCTCGGGACTGCTAGCTCCGATGTTGCACGTCGCCCACAACGTGCCGCTGGGCAGGCCCAGGTCAACATATTCATGATCAGGAGACGGTGCGCCACCGCCCAGGATGATGTCGATAATCTCGTTCACGTCGGCGATGTTGACTTCCCCGTCGCTGTTGACGTCGGCGCTCGGGCTACTGCCACTGCTCAGGATCATGTCAATCACAGCATTGACGTCGGCAATGTTGACTTCGCCATCATTGTTCACATCGCCTTTAATGCCGCTGCCATTGCGAGAGATGATGATCTTATCGGGAGTCTGCTGGTTACCACAATAGATGCAATAACCATAGCCTGTATTTTCGAAATAAGCATCCTCAGGATAAGTGATAGTGCAATCCTTCAGGGTGATGCCCTCTCCGATTCTGCCAACCTCACCTTTGATAGTGGCCTGAACGTTGTCGAATGTGAGCGCTACACCATTGCCTTCTCCATTATTGGCAATACCGTTGATAGTGTTTAATGTAATGTCCTCGATAGTCAGCCGTGCACAAACAAGGAAAATATCAATCCATGTGCTGGAGGTGGAAAGGGTGCCATTGCCCTTGATGGTCACATTCTTGGAGTTATAGCCATCCAATGCGATAGCCACAAACCCGTTGGTAGTGAGTCTACACTGTCCAAGGACAACGATTGTTGACTGTTCAGCGATAAGACGGATAGGCCGAATGTTATCATATTTGTCATCAGTATTGTATTCAATAACGGCATTGTTCAGCGTGAGTGTGTTTGTTGTCGCATTCCATGTGACCGTGCCGCTCTTGATAAAAGGACTGTTAAATCGACCATCCCCATCGGGAGAAACTCCACACACCGACACTTGCGCAGCAGTGCTCATGGCAACCATGAACAGCGCAAACAATAATAAGAAGTTCTTTTTCATAAGCTATTATATTTAATGGTTTATTGGTTAATCATTCTCGTTAAAAGAGCCATTGGATGCGTTCAGTCCTGGAATCTCTCCCGAGCCTCCATAATCAGCAATTCGGCCTTCTTGAACTCATCCTGCATCTCAACTGCGAGGGTATCCCTCGCAGGGGTGACTGTGTGGCTCGACTGCTGCTTACTGAATTCAATCAAATCTTTTTCGGTCACGCCCATCATCACCATGCAGTTATCACGAATGGCTTTCATGTCATGCAATAAAGACCAACCAATGAATACATATTCCGGAAAGTCCGCATTTAACAACGATTTTAAGGATGTGAAGACAGCTTTCGTCTCAACATCATCCCTCAGTCTGTCCAATATCTCATTTTTGTATTTACTGCGCCAACTATAGAACGACGATACCTCATTGACGAAGTTGACGTTGCCTATGGTGCTGAAAGTCTCGATACTGGTAGAGAAAATCTTTTCGGTCGTTTCAGAGTAATTCTCATTGATTAGCGTTATAGCCGGTAAAAACTTGCTGCGCAGCTCATTGAACTTTTCGGGATGGAGCGCCAATTCCTGCTCGGCACTACTAGCCTCGCGCAGGGCCGTATCGGCTTTCTGCATGAACTCTATCGTCTTGTCAAAGTCGCAGATGACCATCATCACCATTTCCTTCTTGGCCGACTGTTTCTTGCTGTAGTCGATGATGGCTGCCGTGCCAAAGGTGAGCACAATCGATATTGTGGTGGCGATAAGCGACAGCAGAAACTGCTTGGCAGTAGCGATTCCACTGCCCGACTTCAGCGTGCTGGGTGTATGTAACTTGACATTCATAATACTGGAGAATTTGTTAAACATCGCAAAGATAGCAATAATTTCGGTTATTGGAATCAAGATGCCCATGATTTTCATTCATCGATTACACCAAGCATTGCTCATGCAACTCTCACCCAGGTGACGTTCTTTATGCTTCAAGAGTCACCGATGACGTCGAGACACATTAAAACAACAAGCCGCACCCGTGATGCGGATGCGGCTGTTGTGAATGATGTGACGACGTCAACGCAGCACCTTGCGTGAACTGCGGCTACCGTCGCTGTAGGTGGTCACAATGATGTTGAAACCGTCAAACGGCTTGCTGCTCTCGACACCCATCATGTTGTAGTAACGCACATTCACGATGGTGCGGGCTGTGCTCACCTCCTCGACAGTGGTCACGTTACCCATGCTGCTGCCGTTTGAACCGGCGGGGCTGGCCTCGATCGGGAAGATGATGAACTTGCTGTCATCCAGGCCCTGATAGTCACGGGTGAAGTACATGTTGGCATAGTTGCCCTGACCGTTGCCATCACGGCGAGGAGCATTCTTGACATTGACTTTATCATTGTCGCCTTCATCACCATTACCGGGGCCGTAGCACTCGTTGGGCTGATAACCTTCGCCGTTGCCACGGGCATAGCGGATGATGGCCTTGAGCTTGTAGGCTTGTCCGGGCTGGAAAATCTGCCACCAGGCCATGCCCACTGCATCCATGTCAAAGAGCGACCAGTTGACCTTCACGCCACCATATTGCATATAGCCGTTGCTGTAGGGGCCGTATTCTTGACCATAACCACCCAGGGCATTGTCGAGCTGATCGGCGCTCAGGTACTGCAACTCATTGTACTTGTCACCGGGAATGACGATACTGCGATCCCAGTTCATGGGTGCATAGAAACGTCCCGGATCAACAGGCAGCTCCATAGCTACCGAAGTGAAGGGTCGATACTCGCCCGAGACGTAGTCGCCATAAGGTCGTATGCCGCTGCTCGGGTTGATCTCGTTCAGGTTGTCATAGACAATCCAGGTGATGTAAGCAATCTCCTGAGGCTTGGGAGCGACATAGTACATCTTGTAAGGCTCATCCTCCACCTTGGTTCGAGTCACATTACCATAGAGGACATCGCCCGTCTCGGGGTCTGTTATCCACTCGATGCTGGGCTTGGTCCTGTAGGTGCCCTCATAGCTGTCGGGCTGCCATTCAGGATGGGCATAGTTGAACACGATGGTGTCGTTGAAGTTGGCCGATACATAGACGTTGGGCTCATAGGACATCGCGCGGCCCATGCCGATCTTGAGCACATGGGCGGTGGGGTTGATGGTGTCGGTCATGAACACGTCGAGCGTTCCAGCGGGAATGATGTGTCCCACATAGTCGGCCAAAGCCGGACGCTGACTCTCCTCGACAGGCAGCGCAGCGCCACCGTCATAGTTGGGCGACATGACGAGCTTCACCCAGTTGCTCTGGTCATAGCTCGTCTTCTTGTCCATGATCTGTGAGCGGCCGGCGGTATGGCTGCTGTAGCAGATGTCATAGACATAGTCGGTATAGGTGGAGTCGGGCTTGATAGACTTCTCGCCGTAGAGGTTGAGATCCTTGGCATACAGGGCACCCGTGACATAAATCGTATCGGGCTTGCCCGAGATGCCGGTAATCTCGATGGGCGTCACGGCATCCCTGTCGTAGTAAACTGCCAGCAGGTCGTTGCTCACGGTGTAACGCACCTCCTCGGCCGCGTTGCGGATAAGGTTGTTGAGCGTATAGGCACCGTCAAACAGGCCCAAGTAGTCAAACACGCCGCCGTTGACGAACATGAAGTCGCCGGTCTGCTCCTTGGTCTCGTCAAATTCATTGGGATTGCCGTCGTTGAAGATCACGTTGTCGGGCGGGTTCATCGCATAGCCATGAGCATCGATGAGGATGCCGAAGTCGTATCTCCAAACTTCATAACCGGTTACCGGGTCGATGCCCACGCACTCACAGGGTCGGCCGGGCCAATCCTGCACATCGCGGCCATAGCCGTCGTGGTAGTGTGAGCTCGAGTTATCGTCCCAAGCATAGCAATAGACGTTCTCCCAGCCCACGGTGTTGATGAAGTAGGCATAGTAGTGCCCCTCCATGACCACGGCGTTGGTGGGCAGCGCGTTGGCCGAGTAGTCGAAGTATTCGCGGGTGTGGTCGGTCATCACCGAGTTGCCGTTCGACTCATCCCAGGTCACCCACAACAGGCCCGAATGACGCTGGATGGTATCACTCTGACTGGGAGTCTTGTTGTCACGGGTGAAGAACAGGTCACAAATCGAAGCATGCACTTGCCAGTGCCACCATTTCTTGCCATCGGCAGTGATGGTGTCGCCCAGATAGTCCACGTTGTAGAAATTGGTGTTGCTCCAAGTACCGTTCTGGCGGTTGTAGGCACTCAGGGGCCAAACATCGCCGCCAAACATCTCATGCGTATAGGTCGTGCCCGGATTCTGAATGTTGGAAATCCCGACGTTCTCGGTCTGTTCCAGATACACATTCATGGGCGAGAGCATGGAGTGGTCGGTCTTGATGAGTTTCACCCAATGCTCGGTGGGGTTCACCAGGACGTTGTAAACGCCGGCCGTGAGCATCCTGTACTCGCCGTAGGTGTCACTCCACAGGCCCAACGAGAGGTTGTGGTTGGCCATGACGTCGGTGAAGCCCAGATAGTTGGTGCCGCCATCGTTGACGGTGTATCCGTCGGCGCCGCCGTTACCATAGCGGGTTCCCACTTGACTCCAGTCGTCGCCCAGAGCGGTCGAGAAGCAGAAGGTGGCATTGTTGCTCAAGATCACATTGTTCAGGTAGTAGGTAGCCGTGTTGCTGTCATACTTGAGCTGAGCGGCATTACTGCTGCTGTAGTTGTACTCCGTCGTGCCGATGATGTAAGTACCGTGCATGTACAGGTTGTCGGTGACAGGCGAGGGTTCCACATTGTACAACTCGTAGTAGTTGAACTCCTCGTCATCGTCCCTGACGGTTTTCCACTTGATGTAGTAAGTGCCCGGGGAGATATTGGTGATGTCCTTGGTCTTGGAACCGTCGCCACCACCACTGACAATGGCACCTACCAGATCGACCGAAGAAACACCACTCCAGCGGTACCAGTTGTTGCCGTCGTGCAGTGTCTCGATGCAGTCAGCACCCAGTGCAGTACCGGGATAAGCGTCAGTCAGAGCAATGGTGTTGCCCTCCCAAACGTAGATGTAAGGTGTCACGCTAGGATCGTCGGGCAAGATGTAGAACGTGTACTCGTAGTAAGGCAGGTCGCCGGCCACCTTGAACAGCATGTTAGCGGGGTCAAAGTAGATGGTCACCGTGCCAGGAGCAACATGAATCTGGTAAGCACCGCCATCGTTGCCACCAGCAAGCTGGGTGCTCTGCCAGTTACCGTTGAGGCTCACATTCTGGTTACCGCTGGTGGGACCGAAGCGGTATTGGGAGTTGAAGGTGTCCCAGTCGGCAGCCGTGTTGTTGTTGGCGAACACGAAGCCATAGGTGTCCTGTTCGGTCACGTTGACCGTGTAGGAGTAAACACCCGTCGCGGGATCGAAGGTCATTGCCGTCGTGGGAGCATAGGTCCATCCCAGACCCAGTCCTTCAGAACCCACGATGTAGTAGGCGCCCATATCATCGGCCTGAATGAGCGTGAGGTCATAATTCACATTCGTGCCGTCGAAGGTCACAGTCAGCGTGTAGGTACCATCGTGTTGCACATCCAGATAGATGTTGTCGGCCGGTCTCCAAGAGCCGTCATCGCCGTTGACTTTGAAGCAGTACTCGCCGCCCCTGGTCAAGTGCACGTTGCCGGTGGTCCAGGTATAGGTGCCGGACTGGCTGTCGTAAGTCATTTGGCCAGCCTCGTTCTGAGTCCAGACTGCACCGAACAGATCCTCGTCATTGCCCACAACGTAATAGATGGTCGGAGGCACGGCACCTTCCACCTTGTACTGCATGTTGACAGCGTCGAAGTAGAAGGTCATTGCGCCAGCGCCAGCCACAACGCTGTAGGAACCGTTGTCGCCGCCAGCCTTCTGGGTTGCGGTATAGCCGCTGTTGATGGTATAGACCTCGTCACCATTGTCGGGGCCGATGCGGTAGGTGCTGTTGAAAACAGTCCAGTCGGCATTCTGGCCGTCGGCAAAGACAAATTGTGTCGTGGCCTTGTCGGTCAACGTGGTGGCATAAGAATAGATGCCATCACCCTCATAGGTCATAGCAATGCCCTGATCACATGAGAAACCGCCCAAGACACCATCACCAGTGATGTAAACAGTGGCGGGAGCCGTCATCGTCAGGGTGTGGCTGAGGGTGCCGTCGCTGTTGAGGGTGATGGTCACGGTATAGGTGCCGCTCATGGGCACATTGACAATGGCGTTGTCGCCGTTGCTGTCACCGATCCACACGCCCTCGTTGGTGCCGTCGTTGCCATAGGCCTTGTAACCGTACTCTCCCCTGCTCAGGGTCAAGCCTGTGAAGGTCTTGCTGTAGCTGCCGTCACCGTTGGGCGTCATCTGGGTGCCCTCGGTGGTCCAACCGTTGAAGTCGCTCTCGGCATAGTACACGATAGCGGGGTCGGCAGCCGCGTTGGGACCGCTGATGGTGTTGCCGCCGCCATAGGTGAAGTAGCTCGTGCCGGGGGCCATGGCCAGGCTCTGGGTTTGAGCCGTATTGTCGCCCTCGTCAAAAATCAGACTGAGCGAGGCATAACTGGAACCAGTCAGCGTGTACTTGTAGTAGGTGTAACCGTTGATGGCCTCGGTGGAGAAAGCGGCATCGGTCAAAGCGGTGCCGGGGAAGCCGCCCAACAACTCATCACTGCCGTTCCACAGGTACATGTAAGGCGTTCCATCGCCCTTGTAGCGCACATAGATGGTGTAATCATAGGTGGGTGCGGGCTCAGGTGCATCGGTCGTGATGGTGAAAGTGTTGTCGTTGACATTCCAGCGGATGTAGTAGGTATCGGGAGCCAGATTGGTAATGTCGGTAGTCTGATGGCCATTGCCACCGTTGTTGACGATAGCATTCATCAGGTTGGCATAGAGCGCACCGGTCCACTTGCACCAGGTGTTGCCGTCGTCAAGCACCTCGGTATCATTCATTGCGGTGCCTGCCCAGTCGCCAAGGGGATGGTAGTTGTTATTGTTGGCACCCCACAGGTACAGGGTCGGTGTCACGCTGCCGTCGTCGGGCAGGACGTAGAACGTGTAGGTGTACGTCGGGTCGGCCTGAACGAGGTTCGGCACTGCGTTGACAGTACCGTTATTGCTGTCGTAGGTCACCGTCACGGTGTAGGTGCCGGGGACATCGGCGCTGAACGTCTGGTTGCCGCTACTGGGGTACCAAGTGCCGTCAGAGCAATAGACACGATACTTGTAATTAGTGTTCTGGATGAGATGGAATTGACCTGAGGTCCAGGTGTAAACACCGTCCTCGTCGGGGTCTGCCATCTGGGTGTTGGTCAAACCAGTGTTCCAGGCATCGGGGAAGATGCTGGTGCTGTCACCCTTGACATAGTAATCCTTGACAATCGTGGGGGCCGTGCCATCAACCTTGTAACGCATGTTAGCGACATCCAGGGTGATGGTCACTTGACCGGCGTCCAAGGTCACAGCATAGCTGCCACTGCCCTTCTGCGTCGGTGCCCAGTTGCCCAAGTTCACGGTTTCGTTGCCGCCATTGGGGCCATAACGGTGGTTGCCGTTAAAATCATCCCAAGTGCTGCCACCGCCATCGGCAAATGTGAAATAGTAGGTGCCGAGGGCTGTGACGTTGTAGTTGTAGGTATAGATGTCATTGACGTCATCATAGGCCATTGTCCTCAGGTTCTGCTGCTGATAGTTGAAGCCTCCCAGACCCAGACCATTGTCGCCCGTGATGTAATAAGTCGGGGTTACGGGTGTTGGTAATGTCGGGAATGAAAGACTCGCATAATTGTTATTTGGCGCAGAGCCATTATTGTAATAATAGTATCCGTTGGTGAATGTCAAGTCACTTGTCTGGCTGCTACCATTGTTGAAGATAATCATGCCAGGTGTACCGGCATTAGTGGACCAGGCGTAGACGCTTCTACCGCCATTGGTACCGCCCACAAATGACATTTGTTCGCCATTCCAATTATTAGAGTAAGTACCATTCCAACAGTAGGCGTATAGGTTCCCTGACCAGTTGCTGGAATTCTCACAGAAAGCATAGGCAGTTTTGTCCTTGACCGAAGTCAGGTTCAAGTAATAATTGCTACCATTGCTATGAAAATACTGTGTTCCAGACACACCGGTAATGTCCCATGTTTGATTGGTATTACCGCCACTGCCATTATTAAAAATAATGGAGCACGAATTTAGACCCTCATAATTAGTATAATACCATACAGTTCCATCTTGGGAAGTGGTACTTTGGGTCATTTTCACTCCAGGCCAACTCGTTGATCCATCATTGGGAGCTGTACCGTTGGTACTATAAACATAGATGTAGGGCGCAGTGCCGCGGACAAATATTGTCACATCGGCCCACAGCTGCGGCACAGAGGCGGCCAGGCATAGCAGCAATGCTAAATGCCTGAAACCTTTGATCTTAGAAAATTTTACCTGTTTCATTTGTTATAGAATATAAAAAGATGTTGGAATCTTTGGTTATGAGTCTAATGTTTTGGAATACTTGAAGTTAAATAAAAGCGCGCAAAGATATTGTTTCTTTTTAGAAGATGTGTTTGGGAAACAACGCTTTAACGAAAAAAAACGCGCAATCGTTTGCAGAAATATTATGGTTTCTCATAAAAACCCTATTGTTTCTATCACAATGAAACAAAGCTGATCATGTCTCATGACACAGGATATAGAGAATTGTGGCACGATTTTTGCTAGAACACAAGTGATAGAAGGCTAATAATCATTAAAAAATGCATTATCTGCCACAGATGTCAATAAATGTCGAAAAAAAATTGTAATTTTGCAGTTAATTCGCGACATGCAGATTTATTAATATAAGCACTCATGAAGTCAGACAGTTTAGTAATCATTCCTACTTACAACGAGAAGGAGAACATCAGGAACATCATCAACGCCGTGCTCGAGTTGAACGAGCACCAGTTTGATGTGCTTATTGTCGATGACAATTCGCCCGACGGCACCGCGGCTATCGTGGACGCGATGATCGAGGAGCGCCCTGAGCGAATCTACATCCTCAAGCGAGCCGGTAAGCAGGGATTGGGCACGGCCTACATCGCTGGCTTCAAGTGGGCTCTGGATCATGGCTACGAGTACATCATCGAGATGGATGCCGACTTCTCACACCCCGTCAACAAGCTCCCCGAGCTGCAGGCCACCTGCGCCACTAAAGGTGCCGACGTGTCGGTGGGTTCAAGATACCTGACCGGTGTGAATGTCGTCAACTGGCCGATGGGTAGAATGCTCATGAGTTACTTCGCATCGGCCTATGTGAGATTGATTACCGGAATGCAGGTGCGCGACGCCACGGCAGGTTTCGTGTGCTACCGTCGCGAGGTGCTGCAATCCATCAATCTGGATGCCATCGAGTTCAAGGGCTACGCTTTCCAGATCGAGATGAAGTTCACCGCTCACCGCATGGGCTTCATCATCAAGGAGGTGCCCATCGTGTTCATCAACCGCGTGCTTGGCACGAGCAAGATGAACAGCAGCATCTTCTTTGAGGCGCTATGGGGCGTGATCAAGTTGCGTCTTGACTCCCTCTTCAACAAGAAGCGCTTCACACGCGTGTCGCTGCCCAAGCAGCTCACTCAGTAACAATCATCCGACGAATCGATTTGATTCCCGCTGTCGCGGCGCCGATCAAATCGGTTCTTGTTTTTGGAACGGTTTTTGCCTTCATAGGCATTGTACCTACGTAAGACAATCACATCAAATGGCTAAACACAACAAGAATAAGGGACTGACCGGCGAGCAAGTGATTGCAAGCCGCAGAGAGCATGGCAGCAATGTGCTCACACCCCCCGCACGCGAACCGTTATGGAAGCAATTCCTGCACAAATTCGATGACCCGCTTATCAAGATTCTGCTGGTAGCACTTGTGCTGTCGGTCGCCTTATCGTTATATGAATACTTCCGTCTGCATGCAGGTATCAGCGTGCTGTTCGAGCCCACCGGCATCTTCCTGGCCATTTTGCTTGCCACACTGGTGGGATTCATCGTCGAGGTAAACGCCAACAAGAAATTCCGACTACTCAATCAGACCGATGACGACGTCAAGGTGAAGGTGCTGCGCGAGGGCCACATCACACAAGTGCCGCGCCGCGACATCGTCGTGGGCGACATCGTCGTCCTGGACACTGGCGAGAAGGTGCCCGCCGACGGCACCATCCTCGACAGCTTTAACCTCAGGGTTGATGAGAGTTCTTTCACCGGAGAGCCATCAGCCTGGAAAACCCACGACACTGCAGCCGCAGCCCAGGAGAAAGAGGCCACCTATCCCGCCGACATGCTGCTGCGCGCCAGCACCGTCATCGAGGGCAACGCCACAATGCGTGTGGACCGCGTGGGTGACAAGACCGAGTATGGCAAAGTGTACCGCGACGCTCAAATCGACAACAATATCAAGACCCCGCTCACCCAACAGCTCGACCGCCTGGGGCGCACCATTGCTCGCGGCAGCTACGTCATGGCAGGACTGCTCGTGCTGGGACGAATCCTCGCCTTCCTGTGGGCGGGCAGCGAGGGCTTTGTCGCCGATGTCCAGTATTTCATCGAAACGGTGATGCTGGCCGTGACCCTCATCGTGGTATCGGTGCCCGAAGGCTTGCCCATGAGCGTGACCTTGTCGCTGGCACTGAGCATGCGCAAGATGCTGAAGCACAATAACCTGGTGAGGCGAATGCATGCCTGTGAGACCATGGGTGCCGCCACAGTCATTTGCACCGACAAGACCGGCACACTCACCCAAAACAAGATGAAGATCTATCAGGCACATTTTTACGGCCTGGATAATGGAGATAAGTTGACCGACGACGATGCCAGCCACATCATCCAAGAGAGCATAGCCTGCAACAGCACAGCTTTTCTTGATGACAGCGACCCCGGCAATGTGACCGCACTGGGCAACCCCACCGAGGGCGCCCTGCTGCTGTGGTTGCATGAAGCGGGCATTGACTATATGGCCGTGAGAGACGCTAGCGAGACGCTAGCCCAAATGCCGTTCTCGACCATGACCAAGATGATGGCTACGGTCGTTGACAGCACTACCGGCAAACGACTGTTACTGGTCAAGGGCGCTCCCGAAATTGTGATGCGCCTGTGCAACACAGTCGTTGGCGACGTCACATTCCAGCAGATCACCGATGAATTGACGAGTTACCAGAATAAGGCCATGCGCACATTGGCGTTCGCCTATTGTGAGTTGCCAAGCGACGAGAATCCCGAGCAAGTGCTGGCAGGCCTCAAAACCGGCAACACACCCGACCTCAACTTCCTGGGCATCGTCGCCATCAGCGACCCCGTGCGCACCGATGTGCCGTCGGCCATCCAGGACTGCCGCAACGCTGGCGTGAAGGTGAAAATCGTGACCGGCGACACCGGAGCCACAGCGCGCGAAATCGGTCGCCAAGTGGGATTGTGGAGAGACGATGACGACAATGACAAGGAGGCCATCATCACCGGTCCCGACTTTGCCGCCCTTGATGACGACGAGGCCGCCAAGCGAGCCCAAGCCATCAAAATCATGGCCCGTGCACGACCCGACGACAAAGCACGCCTCGTGCGCCTGCTACAGCAGCAGGGCGAAGTGGTGGCTGTCACCGGCGACGGCACCAACGATGCTCCAGCCCTGAATGCCGCCCAGGTGGGCCTGTCGATGGGCGACGGCACCGCAGTGGCCAAAGAAGCCAGCGACATCACCATCCTGGACAACTCCTTTGCCAGCATCAACAAGGCCGTGCTGTGGGGCCGCTCACTGTACAGCAACATCCAGCGTTTTGTACTGTTCCAACTGGCCGTCAACGTGTGTGCCTGCCTCGTGGTCGCCATCTGTTCGTTCTTCAGCAAGCAGCCGGCGCTCACCGTGACACAGATGCTGTGGGTCAACCTCATCATGGACACCTTTGCCGCCCTTGCACTGGCATCGCTGCCGCCTAACAGCGTGCTCATGCGCCAAAAGCCGCGTGACTCCCAGGCCAGCATCATCACCCCCAAGATGATGAAGTTCATCACCATCAGCGGAGCCATCTTTGCCGTGCTGATGATCGGATTGTTCTATTATTTCACGCGTGAAGCCAACGGAGGACACAGGCTCACTCGCGGCATCAACCCCAACATCAACCCTCATGAGATGGGCATCTTCTTCAGCGTGTTTGTATTCCTGCAATTCTGGAACATGCTCAACGCCAGGTCCTATGCAACGGGCAAATGGGCTTTCAACAACCTGCAGGACAGCAAGGTGTTCTGGGCCGTCGCTACAGTCATCTTTGTGGGACAAATCGCCCTTGTGCAATATTGCTACCTCCTGTTTGACTGCGCCCCGCTCGATTGGCTGACGTGGGTTAAGATCATCGTGGGCACCTCGCCTGTATTCATCCTCGGGCAGGTCATCCCATATATAAAAAACACATGATTTTTCAAAAATCTCATTATTTATTTTGCAGGTTCGTTTTTTTGCCGTAATTTTGTCACATCTATATGCAAACGTGAACAAACATTACATTAATATTTATAACTTTCACTATCTATGAAGAAATCATTACTTTTCGCTTTGACGATGGCCTTTGCATGCTACGGCGTTGCTAATGCCGAGCTTACCATCGCTGTCAACAACGTGAATCAGCCTGCAAATGACACAGCGCTGTTCGCTTTGCCTGTTAATCCTGACCTTTCTCAGGAGATTTGGACCGCGTACTCCTTGACCAACCCGATGACCGGTGTGACCGAGGATTACATCTGCGGTAAGTTCCAGGCCGAGTATCTGGTAACTGCTCAGGATTTCACCATGGGTGACACCAACAAGGGTACTGCAACCCTTCCCGCCAATGCCAAGGTGATTGGCCTGGGTCTTGATGGTTATGACATCGGCAGCGACCTGTCGCCCCAACACGACGTTCGCCACTATGTGACTGCATGGTGCCGCAACATCGCTCGCAGCAAGATGGAGCTTGATGCTCTTGACTTGTTCGATGGTTATAACGTTCACCCTCCCGTTGGCGACCTGTTCACCGACACCGATGCCAACCCCAATGGTATCCTCAATGTACTTGACCTGAATGCCGATGATCAGAACCCCGCTCCCGTTGTCAACATCGAATTCGGCAACCCCACCGATCCCGATATGCCTTTCTGGTACAAGGGTGAGAACATCTACCTCACGCTGTGGCTGATCAACCCCGGTACACTCATGAAGTACAAATACATGTCCTATGACAACGCCGAGGCCAAGTATGCCAGCCTTATGCGCTCTGGTAACCTCTGCTTCAACAGCGAGTCACAGTATGACCTGTATGACGTATTCAGCACCAACCTCATGTATGAGCTGCCCCAGTATCGTCTGCCCGCTTTCTACACGCCTTATTTCACTAACGACATCCGCGTTACTGTATCGGGCTATGAAACCGAGTATCAGCTGAGGGATGCCGAGGGTAACATTTACTACCCCGAGGCCGACGGCAACTTCTACTGCATGGATCACACCAAGCAGTACACCGTTTACTCCAATGGCAAGCCCCGTGGCACTTTCACCTTCGAGAACATCTACAAGGACATCGACCTGGAGATCACCAACACGACCGCTGTTGAGGAGCTCGATGCCACCAAGGCTGTTGCAGGTGTAGCTTACTTCAACATGGCTGGCCAGCAGATGCAGGAGGCCAACGGCGTGACCATCGTCGTTACCACCTACACCGACGGCAGCACCACCACTGCTAAGGTCATCAAGTAATTAAGCTATTAGCCTTTAGCTACTAGCTATTTGACTGAAAGATATGACAGGCGCTCCCTATCGAGGGAGCGTCTGTTGTTTTTCTACGTGATTTATTGACGATTACAAGATTAATTACTACCTTTGCGATATTGAGAAAAATCAGTTCATCATGGTAATTATGAGAAGAATGAGATTAAAACTCCCGTGGACTGCAGGAGTGCTGGTGATGCTGGCTTTGGCTCTGTGTGGCAACGTGGCTGTCGCCGCGCCAATATCGCAGGTGCAGAGCAGTACAACACAGGCCTCGACAGTGACTGGACAGGTGCTTGACGAGAACGGCGAACCCATGATCGGGGCGACCGTCAGTATCAAGGGCTCCATTGTGGCTACTGCCACCGATTTTGAGGGGCGATTCAGCATCAGTGCGGCCCCAGGAGCCACCTTGACCGTAAGCTATGTGGGCTACGAGACCCGCCATGTGAGGGTGGATGGCTCTAACTTGACGATTACAATGGAACCTTCGGCTGCTCTTGGCCTCGGTGAGGTTGTGGTGACAGCCCTCGGTATCAAGAAGGAGGCCAAGTCGCTCTCCTACAACGTTCAGCAGGTGGAAGGCGACGCTTTGATGAGGGTGCAGGACGCCAACTTCGTCAACTCGCTGGCCGGAAAGGTGGCCGGTGTGACCATCAATGCCAGCGCAACGGGTGCGGGCGGCAGCAGCCGTGTCGTGATGCGCGGTGCCAAGTCCATCAACGGCAATAACAACGTGCTCTATGTCGTGGACGGCATCCCCATGCAGAACCTCTCCAGCAAACAGCCCGAGGGCATCTTCGCCGGTGCGGGACAGACGGGTGACGCCACCAGCAACATCAACCCCGATGACATCGAGAGCATCAGTGCCTTGACGGGTCCTTCGGCAGCGGCCCTCTATGGTGCCAATGCCGCCAACGGTGTCATCCTCATCACCACCAAGCGCGGCCGTGCCGGTCGTGTGGACGTGACCTACAACGGCAGCTTCCAGTTCTCACGGCCCTTTGTGCTGCCCCGTTTCCAGAATCAGTACGGACCGAGTGAGACGGGCAGTTACTTCAGTTGGGGTGAGAAATTGGCCGAGCCCAGCGACTATCGTCCCGCCGACTTCTTCCAGACGGGCACCAATATCGCCAACTCGGTGAGCCTGAGCACCGGCACCGAAAAGAACCAGACCTATCTGTCACTTGGTGCCACCAATGCCCAGGGCATTATCCACAGCAACAACTACGACCGCTACAACGTGAGCGTGCGCAACACCACAAGTTTCCTCGACGACCGCATGACGCTCGACCTGAGCTATATGCTCGCGGCCGTAAAGGAACAAAACATGATCAGTCAGGGCCAATACCACAATCCGCTGGTGCCCGTCTATCTGTTCCCCGCTGGTGACGATTTCTCTAAGTTGGGCTACTACGAGCGCTACGACACGGGCCGCAACTTCCCCGTGCAGTACTGGCCCTACAACTACGATATCTCGATGGAGAATCCCTATTGGGAGACCGAGCGCGAGCGTTTCATCAATCACAAGGAGCGGCATCAGGCGACCGTATCGCTCAACTGGCGCATCACCCCGTGGCTCGATATCACGGGTCGCGTGAAGTATGACAAGAGCAGCGACAAGTATGAGGAGAAATTCTTCGCCTCGACCAACACGCTCTATGCCTCCAAATATGGCCACTACGCCCTGCGCAACGTGAGCAACCGCCAGTTGTATGCCGAGGCCTTTGCCAAGTTCGACAAATACTTTTACATTGCCGATGGCCACTTGAGTTTGACCGGTGTGCTGGGCACGAGTTTTGACCAGCGCGACAACAGCATCGAGGGCTTCAGTGGACACTTGAAGGGCACCGCCAACAAGTTCACCCTGGCCAATGTCGAGACCACCAACTCGACTTTCAAGCCCGTGCAGAGCGGCTACCGCACCCAGTTGCAGAGCGTGTATGCCACCGCCCAGTTGGGTGGTGCTGGTATGGTCTATATTGATCTTACTGCCCGCAATGACTGGTCGAGCAAACTCGAAAAGAGTTACTTCTACTGGTCGGCTGGTCTTTCTTGTATATGGACCGAAGCGCTGTGTCAGATTGGTGTAAATCTTGATTGGCTCAATTTCTTCAAGACCCGCATAGGCTACTCCCAGGTGGGTAACGAGCCTAACGAGCCTTTCTTGACGCGTGAGACCTATGCTATCAACCCCTCGACGGGCCTTGCCGAGACCTCGACGCGGATGCTCACCGATCTCAAGCCCGAGCGCACTGAGTCGCAGGAGGTTGGTATCGACCTGTATATGTTCCGCAGCCGTCTGAAAGTGAATATGACGCTATATAAGTCCATCACGCGCAACCAGTTCTTCTATCCCACATTGCCCGCTTCGTCGGGTTATACCAGTGCGGTGGTCAATGGCGGACGTGTGGATAACGAGGGTGTCGAACTCACTGCGCGTTATACCCAGCCCCTTGGCCCAGTGACCTGGGAAACTTATTTGACCTGGACACTTAATCAAAACAAGGTGAAGGAGCTGCTCAAGGACTGGCGCAATCCCATCGACGGCGAGGTGTATAACCTTGACGAACTCTACATGGGTGGCACCTCGGGATACCAGATTCGCCTGACTGAGGGCGGCACGCTGAGTGATGTGTATGTCTCGACGCTCAAGACCGATGAGCATGGCGCCATCTATGTCAATCCCGAGCGCCAGACCGTCGAGGCCAATCCCAACAATAATGCTTATTACATCTATGCTGGCCAAGCCGCTCCCAAGTACAACCTGTCGTGGGGCAACTCGATCAATTTCAAGGGTGTGACCTTGTCTGCCCTGTTTGCCTACCGCTATGGCGGCATCGTCGTGAGCGAGACCCAGGCCATCCTGGATTACTATGGTGCCTCGGAGGCCACACAGAATGCCCGCAACGACGGCGGTGTGGTCATCAACGGCAAGAAAATCAATGCCCAAGGCTATTACCAGACCGTGGGCAATCCCAACGGCACGGTCGATTCACGCTATGTTTATAGTGCGACTAACCTCAGGCTTGCCGAGTTGAGTCTGAGCTATGACGTGCCCATCAACCGCTGGGTGAAGTGGATCAAGGGCTTGAATGTGTCCTTTGTCGCCCACAACCTGTGCATGCTGTACAACAAGGCCCCCTATGACCCTGAGATGACTTCCAACACGGGCACCTACTACCAGGGTATCGACTACTTCATGCAGCCCAGCCTGCGAACAATGGGATTTAACGTGAAACTCAAATTCTGATACGGCTATGAAGACGAGATTTCTATTATATATCGGTGCAATCATGCTGCTGGCAGCATGCACCAAGTCGTTTGATGACATCAACACCAACCAGCACCAACTCACCGACGAGGAACTGGCCAATGACTATCAGAATGTGGGCGCCTTCTTCTCGCAGATGGTATCGAGGGTCGTCCTCTTTGACGACGGCTCGGGCAACTGCCTTTCGTCAGACTATCAGGTGGCCCAAGGCTTGAGCGCCGACCCGTTCTCGGGCTATGTGGGCTTGACGGGAACGTGGCGCAATGGTGTGCACAACGGTTCCTACAGCTTTGTGAGCGGCTGGTATGACCAGATGTTCACACGCGCCTTCAGCGAGGTGATGCCAGCCTGGCAACGAATCACAAAGGTTGCAGGCGAAATGAATCAACCTGCCGTTGCTGCATTGGCTACCATCGTCAAGGTCGAAGCCTTGCACCGTGTAACCGACATGTACGGGCCTATACCCTATATCCATTTCGGGAGCGGATCGCTGGGCACGACCTATGACCGCCAGCAAGAGGTCTATCGTAAGTTCTTTGAAGAACTTGACGAAGCCATCAATATCCTCACGCCGCTGGCTGAATCGGGCGGCACCCTCTTGCCCGACTATGACAACGTGTATGAGGGCAATGTCGCCCGATGGGTGAAATTCGCCAACACCCTGCGCCTGCGTCTGGCACTGCGTGTGGCCTATGCCGACCCCGCACTGGCACAGCAGGAAGCCGAGAAATCGGCCGCCTGTTCCATCGGTTTCATTGAGACAGCAGCCGAACGCGCCCAGTTGCTGCACGGTCGCCTGACCTACTTCCACCCCAACTATGACATGGCTTACAATTTCAATGCCGGTGAAGTGCGCATGGGGGCTTCGATGGACTGCTACATGAACGGCTACAGCGACCCGCGACTGGCCGCCTACTTCGTCCCCGCAAGCAGCGACAACAAGTATCACGGCGTGCGCCTGGGCGTCCACAACATGAATCCCACACGCTATGCCGGGGTGTACATCTCCAACCTGAACATCGACCGCGCCACCACGCCCATCGTGTGGATGACGGTTGCCGAGGCCTACTTCCTGCGCGCCGAGGCGGCCTTGCGTGGCTGGAACATGGGCGGCACGGCGAAGGCATTCTACGAGGCCGGCATCCGTGCATCGTTCAACGAGAACGGCGTGAGTGGCGATGACGCCTATATCGCCAACTCGACGCTGAAGCCCACCCGCTATGTGGACCGCACGGGCAGCAACAATGGCGCTAACGCCCCCAGCGACATCACCATCGCCTGGAACGATGAAGCCGACTTCGAGACCAACCTGGAACGCATCATCACCCAGAAGTGGATTGCGATGTACCCCGACGGCTGCGAGGGCTGGGCCGAATTCCGTCGCACAGGCTACCCCCGCCTGCTTCCCGTCGTGAACAACGACAGCCAGGGGCTTATCGACACACAGTTACAAGTGCGTCGATGCCCCTTCCCCGTACAGGAGTACAATACTAACGAAGCCGCCGTGCAAGCCGCTATCCAGCTGCTGGATGCCGAAGCCCTCGACGGTGGCCAGGACAATGGAGGCACCCGCCTGTGGTGGGACAAAAAAGTGATTAGTGATTAGAGATTAGTGATTAGAGATATGAAACTGACAAGATATATTTCGGCTGCGTTGATTCTTCTGGCTGTCACGGCTTGTGACACTGAGCCCGAGGCGCTTGACCTGCAGCCGATGAAACAGTACAGCGAGGAGTATTACCAGGCTCTGCGTGACTACAAAGCGAGTGCACACGAGATCTGCTACGTCTATTATGCCGATTGGGCACCCATCGAGGGCGCCAGTGGCTACAAGGACCCGGCCTCGTGGGGCGAGCGCATCATCGGCCTGCCCGACAGCATCGACATCGTCAACCTGTGGATGGGCATCCCGACGCCCGAGACGCATCCCATTGCCTATCAGGACATGATCGAGACACGCGAGAAGAAGGGCACCCGCTTTGTCTTCCATGCCGATGCCTCGAACTATAACCACAAGTTCACCATCGGCGGCAAGGTCGTTGACCTCTCCAGCGACCGCAGCGAGGAGGCCATTCGCGCCTATGCCCGCTGGGTGTGCGATACGGTTGTCAAGACGGGCCTTGACGGGGCCGACTTCGACTACGAGGGCTGGAGTGGCCAGCACTTGACTTGGGCCATCGAGGAGTGTGACAAGATCTTCGGTCCCACAGGACAGCATCCCGAGAAACTGGTCATCGTGGACTACTTCTCGGCATCACCGCCCACGGCCTGTGACCCCTATGTGGATTACTACATCAAGCAGGCCTACAGTCAACAGGGTGCCGGCGTGGGTGCGATGGGGCATCCCGACGAGAAAACGGTGTATTGCGAATCCTTCGGGCAGAAACCCACCGGAGGTGAAATCTTCAACTATGCCGCTTGGGAGCCTGCCACAGGCCACAAGGGGGGCTGCGGCGCCTACTATGTGGAGCGCAACTACTACAACACGAGCGACGGTGTGCCCTACGGAGCCATTCGCCGTGCCATCCAGATCATGAACCCCGCAGGGAGATAATAGTTAAGAGATGCTTCCTTAAGGTCCTTAAAGTCCTTAAGGTCCCTAAAAATAGAACAACAATGAAAAAAACGATTCTGAATATCATCTTGCTGCTGGCTGTCGGTTGCCTACTGGCGGCCTGTGACAGCGAGGGCGACAAGTTTGACTACCAGAAGGTGGGACTGCTCATCTCGGGCACTGAACAAGTGCCGGTACAACGATTCACCGTCGATGAACTGCCGGCAGCCTATGCTGTCACCGTCAAGGCCACACGCCGTTGCCCGAAGGATGTCACTGTGCATCTGGCCATCGACACGTCACTGGTGAGAAGTTACAACGCCACCCATGGCACAGCCTATTATGCCGTTTCACCCTCCAGCGTCACAATCGATGAGAGCGAGGTGACCATCAAGCAGGGCGAGGCATTGTCAACTGCCGCCCAGGTCAAGGTGCTCAAGACCGACGACTTCATCGAGGGAGCCACCTATGTCATCCCCGTGACCATACGCCAAGTCGAGGGTGACGGCGGCGAGGTGATTGAGAGCAGCCGCACGATTTTCCTGCAGATTTCCCGCATCATCTCGTTCTACTCACTCGAGAACAACCAGAATGCCTCATCGAACTACATCTTCCCCGACGACAAGATGGTGAACCTCACCAACTACACCATCGAGTTCAAGGTTTATTCCTACAACTTCGGCAACGTGGGCAACATCAAGCGCGTGCTCGCCATCGAGGGCAAGAACGAGGAGGAAGCCAACATGTTCCGCTTCGGCGAGAATGGCTCGGCAGGTGGCGACATCCTGCAATGGGTGCTGCCTGGCGGCAGATGCTTCTCCTCAACCCACTTCAAGACCAATCGCTGGTATCTGGTGTCGTGCACCTACGACGGCTCGACGTTCAAGATGTATGTCGATGGCGTGGAGGATGCCCAGACCAGCGGCAGCGGCAAGGCAACGCCATTCCAGCGCTTTGAGCTGGGCATGTCGTGGGGCAATTACCGCACGAGCCAGTTCTTCCAGGGACGCCTGTGCGAGGTGCGCGTGTGGAACCGCGCCCTCACGGCGAGCGAAATTGCCATGGGCTTTGCCGGTGTGAACGCCCACAGCGAGGGCCTGATCGCCTACTGGAAGATGAACGAGGGCGAAGGCCACATTTTCCACGACGCAACGGGCCACGGCTATGACATGGACTGGACCGACACCTGGCGCGATGACCGCGAGAACGGCGTGCTAGTCGCCCACGATTACAGCCAGTACATTCGTTGGATCAAGGACGACAACAACAAGGTAGCCCAGTAAAACCCACATCCAAGGGTTAAATAAGAGAGTGAGTCATAATTCATCTACTGGAATTATTTTCATAGGTAATCCAAGCCCAATCATGCGCCAAACAAAAAACCATTTTTGTTTGTTTCTGTCCTCGGCTTGTACTACCTTTGTCGGTTGAAACTATCTCAACATGCAGATTTATAAGTTCAATCACGTACTCAAGACCGTCCTGTGGGGCGGTGACAAGTTGACGGAGTTCGAGCACCTCCCGTCAACCGATGAACCCATCGGTGAGAGCTGGGAACTATCGGCAGTGCCCGGACTCGAGAGCGTAGTCAAGGGTGGAGAAGATGATGGCCTGACACTCACCGAGTTGCTGCAACGACACGGTGCAGCACTTGTGGGCGAAGAGGTTTATCAGCACTATGGTGACCGTTTCCCGCTGCTCATCAAGTTCATCGACGCCAAGCGCGACCTGTCCATCCAGGTGCATCCTGACGATGCACTGGCGCAGAGACGTCATGGCAGTCTGGGCAAGACTGAGATGTGGTATATCATTCAGGCTGATGAGGGCTCCAAGATCCTTACGGGCTTTGAGCGTCCGATGTCACCTGAGGAATATGAGCGCCGCATCGCCGACGGCACCATTCTGGACGTCATCAATGTCACCGAGTCCAAACCCGGCGACGTGTTCTTCATCCCGCCCGGCCAGATTCACGCCATCGGAGCGGGCAACCTGCTGGCCGAAATCCAGCAGTCGTGTGACATCACTTATCGCGTCTATGACTACAACCGCTTGGATGCCAACGGCAAGCCGCGCGAGTTGCACACCGAGCAGGCCCGCGAGGCGCTCAACTACAATGTCGTTGACAGCCGTGTGGACTATGCACCTGCACCCATGCCCGGCATCACCTCGCTGGTGAAATGTACCAAATTTGAAGTTCAGCGCATCGACTTCAACGACGGTTTCACGCTCTCGCTGCCCCAACCGCACTCGTTTGTGGCAATGATGTGCCTCGAGGGCGCCACGACACTCCATGTCACTGATATGGAGCCCGTATCGTTGCGCCAGGGCGAGACCGTTCTCGTTCCTGCCGTGGTCAACAAGGTCGAGATGACAGGCTCCGCCCAACTGCTCACTGCTACCATCTGAAGATCATAACTAAAGACTATAAACATAATCATGACTAAAACTAAATGGATCATTGGCGGTATCGCCGCCCTGGTAATCATTCTTGCGGCTTGTGCCGCACCTTATTTCTTCATCGGTGCTCCTGCCGAGGGCATCGTCAAGGTGCGTAAAGGCAGCACCATCGACATGATCAGCGACAGCGTCCAGGCTAACGTTGATGCCACCTTCGGCAAACGCGTGGCCACGATGATGAAACTGATGGGTGCCAAGGTCGAGAACCGCGAGGGCGCCTTCCGCATCAAGCCGGGCATGTCGCCCTTCACTGCGGCCCGACGCATCAAGAACGGCGTGCAAGACGGCATCCGTTTCACCTTCAATAACGTGCGCACCCTCGACGAGTGGACACAGCGTTGGGGCGACACCTTTATGGATGGCCCCGACAATATGCGCAAAGCATTGAAAGACAGCACCATCTGCGCTAAATACGGCAAGACACCCGAGACAATCGCCTGCTTGCTGATGCCCGACACCTACGAGTTCTACTGGAATATCAGTCCCGAGAAAATGCTCGACCGCATGTTCGACTACTACAACGAGTTCTGGACCGCCGAGCGCAAGGCCAAGGCCGAGCGCTTGGGCCTCACACCCGACGAGGTGGCTACCGTCGCCTCGATTGTCGAGGAAGAGACCGTCAAGGCCGACGAACGCGGCAAGGTGGCTCGCCTGTACCTGAACCGTTACCAACAGGGCATGCGACTCCAGGCCGACCCGACGGTGAAATTCGCCATCGGCGACTTCTCCATCAAGCGCATCACCGTGCCCATGACACAAATCAACTCACCCTATAACACTTATCGCGTCGACGGCTTGCCTCCCGGCCCGATTCGTCTGCCCGAGAAATCGACCATCGATGCCGTGCTCGATGCTCCGCAACACGACTACCTGTACATGTGTGCAAGGCCCGATTTCAGCGGCTATCACGACTTCACGCGCGACTACAAGTCTCACCTGGACAACGCCCACCGCTACCAGGCCGCCCTTAACTCGCGAGGCATCAAGTAATTGTTAACCCACACAATATCGTGCTGTGACACCTGTCACAGCCTCAAAACAATACAAGCGTATGGAAAAAGAAGAAAAAATCGTCGTGCTGGAGAAATATGCCAGCGCCATCGACGCCAACATCGTCAAGGGGGCCCTCGAGGCTAGCGGCATCCCCGCAGGAGTGATTGTTGACAGCACCGCTAATGCCATCTGGATGGCTCCTGCCAGAGTCGTTGTCTTTGAGCGCGATCTGGAACTGGCCAAGCAGGTCATCAGCGAGAATGGCGAGGAAAACATCGACACCCCCGAGGACACAAGCGAGGAGTGAATATACTAAAAAGGGGATTTCTTCGTTATACTATTATCAGCAACATATATAGATAACGATATGACAACCTATCTGCGTCACTTGATATTACTGGCCGTATGGGCTGTGGCACTGTTTGCCGTGGCCGATAACGGCTCTGGCACCACGGCCTATAATTTCCTGAGTGTCCCCTCGTCGAGCCACGTCTATGGTTTGGGTGGTCACAACCTCACCATCATTGACGACGACATCAACCTGGTTGAACAGAACCCGGCACTGCTGGGACCTGAATATGACCACCAGGTGGGACTGAACTACATGCGCTACATCGGCGAGACCAACTTCGCCGGCCTGCGCTACGGTCAGGGCGTCAGCGAGCATGGTGCAGTGGCAGTGGGCATCCAGTACTTTGGCTACGGCAATATTCAGGGCGCCGACGTGAACGGAGCCCTCACGGGCAAGTTCAGCGCCAGCGATATGGCGTTCAGCGTCACCTACAGCCACGACATCAGCGAGAAATTCCGCGGCGGTATCACCGTCAAGTACCTCTACTCCAAGTATGAGGACTACACCGCCGGTGCCGTAGCTGCCGACCTGGGTCTCAACTTCTATGACCCCGACCATGAGTTCTCAGCATCACTGGTGGCCAAGAACCTGGGAGGTCAGGTGAAGAAATTCAACGACTTCAAGGACAATCTGCCGTGGGATATCCAAGTGGGTTTCAGCAAGATGTTGGGCATGGCCCCCATCCGCCTGCATGTCACGGCCTATGAACTGGCCCGCTGGAGCTCTCCCTACTACAAGATCCAGGATGTCAACAACCCCAACAGCGACCTGATCAAGAAAGAATCGTTCGGCAGCAACCTGTTGCGCCACCTCGTGTTCGGTGTCGATATCCTGCCCTCGAACAACATTTACCTGGGACTCGGTTATAACTACCGCACGCGTTCCGACATGGCCACCTACAAGCGCGACTTCATGTCGGGCCTCTCGGTGGCAGGCGGCTTGAAAGTGAAGGCATTCGGCATCGGAGCCGCTTATGCCCGCCCCCACACCGGCGCATCCACTTTCATGTTCAACCTCACCACCAGCATCGGCGAACTCGTGAAATAACCCGCGATTCAACCCATCATTTACACGACACAACACAACCCCGCGGCATGCAGTGAACATGCGCGGGGTTGATTCATCTTGCCGTCAAACAAAAAAACGCATCCAATTAACGCATTGCAATGAAAAAAACAGTAACTTTGTAGTTTCAAATATGTTTTTCTCAATTTAGACTATGCACAACACCAGCAAACAATATGACGAGGTGATTGCCGTGTGCCGTGAGCTGTTCATCAACAAGATGAAGGATTACGGTCCCTCGTGGCGCATCCTGCGACCGCGCTCGGTGACCGACCAGATTTTCATCAAGGCCAAGCGCATCCGCACCCTGGAGCTCAACGGCGAGACCAAGGTGGGTGAAGGCATCTGGCCCGAATTCATCGGTATCATCAACTATGGCATCATCGGGTTGATTCAACTGCAGTTGGGTTATACTGACACGGTGGACATCACCCGAGATAAAGCCCTGGAACTCTACAACAAGCATATCAAGGCCACCAAGGACCTCATGATTGCCAAGAACACCGACTATGGCGAGGCATGGCGCGACATGCGCATCTCGAGTTATACCGACCTGATCCTGACCAAGATTCAGCGCACCAAGGAGATTGAGAATCACAATGGTGCCACCCTCGTGAGCGAGGGCATCGACGCCAACTACCAGGACATGATCAACTACAGCGTGTTCGCTCTGATCAAGCACAACGAGGGAATCGACGAATAACCGCCGACTCGCTGGTGCTGACTAAAAACTAAGGATTAAAAAACTGAAATGACCATCAAGGCTATCATCAATGCCGTCAAGGGCGAGACGTGGTGTCGCCTGTTGACCACCCTCATGAGGCTCGTCGTGGGAGGCTTGTTTGTCTTCTCGGGATTCACCAAGGCGGTGGACCCCTGGGGCACTTGCTACAAAATCACCGACTACCTCAACGCTATGGGTATGGAGCAATGGGGCAACACGGCCTTGTTCCTCGCAGTGGCTCTCGCGGCCCTCGAGTTCATGGTCGGCATCGCCATCGTGGTGGGCGCCTACAGGAGGAGTTCCGTGGTCATCGCCCTACTGATGATGGCAGTGATGACGCCAGTCACCCTGTGGCTTGCCATTAGCGACGCCGTCCCCGATTGCGGCTGCTTCGGCGATGCGCTGCACCTGAGCAACTGGGCAACATTCTTCAAGAACGTGTTGCTCATCCTGGGGCTCATCTACCTGCTGATGTTCAACAAGAGCCTCAGGGGCGTCTACGGACCGGCGGTGCACTGGATGGTGATGGCGGTATCATTCGCCATGGTGATGGCGGTAGCCTACTACGGCTACTTTGTCCAGCCCCTCATCGACTACAGGCCCTATCCCGTGGGCACGCGGCTGGCAAGCATGGATGCTGCCGGCAGCGAGGACGAGAACAGCGAGGATGACTTCATCTTCATCTACAGCCGCGACGGCGTTGAACAGGAGTTCACCATCGACAGCCTGCCCGACGAGGAAGACGGATGGGAATACGTCACACGCTATCATGCACGGCGTCCGCAAGGCAAGATCATCATCCAGAACGGCGCTTCGCCCAGCAGCATCGCCATCATGGACGATGAGGGCAACGATGTCACCATCGACGTGCTGACGCGTAACCGCCACATGGTGCTGTTGCTGTTCCCTGACCTGCTGCAAGTGGGTGTAGTCCATTCATTCGCCCTCAATGAGATGAACGACGCGGCCCTGGTCGCCGATGCCGACGTGGTCGCCCTCACACCCGCATCAGCCCAGGAAATCGAGCAGTGGAAGGACATCTCGATGGCCTCCTACCCTATCTACAACATGGATGACAGCGAACTCAAGATGATTGCACGCGGCAATCCTGCCGTGGTCTATCTCGAGGACGGTACCATCAAGTGGAAACGAACCCTCGCCTCGCTCGAGAATGTCGAGCAGCCCGTAGAGCTGAACCGGTTGAGCGACGATTATGACGCCGACGGCATCATGACACGCCTGATGGCCGCTTTCCTGCTCGCCCTGCTGGCCATACTGATTATCAACCGCTCTCACCTGGTGCTGAGGCATCTTTTCACAAGAAAAAAATCAACGACTAAAGACCAAACTACGATATGATACTCAAGCAAGGACAAATTATCGACAACAAGTGGAATGTGGTTTACCCGATCAAGGAGAACCCTTACGCCGAGAGTTACCGCGTCGAGGACGAGAGCGGCAACCCCTACTTCATGAAGATTTACCGCCTCAAGAACACCCCCGAGAAACTGATCGAGCAAGGCGACGTCAAGGAAATCATGTGGTCGCTGGCCATCAAGCACAAGAACATCATCAGCCTTGTAGATAACGGCGGCTACAGCAACGAGGAGGGTGAATGCCGCTATATGGTCGCCAACTACTTCAGCGGCGAGCTCCTGAGCGAGATGTTGCAGCGTGAGGGCAAAATCGACCCGAGTGTCGCCACCAAGATATTCATCGAGATGCTCGAGGGCCTGCAGTACATGCACAACATGCCGGGTGGATGCCTGCACAACGACATCACCCCGACCAATGTCATGCTCAGCAGCAAGACCGGAGGCACAGCCGAACTCATCGACCTGGGACACGTCTCGCAGGGCTTCATGGGTACACCGCCGTTCGACACTGCCGACCTGGATCCGCGCTATGCCAGCGGACAGTCGTTCATCGGCAAATATGATGAGCGCAACGATATCTTCGCCGCTACCGGCGTGTTCTACACGATGCTCACGGGCCGAGTGCCCTGGGACGTGGAATTCAAGCCCGAAATGACGCGCAAAGAGAAGATCAAAATCGTCCAGAAGGCCCGCAGCGAGCAGGGCGAAATCAATGTCGATGACATTGAGGACGAGAAACTCAAGAATATCATCATGAAGGGGCTGTCGCTGGGTTACAACGACCGCTACAGCAGCGTCGAGAAACTGCTGGCCGACCTCATCGAGGGAGACGAAAGCGACCTGGCTAAGGAAATCCGCAGCAAGTTGAAGGCCTTGCAGGACGAGGAAGAAGATCCGTTTGAAGACGGTCCGTTCTCCCGCCCCGATGACTCTGCACCCGGCAGTTTCCGCTCTCAGGCTGCCAGCGAGACCAGCGCCGATGTCGAGGTCAAGCGCGGCGGCGGCAACGGATTTGCCGACATCGCCGGCATGGATGACTTGAAGGATATGCTGCGCAAGCGCGTCATCCTCATCCTCAAGGACAAGGAACTGGCCGAGAAGTACAAACTCACACCGCCCAACGGCATGCTGCTCTACGGCCCTCCCGGTTGCGGCAAGAGTTTCTTTGCCGAAAAGTTTGCCGAGGAGACGGGCTTCAACTTCATCCTTGTCAAGGCCAGCGACTTGGGCTCCATCTACATCCACGGTTCGCAAGGCAAGATTGCCGACCTATTCAAGAAAGCCGAGGAGAATGCGCCTTCGGTGCTGTGCTTCGACGAGTTCGACGCCTTCGTTCCCAGCCGTTCGGGCGACCTGGGCAGCAACCAGGCCGGTGAGGTCAACGAATTCCTTACCCAACTCAACAACTGCTCCAAGCGAGGCATCTTTGTCATCGCCACCAGCAACCGCCCCGACAAGGTGGATCCCGCAGTGTTGCGCACGGGACGCATCGACAAGCAGGTCTATGTGCCCATGCCCGACGAGACAGCCCGCAAACTCATGTTCGAGCTCTACCTCAAGGACCGCCCCTGTGAGGAAATCGACAGTGATGAGCTGGCCAAGAAGGCCGATGGCTATGTCGCCAGCGACATTTCCTACGTCGTGAACGAGGCTGCCACCATCGCCGCTTTCAACCACGAGAACATCACCCAGGAGCTGCTTATCAAGACCATCGAGGGCATCAAGCCGTCGATCAACAAGGAGCTGCTCAAGGAATATGAGGAGATGCGCGACAAGATGGAAGGCATCAGCCGCAGCAACAGCCTCCCCCACATCGGATACAGATGAGACATTAGACTCAAGATTATTCATTAAACTTCACATAGATATGGACTTAAACAAACTGATGATGGATTTTTTGGCCGAAGAAGGGTTCCGTCCCCACGAGACCCCCTTTGGCATCGCGTTCAAGAACGAAGGTTTCAATTTCCTCTATTTCAAGGACGATGAGGACGAGCAATACTTCAGGCTCATGATGCCTGCCATCTTTGATGTCACCGAGGACAACGAGGACACCATCATGCGCGTGATGAACGAAGTGAACAGCAACATCAAGGTGGTGAAACTCTACACCATGGAGATGGAAGACCCCGAGGGCAAGAAAGAGACCTCGGTGTGGGTGGCCTTTGAAATCCTGGCCGACACCACACCCGAACTCAGCGACATCGTGCCCCGTGCCATCGCCCTGCTCATGGGCGGCCGTCATGCCTTCCTGGCCAAGCTCGAGGAGATTGCCGACAATTGATGACGCGGCCCCAGCGGCCGTCACATTACTCGCATCAAAAGTGTAGAGACGCAAGGTTTTTGCGTCTCTCTTTTTTTGCCACTGGAGACACTAAAAAATGATTTGATCTCTTGCGAGCGCACGCGGGCAATCCTCACGATACCATTGCGCCATCCATCTAGCCCAAAACAAGAATTTGCAACAAAATCGACTTTTGCTGCAAATTCTTTAGATTCCGTAAAAATAATTAGACACTCCTTACTTTCAGGTGGTCGCTATAGTTTCTTGTTTCCAGATGAACCAAATAATCTGGAGTTTCCAGACCGAACTTTTAATAACTAATGATTAAGAACCAAGAATGATATCGACCACAGCATTCACATCGGCGATGTTCACCTCACCGTCACCGTTCACGTCAAATGATTCGTCACCTCCCATGCCGCTCAGGATAGTGTCGATCACTGCATTCACGTCGGCAATGTTCACCTCGCCGTCACCGTTCACGTCACCGTTCACGGCCACGTCATCCAAACTGATGATATTATCAAACAATGTCCATATATCGGCACAATAGTAATCGTCGAACGATATATCGGGCACAATCAATGTCGTTGATGAATAACAGGTGCTGGGGAAACTCTCCTCGCTGTCCACCACCGGGGGCAACTCGGGGTACATCTTCAAGCGGCTCAGCGACCGGCAACCGACAAAGGCATTCGGTCCTATCGAGTCCACACTCAGGCCCACCGTCACGTCTTGCAGTGATGTGCAATTCGAGAACAATTCCCGGCCAATTACCCTCAGGTTGTTGCCGATGACCACCTCACTCAACATGCGGCAGTTGGCGAAAGCCTTGTCGCCAATCTCTTCCACACCGTTCCCAGTGGTCAATCGCTTCATAGTGGTGCAGTTCATGAAGGCACCCTCATCGATACGCTTCATGCTCGACGGTAATGACAGTTGACTCAACATGCTGCAACCGTAGAAGGCATAGTAGCCGATCTCCTCCACGTGTCGCCCCATGGTCAGCGTACTCATCAGCCAGCAATTCAAGAAGGCGAAGTCGGCAATCTCGGTCACCCCATCAGGGATGTTGATAGCCCTCAGCGAGGTACAGTCCTTGAAGGCGTATTTGCCGATGCGCTTGATTGTCGGCGGCAAGGTGACAGTCCTCAATGAGGAGCAGTTCTTGAAGGCTCCGTCGGCTATGGCAGTGACAGGATAGGTCACACCCTGGCTGGTCACCTCGCTGGGGATGACGACAGCGCCACTGTAGGAACCGTATCGCCGCTCACGAGTGGTAACCGTGGCTTCGTGGCCATTCAACTTGTAGCACACGCCATCCACATCGATGTCCCAAAGGGGAACATCCTCGGCTGGGTACAGCCTGTACAGCATCGACTGACCATAGGAGAATGACGAGCCGGCAACATCAAAGGCGTCCAGCACAAAATAGTCATTATAATTACCTTCCCAGCCCCAGTTGATATGGAACAGCCATCCGATACAGCCATCCACGACATAGGCATGACCGCCTACTTCACCCGAACCGCAGTACAGGATGGGACGGCCCTGAGTCAAATCCTCGTGCATCATGGCCAACCAGTCCTGAGTTTCATAGTCGTCGCGGTGAAGGAACCGCATCGCCTGGTTATAACCGAGCAGCATCATGGCCGAATACTGATTCCATGTGCCAGAGCCGCTGCCGTCGGTGCCATACTCCATCGAGGACGCCTGGCCGCAATAGCGCATCAGCGTGGCGACCGCCATGCCCTGAGCGGGCGTGTAAGGCATGGTATAGCCATCACACATCTCGGCCCAGTCGACGGGGGTTGCAGGCAGCGCAGGCAGATAGATATGATAAAAACCGGTTGTATAAGCAGGAAGATCGGGCAACACATCAGGATAATGCCAATAATACATCACCTGGGCCATCGCGGTTGCGACACAGCCTGTCACGCAACGCACACCCTTGTCGAACGGACACAGGTTATAGTAGGGCGCACCTTGTGACCACGTGCACGTCAACAACGGTGAAACGACAACGACCTCGTTCGCCTCACGAGGCTTCACGCGGGCATCAGGGTGGGTTTGCAGCCACTCCATCTGCTCTTTGTAGTGGGACAGGAGGCCCTGCATATTGCAGGGAATGGTCTCGGGGTCAAATTGCCCGTCGCCGAAGCCCAAAACGCTCTCGGCACGGTCATCACCTGCCACAATCACATAACTGTCATCGGCATTAAATACATAATACGCGGGCATGTCTTGAACTCCCTTCTCAACTTGGACCAACTGCATCACCGAGGCTGCCGGTGCAGCCTTGAGATGACCCTGAGCCACTTGACGATTCAAGAACTGCGACGCACACTGGGCTGCCGCGGCCTCATCGACAGGGGCCGCCCACGCCGACAACTGCGCCATGGCCACAGCCATCACTATAAGAATTGGTAATCGTTTCATCATATCCTCACATGATTTTTAAGTGCTACAAAAATACACAATATTCTTTTAAAAGTCAATAAAAATGACTAAAAATCATAATATCTGATCTTGACATCCTTACGAATCACAGTTCCTGTCATGCAGGCGCGGTGCAGCGTCGCGATACAGAAAAAATACTTGTAGGCCTCAGGGTGCTCATCGCGATAACGGTAATATATCCTGTCACACACTTGCACCACCTCCTTGTCATTGCCGTCAAGGGTGCGCTTGGAATAAACCGCCCTGATCGAGTCCTTCATGATTCGGGTGATGACGTATGCCATATCGTCCTTGCTCACCGGATAATAATCGGGCGGCTTGCTGGCGATAGTGAAGTAATAATCGATCTTGGGGTCAGGAGTATCATCCTCACACGAGCTCAACAACGATGATAAGACAACGACCGCGACCGAGGCCAACACGAGCCTCAACATCTTGAAATATGATTGCTTTTCCATTTCGTTTGCAGGTTAGTTGTTAAACAATGCTTTAACACACATGAATGCCAGAGAAGGAAAGGGGACACATCCGGGCCGCTCGGCAGAGACGTGCCCCCAACCTAACCACAATTATGAAAAAATCATTTAGCACTCATATCAGGAAGGCAATCACCATTGCCGTGCGCCACATCGACAAGTGATGCCACGTGGCGCACATGATGGTGGCCCGTGGCTGTACCACGAGCGACAACACACGGCGGTGATTGCGGGAAACAAGACTCTGGCGGCGAAGCACCAGACAAAACAACAACGGCAGCACCCGCAATAACGAGCACGACCGCCATAATCGGTTTAAATACAATTCGTCCCATTACAGTAGATTTTAAATAATTAGGTATATTTGTGTTCCCCATCTAAAGGAACGCCGCAAATATAAGCAATATTCCATACAAAAGCAAGGATTTGCAACAAAAAATCACACTTTGTTGCAAATCCTTGTAATAATGTCTAAAAAATAGACAATCTGGCCGCTTTTTGCTATTTCGTCATTTCCCTGACAAAATGATGTTGATAAGGGCATTGACATCGCTGATGTTCACCTCGCCGTCGCCATCCACATCGAACACCTCGTCGCTCATGGTGCCCGATTTCAAGATGACGTCGATCAGAGCGTTCACGTCGCTGATGTTCACCTCGCCGTCACGGTTCACGTCACCTTTCTGGTAAATGGGGGTTTGCGCCTTCATGAACCAGAAACCGGCCATCTGAGTCTGGACGTCGACGGTCATCTCGGTAATGGGCTTGTTCATGTAGCCACCGGTATAGACCATGGCAGGGGGCGTCGAGTTGTTGGTGAGCGAGTCAAGACTGCCCTGAGGCCACAAGTCATACTTGTTTGAACCACCCGACAACAGATTGTCGGCAGGAATGAGCGTCATGCGCTGGTGGTTGCTGTTGTTGTTGGGGGTATTGTCATCCCAGGCCTGCTTGTCATAATCCACATGCAGAATCATGATGCCCTCGGCCGACAGGAAAGCGTCCCATCCAGTCTTGACACGGTATTCCAGCAGGTAATACTCATCGGGGTTGGCGTCGTTGGTCACCTTAACGGCGGTGCCGCCATCGGTGTTGAGCGGAGCCATGCTGTAATGGGTGTTCTCCTCGGCATCGATGAGGTCCATCCAGCCCATGAAGTGACGCTCATAGGAAGTGTAACCTGCCGGACGATGGCCGTTGTTCAGGTAACAGCCGTTGTCCATGATGTCCCAGCTGCTCATGCCATAGGCGGAACCGTTGTTGGTCGGATAGAAATCGGGCAGACCCAGGCAATGACCGAACTCGTGGCAGAAGGTACCCACACCGTCGATATTCGTGCTGGTGTTGTTGCTGCCTTCCAGCTCGTTGAACACGGCAAACTTGTCGATGGTCACCCCGTTGAGTTGGAACGGTCCAGTGGTGCTGCAACCCCAATCGTGGGCTTCTTTCATATCCCACTGGCAGGGCCAAACGCTCTCGGGCACCGTGCGCCAAGCCTGTGATTCACCCACACCGGCATAGAGCACCACCACAACATCGACAAGGCCGTCGCCGTCGTTGTCATAGTTGGAGAAATCCACATCCCCAGATATGCCCATGCAGGCATCATAAATCATTGTGCCCAACTGGGTATCAAGTTCCTGACCGTAGCGATAAACGTTGGCACCGTAGAAAGCGCGGGTCTGAGGCAACGGCACTGGGCCCAAGATGTCGAAACGCGGCGAGAATTGTCCGCGCGACTGCGACTCGAAGTAGTGCAGACAGCTGTACTCCTTCTCGTTGAACTGGTTCTGGAAGGTGGACAGCGGATTCTCGTCAATGAACTGGACATCGGTGTAGTTCACCAGGATGACAGGAATGCGCGGCGAACCTAGCGTAGGCACCTGCGGCGAGTCATTCTCGTCGGTGCGGCGCGGCGAACGGCGGACACCGGCAGCAAGCGTCATCTGGTCTCGATAAGCCACGACAAAGGCTTGCTCCTCAATGCCACGGTTACCCTCGTCATGGGCACGCACATCGCTCAACGAGCCACCGACCGTGTAGCAGTAGTCACCGTTCAGGGCCTTGGCGACCGTCAGCCCGTCAAGCGTCATCAGCGAGTGGTTGAACTCCCCACCCCGCATCTCGAGCGTCACGGTGCTGCCGTCACTCTGGACGTGTGTAAAGGGAACCGATTTGGCGGGTACTGCCCAGGCCATGCTCGAGCACACCACAGCCGTCAGAAATATCAACAGGAATTTTTTCATTTCCAGTAATTATTTTTCATTCATGTGCTCCTTCATGCCAGCCTTCCAGTCAAAGTCGTTGGTGACGTCGATGAAGTTGTCGATATTCCAAGCTCCGTTTTCGAGCAACATCTCCAGACGCACCGCCGACACATTGCCGCAGTTGTGGAGATTGAACTCAACCGTAGCGGTCGAGTCGGTCATGGCTGTGACACGGATATCGGTCGCCTTCAGGTCATTCCAATCCTGTCCCATGATCCAGTAATCGGCCTCAAAGAAGCCCATGCCGGAATCCTCTTTCTTATCAAAGGCATTAACGCGCTTCACACAAGAATTCCAGTCAGCGGTACAGAACATGCTGTCCAAGGAGTTCCCGATTTCGGCCGAATTGTGAGCTTCCTTATCGTTATACTGACCAAAGGCCACATCATAGATGTCGGTCACACGTTGAACCAGCGCGGCGGTGTCAAGGGTTGCCGACGCATCACTCTTCTCCACATTTGACTTGGACGAGCAAGCGCTCATCGCAACGATCACTAAGAATAATAACAGTAATTTCTTCATAACTATGCTTTTGTTTGTAAATGATGCGGCAAAGGTAGTATTTTTTATTTAATTTTGCCTGCGGTATGCTCAAGGTTGTTGCCATAATGCTCAGTGGAGTGGCCGTCGGATTCCTGATGAGGAAACGGCGACTGAAGGTGGTGCCGCACGCCGTGACGGTTTTCATTTGGGCCTTGTTGTTCCTGCTGGGCGTGGAGGTGGGCACCAACCCCCAGGTCATCGAGGGCATCACATCGCTGGGCCTCGAGGCCTTGTGGCTGTCGCTGGCAGGAGTGGCCGGTACTGTGCTGTTCTCTTGGGGACTGTGGCACTGGGTGTCGCGCAAGAAAGGAGGTGACCGATGAAGGGGAGCCTGATTATCGTGGGATTCTTCATCATGGGCATCGTGTGCGGCCTCTTGGGCTGGGTGCCGGCATTGGGCGAGAACGTGAGTTTCTTGACGTTGTGTGGCCTGCTCTTCTGTGTGGGCATCACGGTGGGCAACAACACCGAACTGTTGAAAAAATTTCGACACTTGGACCCGCGACTGATGCTGTTGCCGCTGATGACCATTATCGGCACGCTGGCCGCAACGGCCATTGCGACAATCGGCCTGCCCCACCGCAGCCTCACCGACTGCCTGGCCGTGGGCTCGGGCTTTGGATACTACTCCTTGTCCAGCATTCTCATCACGCAATATCGCGGGCCTGAACTGGGCACTGTAGCCCTGCTGGCCAATATCATCCGCGAGGTCTTCACCTTGCTGGGCGCCCCGTTGCTCGTGCGTTTCTTCGGCCCCCTCTCCCCCATCTCTTGCGGCGGCGCCACCACCATGGACACCACACTGCCCATCATCACCCGCACCAGCGGTCAAGACTTCGTCTTGCTCTCGCTCTTCCACGGCTTTCTGGTCGATTTCTCGGTGCCGTTCCTCGTCACATTCTTCTGCTCCCTGTAACGGATATAACGGACATAACGGACAAGACGGACTTGCCAGCCTTAAACTAAGGACTAGGGACTAGAGACTAAGGACTAAGGACTAAGGACTAAGGACTAAGGACTAAGGACTAAGAACTAAACTACTTCGCGCAGGCCTCTTTGGGAAACTGGTCGATTTGTTTCATGCGCTTGAGGACAGTGTTGTGCATTCTTCTCATCTTGGCGGTGGGATGGGCGCTGTCACGCTCCAGCGGGTTGGGCAGCGACACGGCGATATAGGCACACTGGTCCTTGGTCAAGCGGTCGGGCGTGGTGTTGAAGTTGTAGTGGGCCACGGCATCGGCGCCATAGATGCCCTTGCCCATCTCGATGGAATTGAGATAGACTTCCATGATGCGCTCCTTGCCCCAAACGGCCTCAATCAGGAAAGTGAAATAGGCCTCCAGGCCCTTGCGCAGCCACGAGCGCTTTTGCCACAAGAAGACGTTGCGCGCCGTCTGCTGGCTGATGGTGCTCGCGCCGCGTTGACGCTTGCCCTCCTGGGCTTCGATCTGTGCCTTCTGAATCTGCTCCAGGTCAAAACCCTTGTGTTTCAGGAACAAGTTGTCCTCGCTCGCCATCACAGCCTGCGGCAAATTATGGCTGATTTCCTCCAGCGGCACCCAGTGATGGCTGATTCGCGGCGATTTTCCGTCAATCATCTGCTCCACAGCGCGGATGAGCATCAGCGGGGTGATATAGACCGGGATATACTTCAAAATCACCACCGACAATATCGTTGAGGTGAAAAAGAATATCAATATGTTGCGCAACCAGCGTGTAACCTTATTCATTTCTGACTCCTGAACTTAAAACACAATCGGGGCATAGGCCCTTGAGAACGTAGTTGATGCTGTGAACCTGAAAATTGCCGGGCAGGGAGACCAGCGGCACCTGGGTCGTCTGCAGGCAAAAGGTGCGGCCACACTTCTCGCAGTTGAAATGAGCGTGCATGTGGTCGATGGTGCCGTCATCCTCACCGCAATGGCAGTCGGGGCTGCACACGGCATACTTGAACATGCCCGTGCCGTCGTCGATGGCGTGGATGAGGTGATGGGTCAAGAACAAGGTGATGGTGCGGTAGATGGTCGATTTGTCCACCGTGTCCAACTCATCCTCAAGGCTTTGCAGCGAGAAAGCATCGTCGTGAGCCATCATCGTGCGCAACAGCAGCAGACGCAATGCCGTGGGCTTGACATCATGCTGCTCCAGGAGGGTGACATATTTACTCTCGTCTTTCATTCCTCATTTCTGATTAATAACCCGGGTTTTGTGTACTGCCACAAGCCGTCAATGTCTCGCCCGGGATGGGGAACACGAGCGTGTAGCCCATGCGGTCACCATCGGTCTGCGGACGGTCGGTATAAGGTCGTGTAAACAAGCCATAGCGGATGAGGTCGTTACGGCGCCATCCCTCCCAGGCAAATTCCAGCATGCGTTCCTCGAGCACATTGTCGAGGGTCGCGGTGCGCTTTCCCATGTGGGAACGGGTACGCACCTGGTTGAGCAAGGCATCGGCTTCGGCCCCTGCCCTGCCGTCACGCAGCATCGCCTCACACCGCATCAGCAGCACGTCGGCATAACGGAACAGCACGATGTCGTTGCGACGCAACTGTCCGTCACTCATCGCCGCCAGGTCGATCTCATACTTGTACATCCTCGCGCCTGCCGTCTTCTCATAAGGGTCATTTGACAGGTCCAGTTTCACGGCCAGCGGGTAGTAAACCAGCGGCGAGCCGTCATCGAGCGTGACCACTTTGCCCGTCTTGTTGTGAAAGACATTGTCATAGTAGTAGGTCCAAAACAGACGCGTGTCGGCATCCACGCCCTTGTCATACCCGAAGGTCTTCATCGCCTCAATAGTGGCGCAGGGGCCATTCTCACCGTTCAGCCCCAACGCCGACGCATGGTTGTAATGCAGCGAGCGGAACTGCTGGGTGAAGCGGTTGGAGTAGTTGTAGATATCCATCGGGATGGTGAAAATCAACTCGGGCGATTCCTCGTTGCTGATGTCAAAATTATCTTTGAATGCATCAGCCAACGTGTAACCACTTGACTCGATGGTGACGCAATAGTGCTCCACAGCCTGCCAGGTGTTCAGCTTCTCGCCATCAACAAGCCACATCATTACCGAGGCATCGGGGTGGTGGCTGTCGGTCCAGTCATCATCGGCATAGACCTCGGCATTCAACAGCACCTTAGCCAACAAGAAGTCCACCACATCGCGGGTCATGCGGCCATAGTACTCGCCCAGTTGCGGACTGCGCAAGACAGGCAGGTAACCCTCAGCGGCCTGCAGCTCATCAACGATGTGCCTGAATGCCACCGAGCGGTCCTGCAGTTTCATTTCCTGCACCGTGGGGCTTGAATTCATGAACAGGGGAACACGGCCATAGAGATCCATCGCATAGAACAGGAACATCGCACGCAAGGCACGCGCCTCGGCACGAATCTCGTCCACATCCTCACCGGGATGAGACTTGGCAAACGCGTCGATGCGCTCCAGCGCGCGGTTACAGGCGAGCACTTCCTTGAACAGATAATTCCATGTGTCGCCCGTGAAATCGACATTGCCGAATCGATGCAGGAACAGGTTCTGCCAGATGCCTCCGTCATACCAGTCGGCACCCCTCGTGGGAATCATCGCCTCATCTGTCGAGAACGTGTTCAGGTCCCACACACCGCGGGCAGTACCCTGCAGTCCCTGAGACGGAGCACTGCCGCCAATGTTGAGATAAATGCTTCCCAACGCATTGTTCCACAGGTCTTTCACCGAATTATAGGCCTCGTCTTCAGGCAGGCGGTCGGTAGGGTTATCTTCCAGGAACTTGTCGCAAGAGGTCATCAACAAGAATGCGGCGACCATCAACAGGCTATAGATGATATATCGTTTCATGATTTCTCGGATTTAGAAGGTTACGGTAACGCCCAGATAATAGGAACGGGTGACTGGATAGATGTTCTTGTCGTCAACACCCAGCGTGCCGTTAACCGAAGAGCTGTTGATGATGGGCGTCAAGCCTGAATAGCCCGTGATCGTTCCCAATTCATCAATCGTGAGAGACAGGCGCAGGCGGCTGATCGTGTGCTTCACCTTCTCGTTCAAGGGCACGTTCCAACCCAGAGTGAGGTAATCAAAGTCCAAATAGTCGCCGCGTTCCAACCAGTAGTCGGTCGCCGTTTGGTCATAAATCGCACGAGCCGGAGCGTCGGCCAAGACATTATAGCCCGGCAGACTGTTCATGTTCATATAGGTCAAAGCGGTTCCGTTGTATATCTTGTGACCAAAAGCACCGTTGATCTGCAAGGTCACATCCCATTGCTTGAAACGGAAGTTGATGTTACTGCCCAGCAGCACCTTGGGCATCGCCTGTCCGCACACGCGACGGTCCTTGCCGTTGGCGATGTCGACATCGCCCGAATGGTCAAGGTCGGCGATTTCATACACATAGCCTCCAGCCCCGTCACTCTTCAAACCAGTGCAGTGCGGCAGATAGAACACACCCAGCGGTTGTCCCACCATCTGATAGACGATGTGGTTGTTACCGCCGTGGAAGCCCGCTCCGTTCAAGTTCACCAAGTCCACCTCGCCAGGTGCCTCGAGCCAATAATCCTTATAATAGCCGCTCAAAGAAAGCAGTTTGTTGTACTGATAGGCGACATTGACATTGATATTCAATTCCATGTCGCGGGTAGTGAGCGGCGAGAGGCCCAACGCCAGTTCCACACCACTGTTGCGCATCGAGCCCAGATTGTCGAGCAACTTGTTATAACTGAACGGCGGCACACCCACATTATACAGATAAAGCATGTCGTTCGTCTTGGAGGTATAGAAGTCCAGCGAGGCGATGATGCGGTTGCCCAAGAAAGCGGCACTCAAGCCAGTGTTGAAACTGCGCTTCACCTCCCATTTGAGGTCGGGATTGGCATTGCGCAACGCATCGAGCGTCACAACCAGATTCTGTCCCACAGGGGGGATACCCGCTGGAGTGAGCACGTTTTGGGCCATGTAACTGTCCACGGCACCCTGATTACCGGCAAGACCATAGCCCACGCTCCACTTCAGGTCATCGAGCCAAGTCACATCGTTCAGGAACGCCTCGTTACCGATGTTCCATGATGCCGAGAGCGAGGGGAAGAAGCCCCATTTGTTGCCCGATGAGAACTTCGACGAACCGTCGGCACGAGCGGCAACAGTCAATGAGTAGCGGTTGTCGTAGTCATAGTTGACACGCGCCATGAAAGAAGCCAGCGACGGGGCGTTGCGATAACTGCCAGTGCCGTCCCACAGCGTCACGGCTCCCGCCTGGATGGCATCAATTCCGATAGCGTTGTTTGAAAAACCTGTTGTGGTGGTATAAAATCCCGTGTGAGTGTTGCGTTCAACCTCGGCAAGTCCCATCACATTGACGTGACTGAGGCCCAACGTCTTGTCCCACGTCACGGTGGCATTGCCAAGCCATGAATCGGTCTTGGCGCTGCTGCGGTAACCCTTACCGCCGCTCCAGATGCTCGTCGGCAGGAACTGCGACGTTTGCACCTCGTTGTGGCTATAGGCACCGAAAACCGAGAGTTTCCAGTTGGGGCTCAGGTTGAACGTGAGTTTGGCATGGGTACTCAGGTGGGTCGTCTTGTCTTGAGTGCGGCTATCCATCAACGCCAGCGGATGGTTGATCTGGTTGGCATAGGTGAAACCGTCCCAACCGCCGTCGCTGTTGCGCTCGGTGCCGAAAGTGGGATTCCATGCCTGAGCCGAGTAGAAGGTCTTCTGCACGTCATAGACAGCAGTCAGGTCCTTTTGCACGTTGCCGAACATGCCCACCTCGATCGTCAACAGGTCGTTGAACATGCGCTGATACATGTTCATGTTGCTCGTCAAGTTGTTAAGTTTGCCATGCAGGATGACTGCGTCATGGTCCATATATCCCAATGAGACACGGTAGCCCGAACGCTCGCCGCCACCCATAAAGGCGACATGATGATCTTGAATGAAGGCGGTTTGCTGGATGGCTTTTTGCCAATCAGTGGTAAAGCCCTTGTCGATGAGCATCCCGCCCTGACTCCTCACCGCATCGCGGTAGGCCGCGGCATCGAGCATCTTGAGGTTTTTGCTCACATGAGTGATGCCCATACTCCCGTTATAGGTGACGGTAGCACGATGAGCAGCGCCTTTCTTGGTCACCACCTCGATGACACCCGATGCACCTCGCGAGCCGTATTGGGCGGTCTCGCTGGCATCCTTGAGCACCGTGAAACTCTCGATATCCGACGGATAAATCGATGACAAGGTGCTCAGGTCGCCGAACACGCCGTCAATGATAATCAACGGGTCGTTGCCACCCGTGACCGACGTGGTGCCACGCACGCGCACAGCGTTCATCGCCGCGGCGCCATTATTACTCTTCTGTATCGTCACACCAGCCACACGGCCGTTGATGGCCTCCAGGGGGTTGGTCACCTGCTGCTGACTCATATCCTCGGAGGTGACGACTGTGGGCGACATCAAGCGGACGATACTGTCGGCGGGAATCAGGTTTTGAGAGGCCATCGGAATCACGACAGCCATCAAGCCTGCAACGGCGACAAACCTCAAGTATAGACTGATTCTCATTTTTCAGAATTGGTATTATTGATCTCAAACAGGGAGAAATTGACCTTGCCATAGACGCGCTGCTGCGAGAAATGCGGCAGTGCCGAGAAATCGTGCTCTCGCGGGTGCTCCATAATGAACAACGTCCCGTCGTGCACCAGCGGCGATTCCAACACCAGTTTGGGAATGTCGCCGAAACGCGGCAAGTCGTAAGGGGGATCGGCAAAAATGACGTCAAACGACTGGCGGCAGGTGGCTACAAACTTGAACACATCGCCGCGCACCAGCGTCAGGTTGGGGTCTCCAAGCTGCTGCTGCACACGCTTGATGAATTCGGCCTGCACACGCGCCTTCTCGACAGCGGTGACATGGGCACATCCGCGCGAGAGGAACTCGAAACTCATAGCCCCCGTGCCGGCAAACAAGTCGAGCACCGTCACACCCTCCAGGTCAATAATGTTGCCTAACACGTTGAACAGGTTCTCGCGCGCCATGTCGGTTGTGGGACGCGCGGTGATGTTTGTCGGTACGTCAAAGCGGCGACGGCCATATTTTCCGCTGATTATTCGCATAGGGCAAGCAGTATCAGTTCAAGCGGAGCCTGCATCGCATTGCGTCCCAGCTGCATCGCGGCAGTCGGATAGACAGCAGGCATCACATGTTTCACATATTCCCTTAACAAGGGGTTCATCGCGGCGCATCGGTCACTGTCACCCATCATCTGCAACTCGTCGGTCAGCTGGTCAAGGTCATGGGTGCGCCACGCGTTCAACACAAAATAGGCATCCGACTGGTCGTCGGTGACAGGATAGGAGTTGGCACATTGCAAGGCCCCGTCACGGTAGATGGCCAAATCCATGCGCTCATCTTCCAGATGGAGGAACATGCGGGACTTGTCGTCATCGCGGTTCTGCTCCACGAAATAACCGCAAAGGGGAGCCAGATGATGCACAACCTGCGGATAATTGAAGGTGCGGCCAAGGAAAGCCTGCATGCCACGCGGCATGAGCCAAGCCATCTTCACACCGTTTCCAGGCACGGGACACACAGCAGCATCACCGTCGTCATCGGGAAAAGCATGACGCACGAGTTCCTGACAATCGGCATCGGGCATTTCGCCCGGGAACAGCACAAAATGGCTGGAATGAACCACCACCCGCACCCGCTTGTAGTCGTTCAGCAGGTCAGGTGTCTCGTACACGGCATCCTCAAGCCCCTGTAAGGACTCGTCGGCACGTTCCACCTGCCCGATGGCTAATGAGCCGGGCACCGACGGCGAGAACAGGATGTAGTCCACCCGCTTGTCCTCGATCGAGACGAGCAGTTCCCAGGCCTCGGGATGCTGTATGTCAAATTTCTCTTTTCCTTCCATTACACGGCAAAATTACTAAAAACTCACCAATCGCCCCACAATCCCCTCGTTTTTTCGTCTTATCGAGCACAACAAGAGGCAAAAAACAGCCAGCACCATGTCCCGGACACAGCGCTGGCCGTGAAATCAGTGACTACGGTCAGTTACCCCATGAACCGCTCATGACGTAGTTGATGAGCATGGTGACATCGGTGATGTTGATGCTCTTGCTGCTGTCACAGTCGGCATTGGCAAAGTTGATGTTGACATTACCGCTCAACATGTAGTTGATGAGTATGGTGACATCGGTGACGTTGACAACACCGTTGTCATCGACATCGCCAAGCAACAGGCCGCCGCGCTTGGTCAGTCTCCACACGGTGAGGTGTCCACCGGGATAATACTGGTAAACCATCACGTTGCGGGAGTCAACGACCTCGGCATTGAGCCAATTGGCCTGATAACCATTCATGTCGGTCGAAACGGTCTGCTCTACACTGGCCAGGGGTGAGGCTGCATTGACCTCGGCAACGGCAAAGCCGTCGTGGTAGTTACCCGGTGTGGGATAGACCATCAGTTCCATGCCATTCCAAATAAAGGGGAAGGTGCCATTGCAGTTGCCCTTATTGGGCAGTGAAATCACAGTTGCCGTGAATCCGTCACCGTCAAACGCCAGTTTCTTGAGCGAATTGGAACGGTTGACATACAGGAGAGCGTCATTACCGTCCAGGTCGGTGTAGTAGTTGAGCACTGTTCCGCTATTGGCGCCCACACCATCGCAGTTGGCAAGATAGGAATCATCGAGATTGATTTCGCCATCGGTGAACTTGATGCGGCTGATCATAGTGCCGCTATTGGCGCCCACAAGGTAGAGTTCGCCATCCTCCAGCAGATTGCCGCGTGCAAAGCCCATATTGTCACTGCGGCCGAAGTCGGTCAGCTCTGCAGGCAGGACATGGGTCACCACCTGGCCCGTCGAGGGATTGATGACCTTGATGCGTGGACTGCTGGTGTTCCAGGGGTCAGGGAACTTGGCATCACTCACGACGAAGTTTCCGGCCTCATCGCGCGCGAAGCCCACATTGCGTCCACCCTCATAGGTCTCGCCTGTCAATCCATTCTGATCCACCACAAGGATAGTGGCAGCGTTCTTGTCGTTGATATAGAACTTGCCGTTCATACCGAAGCCTTGACGCGCCTCGCTGGTAGTGAGGAAACTCAGGTCGTTGATTTCCCACACCTTCTCAAGATTGTAGCTCAGGGGCGTGGGTTGGAACGGGTCGGGTTCGCTCAAGCCCAGGCAAGCTGGCTCACTCTCGTTACCGTAGCCGTCGATGACACACACGGCATACCAGTAATCGGTATCGTAACCGTTGGGCAGACTGTACGTCGGGCGATAGGTGATATCCAGCAGGTAGTCACTCTTGATACCACCATAGACAGTGCTTGTCGCCTCGTCGAGTGTCATTTCGGCCGGAACGGCATAGACCGCATACTTCACCAGCGTTCCCGATTGGGCATCCCATGTCAATGCAGCACCATTCTGAGTCAACCCTGTGGGTGCATCATAGCCGGGTGCATCCTTCCATGTCACGGCGGGTATCATGGCAGGGTGCTGGAAGGCATTGGCGAGCAGATAGTTGCCCAAGCCACTCACACCACTGTTGTTGCCGTTGATGTTCTTGGCGCTATAGAGCACGACGCCAGGGCAATTATCCTCGGTGTACTGGCGGGAATAACTGATCTGCTGGACTATCTCGGCCCAGTCGCTGGGCGTATTGCTAGACGAGAGCAGAAACGAGATGCTGTGGCTGGCATAGTGGTGACGGCCATAGTGTCTGGCAATGTAGCTCCACCACTTGGTGAGCGGCCCGAAGGGATTGGTATTGTGGTTGGTCTTCCAATAGATCTGCGGCGAGATGTAGTCGATGGTGCCCTGCTCCAGCCAAGCCAGCGGGTCACTGAAGATACCGTTGTACTGCCAGTCACTGCCCGTGGGACAAGGCGTGACGCCATGCTGATAGGCCGATGTGCTGGCCGTGCCAGCCACACCTGCCGGGCTGATGCCGAAACGCACCTCGGGCTTGGTCTGCTGAATCATGTTATAGACGTCGGCAACCATCATGTTGACGTTGTTGCGACGCCAGTCGGCAAAGGTCATGTCCACGTTTGAGTCATTCCACAGGTTATAGTCCTCGGCTTTATTGTTGGTGGGAATGCCGTTGGGATAGAAGTAATCGTCAAACACGATGCCGTCCACGTCGTAATTGGTGATGATTTCGCGGATGACATTGACGATGCGCTCGCGTGTGGCGGGCAGACCGGGATTGAGGATCGTGGTTGTGGTGGAGCCGCTGGTGTAGGAGAGCAGCATGCCTGAGTTCTTCAGTTGCTGGTCTTGCGGGGTGTTCCAGTCGGGATTGGTGCTCCAACGATAGGGATTAACCCACGCATGGCACTGGATGCCGCGCGCATGGCACTGCTCGACCACATACTGCAAGGGGTCATAACCCGGATTAGCGCCGCGCGTACCCGTCAGATAACTCGACCAGGGCTCGTAGCTGGACTGGTACATCGCGTCGCACATCGAGCGCACCTGGAAGAAGATGGCGTTGAAGTTCTGGGCCTTCAGGTTGTCCAGATAGGAGTTGATCTCGTTCTTCTGGGCAGTAGCGTTGTTCAATGTCGTGGGCCAATCAATGCCATAGACGGTGGCGACCCACGCGGCACGCATCTCGCGCTTGCGCGCCTCGTCGGCATTAACGGTAATACCTGCCGCTAAAGCCATGACAACAAGCAAGAGTAATAATTTTCTCATCATATAATCTCGATTTTTAAAGCGTTTATAAAAGTCTTTTTGCTTATTACCCACAAAGTTAGAGATTATTTCCAAAAATTTTCTCATCTTTGTGCAACTTTTTTGATGGCAAAGCATCAAAACGGATTTGAATGAGCCTGACGAGATAGCCTCGAAGAGGCAGACGGGTCGAAGACCCGATTTCTATGAGAAACACCATGCAAGACCCTCTACGAGGGGCGCCGCTTGGTGTCATGGCAGCACAAGGGAAAGTGCGTCGAAGACGAACTTCTTCACACTCAAGGATTGCTGCATCTAGAGTTTTGCGTTACCTTTGCAATTCAAACCTAAAACCGAATTTTGATATGAGCGCTGTCAGTTCGATGTATCATGTCGTCATCAACACTTATCGCCGTCAGATGACTATTCCCGATGAGACGAGCGAGCATCTGTATCGTTACATCTGGTCAATTGTCAAGAGCCGTGGCTGTCGTCTGTATCGCATCAACGGTATCGGAAATCATATTCACATGCTCATTGAACTATCTCCAACTATTGCATTGAGCGACCTTGTGCGTGACATCAAACAAGGCAGCAGCAAATGGGCAAAACAACAAGTCTATTTCCCGCAATTCAGCGGCTGGGGGAAGGAGTATGGGGCTTTCTCTTGCAGTTGTCGTGATAAGGAACGGATTGTCAGTTACATTATCAATCAACGACAGCATCACCAGATGAGTTCGTTTGAGGAGGAGTATAGGCAAATGCTTGAGTTGTCGGGGCTTGAATGGAACGATAAGCGCCTGACATGAGTTGCCGAGGCCGAAGTTCCTCTTCGAGGCACTTGCCTGACGTGATAGCCGTCACCAAGCTGCGTGGGTCTTCGATCCACTTGCATGGTGTTTTCCAACAAAGCCGGGTCTTCGACCCGTCAAGCCTCTTCGAGGCTGGCCAAAAGCCATGAACAGGTTGGAACCAAGCACTTTAGAGACAGAATGCTTTATTTGAATCGGGCCGTTTCAAGTCATTAAGTCACATTTCAAAAAAAATTTCATCTTTGTGCAACTTTTTTGGACCCGTGCTGCGTCTAATGCATGAAAACGGCTTGAAGCCACAAACTATTAACAACAACTTAAAAGAAATAAAACAATGAGAAAGACGATTTTAACATTAGCAATGATGCTGATAATGGCATTCTCGGCCACAGCAGCACCCACAATCTCGGCGACTCCTGCCAGCAAGACCGGCATGGAACTGAAGGGCGATTCGGTGACCGTGACAAGCGGTGACAAGTCGATCACCATTCCAAGCGTGGACCTGCAGAAGGTGAATGAGAAAATCAACAAGGCCCTGGACGATACCCTCACCGCCGGAGGCACGACCGTGGAAATCGATGGCCACAAGGGCGAACTCACGTCCGATGACATCAGGGTGATCAGCAGCCAGTGGGCGGTAACGGCCCAGGCAATTAGCGTCGCTTCGATAGTGGGCTTGTTAGCCCTGGTGGCACTGGTGCTGTTCTTCCGTTTCTTGAACCGTCGCAACAAGTACCGCGTCATCGAGAAGGCCATCGAGAACAACTATCCGCTCAATGAACTCTCGCTGAACGACACCAAGCACAGTGCCATCTATGTGCAGCAGCCGGTTGTGACTTCCACACCCCCCGCATTCAATGGCGCACCTGCACAGCAGCCCGGTCAGGTTCCAGTCGGCACGCCCCTCAGTGGCCAGACTCCCAACAATCCCGTCGTGATGACCGACATGGTCAACTGGCGCGCCCTGATGCCTGCTATCAAGTGGATTGGCTGGGGAACAGTGTTGATACTCTTCAGCGTAGCGATAGGTGACATAGAGAATCCGTTCTGGCCCATCGGTTTAGCCTTGGTGGTTGTGGGAGTATGCAAGGGTTTCATCCTCTACAAGGAGCAAATTGCGTTGCAGGAAGCCTGGAAACGCAGCCAGCAGATGCACCCCCGTGAGCCGATGCGTGAGGGCATCCCCGTGCCGCCGCCCATGGACGAGGACTACAGGGATGACGACAACAATACCTACCAACCGTATTAATCCACCCATACACCATACACGCGGCGATAGCCGCAAATACACCGCGCCCCCGGCGCAATAAAAAGAATGCTATCCAAGCTTGATGAAATAAGACTGCTGTCGCAATGCGCCCTGGCCGACAATCGGGACGCATTCGGCAGGCTCGTCGAGGCCTATCAGCCGCGCGTGCGTCGGTTCCTGCTGAACCTGACCATGGGCGACGAGATGCTGACCGACGATCTGTCGCAGGAGACGTTCATCAAGGCCTATGTGGGCATACGCAGTTTCAAGGGGCTTTCGTCTTTCGGCACTTGGCTATACCGTATCGCCTACAATGAGTTCTACACCCACACCCGACGCCATCACGAGGATCACGTCGACGACATGGCCCGTATAGGAGAAGTCAGCACTGCTGCTACCGATGCCATCGACGCCTCGATGACGGTCCAGGAGGCGCTGACCCACCTGAATGATAACGAGCGTGTCGCCGTCACCCTGTTCTATATCGAGGACCAACCCATCAAGCAGGTAGCCAAGATCATGCAGATACCCGAAGGCTCGGTAAAATCATTCATCCACCGGGCAAAAAGCAAAATGAGACAATTTATCGATAATTAATACGTTACTGAGATATGAATACCAACGAAGAAGACAAGAAACTGGCACAACTGCTCAAGCAGGGAGCGCATGACCCCGGGGAGAATCCCTGGTTCACACGTCGTGTGCTCAACAAACTGCCCGAGAAGCAGCCTCGCGGCTCATGGTCCACGACGGTGGTCTATGCCATCGCCCTGATGGTATGTGTCATCTGCTGGCTGATGATGTGGCGCGGCCAGGATTGGGGTATAGTCACCGTGCGCGATATCCTCTACAACATGTTGATGGGCGTCGTGACCCTCACTGTCTTGTGGCAGACCATCACATCGGCGCTTCATGCCGCCGACGTGTAACCGACCATAGGAGATAACGAATAAAACGGATAAAACGGAGATGACAGGTCCATAACAGCCCGTCATCTCCGTTCTATCCGTTATCTCCGTTTTTTCAGTCGGGAATTACACCCCCATCAGCTTCCTGCTGCGGGCGAAGAGCTCAGGATCCTTGATGTTCTTGAGTTCATCGAGAACCCACTCGGGGTTGATGTCCTTGAAGCTGCTCACCAAGCCACGGGTGAGCTGGCTGTCGGGATGGTCACAGCACCATTGCATCATGCGTTGGGTGTCGCAATAGAGGCGGTTACCCACCAGAACGCTGAAATCGCCCAGCAGCTGTGCAGGCTCGGTGATGTGGGCCTGGGCCTCGTTGAGAAAGGCCTCTACCCTATCGTAGAAGGTCGTGTCGCTCAGCGGAGTCCACGACAACACTTCGAGCGCGCGTTTGTCGCGCCAATAGTTGGTCAGCAAGGTGGTGTCAGCACTGAATACGGTACCTATTTTTCCCACGGTGAAAAGTCCGTCGTCACCGATGGTGACAGGCAACTCGTTGTGGATGAACCACAAGGTGGAGTCTGTGTCCACGCCATCGCGCTGCTCGTTATAGGAAATCCAGCGGCTCACGTGGATGGGTTTGCCCCACTTGTCGGGCATGACCATGCGCATCGAGTCGATGCCCATGTGACGGGTGTGCTCGTCGACGTCGTCCCAGTAGGACAGGTTCACGGCGCCACCGCACTCGCCCAGACGCATGAAGTCAATCATGCCGTCCTTGCCATAGGTTGCCAGCCAACCGGTGCGCATGTCGCTGTAGGACGTGTGTCCCAGCAACAGGGTGATACCCTTGTCGGGATAGTCCTTTACACCCCACACACTTACAATTGTGTTCATGGTGTCCACATACATCACCTTGTCAAGGCCCAAAGCCTGGCAGTCGGCCAGGTCAAGGAACCGGTGGGGATATTTCTCGCCATCGTTATCGTAGCGAAGGTCGTTGCTGCTGAGGTTCAGCGAGTCGTCAAAGACGCCCACTTTGCACAAGAAATCGTGGCCGTTGTTGATGGTGTCACCATGTTGCCACTTGCTGGTACATGAAACAATGGCCAGCGTCAGGATGATTAAAACTAAATGTCTCATATTCTTATTTCTTTAGCTATAAAAATCACACTTCTAACTTGCGATAGCGCACGCGGGTGGGTTCTTCCTTGCCCAAGCGCTTCAATTTATTCTCCTCATACTCGCTGTAGCTGCCCTCGAAGAAGAACACGTTAGAGTTACCCTCGAAGGCGAGGATGTGGGTACAAATGCGATCCAGGAACCAGCGGTCATGGCTGATGACCACGGCACATCCGGCGAAGTCTTCCAGACCTTCCTCAAGAGCGCGCAGGGTGTTCACGTCGATGTCGTTGGTGGGCTCATCGAGCAACAGGACGTTGCCCTCCTCCTTGAGTGCCAATGCCAGTTGCAAGCGGTTACGCTCACCGCCCGAGAGGACGCCGCACTTCTTCTGCTGGTCCACGCCGCTGAAGTTGAAGCGCGACAGGTAGGCGCGGGCATTCACGTCGCGGCCGCCCATGCGCAACAGTTCCACTCCGCCTGAGATGACCTCATAGACGGTCTTGTCGGGGTCGATGCTCGTGTGCTGCTGATCGACATAGACCGCCTTGACGGTCTCACCGACCTCAAAGATACCGCTATCGGGTTTCTCCAGTCCCATAATCAGGCGGAACAGCGTCGTCTTGCCGGCGCCGTTGGGGCCGATGACACCCACGATGCCGTTAGGCGGCAGCATGAAGTTCAGGTCGTCGAACAGCAGCTTGTCGCCGAAGGCTTTGGCCACGTGTTGTGCCTCGATGACCTTGTTGCCCAAGCGGGGACCGTTGGGGATGAAGATCTCGAGTTTCTCCTCTTTCTCCTTGACGGTCTCGTTCAACAGTTTATCGTAACTATTCAAGCGCGCCTTACCTTTGGCCTGACGGGCCTTGGGAGCCATGCGCACCCATTCCAACTCGCGCTGCAGGGTCTTCTGACGCTTGCTCTCGGTCTTCTCTTCCTGGGCCAGACGCTGAGTCTTCTGCTCCAACCAACTGCTGTAGTTGCCCTTCCAGGGGATACCCTCGCCACGGTCCAGTTCCAGAATCCAGCCAGCCACGTTGTCAAGGAAATAGCGGTCATGGGTCACGGCGATAACCGTGCCCTCGTATTGCTGCAGGTGCTGCTCCAGCCAATCGATGGACTCGGCGTCGAGGTGGTTGGTGGGCTCATCGAGCAGGAGGACGTCGGGCTTCTGCAACAACAGGCGGCACAAGGCCACACGGCGTCGCTCACCACCGCTCAGATGCTCGGTCAACTGGTCGCCCTCGGGACAACGCAGGGCGTCCATTGCACGCTCGAGGCGGTTGTCGAGATTCCATGCGTCGGTAGCATCAATGATGTCCTGCAGCTCGGCTTGACGGGCAAACAGCTTGTCCATCTTCTCGGGGTCCTCATAGTACTCGGGCATACCGAACTTAAGGTTGATTTCCTCAAACTCCTTCAACGTGTCAACCACGTGCTGCACGCCCTCTTGCACCACCTCCTTGACCGTCTTGGTGGGGTCAAGTTGCGGGTCCTGGGGCAGGTAACCCACCGAGTAGCCCGGCGCGAACACCACTTGGCCCTGATACTGTGTCTCCAGGCCGGCGATGATCTTCATCAGCGTTGATTTACCAGCGCCGTTAAGACCGATGATGCCGATCTTGGCGCCATAGTAGAACGAGAGGTAGATATTCTTGAGAATTTGTTTCTGATTCTGCTGGATGGTTTTGCTCACACCCACCATCGAGAAAATGATTTTCTTGTCGTCAACTGTTGCCATAAAAAAAGTCAATATTTCTTTTCTACTGAGTTGTATATTCTTCTATCGGAGCTCTCGGAGTTCTCAGAGATCTCAGAGTTCTCGGAGTTCTCGGAATTTTAATAGTTGCGGTATTTTTTACGAGCATTGAACATCTGATCCTTTATGCCACCGTTTTCCAGAAAACGCCGTTTGATGCTTTCGATGAGTCTCATCATCAGATAATCAAACTGGTGAATCATAGTCAAAGCGATATTGGCGATGGTCTCGGGCGAACGTTCCTTCATCTTCTCTATAAAAACGATGGGATCGCAGTTGCTTCGACAGTAGTTTCTGGTAGCCAGGGTTCGAGGGTCATCGATGGACCATTGCTTCAAGCCATGGTGCAACAGGTAGTCCTCATAATCAGCTTTCAATTCATGCATGCTACCGCGAGCAACGTTCATGAGTTTGATTTCCATTTCGGTCGATGTATTGCCATCAACGCTGCCCTCGGCGATGTTCTGTTTCCCGCTTCGAGCGGCCTGCACCATTTGGTCAATGGTTCGGTCTCCCTTAGAAAAGAAGGCATTAGCGAAGTAATAGGTGACGGCATAGATGCATGTCGCCAACTTATAAACCGCCAAGTTCTCATAATTTCCACGCTGCGGCAGGAAATCCCTATTGTCGTCCATAGTCAATCATTGATTGATTTAATTCTCGCAAATTTACATTAAAGCCCCCAAACCAGCAACATTTCTCCTAATTTTTTTAGAAAATAGAGCCGCTTGGAGCTCTCTGAGTTCTCGGAGTTCTCGGAGCTCTCGGAGCTCTCGGAGTTCTCTGAGTTCTCTGAGTGCTCTGTGTTCTCCGAGAACTCAGAATGGTATTCCCGGCTACAGGTGCTTGGTCAGCGGCTTGTCGTCCCAGGCGTTGACGATGGACGTGAGCCACTGGCGGGTGGCGGGGTTATCGAGGCGGGCTATTTCCTTCAGCAAGGCGGGACGGTCATAGGGCGGTAACTTGAACACCGGCAGCAGACGGTTGCCTTGATCACGGTGCGCACCCATCCAACTGAGGAAACGCTGCGGGTTCATCTTGTACAGTTGCGCCACATCCCACGGGAATGGATTGTACTGGTAATCGGGGTCATAGGTTGAGTTGACCAACTCGCTGTAGCCGTTCCAGGTGTCCATGATGCTGGGGTCGTGCATTGAGCAAACGAGCATGTCCCAAGACTTGAAGTCGAGCGCGGCATAGTAGTCGATGTCACCCTTCTCCTTGGTAACGCGCTGTCCTTGCATGACAAAGTGCCCCTTGGCATTGATGACATACTCCTGTTGCCACTCCTGCTGCCATATCGGGGCGCCCTTGAGGTCACCGTCAAAGTCCATCACACAGCGGCCCATCATGCGGTGCAGCGTCACACGGTCACCATCGAAGGTGAAACGTCCGTCGAGCGTGAATGCCGTGTCGTTGTCGGCATTCGAGAAGTCGATGCGCCACACGACGTGCTGCTCACGGCCATTGATGGCATCAAGCAAACGGCCCTGCCGGTCATAGGTCATCAAATCCACACTATAACCCGCACCGCTTCCCGAATAGATGGCGGCCAGGGTGATGCCAGTGCCCATGTCGCGCACACCCAGGAGCAGCCAGTTACCCATTTCATCGACGAAGCTTTTACCTGCCGGAACCACAAGCGCATCATACTGCTCACGATTGAGTTTCACGCCCTTGAGGTCGTCAACATCCTGATCAGGATCGCCGCAATAGACATCGGGCATAACGAGGCTGTCACCCAACAGCAATTCATCGGTGACAGTGATACCCAGTTTGTCAAGGAAATCGAATTGTTCATCCTCGACCTTGTTCCCTCCTGAACAGGCCCATAACGCCATTGCCAGCACAGCAATCGCCCAAAAGTGTATTTTTTTCATAAAACCAGAAATGTTTGCTCTCGTTGCTGCAAATGTAAGGAAAAATCCTATAACCGACGCCACTTGCTGCATTTTTTACCTCAAAAAACACGCTGAAGACGGATTTAGGCAAATAATTGGCACGCAATTTGCCTATGTGCGCTAAGAACACTAATTTTGCAGTTTGAATTCACATCTTATATATTGAAAAGAATGAAAATTATCAGCAAGGTCAATGAGTTGCGCGAGGCCGTCGAGGCTTTTCGCCAGGCAGGTAAGTCGGTAGGTCTGGTGCCCACCATGGGTGCCCTGCACGAGGGTCACAAGTCGCTCATCGAGCGTGCCCGACGCGAGAACGACGCCGTTGTGGTGAGTTGCTTCCTCAATCCCACGCAGTTCAACAACAAGGAGGACTTGCGCACCTATCCCCGCACTGCCGAGCGCGACGCCGCGATGCTCGAGGCCTGTGGTGTGGATGTGGCTTTCATGCCCACCGTCGAGGAGATTTATCCCGAACCCGACACCCGCGTGTTTGACCTCGGCCCCGTCCAGCAGGTGATGGAAGGCGCCATGCGCCCCGGCCACTTCAACGGCGTGTGCCAGATTGTGAGCAAGCTCTTCTCATGGGTGATGCCCGACCGTGCCTACTTCGGCGAGAAGGACTTCCAGCAGATTGCCGTCATCCGCGCGATGATCAAGCAATTGGAATTCAATATCGATATCGTGCAATGCCCCTGTGTGCGCGAGGATGATGGTCTGGCCAAGAGCAGCCGCAATGTGCGCCTCACTCCCGAGGTTCGCAAGGTCGCTCCGCAGATTTATGCCACGCTCAAGCGCAGCCTGGAGTTCGCTAAGGACCACACCGTAGAGCAGACCCACGACTGGGTGGTAGCCACCATCGACGCTTGGCCCGAAATGGAGACCGAATACTTCTCGATCTGCGACGGCATCACGCTCCAGCCAGTCACCAACTGGGACGACAGCGACTACATCGTGGGCTGCATCACCGTCTATTGCGGCGATGTGCGCGAGATCGACAACATCACTTACAAGAAGTGAGTGCCTGCGGCACAGATTAGTGACTAGAGATTAGAGAAACTGACAACTAAAAGCTGAAAGAGATATGTACATTCAGGTCATGAAATCCAAGATCCACCGTGTGACCGTCACCGATGCCAACCTCAACTACATCGGCAGTATCACCATTGACCAGGATCTGATGGACGCCGCCGGCATCATCGAGGGCGAGCGCGTGTATATCGTTGACGTGAACAATGGTGAGCGACTGGACACCTACACCATCGCCGGTGAACGCGGCAGCGGCACCATCTGCTTGAACGGCGCCGCAGCACGCAAGGTCGAGGTGGGCGATATCGTCATCATCATGGCTTATGCCATTGTCACCCCCGAGGAAGGCCGCGACTTCAAGCCGCAGATCGTCTTCCCCGACACGGCCACTAACCGCTTGATCAAGAAGAAATAATATATTTTGTAACACCCCCCGACATAATCATCGGGAACTCCACGAAATAATAAAAACCTCACATACAACATGTTTGAAAATTTATCAGAGAAACTCGAACGGTCATTCAAGGTCCTGAAAGGACAAGGCCGCATCACCGAAATCAATGTAGCAGCGACCCTTAAGGAAGTGCGCCGTGCACTGGTTGACGCCGATGTCAGCTACCCCGTCGCCAAGAAATTTGTCGATGACGTCAAGGCCAAAGCCATCGGCCAAAACGTGATCAACGCCGTGAACCCGAGCCAGTTGATGGTCAAAATCGTTCACGACGAACTGGCAACGCTCATGGGTGGCGAGGAAGCTACCTTCAGCATCGAAGGCAATCCTGCCATCATCCTGATGTCGGGTCTGCAAGGTTCCGGTAAGACCACTTTCACCGGAAAACTCGCCAACCGCCTCAAGACCGGTAAGGAAAAGCGCAAACCGCTGCTCGTGGCCTGTGACGTTTATCGCCCCGCCGCCATCGACCAGCTGAAGACCATTGCCGAGCAAATCGAGGTGCCTGTCTATAGCGAGCCCGAAAGCAAGGATCCCGTCGCCATCGCCCTGCACGCCATCGAGCATGCCAAGAGCAACGGCTACGACCTGGTGATTGTCGATACCGCCGGCCGCCTCGCTGTTGACGAGGCCATGATGGTCGAGATCAAGGCCATCAAGGACGCCATCCATCCTAACGAGACCCTGTTCGTCGTCGACTCGATGACCGGTCAGGATGCCGTCAACACCGCCAAGGCCTTCAACGAGCGCCTTGACTTTGACGGCGTTGTCCTCACCAAGCTCGACGGTGACACCCGTGGTGGTGCCGCTCTGTCGATCCGTGCCGTCGTCGACAAGCCCATCAAGTTTGTGGGTATCGGCGAGAAGATGACCGACCTCGACCCCTTCCGTCCCGCCGGTATGGCCGACCGCATCCTGGGCATGGGCGACATCGTGTCGTTCGTGGACCGCATGCAGCAGCAATACGACGAGGAAGAAGCCGAAAAGCTGGAGAAGAAAATCAAGCAGAACAAGTTCGACTTCGATGACTTCATCAAGCAGATCAAGCAAATCAAGAAGATGGGTAACCTCAAGAGCCTGGCATCGATGATTCCCGGCGTGGGTAAGGCCATCAAGGATATTGACATCCCCGACGACGCCTTCAAGGGTGTGGAAGCCATCATCGGCTCGATGACACCCGAGGAGCGCTCCAACCCCGACATCATCGACGCCAGCCGTCGCAAGCGCATCGCTGCCGGTAGCGGTACCAGTGTTGAGGAAGTGAACCGCCTGTTGAAGCAGTTCCTGTCGATGCGCAAGGTGATGCACCAGGTTTCGACCAATCCCATGCAGATGATGCGCAACGCCAAGGCCCAAGCCAAGGCTGCCAAGCGCGGACGCTAAACCTCGTCAACCCCGCGACATGAAGGCCGAGAGAAACAGGACCCTGACGATAGCTGATGATGAGCGCTTTGCCCTGAAACAGGACATCACGACGCTCGATCAGATATCGTCGGGGTTCTCCTTTGACAACACGACGATTCAGGCCGACCTGTTCGACGTCCTGCCCCTCATGCCCGATGCGTTTGCCGACTTGATCATCATCGACCCGCCCTACAACCTGGCCAAGGACTTCAACGGCACCAAGTTCAAATCCATGAGCAACGATGACTACGAGAATTACCTGCGCTCATGGTTCGGCAAGGTGTGCGACAAACTGAAGCCTGACGGCTCCTTGTACCTGTGCGGTGACTGGAAATCGACTGCCGCCATGCAGCGGGTCATCGAAGAATCGGGACTCACCATCCTCAATCGCATCACCTGGCAGCGAGAGAAAGGACGCGGTGCCAAGACCAACTGGAAAAACGGCATGGAAGACATCTGGTTCGCGGTCAAGAACCCCAAGAACTATTACTTCAATGTCGAAGCCGTGATGATGAAGCGAAAAGTCATCGCCCCCTACCGTGTGGACGGCGTGGCCAAGGACTGGATGGAGACCGAGGAAGGTAACTTCAGGATTACCTACCCTTCCAACTTCTGGGACGACATCAGCATCCCCTTCTGGTCTATGCCCGAGAACACCGACCATCCCACACAGAAGCCCGAAAAACTGATTGCCAAGCTCATCTTGGCTTCATCACAGCCCGGCGATGTGGTCTTTGACCCCTTCCTGGGAAGCGGGACGACCAGCGTTGTGGCCAAGAAACTGGGACGCATCTACTGTGGCGTGGAACTCAACGAGTTGTACTGCCTGTTCGCAGCCAAACGCCTGCAGACGGCCGATCACGACACGTCCATCCAGGGCTATAAAGACCAAGTCTTCTGGGAACGCAACACCCTCCAGGAACAATCAAAGAAAACCATACCTGCCTAGTCAGGTCATAACAGTTACTTAGCCTATGAAACTGCTCTCCATATTGATGCTGTCGGTCGTGTCGTTGCTGCAAAGCAACCACACGGTGAATTTGACGTTTGTGGGCGACGCGATGCAGCACGCGCCGCAAATCACGGCTGCCGAGCAGCCTGACGGCACCTACGACTACAGCCCCTGTTTCCAGCACCTTATCGACGACATCGCATGGGCCGACCTCGCCGTCGTCAACCTGGAATGCCCACTGGGCGGCAAGCCCTACACGGGCTACCCCTGCTTCAGTGCCCCCGACAGCTACGCCAAGCAGCTGCGCGACGTAGGCTTTGACCTGTTCTTGACGGCCAACAACCACTGTCTGGACCGTCGCGACAAGGGATTGATGCGCACATGCCAGATGCTGGATTCCCTGGGAATCCCCCACATCGGCACCTACCGCAATCAGCAGGAGCGAGACCAGCACATCCCCTACATCGTCAACGTCAAGGGCATTAAGATCGCCTTTCTGGACTATACCTACGGCACGAACGGCATCCCCATCCAGGGTAATGTCATCGTCGATTTCATCGATCAGCAACTCATCGAGAACGACATCGCGCTGGCACGCGAGCGCGGGGCGCACGCCATCTGCGTGAACCTGCATTGGGGCATCGAGTATCAGCTCAAGCCCGTTGCCACGCAACGCACGCTCGCCGATTGGCTCGTCACCCAGGGCGTGGACCTCATCATCGGCGGCCATCCCCATGTGGTCGAGCCCATGGAGATGCGTTACAGCAAGGAACACGACAAGAATGTGCTGCTCGTCTATAGCATGGGCAACTTCATCAGCAACCAGAGCGACATCGACACCCGTGGCGGCGCCATGGTCAAGGTATCACTGAGGATGGAAAACGGACGAGCCGTCGTCGCTGAGCCACGATACAAACTCTTCTTTGTCCAGAAGCCCGTTGCCCGCGGCGAGAACTACGTCCTCATCCCCGAAGCGCGGCCCGACCTCCTGCGTCCCGACAGCAAAGCAGAGTTCACCCGCTTCATGACCCGCACCCACGACCTTGTCACCTCACACAACATCGACGTCCCCCAAGAATAAGGGGCACGAGGGCAGTTCTTCGGCCCCATGACGAGAGTTTTTAGCGAGATTTATGGATGATTGAGTGATTTTGTCTATCTTTGCAGGTTAATTAATGAGAAAAAATTAAAAAGAGATACATTTATATATTATGGCGGAGAATATTGAGAATATCAACGCAGCGGGCGAGGAGAAGAAGCCCTTGAATTTTGTACAGCAGATTGTCGCCGATGATTTGGCGGCTGGTAAGAACGGCGGACGCTTGAACACGCGTTTCCCGCCTGAACCTAACGGTTACCTGCACATCGGCCATGCCAAGGCCATCTGCATGGACTTCGGCGTAGCCGAAATGTTCGGTGGCACGTGCAACCTGCGCTTCGATGACACCAATCCTCAGAAGGAGGATACCGAGTATGTCGAGGCCATCATGCGTGACATCCACTGGCTGGGTTATGACTGGGGCGACCGTCTGTACTATGCCAGCGACTACTTCCCCAAATTGTATGATTTCGCCATCCGCCTGATCAAGGAGGGTAAGGCCTATGTTGACGACCAGACCAGTGAGCAGATCGCCCAGCAGAAGGGCACGCCCACCACACCTGGCACCAACAGCCCCTACCGCGACCGCACTGTCGAGGAGAACCTGGACCTGTTCCAGAGGATGAATGCCGGCGAGTTTGAGGAGGGCAGCCATGTGCTGCGTGCCAAGATCGACATGGCGTCGAGCAACATGCACTTCCGCGACCCGATCATCTACCGCATCATCAAGACGCCGCATTGGCGCACGGGCAACAAGTGGAACGTGTATCCCATGTATGACTTCGCCCACGGCCAGAGCGACTACTTCGAGGGCGTGACCCACTCGATCTGCACGCTGGAGTTTGTCCCCCACCGCGACCTGTACGACTACTTCGTGCACGAGTTGGCCGGTGAGAGCGCCAGCGAGTACTGCCCCCGCCAGATTGAGTTCAACCGTCTGAACCTCACCTATACCGTGATGAGCAAGCGCAAACTGCTGCAGCTCGTCAAGGAGGGTCTCGTGGCCGGCTGGGATGATCCCCGCATGCCGACCCTGTGCGGTCTGCGTCGCCGCGGCTACACGCCCCAGGCCATCAAGAACTTCATCGAGGATATCGGCTATACCAAATATGAAGCGCTGAACGACATCGGTCTGCTGGAGCACAACATCCGCGAGGAGCTCAACCACCACGCCAACCGCGTGAGCGCCGTGTTGAATCCCGTCAAGGTCGTCATCACCAACTATCCCGAGGACAAGGTCGAGATGATGGAGATGGACAACAACCCCGAGCAGGAGAACGCCGGCAAGCACCAGATGCCCTTCTCGCGCGAACTGTACATCGAGCGTGACGACTTCATGGAGGAGCCTCCCAAGAAGTTCTTCCGCCTCACGCCGGGCAAGGAAGTGCGTCTCAAAGGTGCCTACATCATCATGTGCACCGGCTGCACCAAGGATGCCGACGGCAACGTGACCGAGATCCAGTGCACCTATGACCCCGACACACTGAGCGGCAGCGCCGGCAGTCAGCGCAAGGTCAAGGGCACCCTGCACTGGGTTAGCGCCCGCCACTGTGTGGACGCCGAGGTAAGGCTGTACGACCGCTTGTTCGCTGTGGAGAATCCCAGCGCCGACACCGAGCACGACTTCCGTGAGCTGTTGAACCCCGACTCGCTGCGCGTTATCAACGATGCCAAGATCGAACCGTTCCTGGCCGAGACCGCCAAGGTGAGCGACACCTTCCAGTTCCAGCGCATCGGCTACTTCACCGTCGATCCCGACACGACTGAGGGTCACCTGGTCTTCAACCGCACCATCGGCCTGAAAGACAGTTGGGCCAAACAGCAAGGGAAGTAACCGCCAACGACAACACGTTCTAAAAGGAAGACAATAAGTACAATAAATACAAAGGGCATCCGCGCTTGTGTATTTAAAGACAACTTGGACAACTCAGTACAACTTTTTTAGGGTTGCAACTGAGTTGCCCAAGTTAATTTTGTAATCAATGTGCCTTTAATTGTTGGTCATTATATGGTTAACTTGTTACTCTTGAACATGCTCCGGGTGTTTCGCACACATGAGCAAGTGTCACTGACTGCTATATCTTAAATTATTACTGCCTCATAGCGGCCACGCCAAGGCGAGGCACTACATGCCTGCAGCTTCTACACCCATACGATTTTACGGGACACTGATAGCAAAAAACACTTGGTGCCCTAGCCTAGTCCATGATGCAGACCGTTGCTGGCCTTTCGTGCGTGAAGTGCCAGAGCAGTAACGATTCGGCAAAAAGTCATGCCGCAGTGTTGCGGGTATTCTAACTTTGCATTATCTTTGCATATTGCAAAACAACAGAAATGAGTTCAAAAAAGGAAGAAACACAGAAAAACAGGTCTCAACAGGAAGCCGATATCGTTCAGTGTCTCAAGGTGTTGAGCGCCGGAGGGTTGATTCTCTACCCTACCGACACGGTGTGGGGCATCGGCTGTGATGCGACCAACCCCGAAGCCGTCAACCGCGTTTATCAACTCAAGCAGCGTGACGACAGCAAGGCATTGCTCGTGCTCATCGACAGCGCCGAGCATCTGGACCACTACGTGGTGGATGTGCCCATCATCGCCCGTGAACTCATCGACGTGGCCGTCAAACCCCTGACTATCATTTTTGAAGGGGCCTACAACCTGGCTCCCAACCTGTTGGGCGACAAGGACAGCGTGGGCATTCGCATTCCCAATGATGAATTCTGCCACCGCCTGTGCGAGCGTTACGGCAAACCCATCGTGTCCACCTCGGCCAACCTGAGCGGAGCGCCCACAGCCAAGACCTTTGCCGACATCAACCCTGCCATCGTGCAGGGTGTTGACTATGCCGTGCAATATCGCCGCAGTGACAGCACTGCCCACGAGCCGTCGAACATCATTCTGTTGAGCCGCGACAACACTTTTAAGATCATCCGCTAAACCTGCCAGAACCTATGAAAATCAAGCTAGACCTCAAAAACAAAGCCCATCGACAGCGCATCAAGTATGTGGTGAGCGACTTTGTGATGTCCAACCTGGCTTGGTTTGTCTATTACATCGTGCGCTACAAGATGGGCACCGTGGTGGGTTGGCCCTATCTTGTGAGTTACCTCAAGAGCGACATGGTGCTGCTCGGTCAGCTGTTATTCCCGCTGATCATGATGGTGACCTACATCTTCAGCGGCTACTACAACAATGTTTGCCGCAAGTCACGGGTTCAAGAATTGCTCACGACGGTAGCCAGTTCGGGCATCAATACACTGATTATCTTCTTCATCGCCCTCATCAACGACGTTATCGGCGTCAGGGTCAACGATTATGAGATGATTTTCATCCTGTGGGGCCTGCTCTTCGGATTCGTCTATCTGGGAAGAGCCATTATCACCAATCGGGCCTCCAGCGCCATCAAGTCGCGGCGTTGGACCTTCCCCACGCTCATCATCGGCAGCGGTTCGGCTGCCGTGAACTTCGCCAACAAGGAGAACAGTCGCCGCGATTCGGCAGGCTATGAATTCATGGGATTTGTCAACATCCCCGGCGAGAACCCCGTCAAGGGCAACCCCTTGCCCTGCTATGAGCTCGACGAACTCAAGGAAGTGTGTGAGCGTGAAAACATCTGGGAACTTATTGTCATGCCCACACGCGACGACACCCAGCAGACGATGAACGCCCTCAACAAGCTCTTCAGCCTGGGTTTGCCCATCATGATTTCGCCCGAGTATTTCAACAAGATGCAGACTCCGGTGTCCATCTCGGACATCTACGGTGAGCCCCTGGTGAACATCTCGCGCAGCAGCATGAGCGACAGCGGCAAGAACCTCAAGCGGGCCATCGATATCATCGTCTCGCTGGCAGCGCTGATTGTGCTCACCCCGCTCTATGCCATCGTCTCGATCATCATCAAGAGCACCAGTCCCGGCCCCGTGCTGTACAAGCAGGAACGTGTGGGGCTGCACAACAAGCCCTACAAAATCATCAAGTTCCGTTCGATGGTACAGGATGCCGAGAAAAACGGGCAGCCGCAGTTGTCGTCGGACAACGACCCGCGCATCACACCCTTCGGCCGGTTCATGCGCAAATATCGCATCGATGAACTGCCCCAGTTTTGGAACGTACTCAAGGGAGAAATGTCGATTGTGGGTCCCCGCCCCGAGCGCAAATACTATGTTGACCAGATTCTGGAGCGCGTACCCGCCTATGCGTTGCTGCATCAAGTCAGACCAGGCATCACATCGATGGGCATGGTCAAATTCGGATATGCCAAGAATGTCGATGAGATGGTGGAGCGTGTCAAGTATGACCTGATGTACCTGAAGAACATGTCGTTGCTCAACGACATCAAGATTCTTATCTATACAATTAAAATCGTCTTCACCGGACGTGGAGTGTGATGGCACAGGGCAGCACAGCAACAATCGACCACGACACCAGCGGCAAGATGAACAAGGTGGCCTCATGGTGGATAAGAATGCTCACCTGGCGGGAAAAACACATCCCCGACAAGACATTCGTCGCCCTGCTGTCGCTCGTGGTGGGCATTGCCGCCGGACTTGCCGCCGTGCTGCTCAAGACGCTCATCGCCCTGATCGCTAATTTCCTCACCAGCCGTTTCATCACCGAGCAGGGTAACCTGTTGTACTTGGTCTTCCCTGCCATCGGTATCCTGCTGGCGAGCCTATATGTCTATTATATCGCCCGGGAACCCATCTCGCATGGTGTGACGCGTGTGCTGTATGCGTTGGCGCTGAAGAAAAGCCGCCTGAAGATTCACAACATGTACTCATCGCTCATCGCCTCGTCGGTGACCATCGGGTTCGGTGGTTCGGTCGGAGCCGAGGGTCCTATCGTGTTCACCGGTGCCGCCATCGGCAGCAACCTGGGACAAGCTTTCAGGCTCACGCCGCAGACGATGGCCATGCTGGTGGCTTGCGGCGCCGCAGCAGGTATCGCGGGCATCTTCAAAGCCCCTATTGCAGGACTGCTATTCACCGTCGAGGTGCTCATGCTTGACCTCACTGCAGGAGCAGCCATCCCGCTGATCACGGCATCGGTTGCCGGAGCGACGGTGGCCTACGTCTTCACGGGCTACAACGTGGAGTTCTTCTTCTCGCAGAGCGAGCCGTTCTACGCCTCACGCATTCCCTTCGTGTTGCTGTTGGGCGTATTCTGCGGCTTTGTCTCGCTTTATTTCATCACCTTCATCGACCGCATCGAGGCCCGCTTCAAGCGGCTGCGCAACCGTTGGGTAAGATTTGCCGTGGGCGGAATCACCCTGAGTATCCTCATCTTCCTGATGCCTCCGCTCTACGGCGAAGGCTACGAGGGCATCACTCAGCTCATCAATGGCGATGTGACCGGCATCTTCAACAACAGCCTCTTCTACGGCTACCGTGACAACACGGTGGCAGTGTTGCTGTTCCTGTTCGCCCTGGGAGCCTTCAAGGTGTTTGCCACGGCGGCGACCAATGGCGGCGGCGGTGTGGGCGGAACCTTCGCCCCCTCGTTGTTCGTCGGCGTGATGAGTGGCGTGTTCTTCGCCTACCTGATCAATCACTTGGGGATTATTGACCCCGATATGCCGCTGAGCATCAAGAACTTTGCCCTCATGGGCATGGCGGGCGTGATGGCGGGCGTGATGCATGCGCCCTTGATGGCCATCTTCCTCACGGCCGAGATGACCGGCGGCTACGACCTGTTCCTGCCGTTGCTCATCGTGTCGGCCAGCAGCTATGGAATCAGCCGCATTTTCACCCCTTACGGCATCTACTCACGACGTCTTGCCAAGCGCGGCGAGTTGCTCACACACCAGAAGGACCGTTCAGTCCTCACTCTGCTCAAGATGGACAGTGTCATCGAGAAAGATTTTTCGGTTGTACACCCCGACATGAGCCTCAAAGACATGGTTGACGTCATCGCCAAGAGTCACCGCAACCTCTTCCCCGTTACCGACGACGACGGCAAACTGCTGGGCGTGGTGCAACTCGATGATATCCGCAACATCATGTTCAGGCCCGATTTGTACCGCCGCATGCAGGTTCACCGGTTCATGGCCATTCCACCGGCCAAGGTCGTCCTCGGCACTCCGATGGAGAAAGTCATGAAAACCTTCGACGACACTGGCGCATGGAACCTGCCTGTCATCGACGAGGAGAACAACTATGTGGGCTTCGTTTCCAAGAGCAAAATCTTCAACAGCTACCGTCAGGTGCTCAAACACTACACATACGATTAAAAACTACCATTATGAAGAAAGTACATATCTTAATCCTATTGGCAACTGCATTACTGCCATTCACCACCAGGGCCACTGAACAGACCGACCCCAGCGACCCGATTCCCGTTGACTCGCTCGCAACGATTGTCGAGGAAACCGTACAGGCCATCAACGATGCTGACACTGTACCCGTTACAGTTGTCGATAGTGTTTCGAGGCAAACGATTGAAAGCTCTATTAAGGGTGGTGCGGGTGATTTCTATATGTTGAAGGAAAGGAATAAGTTTCGGGAGTATCAAGGCCCCGATTTCCATTTTCTGAAGAACACCACCAACCCTGCCGTCCAACCCTACACCTTCATGCAGGACCAGACGTGGGTTGGCATCCCGGTGTTTGTAGCCGGTATGATAGCCAAGGGCGAGAAAGAGGCTTTCCGCCAAAACTACAACAATACGAACACCAAAATCCGCCTCGTTAAATACAACTTCCATAGCGAAATCGACAATTACACCCAGTTCTCGGGCATTGCACTGACCGCAGGCCTGAAGATGGCTGGAGTTGAGGGCCGTTCATCGTGGCCACGACTGTTCGCCTCGTCACTCGCTTCCTACGGTGTGATGGCGGCCTTTGTCAACGGCATCAAATACACCGCCAGCGAGATGCGTCCTGATGGCTCGACCCGCAACTCGTGGCCCTCGGGGCACACGGCGACAGCCTTCGTCGGTGCGACCATCCTGCACAAGGAATACGGCCTGACGCGCTCGCCGTGGTACTCCATCGGCGGCTACACGGTAGCTACCGCCACTGGTGTGATGCGCGTGCTCAACAACCGTCACTGGATCAGTGACGTGCTTTCGGGAGCCGGCATCGGTATTCTTTCCACTGAGTTGGTCTATGGCATCTGCGACCTGCTGTTCAAGGATAAAGGCTTGCTGATGAATGACCTCGCCTACTACCCCGACCTGAGGACGAATCCATCGTTTTTCTCCGTCTCGATGGGTATCGGACTGGGGAACAAGAACTTGAACCTGCCCGGGTTCTCCTACGGTCTCCATTTTCCTGGTGACGACACTGATTACGGTCCTGATACAGAAACGCTCAAGCTCCAATTCCGCTCTGCGACAGCTGTGGGCGTGGAGGGAGCCTATTTCTTCAATCCCTACATCGGTATCGGCGGACGTCTTCGCGTCAAGAGCACGCCTATCAATGGCTGGTCACAATTTGCCAATATCGAGAGAGAAAGTATGGAAGACATCACCCATGATCCCGATTATCTGGGCGCCATCCAATACTTTGACCTCGAGATTGAAAGTGACCACATTACCGAATTCGCGGCCGATGCCGGCCTATACTTCAGCCTGCCGCTATCCAGCCGTTTTGCCATCGGCTCCAAGTTACTCATTGGCCGCAGCATTATGGACGACATTGATGTGAATTCCAAATTCGTTGGAAAAGTGCTTCACTATGATGGAGATGACCATTTCTCGGTAGACGAAGAACACGTTGCCTACTGTGACTGGGACTACATTGATGTCCATGCCTCCAACTCGATGAAATTCGGTACAGGCCTGTCTCTTACCTGGGCTTATAAAAACGCATTCTCGTGGCGCGTGTTCTGTGATTATGATTATTCCCACAAAACCTATACAGCCACCTACGCCCCGTTCATATACTTGGAAGATTTTTGTCCAGATCTGCGTAATTATTACATTACTGAATACAACTGGGATCCCGTGCAGGAGTTCAAATCCAGTGCGAGCAAACACCTGCACCAGTGGGTACTGGGCGGATCGCTGTGCATCTCCTTTTAACCAATTGGACCAATTGGACTTATTAGACCAATTTGACCAATTCAACCAACAACAATATGACTAAAGAGGATTTGAAGATTGTTTTTTTCGGGACCCCCGACTTTGCTGTCGAGAGCCTGAGTCGTCTCGTTGACGGTGGCTATAACGTGGCTGCCGTGGTCACCATGCCCGACAAGCCTGCTGGACGCGGCCGCCAGCTGCAACAGAGCGATGTGAAGCGCTATGCTGTGAAACACGGCCTGCCAGTGCTGCAGCCCGTGAGCCTCAAGGACGAGGCCTTTATCGAGGAGTTGCGCGCATTCAATGCCCAGCTGTTCATCGTCATCGCCTTCAGGATGCTGCCCGAGGCCGTGTGGCAAATGCCGCCGTTGGGCACCTTCAATCTGCACGCCTCGCTGCTGCCGCGTTACCGCGGCGCCGCCCCCATCAACTGGGCCGTTATGAACGGCGACACCGAGACAGGCGTGACCACTTTTTTCCTCAAGCATGAAATCGACACGGGCGACGTCATCCAGCAGCGCTCCTGCCCCATCGGCCGTCAAGAGAACGTGGAGGACATCCACGACCGCCTGATGGTCATGGGTGCCGACATGGTGCTCGAGACCGTCGATGCCATCATCGCCGGCACAGTCAAGCCTATCCCGCAGGACCAGTTGCTCACAGCAGGCCAGCAAGCCACTCCGGCACCCAAGATTTTCAAGGACACCTGCCGCATTGACTGGAGCCGTCCCGCCGAGTCTCTGTATAACCACATCCGCGGCCTGTCGCCCTACCCTGCAGCCTGGACGACACTAGAGAACGAGGATGGCAAGGAGGCCGTTACCCTCAAGGTCTATACCACCGGCGAGCCTGAACCGTTCACCGCCAGTGAAACCCCTGTTCCCGGCACCATCAAGGCCGACCGCAAAACCATGCGCGTGGCCTGTGCCGACGGCTGGCTGCAATTGATTTCCCTGCAGCAGTCAGGCAAGAAGCGAATGGAGACCGACGCGTTCCTGCGCGGCTTCGTGCTCTCGCCAACCGCACATTGCCAGTAATCACACAGCACATTCTACAGGCGATTGCTATCGCCTGTGAGACACAAGAGAGGCGCCCCAGTTCGGGACGCCCCTCTTTTTCAGTAGTATTCACATGCCAGACCGTTTTGACGGTCTGATGAGAACGTCAGCATCATTCAATCACCAGAAGTCGGTTGGTGCTAACGACATTAGGCTTCGATGCATTGGCGCTGGTGGATACCAGGTTGATCATTGCCGTAACGTCCGAGACGTTGATTTCGCCATCTCCATTAACGTCGCCACAGATCGGGCAAACCTCACCACCAGCTACCACAGCATTGATAACGGCAGTCACGTCCGAGATGTTGATAGCGCCATCGTGGTTCGCGTCACCACGCTCGTAGCCATGACCGTTCTCGAACAGGGTTACTTCCTCGACGTTGCTCCAGTCGCTCTCGGTGCCGTCGGCATAATAAGCCTTCACCTTATAGAGGAAGGTGCCCTCGGCCGTGAGGTCGTTCACGATGTAGCTCTTGTTGGTAATGCCCTCAATCAAGCGATAGTTGGCATCGCCGGTCTCGGTAGCTTTGAGCTTGGCAGTCTCGGTAATGTCACCGGGATAAACCGTAATGCTCTTGATAGCGATATAGTTGGCACGACCTTGTACTCTTACCTGATCGCTGGACGAGCAGTTCAAGACGACAGTGATGGTCTGGAATTCATCCTCATCAGTCGAACCGAGGGTGTAGTCCTGGTATGCCGAGTTGGTTGCAATGCGTACCTGGCCTACACCATAATTGGACGGATAGTAAGATTTCACGTTAACCACTACAGTCACCTTGTCATAGCCGGTAAGGTCAAGCGTCGGGCTTATAATAGAACCATAGGTCGTCGTCGACCACCAACCGGAGCCTGTCGTTGCGCCGGTGATAACAAAGCCGTCGTTGATGTAGAGATAGTTCTCGGCCGTCCAGCCCTCGGGCAGGTATTGCGAAGCCGTGCTGGCGCAGTTGGGCAACTGATTATTATCGTTGGTAACAGCTTCGATGCCGGTGAGGTCGCAAACACTGACGGGATCGGGAGTCACGGGCTCGGCGGGCTTAGCCGATACCTCGAGGGTGTAGCTGGTCACGTTGTTGTCGGGTGTCTCGTCGGTCCATTCGGCACAGAATCTGGTCAAGTTGATGTAGCTCTCATTAGCGGGCAGCATCACGGGAGCATACTTCACGAGGTCAGCCTGGCCGTTGAGCGTTACGGTAACGGGCTGAGCATTGGGACTGGTGAGAGTCACGGTGCCCGTGTGGATGCCGAATGCCGTCGGCGTGTAGGTCACGTTGACAGTAGCATTGTCAGCCTCACCCGATACGATCTCGGTCTTGTCGATGGTGAAGCCCTCGCCCTCAACTGCCAACGACACGTTACCCTCGAGGAATGCGCTGTTCACAACAAACGACTTGGTGACAGGTGTACCAACGGTGGTGACAAAGTCGAGAGTCGTGGGATTAGCGGTAATGGTGGGTGTCGTGGTTGCGATACCGCTGAGCGTAACAGTAACGGGCTGTGCACCATTGCTGGTCAGAGTGACAGTGCCCGTAGAAGAGCCGCCAGTGGTAGGACGATACGTCACGGTAACCTCTGCACCTTCGGCAGCAGCGGCCCTGGTGATGTTAGTCTTGTTGATTGAGAAGCCATTGCCCGAAACGGCCAGCGAAACATTAGCGGTCAAGTCGGTTCCAGTCACGGTAAATGTCTTGGTCACCTCATCGCCGACATTGGCGTTGAACGACAGTGACCTGGGATTAGCTGCCAATGTTGGAACACCAACGGCTGTACCACTGAGGGCCACGGTAACATCTTGTGCACCGTTGCATTTCAGCACAACGTTGCCATTGTAAGTGCCACTGGCAGTGGGATTGAAAGTAACGGTAACCGTTACAGTTTTACCATTGACAGCATTACGGGTGATGTTCGTCTTATCAATGGTGTAGCCTGTTCCGCTGCACGACAGGGTAACCACGCTACCTGAAGTCAGGTTGGAACCTGTCACGTCAAAGGTCTGGGTTACAGGAGTGCCGACGTTGGTTGAGAAATTCAACGATGTGGGATTAACCGTCAACTTGGGCACGGTGGTGGAAGTACCCGTGAGACTGATGGTCTGACTCTGGGCGTTAGAACTGCTCACGGTAATCGTTCCGGTCTGAGTGCCGGCAGCTGTGGGAGCATAGGTTACAGTGACCTGGGCGCCAGCCTTGGCCTGGGCTGCCGTCAGGGTATTGGGAGACACACTGTAAACCGCGCTGCCGCTCTTGGAAATGGTGACATCACCCAGCAGGTTGGAACCAGTTACAGTGAAGGTCTGGGTATAAGTCTCACCCGTGTTGCCGGTGAATGACAACGAGGTGGGAGTTACACTCAATTCAGGAACGGTAGAAGCACCACCGGGGGGCTGGATGCCCACGATAGCCTGCTGTTGAGAGCTGAAGGTGTAACCGCCGTAGGTGAATGAGTTCATCGCATACCAGCTGTTACCATCACCACTCCAACCGAAGTTCACGTGGTACTTGCCATCGCTGTCACGGTAACCATCCACGTTGAAGGCGTGACCGCCACCCTGGGTATCAACACCCAGATAAACAACGGGACGGCCTGCAGCCATCTCATTCTGAATCAAAGCGCCCCAGTTGGCCTCGCTATAAGACGACTTGTTGGCCAATCGGGTGTTGGAATCATAACCCAAAGTCTTGAACATGGTAGCAATGATCTGTGAGTTGGTGGTGTAGATACCACTGCCACCGGCAGCTTCTGTACCATACATCATCTTCTCAAGCTGACCCACATAACGCATCAGCGTGGCCACGGCATTGGACTGAGTTGAGTTGTAACTGGTGTAAGTATCCTTCATGTTTGCCCAATCAAAGGTAGTGGCAGCCACCGAAGGATAAGTGAAGTTTACACTCTGATAATATGATAATTCAAGGGCAGCAGTGTAAGAGGCTACTGCAGGAACCTGAGTGGTCGGGTATTTCCAGTAGTACAGCACCATCGATGCCGAAGTTGCGGGGCAACCCGTCAAGCACTGGTAAGATTTATTGTTATAGGTGAAAGCGCACTGACTCCAGTACGGGGCCATCTGATCCCATTTCGCCGTAAGCAGCGGGCCGTAGGTGACAGCACGCAACTTGGGAGTCAATGACTGTGAAGGTTTCTCGACCTGAATGTTGGGATGATTATGAAGGTACTCGATTTCCCCCTTGTACTGGTCGAGCACGGCTTGCATCGACGGCGCCAGGCGGTTGATATCCTTCAGCGGCTCATCACCGACCATGAGGATTTCCTCAGCACGGTCGTCACCTGCCACAACCAGGAAGGTGGACGAGGTGTTGAAGATATAATACACGGGCTTATTCAGCTTGGTATCGCCAATCTCGGTCTTGAGCAAGACGGGCTTTAAAGCTGAGGAAGCCATCATTTTACCTGCATACATTTGATTCAGGTAACTTTGAGCTGTTCTCTGGGCCTTTGCCAAATCGACAGGTGCGGCCGACAGAGACAATGTCGCAATAGCGACAGTCAACAAAAGCAAAAATTTTTTCATAAGCGAAAAATGGTAATTAATTACAATATATGAATTGGTTAATCTTCGGTCTATGTTTGGACTGGCAAAAATACAACACTCAATCGGAAATAACAAATTATTTCTTTTTATTTATCAATATTTCACGACAAAAGGTGATATACCGAAACAAGTAGCCCAAAATCCCCAGGGGTGACTGCTTCATCGACCAGAACCGCCCCACCGGGATTCTATACAGCAGCGCATAACCACTGAGCACCTGCTCACATGGATTGCAATCGCCAGCATGACACAAGAGGGGCGCCCCGAATCGGGACGCCCCTCTATTTTCAGTATTCACACGGCAGACCATCAAAACGGTCTGTCAGGAATTGTCATTAAAACTCAACAAGGCGGTTGATGTTAACGGCCTGAACCTTGGGAGCATTGGTGCTGTTGGCCACCAGGTTGATCATTGCGGTTACATCCGAGATGTTGACATTTCCATCGCCATTGAGGTCACCACAGATCGGGCAAACCTCACCACCGGCAACTACTGCATTGATCACGGCAGTCACATCAGAGATGTTGACAGCGCCATCGTGGTTCACGTCACCAAGCTCATAGCCATGGCCGTTCTCGAACAGGGTTACCTCCTCGATGTTACTCCAATCGCTCTCGGTGCCATCCTGGTACAGAGCCTTAACCCTGTAGAGGAAGGTACCCTCGGCGGTCAGATTCTCAACGTTGTAGAACCTGTCGGTGATGCCAGTGATCAGACGGCTGTTCTCATCGCCGGTCTCCTGGGCAAGGAGCATGGTGTAGGTTGCGTTGGTGTCGCCAGCATAGATCTTGATGTCCTGGATGGCGAACAGGTTCTCAACACCCTCAAATACCACCTGGTCGTTCTCGGCAACATCAAGCACTACGGTATAGGTGTTGAAGTTATCGGTGCCAAGAACAACTTCCTGTGATCCGGCACTGGTCTTCACGCGGATGGTTGCAGCGCCATAATAGCTTGCATAGTAGGAATAAGCACTCATCACAACGGTTACCTTGTCATAGCCGGTGAAGTCATAGGTCTTAGAAGTGACACCGCAAGCGTTGCTGCTCAGGTAACCCGAGATGATGTATCCGTTATTGATCCACAGACCAGTCTGGGCAGTCCAACCATCAGGCAGATAGTCACTTGCCGAGCTGGCAACGTTGGTCAACTGGTTACTCGAGTTAGTCACTGAAGTCAAGCTGGTGAAGTCGGCATCCTCGAGCAGGACGGGATCGAGAATCACGGGAGTTTCGGGCTTGAGCGTCACCTCAAGGGTGTAGCTTTCCACGTTAGCCTCGGGGGTAGCATCGGTCCAGTCGGCACGGAACTTGGTCAAGTTGATGAACTGCTCGTTGGCGGGCAGCATTACGGGAGTATACTTGGCAAGATTAGCAGTACCGTTCAGGGCGACTGTCACATCTTCGGCACCAGCACTGGTCAGTGTGATCATAGCATTGTCGGTGCCAAGAGCGGTCGGGGTATAGGTAACGGTAACGTCCACGCCGTTCAAGGCATCGGCGGCGGTGATGGTCATCGGCTCGATGCTGTAAACGCCATTCTCGTCGTTCAATGCCAGGTTCACATCACCGGTAAGGTTGGAACCGGAAACATGGAAGGTGGCAGTGGTGGGCTCGCCAATATTGGTGGTCAGGTCAAGAGCAGCGGGATTCACCACGATGGTGGGATCGCTGTTCTCCAGGAGGGTCACTTGCTTAACCTCGCTGTCGGCGACACCGCCATTGATGTAGTTGGCCACAACATAGAAGTTGAACGTGCCGGCCTCGGTGAGACCAGTAACGGTATAGCTCTTGCTGGTGATACCGGTAATCACACGATAAGTGGCGTCACCGGTTTCGCTGGCCTTGAGCTGATTAGCAGCGGTGGGATCACCGGCATAAATCTTCACGTACCTCATGTCGGGCATACCCGAGGTGGTGATCCTAACACGGTCGCTAGTGTTGCAATCCAGAACGAAGGTGTACCAGCTGAACGAGTTACCGGACAGGTTAACGGTCTTGGTCTGGGCGTTGGTAGCCACAGTCATGGTGTTGTTGGACTGGTAGGGCTCAGAGTAAACCATCACGGTCACCTTGTCATAGCCAGTGAGGTCGTAGGTTGCAGTCTGCACATAGGACGAGCTGCTTGATGACAAGTAGGCGGCACTATTGGAGCTATAATAGGTCAGACCGTTCTGCGACCATCCAGAAGGAATTGCGGCCGAAGAAGTCCAGTCGACAGAGTCAATCAGCGCATAGGGGGGCATGAACGGCTGGTCGCTCACATAGAGGGTGTAACTCTCCACGTTAGCGGCAGGAGTCTCGTCGGTCCAGCTAGCGGTGAACGAGGTGGAGGTGATATTGCTGGCATCGAGCAATACGGGATCGTAAGTCTCGAGGTCGGCGTTACCGTTGATCTTGAGCGTCACGGTCTCGGCACCGGTGCTGGTCAAGGTGACAGTAGCCTCGTGGGAACCGAATGTTGCAGGATTATAGGTAACAGTTACAGTAGCTTCGTTCTGGGCCTGAGTTGCACTGACACTGGTGGTGCTCAGTGAGAAGGCATTGCTGCCGCTGAGGCTCAAGTTCACATTGTCGGTGAGGTTGGCACCCTTAACGGTGAAGGTTGCGGTGACAGCATTGCCCACAATGGTGTTCATCATGAGCGAGGTGGGGTTAACCGTGATCCTGGGATCGGTGAGAGCACCTGCGGGGGGCTCAATACCGATAATCATGGCCTCGCCATAGTTGAAGACATAAGAACCAGACTGGCCGGTTGCACCGGTAGCGGTGGTGAAGTTGTGCAGCGTGCAATAGCCGTTGCTGTCGCCGCTCCAGCCCCAGTTCACATAGTACTGACCGTTGGCGTTGCAGCCAAACACGTTGAAGGCGTGACCCGAAACGCTGTAGCCACCACTGACATCATAGGCCAGATACTCGATGGGACGACCGTTGTGCAACTCGTTCAACATATACTCGTTCCACTCGGCGTCGGTATACTGTTGCGGGCCATTAGTGTAGGTCCAACCCGAGCTAACAAGCTCGGTGAGCAGGAGGTACTGGGCATCGGTGTAACCCATGTTGAGGCAGCCCTGGTAAATCTCGGGGTCGTTGGCACCACTGGCACTGGTGCTGTACTGGTAATCGGGAATTGCCTGGCCGGCATAGCGCATCAGCCATGCCACGGCATCGGCCTGGGCCGATGTGTAGTTGTAATTGGACGGTCCGGTATATTCGTCGATGATGTTATCCCAATCGGCTTGGCGCTCGGGCAGAGCAGCAGCACTGAGGCCGCCGGTACCCGAAAGCGCTGCTACAGCGGGATAGGTCTCGGGCCATTTCCACTTGTAGTAGCACATGGACAGCGAGGTGGCCGGGCAACCGGTAACAGCATGCCTACCGCCGCTGGACGGGCACTGGTTATTATAAGGAGCACTCTGGTCCCAGTTGGCGTTTACCAGCGGTGCAACGGGCGTGGTAGCAAACTTGGGCAGCTTCACGGGCACCATGGTACCTGCCTTGAGACCGTCAATCTGATATTTGTACTTGTTGAGCAACCACTGCATGCCGGGAGGAACGTTGTTCATGTCGAGAGCACCTTCCTCACCGTACATCAGGATCTGGGGTGCCAGGTCATCACCGGCAACCACTACATAGGACCTTTCGGTGTTGAAGATGTAGTAGTCCACAGCACTGGGCCTGGCAACCGATTTTTCAGCCTTGACAAGCTGAAGGTTAGAAGCCGCAGAGGCTTTAAGACGGCCAGCGGTCACTTGTTTTCTAAGAAACGCGTTGGCAGCGGCCTGAGCCTGTGACGTGGTCACATCGGCGGCCGACAGTGACAATGTCGCCATAGCGACAGTCATCAAAAGCAAGAATTTTTTCATAAGCAAAAAATGGTAATTAATTACAATATAAAATATATGAAATTTTGGTCTATGCTTGGACTGGCAAAAATACAACACTCAGCCGTAAATAACAAATAATTTCTTCATATTCGTCGATATTTTTCAACAAATGATGACACACCGGAATAAGTCATTACCAGTCTATTGAAAATCCACAACCAACATAAACAACTGAATAACAACAGATTTTCAAAACCACTAATCTAAATTCAGAAATTAAACTTACAAACCGAAACTTAGAATTTATAAGCCAATTGATATGTGGTATGGAAGGTTTTGAGTAATTTTGTGCCCTGACAATGAATGACGACCGTAATATCAATATGCATGCTACAAGGCAGAACCGCGAGGAGAAGCGTTGCACCCTCGTGGGCATGACCTGTGACATCGGCTTGTCGGCACTGAAAATTGCCTCGGGTATCCTTGGCCGTTCCAGCGCCATTCTGGCCGACGGCATCCATTCCATCAGCGACACCGTGACCGATGTCCTGGTCTATGCTATGGTGAGGCTGTCGGGTAAGGGGGTTGATGAGCGTTACCGCTATGGTCGCGGCAAGTACGAGACGCTGGCGGCCTTCCTGATCAGCATCATCCTGGTGGTAGTCGCCATCGGGCTCATGAGCGACGGCTTGCAGGATGTGTGGACGGCTCTCAACGGCGAGACGCTGGAGCGCCCTCACAATATCGCCCTGACGGTGGGTATCGTCGCGGTCATCATCAAGGAAGGGTTGTACCGATACACGCGCCACAAGGGCAACAAGACCGGCAGTTCGGCCCTCAAGGCCTACGCCTGGCATCACCGTGCCGACGCCTTGTCAACGGCCGCGACGCTGCTCGGCGTAGCAGGTGCCATGTTCCTGGGCGAGCGTTGGCGCGTGCTTGACCCGATTGCCGCTATCGCCGTGAGTGTGCTCATCCTCGTGCTGGCCTACCGCATGGGACGCCCCGCTGTAGAGGAGTTACTCGAGGTATCCCTGCCTCCCGAGGAACAGGACCGCATCGCCACCGTGGTGACCGGAACTCCGGGGGTCAAGGCGTTTCACAACCTGCGCACCCGCCGCAACGGCAACCTGCGTGTGGTGGATATCCATGTCAAGGTCGATGGCGACATGAGCGTCGCCAAGTCCCACGATATCACCCGTGACATCGAGCAACGGTTGAACGACGAGCTGGGCGAGGTGATGACCAACATTCATGTCGAGCCTTACCACGGCCACAACCAGTGCGAGAAAAACAATTAAACAATTTTCTGGAACGTCCAGAATATCCCGATTCTAACAACAGTAAGATTTGAAACAGATCACGTTACAGAATACCCTGCCCCGCGTGTTTGCCGGCCATGACGGCATCAGCAGCGAGATTTGGCGACAAGACGTCACGCTGGAGCGAGGCAAGCGTTACCTCATCAGCGCCGAGAGCGGCACGGGCAAATCATCGATGTGCAGCTACATCTACGGCTACCGTCAGGACTACAGCGGTGTCATCGCCTTCGACGGGCAGGATATCCGCCAGCTCACCGTTGCTCAGTGGTGCGACATCAGGCAGCGCCACATCGCCTATCTGCCGCAGGAGATGCGCCTGTTTGCCGAACTCACGGCGATGGAGAATGTCGAGCTCAAGAACGACCTGACGGGCTTCAAGAGCCGCGACGAGATATGCCGCCTGTTCCAGGCCCTGGGTATCGAGGACAAGCAGGACAGCCTGGTAGCTAAACTCTCGATCGGTCAGCAGCAGCGTGTTGCCATCATCCGCGCGTTGTGCCAGCCGTGTGATTTCATCATGCTTGACGAGCCTGTGAGCCATCTCGACGACGAGAACAACCGCATTGCCGCCGACTTGATTACCCAGGAGGCCGCCCGTCAGGGTGCAGGCATCATCGCCACCTCGGTGGGCAACCACCTCAAAATGCAAGTGGATTTCACGTTCAATTTATAAAGACCTTCAGGACCTTAAAGACTTTAAGGCCCCTCATCATATAACTCATGAACAATATCATCTGGAAGCTGCTGCGGCAGCACATCAGCAAGGGACAGCTCATCGGCTTTGCCATCGCCAACCTCATCGGCCTGACCATCGTGTTGCTCGCGGTGCAGTTCTACCGCGACGTGAGGCCCGTGTTCAACGACGAGGAGAGCTTCATCAGCAAGGATTACCTGATCATCACCCGTGCCGTGACCGGTGCCGGAGCGATGATGGGCAGCAACGGCGAATTCAGCGATGACGATATCAGCGACCTCGAGAGCCAGCCCTGGTGCCGTCAGGTGGGCCGTTTCCTGAACAGCGACTTTGCCGTCGATGCGCGGCTGGGCGTGGGCAGCGGGCACGCGATGCACACCCAGTTCTTCTTCGAGGCCATCCCCGACGAGTTCATCGACATCGACCCCAATGCCTGGGGCTTCAACCCCAATGATCCTGTGGTGCCTGTAGTCATCTCGCGCGACTACCTGTCGCTCTACAATTTCGGCTTCGCGGCCACCCAGGGAATGCCCAAGATCAGCGAGGGACAGGCCGAGATGCTGCCGCTGGAGTTCACCCTGAGCGGCAACGGCCAGCGCCTGGACATGCCCGGTCGCATCGTGGGTTTCTCCAACCGATTGAACACTGTCATCGTGCCGCAGGAATTCATGGAATGGGCCAACCAGCGCTTCGGCACTGGCGAAATCCAGCACCCGCAGCGTCTCATCGTCGAGGTGAACAGCCCTGGTGATGTAAAAATCGAGAAATACATGGAGGACCACCACTACGAGGTGGCAGGCGACAAGATGTCATCGAGCAAGGCCAATTATTTCCTCACCGTTATCAGCAGCATCGTCATCGCCGTGGGCATCATCATCAGCCTGCTGGCCTTCTTTGTACTGATGCTCAGCATCTACCTGCTGTTGCAGAAGAACACCCGCAAGTTGCAAGACCTGCTGTTGCTGGGCTTCTCGCCTAACCAGGTCTCCAAGCCTTATATCCTGCTCGTGGTGGGGCTCAATGCCATTGTCCTCGTGCTTGCCATCGTGCTCATGCTGATCGGCCGTCTAGCCTATATGGACATGATTCACGCCTTCGGGGTCAGCGGCTCGTCGATATTTGTCGCCGTGCTCGTGGGTCTGCTCATCATGGGCGCCATCACGGCGGGCAACATCATCGCCATTCGCCGCAAGGTCGCCTCGCTGTGGCTCCACGAGAAATAACATCGCCATCCCCCACCCTGCGATAAAACAAGGCTGTGTCATCATTCAATGACACAGCCTTTTCAGTTCTATACTGCGTGCTGGGTTACCGGTTAAGGTATTCCTTCACGTCGATGGCGGCGCGGCAACCACCGGCAGCGGCCACGATGGCCTGGCGGTAGTGCGGGTCGGCAACATCACCGGCGGCAAACACGCCCTCGACGTTGGTGGCTGTGTTGTGGCCCGTCAATTTGATGTAGCCCTGCTCATCAAGGTCAATCTGCCCTCCCAGGAAGTCGGTGTTGGGACGGTGGCCGATGGCCAGGAAAAAGCCGTCGATGGCGATATCGAACAGTTCCTCCTTGTCGGTGCCCTTGAAGCGCACCAGGTGGGCGCCTTCCACACCATTGTCACCGAACAAGCCCACGGTGTTGGTGTTGAACAGGATTTCGATCTTGTCGTTCTCCTTGACGCGCTGCTGCATGGCCTCGCTGGCACGCAGGTAGTCCTTGCGGACGATGAGATAGACCTTGCTGGCCAGGTGGCTCAGGTAGTCGGCCTCCTCACAGGCGGTGTCGCCGCCACCCACGACGGCAACGACCTTCTTGCGGTAGAAGAAGCCGTCACAGGTCGCACAGGCCGATACGCCCTGCCCCGCATATTTTGTCTCGTCGGGCAGACCCAGGTACTTGGCCGTGGCGCCAGTGGCCACGATCACGGTGTCGGCAGTCATCTGCTCGCCACCGTCGAGGGTGATGAGGAACGGGCGCTGGCTCATGTCGATGCCGGCCACGAGGCCCGATTTCATCTTCGCTCCCAGGTTAACGGCTTGCTGGCGCATGTTGTCCATCAACTGAAAGCCGTCAACACCCTCGGGGAAGCCCGGGAAATTCTCGATCGTGGTCGTCTGAGTGAGCTGGCCGCCCACCTGCAGTCCCTCGATGAGGAGACAGTCGATGGCCGAACGCACCAAATATATCGCAGCGGTGTAACCAGCTGGGCCGGAACCGATAATCAAACACTTTGTATGATTCATAATTGGTTAGAAGTTAGGAGTTAGGAATTAGGAGTTAGGAATTAGGAATTAGGAGTTAGAAGTAGCAACTGTTCTCTTTTAACTATTAACTGTTAACTGTTAACTATTTCAACACCTCGTCGAGGTAATCGTAGAAGGCAGGATCCTCGCCCACGATGACCTTGGCCACCTTGCCTTCGGGGTCAATGACGACCTTAGTGGGAAATCCACGTACAGCGTACATATCCACGGGGTTGTCACCCTTTTCCTTGTCCCAATAGACATGCAGCCAGGGTATCTCATGCTTGGCAACAGCGGCTTTCCACTTCTCGACGGTGTCGTTGCAGTCCACACCCAGGATTTCGAGTTTGTCCTGATATTTGGCATAGTATTCCTTCATCTTGGGCATACCCTTGATGCACCAGCTGCACCACGAGCCCCAGAAGTCGAGAATCACCCACTTGCCACGCAGCGAACTCAGAGCCAACGGCTTGCCGTTGATGTCATTGAGCGTGAAGTCGGGGGCCAAATTACCCTCAAGTCCCTCTTGGAGTGACTGACTGGCTTCTTCCTTCTCGGCAGCGGCAAGCATTGCCTTATAGAGATTGGCGGCAACACTGCCACGGGCACGCTCGGTCAGCAAAGCCGCACCCTCTTTCATGTGCTCGGCATCACTGCCCAAATCGGAGAGCAGCACAGCCGATGCGTCAGCATCGGGATGAGCCTTGACATAGCCCAGTACAACATCAGCCAGAGCCTGTTCCAGAGCGGGATATTTCTCCTCATACTCCTTGTTTATCTCCTCCAAGGGGACTCCTTGACTATACTTGGTCTGACACTCCTTTACGAAGGCACGAACCGCCTCTTGAGGAGCCTTGATCAGATTAGAGGCCTCGTTATAGTCACAATAGGGCTGTGAGCCGCCCATGGTGTAATCGTCGCCTGCGCCCTCGATGATCGCATGTTCACCCGGTAAAGCAGGAATGGCAAACCCATTTTCAGCACTCAATTGGCCATCTTTCAAGCCGAACATATAGAAGAATCCCACATCATCCAGGTCAAACGTCATGTTGAACTTGTCACCATCGATAGCACGAATCTCCTGAACCAGCATATCACCGTTTGCATTCATAAGAAAGACCTTCACCGAGTCACCCAGCCCCTTTAAGGAGCCGTTTACCGTGAATTTACCTTCCTGGGCCATTGCGCCCAGCGCCATCATGCCCGCAAGCATGTACAAAAATAATTTCTTCATATCAGACATTTTATTTTAGTTTCATTAAAATCAGAATGCAAATCTACATATAAGCGTGAGATTTGCAAAATGAAAACACATTAATTTTAATATTGAGGCATCATCAGACTTCTCTCTTTTGCCGCGGGAAGTTTTGACTTATACAAGTTGGCGGCCACACTATTATTCACTTGCTCGAGCAGCGCATAATGGCCAATCTCAAGAGTCTCATCATCGGCAAAGATTCCCAGCAGTGCTGCCGATGCTTCCTGTTCGGGATGATTCTCGACATACGCCAATAAGGCATCTTCATATTTTTCAAGCACTTCCAGATACCGATCACTATGAGCATCCACTTCAAAAAGCTCAATCGCTTGAGGCTCGATAGCCTGAACAGCCTCATCATAATCAATATAAAACTGCGAACCACCCAAACCGTAATAAGGTTCACCCTCCATATAAAAAAGGACCGTATCACCAGGAATGGCTGGTACTGTATGATGCCTCTGATAACCCTCTTGGCCGTCGTCCACAATGAGCAACGCAGCATCCTTCAGATCAAACGACAACTCCAACATCTCGGCACTCGCGGCACGAGTCTCCTCGTATAGGAGTTGATAGTCACAATCAATGATCTGTAATGTCACCGAGTCGCCCTCGCATAAAAACCAGCCCTGCACAGTGAATTTCCCCCCCCCGGCCATGGCGCCCAGCGCCATCATGCCCACAAGCATGGCCAGCATCAATCTTCTCATTATAACAAGTATCTTTAGTTATTATCTTTCGGCAAAGTTAGTAACAATCAAATTGATATGCAAATCTGTCAATAAAATACTCATCCCTAGGTCTCACGCTAAGCCGCTAAGCCACGAAGTGTTTATTAAACATTTGCTCGCTAGAGGCTCGCAAAAAAATAATTATCCTTAATATTTTGCGTGCCTCTCGCGAGCAAACATATGTTCTTAGCGCCTTAGCGGCTTTGCGTGCACATAACGCCGGCGAGTACACAAACAGAAAAACGCACAAAATCACCATAGAATTTTTCTACTAAAAGCTTTTTTCATTAATTTTGCAGGTTGAACTATAACCAAAAACCAAAGTAGAAGATGAAGAGAATTGCGACATTGTTGACGATGGTGACGGTGGTGATGATGGCCGTTGCCCAGATGGCTAATCCTGTCACATTTACTTCCCAGCTTAAAACGACCAATGGTTCCAGCGAGGGCGAGATTGTCTTTACCGGCAAGATCGACAAGGGCTGGCATGTGTATTCAACCAACCTGGGCGACGCCGGCCCCACCGAGGCCAGCATCACCTTCCACAAGAAGGATGGTGTGGAGCCTGTGGGCAAACTGAAAGCCGTGGGCAAGGAAATCTCGCAATTTGACGAGTTGTTCGGCGCCAAGCTGCGCTACTTCGAGAACAACGTGCAGTTTGTGCAAAAGGTGAAGTTCACCAAGCCCAACTATGACATCGACTGCGACCTGGAATACGGCGCGTGCAACGACCAGTCGTGCCTGCCGCCATCGAGCTCAAGCCTGAAGAAGGCCGGCAAGTCGCCCGCCGTTGACGGCGAGGCCGACAAGAACAAGGAGGAAGAGGACAAGGCAAAGGCCGAAGCCGAAGCCAAGGCCAAAGCCGACTCGCTCGCAGCCCTGGCCGCCCTGGCTGCCGACAGTGCAGCGATGGGGGCTCCCGTCGACAGTGCAGCACTCGCAGCCCTGGACCACGACGCGCTGTGGAAACCCGTGGTGGGTGACATCCAGCGCATCGACGGCACCGACGGCGGCAGCAGCAGCCGCTCGCTGTGGTGGATTTTCCTGATGGGCATACTGGGCGGCCTGGTGGCCCTGTTCACCCCGTGCGTGTGGCCCATCATCCCGATGACGGTGAGCTTCTTCCTCAAGCGTGCCAAGAATGACAAGAAAAAAGGCATCAAGGATGCCATCACCTACGGCATCTCGATTGTCGTCATCTACCTGGCTCTGGGCCTGATCGTGACTGCCATCTTCGGCCCCAGTGCCCTGAACGCCCTGTCGACCAATGCGGTGTTCAACATCTTCCTGTGTCTGCTGCTGGTAGTGTTCGCGCTGTCGTTCTTCGGCATGTTCGAGATCAAGCTGCCCAGCAAGTGGTCTAACGCCGTCGACAACAAGGCCAGCAACACCAGCGGCCTGCTGTCCATCTTCCTGATGGCCTTCACCCTGGCCCTCGTGTCGTTCTCGTGCACGGGTCCCATCATCGGTTTCCTGCTCGTGGATTTCGCCACCAGCGGCAACTTCTGGGGTCCCGCCATCGGCATGCTGGGCTTTGCATTGGCCCTGGCGCTGCCGTTCACGCTGTTTGCCCTCTTCCCCTCGTGGCTGAAGTCGGCTCCCAAGTCGGGCGGCTGGATGAACATCCTCAAGGTGACCCTCGGCTTCATCGAGTTGGCCTTTGCCTGCAAATTCTTCTCGGTGGCCGACCTGGCCTACGGCTGGCACCTGATGGACCGTGAGGTGTTCCTGTGCCTGTGGATCGCCATCTTCGGTCTGCTGGGCCTCTACCTCATCGGCAAACTCAAGTTCCAGAGCGACATCGTCATGCCCGGCGACGAGAGCAGGCCCATGCCCGTGATCTGCATCATGGGCGGACTGATCTCGCTGGCCTTCGCCATCTATATGATTCCTGGCCTGTGGGGCGCACCGTGCAAGGCCGTGAGCGCTTTTGCACCGCCCATGAACACCCAGGACTTCAACCTTAACACCAAGGAGGTGCGCGCCGCCTACACCGACTACGAGCAGGGCATGGCCGCCGCTGCCGCTGCCGGCAAGCCCGTGTTCCTGGACTTCACCGGATTTGGCTGCGTGAACTGCCGCAAGATGGAGGCCGCCGTGTGGACCGATCCCAGCGTGGCCGACAAGCTGAACAAGGACTATGTGCTCATCTCGCTCTTTGTCGATGACAAGCGCCCGCTTCCCGAGCCCGTCGAGGTGACCGAGGCAACCGGTGAGAAACGCACGCTGCGCACCATCGGCGACAAGTGGAGCTACCTGCAGCGCTACAAGTTCGGCAGCAACACCCAGCCGTTCTACGTCTGTGTGGACCCGCAGGGCAACGCCCTGAGCGGCTCGTTCAGCTACAAGGAGGACGTCCCCGCCTTCCTCGACTTCCTCACCGGCGCCCTTGACCAGTTCCGACAATAAAACAAAAAGGAAAACAATAAGTACAACAAATACAATGATTTAAATAATTGTCATTATTGTATTTATTGTTTTCTTTTTAGAAAAACTATAGATAGAATGATTGAAGAGAAGATTAGAGAACAGATTATCGCGCTGATGAAACGCGAGGTGGTTCCTGCCGTGGGATGTACCGAGCCCATGGCAGTGGCCTTGTGTGTGAGCCGCGCCACCGAGGTGCTGGGCTGCCGTCCTGAGAAAATCACCGTCCTGCTGAGTGCCAACATCCTGAAGAACGCCATGGGTGTGGGCATCCCTGGCACCGGCATGATAGGCCTGCCCATCGCCATCGCACTGGGCGCCATCGTCGGCAAGAGCGAGTACAAGCTCGAGGTGCTCAAGGACATCACCCCCGAGGCCCTAGAAGAGGGCAAGCGCTTCATCGACGAGGACCGCATCGTTATCAACCTGAAAGAGGACTGCTGCGACAAGCTCTATGTCGAAGCCATCTGCGAGGGCGGCGGACACACCGCCAGCGCCATCATTCAGGGTTCGCACACTGGCTTTGTGAGTACCTCCTATGATAACGCCATCATGCTCATCGACGATATGCCCGACGGCATTTCCCGCGACAGCAGCGATGACGATATCGCGCTGAACCTGCGTCTGGTCTATGACTTCGCCATGACGGCCCCGCTCAACGAGATCAAGTTCATCCTCGAGACCCGTGACTACAACCTCAAAGCTGCCCAGGAATCGCTCAAATACAATTACGGGCACTGCCTGGGCAAGACCATGGACCGGCCGCTGAGCCACGGCATCTTCGGCAACACCATCTTCTCTCGCATCCTCTCCAAGACCGCCCTCGCCACCGATGCACGCATGGGCGGCGCCTTGATTCCCGTGATGAGCAACAGCGGCTCGGGCAACCAGGGCATCTGCGCAACCAATCCCGTGGCCGTCTATGCCATGGAGAACGAGAACACCGAGGAGGAACTTATCCGTGCTCTCACCCTGAGCCACCTCACGGCCATCTACATCAAGCAGAGCCTGGGCAAACTAAGCGCCCTGTGTGGCTGCGTCGTGGCCTCGATAGGCAGTTCTTGTGGCATCACCTACTTGATGGGCGGCAGCTTTGAACGCATCTGCTATGCGGTCAAAAACATGATTGCCAACCTCACGGGCATGATCTGTGACGGTGCCAAGCCCAGCTGTGCCCTGAAGATTGCCTCGGGCGTATCGACTGCCCTGCTGAGTGCCGTTCTCGCCATGGAGGGCCGCCACGTCACCAGCGCCGAGGGCATTATCGACGACGATGTGGACCGCAGCATCCGCAACCTCACCATCATCGGTGCCGACGCCATGTGCGCCACCGACCAGATGGTCCTCGACATCATGACCAGCAAGAAACAACAAGCCACCAACAAATAAAAAAGACTCCCCCCTGCAATCACTGCTGTGGGATGTCTTATCACTATTGTATCAATTAAGATAGTATAACTGGTATCATCACGTCCGTGCCTAGTTTTAGGCACGGACTATGTTTTACATGGTTGACAACACAACCAGCATCAACGATCCGGCTGCCATCAGTCAACATTTCACTTATTCGGTATCCTATACTTGGTCTCAGTTATGATATTCACCCTATTCTATCTCGTGTACTTTTCATCCTTGATTCATCACTTCAAATTCTATGCCATAAGTGATGAATACACGGCAAAGATAATAAAAAAATGCAATAGATACTTACATTTATTCCAAAAAAAATGCACCTACAGCCTACAAATTATCATTTAAGATAGGAAGACCCCCACAGAAAACAATCAGGGCGCGCCGAATTCCTCGGCACGCCCTGAGATATCAGAGTTTATCGTGTTAACCTATTCCAGATCAGAATCCGGCATAGCGTACACCATGGATGTAATAGATCGTACCGGGATCGTCGGTAAACTCGATCTTGTACTCAATGGCATCGGTCGGCATGCCGTTCACGTTCTTGCCACCGTTCTCGATGATTTTGCCATCGGTGATGGTGCAGAACTCTTCACCTGCATCAGAATCGTAGATATACACTTTCTGGCAAGAGAAGGTCTTAGCATTGAGGTCAATGGGCACCTTAATGGTATAACCCCAGAAATTGTTACCATCGCTCAACCACATCTGATCAGCATCATCGTTGGCGGTATTGTAGGTGTACATGTCCCACTGGCCAATGCCATAAGGATCCTCATCCACTTCGCCATTCTCGATGATGTCGGCTACAACTACCCAATGGCCGGCCATCTTCTCAACAGCCGTTCCACCAGCAGGCTCGTCGGTCTCGGTATTGCATGATGCGAAACCGAGGCACAACCCGAGGGTCAAAGCAAAAATTGAAATATATTTCTTCATAATCTGCAATATTAAGAATTAGTGTTATTGGAGAATGATGTGGAACTGCATCGATCCTGCATAATCCATGTCGAAGGTCACAGTCTGGGTTTCGGGATCATACGAACCATCATATAAATCGTCGTAACTATCACCCCAGCCAGGAACAACAGCTGAAAGTGCAAAAATCTCATTGTCACCAGTGAGCTGGAGGTAGCCATTCATAGCATATCTGGGACCATAGCCAGCACGCACGTCATAGTAACCACCCATCATGTCACTAATAGAGAAGATACCCGGAACGATTCTTTCGATGCTGACAGGATAACCTGAGAACGGTACGGTTGCACCACTGGAGAACGAATAGCGATAAGAACCTTCCTGAACGGTATAGTCACCCGACATGTCGGTAGTCACGCTCGGGTCATAGACGCATACCGTACGCTCAACCGAAGCAGGATATCCATCACTGCCCACGGCCGAATAAGTAATGTAATAGAATCCCGGGGAGTTGGGATCAACATCATCGGCACCTTCAACAATGATTTTGTTGGTGATATCCTCGCCAGCGAGGGTGCCAGTGCAACCAGGGTCAACAAAAGTGCTGCCAATAGGCACCAGCATAAATTCGTCACCCTGCAGTTGAAGGTCGGCATAGTAAGTCAAGCGAGAATCGGTCAGCTCGTCTTTGTCATCGTTACACGATGTCAAGCCAAGCAGCACACCCGCCATCAATAAGCCAAATAAATATATCTTTTTCATATTTAATCGATTTTATGTTATTCTACTATTTATATGGTAGTTCACAATTACTTGGCGTCCCAGAATACACGATCGCTGAGCAATTTGGCCGCAGGGGTATTCTTGTTCAGCTGACGAGCAGTGCTGGGATAAGGCACGCGCTTGCACAGGCCACCAGCCTGGATATAGTTCAGAGCAGGAACAATCATCTGGCCAGCGCTGTAAACGGTAGGATCCTCAAAGACCTGTCTTGCAGGAGCGGCGCAGGTAGTAGGCACATCGGTGCGGCGAACCTCACTCCATGCCTCCATGTGGTCACGATAGAACAGGGCGGCCCACTTCTGCATGTAAATCAGGTTCAGGCGGTCGCCATCGCTGGCCTGGGCATCCCAGTTGACACGGTTGCCAGCCAGGAACGAGCCAACGCTCATGCCACGCGAAGCGAAGTCGGCAGCAACACCAGCCTCATAGGCAGCCTTAGCGGCAGCCTTGTTGCCCCAGCGCAGCTGGGTCTCGGCGATGAGGAACTGGAGCTCACTCTGGGTGAAGAAGTAGATGGGAGCGAAGGTAGCGGGCGCATAGTCGATGGCGCTCACGTCCTTGTTCTTCCATTCAACACCCCAAGATTTATAAACGGTCTTGGCACCGGGAATCTGACCTACATACTCACCAGCGTCATTCTTCATGATAGCATACTCCATGCGCGGGTCGTTGGTAGCCATGTAGTAGCTCACGATAGGATAGGAAGCCACGTGATTCTTGGTACCCAGGGCGCGAGCCACATCATACCAGGGGTTGTACTGGCCCTCGGCGTTGCTGTAAACGTCCCAAGCCACGTTGCCGTTGAAGAAGTTGTTGGCATTGACCAGGGCAACAGCCTTGCTCTGATACTCGGCGGCATTGATACCACCGTCGATCAGACGCAGATACATGCGCAGACGCAGAGCGTTGGCAAAACCACGCCACTGGTTCAAGTTCTTGTTGAGCAGCGGGTCGGTAAGGGTCATGGGAAGACCCTCGAGGAGATCCTCGGCTTCATCCATCTCGGCAAGAACGCCCTTATATACGTCCTCGCCCTTGTCCCAAACGGGATTGGAATTAGCGCTACCCTGCAGGGCCTCGGAATAGGGCACCTGATCCAGGTTGTCCACCAGAATCTGGAAGGCATAGGCACGCAAGACGGTGCAAGCAAACAGGTCGCTCGGGTTCTCGGTGCGATCCATCACGTCCTTGATGTCGGCCAAAGCGCCGGCATAGAGCGTGCGGTAGCAACGGTCGAACAGGTTGGTCGACTCATCAATGTTCAGCTCGGCCTCGTTGTTGTACTGGTTGGCCTCGGGACGCTGCTCAAAGTACTGGGCAAAGAAGCCACTGTAGTTGAACATGGCATCGCCCACAGCTGCAGCGACAGCATTCTCAGCAGCCGGGAACACCAGGTCGGGCGTGACGTCACTGCTCGACGGGTAGTTGGGGTCGTCGTTAATGTCAAGATTACATGACGACAGGCTCAACACAGCTGCAAAAGTCAGTAATAAATATATCTTTTTCATGTCTGTTTCAGTTTTTGATTAGAATTTAACCTGTACATTGAAACCAAACTTGCGTGAACTCGGGTTGGCCGAGAACTCACCGTAGTTACCTTCCAAGTCATTACCGAAGGTAGAAGTCTCGGGATCGATAAAGGTGTTGCTCTTGGGCGTCCACAAGAACAGGTTGTTACCGAAGAACGACAGGTTCACACCAGTGATGAAGCAATTAGCAAACCACTTGGTGGGCATCTGCCAGGAGAGGATCACACTACGCAGTTTCACGTAGCTCTTGTCAACGAGGAATGCACGGTCCAGGTCGGGACCACCAGCATCCCAGTAGGTGAAGATACCCGTCTCGTCGAGCGGAGTGGTGTTCTCATCGTACACGGGGTTACCATTCTCATCGGTGCCAATCTCCTGTACCGAGTTGGGAACGATGAACGGGTTACGGCTGTTGAAGGCCGTCTGGATTGCGTTACCGGTAAAGTAGCTGATGTCCTTGGTGCGCGAGTAGAGCAAACCACCATGACGAACGTCGAGGTTGGCGGTCAGGCTAACGCCCTTGTAGCTCAGCGTGGTACCGAAGCCCATCAAATACTTGTAGTTCATGCTGCCGACAATCTGCTGCTCGGGGTTAACCAGCGGCTGACCCTCGCCGTCGCAGATGATCTTGCCGTCCTCGGTCATCTGGGGAACGTAAGCCTTGAATACGCCAAGGGGCTCACCCTCGATAGCGTAGAGGCTCGTACCGCCGCTCAGACCGTAGATGGTAGCGATGCCGCCCAACTCCTCAGGCAGCTTGATAACCTTACTCCAGTTCTTGGTGTAGTTCCAGTTGATATCCCACTGGAAGTCGCCGATCTTGACGGGAGTCACGTTAACCAACAGCTCGACACCACGGTTGCGGATCTTACCCAGGTTCATGTTCTGGGCAGTGTAACCGGTGGCGGGATCCATGTTCAGCGAGAAGATCTGCTTGTCGGTATTGCGATCGTAGTAAGCAGCATCGAAGCTGAAGCGGTTCTGGAAGAAGGCCATGTTCAAACCAAGCTCGAACTCAGTGGTCATCTCAGGACTCAGATTCTGGCTACCCAGCACATTGCCCATCGAGTAAGCATTCACGCCCACCTTGGTGAAGGGGAACGAGCTACCGTTACCGAAACCGCTGGTTGCGGCTGCAGCCTGGGCATATACAGAGTTGGTCATGTAAACACCGGCATCGTTACCAGTGCGACCCCAAGCCACGCGGAACTTACCGAAGGTGAGAATGTCACGCTGTTCGGGCTTGAGCAGCTCGCTGAACAGGAACGACAAGCTCACACCGGGATAGAAGTAGGAGCGGTTGTCCCTGGGAAGGGTTGATGACCAGTCGTTACGGCCTTGCAGGGTCAAGTAAACCATGTTCCTCCATGCGAACTCGGCACTGCCGAATACGGCCAGATAACGACGCTTCCACTCAGACTGCGAGGTCGAGGGAATCTCGGCGCTGTTACCCAGGTTGTACCACATGGGGATGGTCAGGTTGGTTACCGTCGAGCCCAGATACTTGTAGCTGCGCTCATTGCCGTTGAAACCGAGCTGAGCATTCACGTGCCAGTCTTCCAGAATCTGCTGATCGTAGGTCAACATGAAGTTCTGGTCGATCTCACGACGACGGGTGATGCTCTGCGATACCTCACCGGTGAGGTCCTTCAAAGCGTCTTCATAGTTGGGGGTATCCTTGAACAATGCCGACATGTTGGGCGAACCAAAGTTGTGGTGACCCGTGTTGGTATCCAAACCGAAGCGGTAGGTTGCCGTGAAGTATTTCAAGAATGCATAGTCGAGCTGCAGGTTGCCGTAGAAGCGCTCCTGCTCATACTCGTTCTGGTAATTATTAATAATGTAGTACGGGTTGGTAACACCGTAGGGGGTGTAGTAGTAACCCGGGGTGTTGAACGGATTGTCCAGATCCTTCATCTCAACGATAGAGATGTCACGCGGTGTCTGCATGATACTGTTGTACATCGAACCCGTCTTCTGACCGGTGGTCACGAAGTGGTTGCGCTGGAAGGCATAGTTCAGCGAGGTGCTGAAGGTGAAGTTACCCTCGCGGTGGCTACCACGGGCCGATACCGTGTACTTGGTATAGGTGTCGGCATCCTCGGGGATGATACCGTTATCGTTAATCTGCGACAGCGAAACGAAGTAGGTGCTCTTGTCGGTTGCACCATTGAACGAGATGCTGTTGTTGTAACGGAAACCGGTAGCGAAGAAGTCCTTAATGTTGCTCTTGATGGGAAGGTAGGACTTCATGTTCTGGCTACTGTTGTAAACCCAACCGTAAAGCTGCTGAGATCCGTCAAAGGCAGGACCCCACGAACCGTTCTCAATCTCGGTGTGGTCGCCATACCAACCCATACCGAACTGGTTCTGCATCTGCGGCAGACGCATTACAGACTCCCACTGCAGGCCACCGTTGTACTCGATGCCCACGCCACGGTTCTGCTTGGAACCTTTCTTGGTGGTGATCAGGATGACACCGGCACCGGCACGGCTACCGTACAGGGCGGTAGCGGCAGCACCCTTCAGAATGGTCATGCTCTCAACGTCGTTGGGGTTAACGGCGCTGGCACCGTTACCGAAGTCGTAACCGCTGTTCAGACCATCACTGCTGTAAGTTGCCGAGTTGTTCAGGGGCACACCGTCCACTACATACAGCGGCTGGTTGCTGCCCGAGAGCGAGCTCACACCACGAATGATAACCGACTTGGAGGTACCAGGGTCGGATGATGTCTCAGCGATCTGGACACCGGCCACCTTACCTGCAAGGCTCGACATAATGTCGTTGGTGCGTGCCTGGGCGATGACGTCACCCTTAATGGGAGTGGCCGACACACCCAGCGCCTTGGCTTCACGCTTGATACCCATCGCAGTAACCACGATTTCATCAAGCGCCGTGTTGTCCTCCTCAAGGGCAACGGTCACATAACTCGAAACCGCAACGACCTGGGTCTTGTAACCCAAGCAACTGATTCGGAGTTGCGTCACGTTGTCATTGACGGTTACTGTGAATTGACCGTCGATGTCGGTGGCGGTGCCTTGAGACGAGCCGATTGCTTGCACAGTGGCACCAATCAGCGGCTCATTGTCACTAGCACTGACGACTTTACCGTTCACGGTCTTGTTGGCATATGCGCTCATCGCAATGAGGCATATCACCATGAGAGTTGATAAAAGTCTCTTCATACAGTAAACAATTAGTTAACCCACGGGCAACTCCAAGCGAGCGCAGAACCGGGAACTGCCTGTGGATTGATGTTGATTATCTCTAAAAAGTTGTGAACAGCAAGTGCGCTCTTCTTACTGATTTTTGTCTTTACAAAAACGACAGTCCGGAAAAAAGGAAAAGCCACGACACAAGGCAGCAATAGCCGTAGTGTGCCAGCCATATTACTGAATGCCGTTAGCAAATGAGTCTTTCCAAACATCGAATTTAAGGTCTTTATACCACAAAATTTCATTCACTTATCCCCCGTCAAGCGACAGAGAGACCTGCAAAGATAAACATTTTTTCACTCAAGCAATAACTTATAATTAAAAAAAATGAAAAAAACACCAAGTATTCAACCAATACAAGCTATTTCTAAGTATAAGCATTCTCGCCAATGGCATTCAAATTCTAGGGTTTATGCCTGTCTGTGACCAGTTTACATAAAATCACGAAGGGCAACCTGGTGTTGTCCTTCGTGATTTTATGGTCTGTTAACTTTTCGCCAGACGGGAACCAACAAAAATTTTGTGGTTCTGCGGACTGTTCCCATCGGCCTGTTCAGCGATGACAGTCGTAGCTTACCGCTTTTTTAATATTTGAGTATTTGGATGGCGGCACCACCGCCGGGGGCAAGATGCAGATGGAGGACACCGGTCTTGTCCACGTCGAGGCGACGGATGGTCATGGGATAAGGATTGGTGCGATAGTCGGCATCGGGACCGTCCTCATAGATGATGGCCATGTAGCGGCCGTCGGCGAGGAAGTCGAGCGGCAACTCCAGGTCACGGGCCTGGGCATCGGTCACACTGCCCACATACCAGTTGTCGGTGCCGCGTTCCTGGCGCACATAGGTCACATACTGACCCATCGCGGCATGAGGCACGAGGGTGCGCTCCCAGTTGGTGGGCACGTCCTCGATGAACTTGAAGGCGGGCTGATGCTCGTAGTTCTCGATCTGGTCGGCAGCCATGTGACCCGGGCTGTAGATGACGATGTACTCGGCCAGCTGATGGGCCAGCGTGTTCTGCGGACGCGTGCCGGGCACCGAGTCGTTGCGGTACTCAAAGATGCCGGGCGTGAAGTCCATCGGGCCGCCCAAACCGCGTGTGAACGGCAGGATGCACTCGTGGTAAGGCGGATTGCCGCCACGACGGTCAAAGGCGTTGTACTCCTGGCCGCGCATGCTCTCAGTAGCAATGAGGTTGGGCCACGTGCGCTGGATGCCGCTGGGAATGGCGCCCTCGTGGTTGACGATCATCAGGTGATAGCGGGCAGCCGTCTCGATGACCTTGCGGAAGTGCTGAATGCCCCACTGCGAGTGCTGCAACTCGCCGTTATAGAAGTGGGAGTTGACATAACCCGTCTTGACCGTATTGATGCCCAGCGACTCATAGAGGCGGTAGGCATCCTCGAGCTGGTTCTCGTAGTTCTGGGCTGCACCACCCGTCTCGTTGTGGGCAATGATGCGCACGCCACGCTCGGCGCCATAGCGGCACAAGCTCTGCAGGTCATAATCGGGATAGGCCCGGGTGAACGAGAAACCGTCGCCGTGCTTGGTCCAATCGGTGTCCCAGCCATAGTTCCAACCCTCGACCAGCACGCCGCCCAAACCATGACGAGCGGCGAAGTCGATGTAGCGCTTGGTGTTCTCGGTCGTGGCACCGTGGCGGTCACCCTGCGACCAGGTCCAGCGCTGTTTCTGCAGCGCCCACCAGATGCCCACATACTTGGTGGGCTTGATCCACGAGGTGTCCTCGATCTTGCACGGGTCATTGAGGTTCAACGGCATGCGCGAGAGCAGGATATCGGCAGCCGTGCGGCCGATGATCACGGCACGCCACGGCGACACACGGGTGTCCCTCACCCTCACTTTATCGCCATTTTTCCAGGGCACGAGGTCGGCCTTGAGCGTTGTTCCCTGATGCGAGAAATTCATGGTCGAGTAGTCGGTGAGATTGGCATCCATGATGGCCATGTAGAGTCTATCGTTCACCTCCAGGGCGACAGGACCCGACATGTTGCTCTTCTGACTCACGGGCTCACGGGTATAGATGCCCTCGTAGTAAGGCGTCAAGGCAGGAATCGACCACGCCTGGGCGTCGCTGGGCAGAGCGAACTCGGTTGCCTCGTCCATGATCACAAAGTCCTGCAGACCTCGCTGGCGCGGGAACTCGTAGCGGAAAGCGACACCGTCGTCAAAGGCGCGGAACACCACGCCCAACTGACGTTTTTGCCCGCCCTTTTCCTGCAGCATCACGCGCAGCTCGTTGTAACGGTTGCGCACCTGAGCATCCTCGCCCCAAGGCTGGCTCCAGGTCTCGTCGAACGATGCACGCGTCACCTTGCCCATCTTGAAGTTGTCCTTGAAGTCGCCGTCCTTGAGCACAAAGCCCAGTCCGGAACGATTGATAACGGCCTCACTGCCGCGCACGACCTGGTACCAGGCCTTGCCGCCGTCAACACCCACGGTCACCGTGAGCGACCCGTCGGGCGAACTCACCTTCACGTCCTTAGCACTTGCCATCGTGCTCATTGTCAAGCAAATCAAGGCAAAAAACAAAAATCTTTTCATTTTATTTGGATTCATTTGTTAATTATTCTGTTTACAAACGCAAATCTTCTGTATCAGGTATCAATGGATTTGACGCGGGTTTCGAAGTCGTCCTTGTTCAAGGCGCGGGCCTTGAGTTTGGAACGGTAGGTGTAGATGGTCGTCAGGCTGGCGCGCAGGATGTTGGCGATGCTCTGGTTATCGGTGATGCCGATGCGGATGAGCGCCAGCACACGTGATTCGGTCGTGAGGCGTTTGCCCTGCTTGACCTCGATTTTGCCGTCTTCCTGCAACAACTTGTTGACCTCATCGACGAAGTTCGGGAAAATGTTCAGGAACGCGTTGTCAAAGTTCTCATAGAACAGTTGGGCGTTTTCGTTACCCGAATGAGTGCTCTTGAGTTCACGGGCCAGGTCCTCGGTCTTGCGGTCACGGAAGAGGCGGTAAAGGGCCTTGCGCTGCTCCTCGCCACGGTCAATGAACTTGCTCGACAAAGCCAGGAATCGGGCGATATACTCCTCCTTGAGTTTCTCGCGCTCCTGCAACAGGCTGTTACTCTGGTGCAGCTGCTCGACCGTGTCGCCCAACTGGGCATTGACTTGAGTCAGTTGCTCATTGATGGCCTTCTTCTGCTCATTCAGGCGACGATAACGCTTCAACAGCTGATAGATGGCGATGACGCCCGCCACCAGCAACAACGCGATGACCGAAATGATGCCCAGCAGCCGCATCATGCTGCGGCGGTTGCGGTCCTGCTTGGTCTGGTAGGCATCAAGGATTTTGGGCACGATGCGTGAGGACTGGATATTGCGCAGGCGCGTGCCGTAGAAGTTGGCGTCGTCCACCGCCACGCGCATGTAGCGATAAGCCCTGTCGATATCGCCCTCGTCGAACAGCCGGTCGGCGATCATCCTCAAGGACGTGTTCTCGCGGATGCTGCCCTCCAGGTCGCTCTCGGCACTCTTGATCAGGAACTCCATCTGCTTTTCCTTGTCACCCAACTGACCATAGTGGAACGACATGGTGCTTGTGATGATGGAATACAAGCGGTCGCCGCTGTGGTAATTACGCATCAGCTTCTCCAGCAAGGCAATAGCCTCCTGGGTTTGGCCACTGTCGGCACGGTTCTCGGCGACCGTGAGTTTGAAGTCCACATCGTCATGAGGTCCGTTGACGGCAGTCATGCGGCGGCGCATGTCGATAAGCCTGTGCACACTTTCATCGGCATACTGGGTACCCTGCATGTACTCGGCCTGATAGATGAGCAGGTCGGTTCGGGTACGGTAATAGCGGATGAGCTGAGCAGGCGACAGGCGGGTGGTATCAATCCGGTCCAGCGCCTGATGGGCTTCATCCATCAGGCAAGCCGTGGAGAGGATGTGCGCCAGATTCAACCGACTCTCGTTGAGCAGAGCCTCATCGCCCATTGCCTGAGCCAGACGCAGGCATTCGGTGACATAGGCGTAAGCCGAATCATATTGATAAGCGGCATACTCCTCATACAGCCGTTTCATCGCCTCATAGCGTCCAGCGGGAGCAGTCACACCGGCTAAATCAGCCTTCATTTGAGCCAACCTTGCCTCTTTAGCAGCAATGATTTGCGGTTGAGCTGCGATCAAGCTGTCCAAGCGAAGGAAAGCATCGGGTTGAGCCGCCGACACACCGATGGTGGCCGTGACAGCCATCACCACAAGTATCAACCACCGTTTGAACATTCTGATCACTCCTTAAAAAATTAATATGATTGATTAACTCCTCAAAATAATGTCAATCAGCGCCGTTACATCGCCGATATTGACCTCGCCGTCGCCGTTCACGTCGGCATCAGGCTCATAGACGCTCTCAGGAGTTGCACTCAGGATAATAGAGATCAAGGCCGTCACGTCACCGATGTTGACCTCGCCGTCCTGATTCACATCGCCCTCAAGCGTGTGGCTTGCAGGTTCTCCCTTGTAATAGACCTTATAGCCACCAGCGGGAACGCTGAAACTCTGCGAAGCATTGAAATTCACGGGCGTGGCCGTCAATCCCGCCGAGATGTTCTCAACGTCGATGGCCAACTTCCACTCGCCCGCCTCGAGGCCCGACACGACGGTGTTGACCGCACTTGTGCCCAAGTTGAGCAGCACCAGAGCCGTCTGAGCGTTGTGGTGACGCGTATAGGCAATCAGGTTGTTATTGCCCGTGTTGAGGAAGGTCACCTCACTGGCACGGTCGCCATTGTCGATAAGGGCATCGCAACTGTGCTTGAGGGCAGTGAGGGCCTTGACGGTGTTGAGCATCTTGTTGTCAACAGAATTCCAGTTGATGGGCGTGCGGTTGAAGTAATCGAGCTTGCGCGACATCAGGTAACCCGTTTCCTGACCGTTGTACAGCATCGGCATGCCATACAGGGTAAAGGTCAATACAGTGAAGGCATAAGCGTTGTTGCCATACTGCGATGTCATTGAACTGTTGTAGTTCTGGTCGTGGTTGGTGAGGTAAACCATGCGGCTGATGTCGGTGAAACGCAGGTCTCCCACCAAATTGCGGCACTGGTTGAGCACCCCGGCGGGATTGCTCTTGTTGTTGACCAAAGCCGACTGGAAACCCCAGGCATAGTCATAGTCCCAGCCACACACGAGCAGACGCTGCACGCTGTTGGCCATATCACCCTCGCCCAGCATGTAGATGGTCTTGCCGGGTTTGTATTCTTTCAGCGCCTTGATGGCACGGGTCCAGAACGAAGTGGGAATCGTGTTGCTGCTGATATAGTCACAACGGAAACCGTCGATGTCAACCTGGTCGATCCAGTACTCCATCGCCTCGATCATCGCCAGTTGAGTGGCCTCCTTGCTATAGTCCAACTGATAAACGTCACCATAACCGTTGGGGCTGGTGAGCGTCGAGTTATAGTATTCACGATGCTGTGTAATCCACACGTTGTCCTTGGCGGTGTGGTTGGCCACCCAGTCGAGCCACACCTGCATGCCACGCTGATGAGCTGCAGCGACAAAAGCCTTGAGATCGGCGATGGTGCCGAAGTCGCTGTTCACGGCATGGTAGTCGCGCGGAGCATAGGGGCTGCCCAGCGACCCGATGCGGCCCTGCACGCCACGGGGATGGATGGGCATGAGCCAGACGATATCGATGCCCAAGTCCTTGAGGTAGTCGAGCCTTTGCTGAGCAGCAGCCAGCGTTCCTTGGCTTGTGAAATTGTACAGGTCAAGCTCATAGATGACGTTCTTGTTAGGAACAAAGGTGGAGGGTCCAGCACCAATGATCTTGGTCAACTGGCCCATCACATAGTAGCCGTGGTTGGTGAACGAACCGTCAACACGACCGCCCTGGTTGTTCCAAGTGAAGATGAGGCCTGTGGGCACCGTGAGTGTGCCCGTGTAGGTCCACTTATAGATCTTTTTGCCGCTCTGGGTGTCGCCCATGTAGGTCATTGCCGGACCAGGCCAGTCGGTGCCCACATAGGTGCGGCCATCAGTATTGCCGGCCCACACCCAAATCTTGGGCGAGTCAGTTACCGTGGCATCGGCCTCAAAGAACACACATACCTCACTGTCACCAGCAATTGTCGGCTCATAAACTGCAGCCTGAACAAATTGAGATGAAATCAAGAGGACGAATAACGTCAATAGTCTCAGAATCTTGGTCGTCATAATATCAATCGATTTTGTTGGAATTTTTGCAAAGTTAATGAATTAATGGCGCATGGCATCATCTCTAACAAAAAATCTAACCCATCAATACGCACAACAACATCATTACCACCATTTTAGATAAGTAATGACCTCAAAAAAATCTAACCTGTTTACATACCTGCAAGTATGAAAAGAGACGATAAAAACAGCATCCCATCACACTTTTTTACTCAAATCCCGACACGAGAAGGAGTGAAGAACATCGATAATCAAGATTTTCTGTGTATATTTGCCTCCACAAACAACAAAAAACTGATTGACATGAAAAAGAGACTGTTGATTGCCCTGGTGGCAATAGTAGGAATTATCCTGGCCGCCGACGCCTGCACGTCGGCCATCGTCAGTGGCAAGCTGACCGCAAACGGCCGTCCCTTGATATGGAAGAACCGTGACACCAACGACCTGAACAACCGCGTGGAGCGCATCAAGGCCCATGACGGACTGATGGAGTTCGTCGCCCTGTTCGACGCACGCGACCTGCAGGACACGGCCGCCTGGATGGGATTCAACGAGGCAGGATTCGCCATCATGAACACAGCCTCCTACAACCTGAACGGCAACGACGGCGTGAAGAACATGGACCGTGAGGGAGAACTCATGCGCTATGCCCTGGAACGCTGCAAGACTGTTGACGATTTCGAGAACCTGCTCAAGACGAGGCCCAAGCCGTTGGGCGTAGAAGCCAACTTCGGCGTCATCGACGCTCAAGGCAACGGTGCCTACTTCGAGACCGGCAATTTTAAATATGTGAAGTTTGACCTGGCTGATGCCCCCAATGGCATCTTGACACGCACCAACTACTCCTACAGCGGCGTGAAGGACAAGGGTATGGGCTATGTTCGCGAGAAAAACGAGAAAACGTTGCTCGCACCCCATATCGAGGCCCAGGACATCACCCCGGCTGTATTTACCGAGGAGTTGTCCCGCACCTTCTATAATTCACTCATCGGCCGAGACTATACCCGCAGCGGCGACAATTGGATCGTGGATCAGGACTTCATCCCGCGTCGCATCTCCACCGCTAGCGTGGTGATTGAGGGTGTACTGCCAGGCGAAAATCCGCTGTTGACGACGATGTGGATCGCCTTGGGATATCCCCCTTGTGCCGAGGTCTATCCCGTGTGGGTAGGCGAAGACGGAGTGGCTCCTGAGCTGACGGGCACCACCGCCGATAACCACTCGGTGCAGTGCGACAAGGTCAACAAGCGCAAGGAGGAAGTCTTCCCCGTGGTTCGCGGCAACGGCAAGCAGTACCTGAATCTGTCCAAACTCTACAACAACGAGGGCACCGGCTACTGCCAGACGCTGGCCTTGAAAAACCGCCAAGCCTACAAACGCGGCTACGAGGAAATCGCACGCCGCAGGGCCGTCTTCAACAAAACAAAGAAGAAAAATAAAAGAATCCTGATCTAAGGTTAAAGGATAGCTGTGGAAGATATCCGTATCGATCTGTGCAGTGTCACATCGGGTACCTATATGCGGCACCTGTGCACTTTATTCCTTGCCGACAACTGGTTGTGGATGGTGCTGCCCGTAGCGGTGTGCGCCGCGTTGGCGGTGTGGATTGATGTGCGATTTGTCATCGTCGCGCTGATGGTGTTGTTGGTCGTGCTACCCATGATACTTGCCCTGCTCTATTTCTACTATGGCTTTTCCCCCGAGGCCCGCTGGTCGATCATGGAAAAGACGGCGTCACTCTCCGACGAGGGCCTCAACCTGTCATTCACCGACGAGCGCATGAAAAAACACGCCATCCGGTGGGATGACGTGCGCTATATCATTGAAAAGGATGATGTGATCATGCTGATGCTCAAAGGGCATCGCTACACTTGCCTGATGTTACCGACTTCAGTTGTAAATCCAGACGTCGCGCAGCGCCTCAGGCAGTTCGTCACGCAAGGACATTAACTGGCTATAATCGTCGCTGCGGGCGACGTACACACACATCATTCCCTTGTAGTCCAGCATCTTCATGTGAGGCACGAGTGCTGCATACTTCTGCTTGAAAGCATCAAGTTCCTGCTGATTGCGCAAGGTGGCAATCACCATATAATATTTACCGGCGGCATTACCTACCGATGCGATGGTGGAATGAGACTCGACAACTTCAAAAGAGGCAGGCATCGCGCCCTCCTCGACGGTCACACCCAATGACTGATGCTGAGGAGCCGTGACAGTGGGAGTCATTCCAGCTGTATTCAGATTCGCGCGATCCACGATAATCGGTGTAGAAAGCATCAAACCCAAACCCAGAACAACGGCCACCGAAGCAGCTACGCGTATCGCCTTACGGGCAAACAGACCGCGCTCGGCCACAATAGCGGCAGGACGCTGGTCTAAGTCGGCCTCGAGACGAGCACGTTCCAGTGCTGTAATAGTCTGAATCTCGACATCGGCCAGTCCATAAAACTTGTCGCTGGCCTCCAAATCATTGAACGGCACGAACTCATTGTAACGGTCCTCGCGACGGCAGAAGTAACCTAACCGTCCCATCGACACCTCACTACCTTTCAACAACTGCTTGCCGAAAGCCGCCACACTGTCATTGATGAAACGCATGGCCTCATCATAGCTCAGTCCTTCACGACGCACAAGCGACTGTGCCAGCAGACCATCGTTGTGGGTCACGCCGGCGTTGAAGCCTATCGTGCGGCAGGGACGCGTCAGCAATGAGCGATCCTCGTCATAGGCTGCACTGTCATAGTTAGCGATGAACGCGCCCCATCCGGGGACGACCACACAATCGTGGCACGCCACCAAGTATTCAATATGTTCGATTATAGAAAACATCACACAAAGGTAGGGACTTTAGCGGGCCCCACAAAATTTTAGAGCCCAAAAAGCGCGAAAAAAGTTATTAACACAGGTCGCATCAACGGTGGTTCAGCGGCTGAACACAGCACGGTAGGCTTCGGCCTTCTTTTCCAGAGCCAACGGGTATGCTCTTGAGGTAGAAGGCATGCGCCACAAGGTGAAACGGTGTCCACCGACCTCGGTGTCAACAGGTTGGCCGATAGACGGAATTTCCACCCCGGCCTGAGCAGCGATGACACCCGTCGCTTTCTCACCCGTGGTGACCACGGTCGTGATGGTGGGGTGCGCATCAAGCAGGGCAGCAAGGTCAATCGGCTCTACAATGTCAAGGAATTTGTCGCTGGCGTTGTCCTTGAGGCGACGAACGGCCATTCCCGTGTCCCACAACGCGATTCTCTCGCTGGTAAGGAATGACTTGATGGCATCCAGGTCAAAACGCTTCAACTCATTGTCCCACAAGGCATCACGGTCGCCATCAAAAAAGATGACACCCATCACGCGCCAGAAGTCGTTCATCTTGTTCGGGTAGTAGAACGGCATTGACCAGCGCACAGGTTTGGGCGGGAAAGTGCCCAAAAACAAGATGCGGGCCCCATCAGGGATAAAAGGCGCCCAAGGGTGACGCTCGATAGCAGGTTCAGTAGGTTCAGCAGTTTTCATGGCAACAAAGAAAATGAAAAAAACACTTTTTGACCATCTTTTTAGTGAAAAAAAAGTTGATTATTGCAATTTTTATTAACTTTGCATTTTAGAACAACAAACAATAAAACATCAAACATATGAAAATCAAACACCTACTTTTAATCGCAGCGGCAGCACTGATGCTTGTCTCGTGCGGAACTTCGGGTCAAGAGGTAGTTTACATGCAGAATATTGATCAGATTCCGCCAGCCGCATTAGCTACAGCTTACACTCAAGGTGCCGGTGACTTCACCATCAAGCCCGGTGACATGTTGCACATCAACGTTGCAGGTTCCAACGAGGACGCCGTTAAGCCCTTTAACAAGATTCAGTACATCAGCACGATTGGTAACGCTTCTTACAGTGTGGGCGACCGTACCACCATCTTCTACCTTGTTGACGACGGCGGCAATATCGACTTCCCCGTGTTGGGCAGATTGCATGTCATGGGCATGACTAAGCTCAAACTCGAAGAGTACATCACCTCACTGATCTATCCGCGCTACTTGACCGAGAAGCCTGCCGTGGAAATCCGTATCCAGAACTTTAAGGTTTACTGCCTCGGCGAGTTTGCCACTCCCGGCATCATTCAAGCCGAGAATGGCCGTCTCAACCTGATTGAGGCCATCGCCATGTGCCACGATCTGACAATGCAGGGCCGTCGCGACAACGTGATGCTGATTCGCACCGACCCCACCGGTCAACGCACCGTCAAACGCTTCGACCTCAGCGATGCCAATATCATGCTCCAGCCCGAATTCCAGCTGCAGCAGAACGACATTCTCTATGTTGAGCCCAACAAATACAAGAAAAGAACCGTATGGAGCCTGCCGCCTCTCTATGGCGCAGCTGTCAGCATCTTCGGAACCAGCATGACTGTTCTCAACTTCATCCTGTTATTGACAAAATAATTGAACACATAGTGTACTCCACACGAACGGCTTGTCCCTGTCAGGGATGAGCCGTTTTTGTTACGTAATCCTGCCATTTTGTCAGTTTTCAACCTTGGCACAAGTGTTGAGGGGATGTTGCTGAAACACAAAACAACCAGCAATCAAGAAAGGAGAAACAATCATATGAATTTCAACAATTTTACTATCAAAGCCCAAGAGGTTATCCAGAAAGCCGTCCAGTTGACCCGCGCAAGCGGTAATCAGGCGGTTGAACCCGAGCACCTGCTCAAGGCCGTCATGACCGAAGGCGATGCCGTGGTTCGCTTCATCTTCCAGAAACTGGACATCAACCCCATGAACGTGGAGCGCCAATTGGAAGAGGCTCTCCAGAAGCTGCCGCACGTGAGCGGCGGCGAGCCCTACTTGAGCAACGACGCCAGCCGGGTGCTCGAGAAGGCCAACGACATCGCCAGCAAGGGCGGTGACCAGTATGTGACTGTCGAGGCGCTGCTGATGGCATTGTTCGACGTCAAGACAAACGTGTCGGCCATTCTCAAGGACGCAGGCATGACCCGCGGCGACCTTCAGGCCGCCATCGACGAGTTGCGCAAGGGCAAGAATGCCACCTCGCAGAGTGCCGAGGAGCAGTACAACGCCTTGAACAAGTATGCCGTCAACCTCAACGAGCGTGCCCGTCAGGGTAAACTCGACCCCGTCATCGGCCGCGACGACGAGATCCGCCGCGTGTTGCAGATCCTGAGCCGTCGCACCAAGAACAACCCCATCCTCATCGGTGAGCCGGGTACCGGCAAAACCGCCATCGTCGAAGGCTTGGCCCAGCGCATCGTGCGCGGGGACGTGCCCGAGAACCTGAAGATGAAACAGGTTTATTCGCTTGACATGGGTGCACTGATTGCCGGTGCCAAGTATCAAGGCGAATTTGAGGAACGCCTCAAATCGGTCATCAACGAGATTACCCAGGCCAACGGAGAAATCATCCTGTTCATCGACGAGATTCACACCCTTGTGGGCGCGGGGAAGAGCAGTGGTGCGATGGATGCCGCCAACATCCTCAAGCCGGCCCTGGCCCGTGGCGACCTGCGCAGCATCGGCGCCACCACCCTCGACGAGTACCAAAAGTACTTCGAGAAAGACAAGGCGCTGGAACGCCGATTCCAGATTGTCATGGTCGATGAGCCCGACGAGGAAAGCAGCATCGCCATCTTGCGAGGCCTAAAAGAGAAATACGAGAACCACCACAAGGTGCGCATCAAGGATGACGCTATCATCGCTGCAGTGCAGCTGAGCCAGCGCTACATCAGCGACCGTTTCTTGCCCGACAAGGCCATTGACCTGATTGATGAGGCCGCTGCCAAACTGCGCATCGAGATGGACAGTGTGCCGCAAGGTCTTGACGAGATTTCGCGCAAGATTTCCCAACTCGAGATCGAGCGCGCCGCCATCAAGCGTGATGGTGACGAGGCCCGCATCGCTGACCTGGACAAGCAGATTGCTGAACTCAAGGAGCGCGAGAGCGACTACAACGCCAAGTGGAAAAGCGAGAAAGAACTGATCAACCGCATCCAGCAGAATAAGATCGACATCGAGCAGCTCAACTTCGACGCCGAGCGCGCCGAACGCAACGGCGACTACGGCCGTGTGGCCGAGATACGCTACTCCCTGATTAAGCAGAAGGAAGATGAGAACCGCGAGATTCAGGACCGTCTGCGCGACATGCAGGGCGACAAGGCGCTCATCAAGGAGGAGGTTGACAGCGACGACATCGCCGAGATTGTGGCCCGCTGGACCGGCATCCCCGTGACCAAGATGCTCCAGAGCGAGAAGGAGAAACTGCTCCATCTCGAGGAGGAACTCCACAAGCGTGTCGTGGGCCAGGACGATGCCATCAAGGCCATCAGCGACGCTGTTCGCCGCAGCCGCGCCGGCCTGAACGATCCTCGCCGCCCCATCGGTTCTTTCATCTTCCTGGGTACCACGGGTGTGGGCAAGACCGAGTTGGCCAAGGCACTTGCCGACTACATGTTCAACGACGAGAACATGATGACGCGCATCGACATGAGCGAGTACCAAGAGAAATTCTCGGTCACCAGGCTCATCGGTTCGCCTCCCGGCTACGTCGGCTACGACGAGGGTGGACAACTCACCGAGGCCGTCAGGCGCAAGCCTTATTCGGTAGTGCTGTTCGACGAGATCGAGAAAGCCAACCCCGACGTGTTCAACGTCCTGTTGCAAGTGCTCGATGACGGCCGTTTGACCGACAACAAGGGCCGCACAGTCAACTTCAAGAACACCATCATCATCATGACGAGCAACCTGGGCTCCAGCCTCATCCGTGAGCGCTTCGAGCACCTGACGCCCGACAATCGCGACGAGATCATCGATCGTACCCGCAACGATGTGATGGGGATGTTGAAGCAGACCATACGTCCCGAGTTCCTGAACCGCATCGACGAGACCATCATGTTCACGCCGCTCGACGAGGAACAGATACGCCAAATCGTTGCCTTGCAACTCACTGGTGTAAAGAAGATGCTGGCCCACAACGGCATCACCCTCGAGGCTACCGATGCCGCCATCAACCTGCTGGCCAAGGCGGGCTACGACCCCGAATTCGGTGCCCGTCCCGTCAAGCGCGCCATCCAGGCCCTGGTGCTCAACCGCTTGAGCAAGGACATCATCGCCATGCGCGTGAACCGCGACCGTCCCATCATCATCGATGCCAACGGCGACGAGCTGGTATTCAAGAACTGATTCTTCAGAAGATTTGTCAATAACAGGGTGAGCCATCACTGGATTCAGTGATGGCTCACCTTATTTTCTTATTAATGTGTCTAATCTATCGGGAATCGGGGCGAAGTGACTCAGAACTCAAGGAATTCGGGTGTCATCTCGCTCAGGGGAAGGCCCTTCTTGTCCTTGTCGCTCAAGATCATCTCTTCGCGGGGAATACGCCAGTCAATGCCCAGGGCAGGGTCATCAAAGCGCAACGTCGCCTCGCTCTGCGGGGCATAGATGTTGTCCACCTTGTATTGGAACTGCGCCTCATCACTCAATACCACAAAGCCATGGGCAAAGCCACGCGGGATGAACAGCTGACGGCCCGATTCGGCACTCAGGTCCACAGCCACATGCTTGCCCCATGTGGGGCTGCCGTGACGCAGGTCCACGACGACATCCAGCACCGTGCCCATCGAGACTCGCACCAGTTTAGCCTGGCTCCATTCTCCGCGCTGGAAATGCAGGCCGCGCAGCACGCCCTTGGTCGAGAACGACTCGTTGTCCTGCACGAAGTCCACGTGTCCCACGTGAGCGTCAAAATCGGCCTGCCTGAACACTTCGCTGAAGTATCCACGCTTGTCACCGAAGCGCTTAGGCTCAATCACCCACACGCCCTTGATATCCTGTTCGGTAAAAATCATAATCTAATTGCAACTGACAGTATTCACGTGCAAAATTAGCCATTTTCGGTCTATGATGCAACATAATTCAAGAAAAACGAGTACTTTTGCCCCGCAAAATCATAAAAAGAGGCTCACAATGAAGAAGACAGCACTCAACGTCATACTGTTCGACGACAACGAGGTGCGCAAGCACCTGATGCCGTTCACCTACACGCGCCCCACAGCGATGCTTCGCGTGGGCATCACCACCATCGGCGAGAAATGGCAGGCCCTGCTGGGCGAGGCCAACTACAGCTACCTCACCGTCCCCTACCTCAAGAAGAAATTCCCGCTGCGCGTGCGCCGCACCACCAACCTGCTGGTGGCTGGACACGTCATCCCCACGCCCGATCTGGCCCGTCAAGTGCTGGCCCTCGAGCCCGGTGACGCTTTGATGGTGGGCGAGGAGCTCATCGCCTTCAACGGCAGTGCCCACGACTACGATGCCCGTCACTACACCCGCGTGCTCTATCCCAGCGAAGCACCGCTGATCGTCAAGCACCTGTATGACCTCTTCGAGTTCAACCGTGAGGTGCTGGCCGAGGACTTTGAGCGACTGACGGCAGGACGTGAGTCACAGCCCCTGTCGAGCACCAACACCGTCATCGGCGATCCGTCACGCATCTTCATCGAGGAGGGCGCCTATGTCGAGAGCGCCATGCTCAACACCAACGAGGGCCCCATCTACATCGGGCGTAACGTTGAGGTGATGGAGGGAGCCTGCATCCGCGGCGGCTTTGCCGCCTGCCACGACGCCAAGGTGCGCATCGGAGCCAAGGTCTATGGCGCAACTACCCTCGGACCCCATGTCAAGATCGGCGGCGAGGTCGAGAACACCATTTTCATCGGCTACAGCAACAAGGCACACGACGGCTTCCTCGGCGATGCCGTCATCGGCGAGTGGTGCAACATCGGCGGCGGTACCACGGCCAGCAACCTCAAGAACGACTACGGCGAAATCAAGTTGTGGAACTACGCCAGCAAGCGTTTCGAGCGCACTGGCCTGCAATTCTGCGGACTATTCATGGGCGACCACAGCAAGATAGGCGTCAACGGCATGATCAACACCGCCACCGTCCTCGGCGTGGGCGTCAACATCCACGGAGCCGGTTTCCCGCGCAACTTCGTCGCCTCGTTCCAGGAGGGCAGCTCAGTCGCCGGTTTCAAGGACGTCCCCCTCGAGACCTTCTACACCATCGCCGAGCGCGTGATGAAACGTCGCAACATCCCTCTCACCGACATCGACCGCGACATCTACAAAGCCATCTACAACATCCGCGACCGCTACAAGTAACCAGTCAATCAAATTTGGCCAATTGGACTAATTAGTCTAATTCGACCAATTTGACCAATTCGCCCAATTCGTCCAATAAGTCCAATAAGTCCAATCAAGCAACAGCCACTGCAATCATGAGCGACGACGACTTCCTCCCCCAGCGGGGGAACTACCGCTAACTCATTGCCTATCAAAAGGCCGAGTGCATCTACGACATCACCTACTACTTCGCTCATCACTTCCTGTCTAAAGGCGACCGCACCATTGACCAAATGGTCCAGGCAGCACGCAGTGGCAAACAGAACATCGCCGAAGGCTGTTCAGCATCAACAACATCACGAGAAACCGAGTTAAAGCTCATCAACGTAGCCCGAGCCAGTTTCCAAGAACTGCTGGTTGACTATGAAGACTACCTGCGTGTCAAGAACCTTGAACAGTGGGACAGCGACCATCCCAAAGCCATCCACTCACGACAAGTCAGCCTCCAGCACAACGACTCGGCTTTCTACCGTGAAGCCATCACCCGCACGAGCGACGTGAATATCGCCAACATCGCCATCACCCTACTCCATCAAGAAGATTACCTGTTGCGCAAACTCATCGACCGCCTCAAGCAAGCCTTCCTTGAGCAAGGCGGCATCCGCGAAGAAATGTATCGCGCCCGCACCCAATACCGTCAAAACCACCCCAACAAACCCGACTAAGACAACCACCCCAATCACCCCAATCAGTCAAATCACCCCAATTTGACCAATCAGCCCAATTGATAGAAAACAACCCAGCAGAGCCAAAATACGGCACCGTCCTGCCTCTTTTTTTGCAGAATAAAAACTAGTTATAAAATAAAAAACTCCCACCGAAGCGGGAGTATAGGTGTTACCCTTCGGCCATGAAGGCCTTATTGTGATAAGATGTAGGAATCTTATGGATGCAAAATTATAACTATTATTTTGCAGAGTCAAACATTTGAAGTAAATTTACCGAAAATTAACAATTAAAACATCACTTTATGGAAAGAATACTAGGAATTGACACAGGAACTAACAGCCTTGGATGGGCAATAATTGAAAAGAATGATAACGGTGAAACCAAATTATTGCACAAAGGAACAAACATATTTACCGAAGGTGTAAAAATCGAAAAAGGCATTGAATCATCTAAAGCCGCCGAGCGCACCGAGCACAGGGCTTTACGAAAGCACTATTGGCGGCGAAAAGTAAGGAAAATTCGCCTACTTACAGTGCTAGTTAAGAATCGTTTATGCCCTCCTGTTGACACCGAGCAATTGCGCGATTGGCGTCTGAAGGGCATCTATCCTCATGATGAAGAATTCTTGGACTGGCAACGCACTGAAGATAAGAATAATGTAAATCCCTATCAGTTCAGGCACATCTGTTTGACACAAAAATTGGATTTATCAAACTTGACTCAACGATATATCTTGGGGCGAGCCCTGTATCACCTGAACCAACGCCGAGGATTTCTGAGCAACCGAAAAGAGACGACCAAGGCATCCGAGGGAGCAGTCAGCGAAGGAATCAGCAGCCTGACTGCCGAGATGCAAGCTGCAGGATGTGAGTTTTTAGGCGAATACTTCTACCGTCTCTATCAATCAGGAGAGAAAATCAGGAACCACTATACCGCACGCAATGAGCATTATCTTAAAGAATTCAATGCTATTTGCGAGAAACAACAATTGCCCGAAGATTTGGTGACCGACCTCAGGCGCGCCATCTTCTTCCAGCGCCCGCTAAAGTCTCAGAAAGGCACTGTCGGCACATGCGCTTTTGAAAAGGGCAAGACTCGCTGTCCGGCATCACATCCCCTGTTTGAGGAGTTCCGTCTTTACAGTTTCCTGAACAATATCAAAATCAAGACGCCTGATGATGCCGATATGCGCTACTTGACGGGTGATGAAAAGGCTGCCATCCTGCCCCTTTTCAAGAAATATCGGAAAAGCAAGCACACCTTTAATTTTGAGGACATCGCCAAGAAACTTGCCGGTAAAGGAAAATACATGTATTTCCGTGACAAGGATGACAAGCCTTACCAGTTCAATTACCAAATGGATACTCCTGTGCCCATTAGCACAGTTACTGCTCAACTCGAAGAAATCTTCGGTGAAAATTGGCTGGAAGGTGCTTGCGAAGTCTATACTCTCGCCGATGGGAAAACGCCGTTCCAGATCATGAACGATATCTGGCATGCCCTGTTCTTCTTTGACGATGAAGAGAAACTGAAATTATTTGCCATAGATCGCCTGCAGTTGAGTGATGAGGATGCCGAAAAATTTGCTCATATCTCAATGCCCAATGATTATGCCTCGCTCAGCCTCAAGGCCATCCGCAAGATATTGCCTTTCCTCAAAGATTATGGCCTCATCTATTCACAAGCCGTCTTTCTGGCCAACCTAGATGAAGTGTTGCCTTCTTATTTCATAAGGCATGAGGACGAACATCAAAAGGCCATCAACGAGGCTATTGATGTCATTCTTTCCTATGGTAGCAAGCAAGATGAGCGTCCACTTGAGATCTATTTCAAGGATTACTTGATGACAAGATATGAAGAATATGGCATCAAAGAAGATTTGCCGAAACTTTATCACCCGTCGATGATGGAGCAGTACCCTCGTGTGCAACCCAGTGATGCCGGCATCTACCAGTTGGGCTCTCCTCGCATCAGCAGCGTGAGGAATCCGATGGCAATGCGCTCCATGTTCAGGTTGCGCAAGGTGGTGAATCTGCTCTTGGCAAAAGGATATATTGACAAGGACACCAAGGTTCACATCGAGTTTTCTAGAGACCTCAACGATGCTAACCGCCGTTGGGCGATTCAGCAGTGGCAACGCCAACAGGAGAAAAACAAAGAGGAAATCAGGAAGAGAATTCAGGAAGATGCCCACATCGACAATCCTACCGATACCGACATCCTGAAGTACCAGTTATGGGAAGAGCAGAACCACATCTGTATTTATACAGGCAATCAAATCGGGATTTCTGATTTCCTGTGTTCAAATCCCAAATATGATATCGAGCACACTGTTCCCCAAAGTGCAGGCGGAGACAGCACCAAGATGAACCTGACATTATGTGAGTGCGCTTATAACCGCAAGACAAAAAAGACTAAACTGCCATCAGAACTGCCCCATCACGAAGCAATGTTGCAACGCATCGAGCACTGGAATGAGCGGGCCGAAGAGCTGAGCAAGCGCATTCGCAAACTCAAGGGTAGCCGTGCCGCGACAAAAGAGGAAAAGGACAGCATCATTCGCCGTCGCCACCAGCTGTCGCTGGAACGGGATTACTGTAGGGGCAAGTACAAGAGATTCACAATGACCGAAGTACCCGAGGGCTTCTCGCGCCGTCAGGGAACCGATATCAGTGTCATCTCACGCTATGCCCGCATGTACCTGAAGTCAGTCTTTGACAGAGTCTATATTGTCAAGGGCATCGCCACATCCGATTTCAGGAAGATGTGGGGCATACAGGAAGAATATACGGCCAAGGAGCGTGTCAATCATGTTCACCACTGCATTGATGCCATCACCATCGCTTGCATTGATAAAGTGCAATACGACAAACTGGCTCAATTCTATCATGAAGAGGATGACTATCGACAGGGCAAGGGCAAGAAACCGCAATTCGAGAAACCGTGGCCAACATTTGTCGCCGACATCAAACACATTCAGGACGAACTCCTTGTAGCACATTACGCCAAGGACAATATGCCCAAGCATACAAAAAAGAAAGGAGGCTATAACTTCATTCAAGGTGATACAGCCCGAGGCTCACTCCATAACGATACCTATTATGGGGCCATTGAACTTGAAGGTGACATCAAATATGTTGTCCGCAAGAGTCTGGATATGCTCGAGGCAAAAGATGTGGACAAGATTGTGGATGAAGAGGTTAAGCGCAAAGTCAATGAGGCGATTGCTGCCCATGGCAGCCTCAAGGCAGCCGTCGAAGCAACCATCTGGATGAATGAGGAAAAACATATTCCCATCAAAAAAGTAAGACTGTTTGCAAACGCTGTTACCCGACCCATCAACATCCGCCAGCATCGCGACAAGTCAAGGCATGAGCATAAACGTCAATTCCATGTGCAGAACGACCGCAACTACATGATGGCAATCTATGTCGGCCTTGATGAACGCGGCAAGGAGAAACGCGCATTTGAACTCATCAGTAACATCAGGGCCGCCAACTTCTACCGAAGGAGTGGACAAAATGCTGCAGAGAATAAGCAGCTGGTGCCCGATGCCAAAAATGGATTACCATTAAAATATGAATTAAAAATCGGCACAATGGTTCTCTTGTATGAGAACAATCCTGACGAGATTTGGAATGCAAATCAACAAGAATTGCAACGTCGATTATATAAGGTGACAGGTCTTTCATCAATGCTTATTCAGTCTCATGCCTATGGAATAATGGCAATGATACATAATCAGGATGCAAGGCCTAGCAGCATTATTAAACTAAAGAATGGAGCGTATACCTCCGGAGAAGAATTCCGCCCAGGCATTAAGATGCTACATACTCAATTCAAGGCTCTTATTAATGGTGTGGACTTTGAACTGAATGACTTGGGAGAAATCAGGAGAATAAGCAATGATTAAGCAGACGCTGATGTTCACTTCACCAGTTGCCTTATCCCTAAAATATGGGCAACTGGTGGTGAAGAGCCTCGAAGATGATAAAACCCTCACAAGGCCAGTCGAAGATATCGGCTTTGTCGTCATTGACAATCCCATGATATCATTAACCATTCCGTTGCTGAATGAACTGGCGGCCAATAATGTGGCGGTCATCATCTGTGACAAGAAGCAGATGCCTCAGGCTATGCTGCAGCCGCTTGCGGGCAACACGACCCTTCAAGAAACTTATAAGTTCCAGATTGAGGCATCATCACCGCTCAAAAAGCAGATGTGGAAGCAATTGGTAGAGGCCAAAATCAAGAATCAGGCTGCTTTACTTGACCGGGTGGGTAAAGAGGGGAAAATGTTGAAACCCTTTTATTCAAATGTGAAATCAGGCGACACCGATAACCGAGAAGGTGCTGCCGCCCGTGTCTACTGGTCACAGTTGTTTGATGACAGTTTCAAGCGTGAACGTGAAGGAGACTCGCCCAATCAGTTCCTGAATTATGGCTATACCATTCTTAGGGCGGCAGTGGCCAGAGCTCTAGTCGGATCAGGATTGTATCCCGCATTTGGCATCTTTCACCGCAACAGGTACAATGCCTTTCCCCTTGCCGATGACGTGATGGAGCCTTACCGTCCATTTGTGGACGAGGTGGTTTATGCCCTCTGCCAGAACGACAAGAATACCGATTTAGACAAAAATGTAAAGAGCTGACTGCTTCGGGTATTGTTTGCAGATGTAAAAATCGGAAGAATGACGCGACCACTGGAGGTTGCATTGTCGTTGACAACGGCTTCAGTGGTCAAGATGTTCAAGGGTGACACCCAAAAGCTTTCTCTCCCCCAGATGGCATGAGTGAAAATAGAATAAATGCTTATCGCATCATGTGGCTTTTTGTCTTCTTTGATTTACCTGTCGTAACCAAGAAACAAAGGAAAGCAGCAACGCTGTTTCGTAATAACTTGATGAAGGATGGCTTTGTCATGTTCCAGTATTCGATTTACATCAGGCACTGCGGGTCGCTAGAGAGTCTGCAGGTGCACGCTAAACGAGTAAAACTGTTTGTTCCAAATGAGGGGAAAGTGAGTGTATTAAGTGTGACTGATAAACAATATGGTGATATCATCAATTATTGGGGCAAGAAAGAAAAAGGCAAAAAGCCCCCAACTAAACCTGTGCAGTTAGAAATAATTTGGTAATTTTGCCACTAAATACTGCATCTATTGCCACTTCTTAATTGAAGATTGATTCATATCTTATTGGAAATAAGACGGATATCCGAATTAGGTTGTGGTTTGATGTAGGAACCAGATAAGATACAACAGCGATTACGGTTACTATGGCTCATCCTCTGTTGTGGTTTGATGTAGGAACCAGATAAGATACAACGCCGATGAGAGCTCAGGCTATGACGGCACGGTTGTGGTTTGATGTAGGAACCAGATAAGATACAACGAGGGTTAGTAATTTCCTCGGCATTAATCGGTTGTGGTTTGATGTAGGAACCAGATAAGATACAACTCTTCAATGCGACCTATGGCGATGACTCGGTTGTGGTTTGATGTAGGAACCAGATAAGATACAACACGACGAGAAGCTCATACGCTTGCGCATAGTTGTGGTTTGATGTAGGAACCAGATAAGATACAACCATAATTTCAGAAAAATAGATATTGATAGGTTGTGGCTTGATGTAGGAAACTAAAGAGTTACATATAACAAACTTGGGCAACGGGCTTTTTAGGGCCTGTTGTCCAAGTTGTTGTTTATTGGTTGTTTGGGTTGTTTGAGAGAGTGGCGGGTTAGAAGCCTTTCCAGGTTTGGAGCCAGAAGTCGTGGGCCATCTGTTGCCAGCGGTAGGCGGCGGCGCCGAGCATGTCCTGGGTGTAGTTGTTGAGGTAACGGGCGGCTTTGTCCTTTTCCTGGGCGTTGAGTTGCTGCCAGGTGGTTTCCACCATGGGGAGTTCGCTCAGGCCTTTCTCGAGGAAATGGTCGCGGGCGGGCTCAAGGGTCTTGCGGAAAACGCCCCAGCGCAGCGAAGCCAATCGGTTGGCCTTGCGGAACTGCCACAGGGGGCTGTTATCGTCCTCGGCGCTGTGGCCGCAGATTTTCAGCGATGCGGGCAGGTCGGTGTTGCCGCAGAAGACGGGGAACCTGGGGCTCTCGCCGGGGTTGTCGAAGGCGATCCATGCCACACCGCCCACCTCGTCGGGGAGCCAGGAGCGCAGCTGGATGACGGTGCTGTAGGAGCACCAGGGAACGCTGACGGTGCGTGTCCACTTCATCGCCGAGTCACCCATGGCGTAATACATGGCCAACTGCTCGTTGGTGATCCAGGGGTTGGCAACGGGCGAGACGATGCTGTCAGGCTGATTCTCGACGAGGTTGCCCTGCTTGTCCTTGCGCTTGGGGTTGGGGATCTTGTGGCGGGCACTCAGGTCGAGCGCTGTGCCCTCGTAGTAGCTGCCCAGCAGTCGCGACACGTCCTCGACGCTCACCTTCTTGTCGGGCTTGACGCTCACGGGCAGGTTCTCGATGCTGTCGTCCAGTCCCAGCGACGGAGCGAGCTGCTGCATGATGTAGAGTTCGCGGGTGCTGTAGTTCTTGACTTCTTTCTTGTAGTTGGTGCCGCTGTAGGCCTTCCAGAAGCAGAAAGGTTCCTTGCCGTCCCACAGTTTCAGTTTGCGGGCCACGTCAAACACGTTGTCCGAGGCCATATAGTGGTCGGGGTCGCTCAGGTCGAGGGCACCGATGCGCGAGATATTGGCCGAAACGGCGATCTCGTCATCGGGGATGCGCACGGCAGCCCACACGGCTCCCACCTTCTTGGGACCCTCGCCGAAGACCTCGAACAGCCACGCCTCGTCCTTGTCGGCAATGGTGAGGCACTCGCCGCTGTCGCCATAGCCGTATTTCTTGGCCAAGTCACCCATCAGGCGGATGGCCTCGCGCGCCGTGGTGCAACGCTCCAGGGCGATGCGCGAGAGTTCCTCGATCATGAAAATGCCCGCCTTGTTGCGCAACGTGTCGCGTCCCGAGATTGTCGTCTCGCCCATGGCCAACTGCTTCTCGTTGAGGCAGGGATAGGCGGTGTCGAGGAAGCGATAGGTGTGGCGCACCTGCGGGATGACGCCCAGGCGCGGCATATTGGTGCTGTCGGCAGCGCTGCGGGTATGGAAGCGGTTCTTGTAAACTGCGGTGACCGTGTCGCGCTCGTAGTCGCGGGCCGGCACGATGGCCATCCAGGTGCGGTAGCGCGCGTCACAGGTGTGTGACGTGATGACCGAGCCGTCGGCACTGGCCTTCTTGCCCACCATGATGCTGGTGCAGGATTCTGTCATGCGCTCAGCGTCCTGAGCGTGGATTGCGGTAGCGAAAGCCATCATCAGCAGGATGGCGATAAAGCATTTCTTCATATCTGTATTGACGGTTAATTGTTATGGGGCAAAGGTAGTGTTTTTTTTCGGATTGCCAAGCCACGTCATCCCACAAAAAAAGCAGCCCCGCTGCCGAGAGCAGGGCTGCCATCATATCAAGCCTTCAAGGCAGGAATCACTTCTTGATGTACTTCTTGCCGTTGTGGATGTACAAACCGGGAGCGCCGGGAGCAGCAACACGGTCTCATCTACTTGAGTGACACTTCCAATATCGTGTCAATGCCTGTGGGGACAGCGGGCAGCAGGACGGTGATGCCGTCGCCACTGGCGGTGTAGCGCAACTTGGTCTTGTCGCTGAACAGGCGAACCTGCTTGACACGCTTGCCGCTCAAGGGCAGGTACAGGGCATTGTCCTTGAGGTTGAGGATGTGGACATACAGGGTATTGCCGCGCTGCGTGGTCACGCCCCAGTCGTGCGGAGGGATGAGGCCGCCGCGGGTGCCGTAGATGCTCTCGCCGTTGACGCGCATCCACTCGCCCAACTGGTGCAGGCGCTCCACGGCCTCGTCGGGCAAGCAGCCGTCGGGCCGCGGTCCCACGTTGATGAGCAGGTTGCCGTTACGCCCGGCAGCACGCACGAGGGTGCGGATGATTTCGTCGGCACTCTTGTAGGCCTTATCGGTGATACGGTAACCCCAGGTGTAGTTCATCGTCATACAAGTCTCGAGCGGCAGCTGGCTGATGCCGCTCTCGCCCGAATAGCCGGCGGTGTTCTCGCCGGGAACGTCCTGCTCAAAGATCTGGATATCCTCGCCGGGGAAAGGCACCTCGTGGTGGTTGTTGCCAATCAGGCAGGCGGGCTGCAGTCGATGGATGAGGGCATACTGCTCGTCCAGTTGCCAGTCAAACGGCACGGGGTCGGTGTCATGTTCCCACTTGCCGTCGAACCAGATGGCGCCCACGGGGCCGTAGTTGGTGAGCAACTCGGTCAACTGGTCGTTCATGAAACGGTAGTACTGTGGCCAGTTGGTCGTGGCGGGGTCATGGGGCATATCATTCTGGTGACGGCCCAGCGGATAGTCCAAGCGGTGCCAGTCGAGGTGGGAATAATAGAAATGCAACTTGATGCTGTGCCGCTGGCAGGCATCGGCGAGTTCCTTGAGCACATCGCGCTTGAAGGGGGTGGCATCCACGATGTTGTAGTCGCTGGCAGCGCTCTTGAACATCGAGAAACCGTCGTGGTGACGCGAGGTGATGCAGATGTAACGCGCACCGGCATCCTTGATGGCACGCACCCACGCGTCGGCATCGAAGCGCGAGGGATAGAAGCCTGCAGGCAGCTGGGCATACTCGTCACGGTCGATTTTCTTGTTGTGCATCACCCACTCGCCGTCGGCAAGCATCGAATAGACGCCCCAATGGATGAACACGCCCAGTTTATTGTCCTGGAACTCCTGGCGCGCCTTGAGGTTCTCTTGGGTAGGTACATAAGCGGCTTGCTGAGCCAGGCCGCACAGCCATGAGATGGCCAAAATCAGGGAAAAAGCTGTTTTTTTCATATAGTCAATGGTTATTTTGATTTCTTTTTAGAACGGCGGCGCAGCTTGACTATGAGCCATACCAACAGCAGCACGACAGCGAGTAACGAGCCGATGGTGATTCCGGCATACCATGGTGCCTTGTCTAGCAAGTCGCTGAAAACGGGCGAGATGTATTCCTTCAAGAGCGGGCTGATATAAACAAGTTGCCCCGGCAACTTATCGTTGTTATAAACAGTAATCGAGGTTTTATCCAGAATCATTGTCGCACCCTGCAGCGATTCATAGGCAGGCCAGTAATGTGATGGCGTGCTGGGATTGCCTGTCGCGGCAAAGTTGACCCACATCTGCTGCACCTCACTTGCCAATGCCGAGTCAGTCACTTCATCGGTTTTTATCTGGCGTCCCGTGTTCAGGACATAACACACCTCAGAGGCGTGACAGGCCCCATAATAAGTGCCCTGTGGGCTGGTCTGCAGTTTTTGGCGCCAAAGATACATGTAGGTCTTGCCACCTGATTGAGCATGTCGCTTTGCCATCTCAATTGCAGGGCCGCGGAACATCAAGTCATTCAAGAACGCTTGCGCCGTCTGGGGTCCTTCCATGTGTTCATCCTGGTCACGGAAATACTTGAAATAACTGTTGGCACTATTGCTCTCGGCACTGTCGAGCGACATCATGATGTAACGGCACCACAGTTCAGCGGCAAGATCAAACTTGCGCTCGCCGCCCATGGCGTCAATCCAATATCGGACCTCGTCGGCATTGGAGCCGATGAGCATATCGATAGTTGAGTTGAAGCCATCGAAACGGCTGTAGGGGTTCTCGGGGATGAGGTCACCGTCGCGCTCGGGGAAACGGAAGAACTTGCCCACCTCGTCGTTGAGAGCGATTATCTCGTCGGTGGATAGCGCCTTCAACTCGGCCACCGTCTTGGCTCCCGTTGCATCGAGCACGCGTCTGGTCAACGACTGGCAGTCCTCACGGCTGCTGGTAAAGGCCACGCTGCCGCTCTGCATGATGGCACGACGGAACAGGCCCTGCGCCTCGTCGATACTGGCCAGCAGCGACCGCGATGTTCCTTTTTACCCACCGCAGCGCCTCGACCTGGTCGAGAATGCCCAGATTGCCGCTGTAGGCATAGTCCTTGCCGTCGGGCAACGAGGAAAGGTCCAGGAAGCCCAACAGGCCCAATCGGTAATTGATTGAAACCATGACGACCTCGGGGTGAGCCTTGACAAATTTATCACCCCAGTCACGCGGATTGGCCGTGCCGTTGTTCACATAGGAGCCCCCGTGAATCCACACCATCACGGGGCGGCGGGCACTGCGCATGCCGTCGGCTGCCGTCCACACGTTCAGGGTCAGGCAGTCCTCGCCCTGTGGATAGAGCGAAGCGGCATTACCTTGGGAACGCCACTGGATAGACGTGTGGCCAAAATGTTTAGCCTCACGCACCAGGCGGCTGTCGGGCTCAGGCTTGGCCACCTGCCAGCGGCGGTCGCCCGTGGGCTGCAAAGCGTATGGTATACCCTTGAATGCAAGCAGGTTGCTGTCGCGCTCGCCCACAAACACACCATTTGACGCCTCAACGGCCAGCGAATCAGGGTATTCCCCCTCAATCACCTTGTTCTCACCGTACAGCGCCATCATCTTCTGCTCCAATGCCGACGGCCCTTCAGGCCGCTCCTCCTGCTTGGAACCACAAGCCCCCAACACCAGAAGAAGAATCATATAAACTGTGATCCGTTTCATATCCACCTAGAATTAATCTTGCGTGCAAAGTTAATGAAAGCGAAGCACATCAGCAAAAAAAACAGGGCACTCTTCATGCAAGAGCGAGAAAAGTTGTACCTTTGTACCCAAATACAAAAAAGTAACGTAATATGGGACTGTTTAAGAAGTTATTCTCGCGTGAGAAGAAGGAGACCCTCGACAAGGGCCTGGAGAAGACTAAACAGGGCGTGTTTGAGAAAATCAAGCATGCCGTGGCCGGCAAATCGACGGTTGACGACGATGTGCTCGACAACCTGGAGGAAGTGTTCGTCACCAGCGACGTGGGCGTTGACACGACCGTCAAAATCATCGAGCGTCTGCAGGAACGCGTGGCACGCGACAAATATGTAGGCACCGAGGAGCTGAACGAGCTGCTGTGTGACGAAATCTCACAGATGCTGGCCGACAACAATAACGCCGAACTCGAGGATTTCACTGTCCCCGAGGACAGCAAGCCCTACGTCATCATGGTCGTGGGTGTGAACGGTGTGGGCAAGACCACCACCATCGGCAAACTCGCTTACCAGTTCAAGCAGGCCGGCAACAAGGTGGTGCTTGGCGCTGCCGACACCTATCGTGCCGCTGCCGATGAGCAGTTGGAAATCTGGGGCAACCGCGTGGGCGTTCCCGTGATCAAGCACAAGATGGGCACCGACCCCGCCGCCGTGGCCTATGACGCCGTCCAGAGCGCCGTGGCCCAGCATGCCGACGTGGTCATCATCGACACCGCCGGCCGCCTGCACAACAACGTGAGCTTGATGAACCAGCTGACCAAGATCAAGAACACCATGCGCAAGGTGCTGCCCGAGGCCCCGCAGGAAGTGCTGCTCGTGCTCGACGGCTCGACAGGCCAGAATGCCTTTGAGCAGGCCAAGCAGTTCTCGGCCGCTACCGAGGTCAATGCCCTGGCCATCACCAAGCTTGACGGCACCGCCAAGGGCGGCGTTGTCATCGGCGTGAGCGACCAGTTCCAGATTCCCGTGAAGTACATCGGCCTGGGCGAGCAGATGACCGACCTGCAGATTTTCAACAAGAAGGAATTCGTGAAATCGCTGTTCGGTGTAACCAAGGAAGAATAGTCCCTATAGGAACTATAATAACACATCTCGATGAGGAAAAACAAGATCGACATCATCTCGCTGGGCTGTTCCAAGAACCTTGTGGACAGCGAGCAGTTGATGCGCCAGTTTCAGGCAGCAGGCTACAAGGTGGCCCACAACGCAGATCGCATCGACGGCGAGACCGTCGTGGTCAACACCTGCGGCTTTATTGCCGATGCCCAGCAGGAATCTATCGACACCATCCTCTCGCTGGGCGAAGCCAAGCGGCAAGGCAAAATCCGCAACCTGATCGTCATGGGTTGCCTGGCCGAGCGTTTCCGCGCCGACCTCATCGAGGCGTTGCCCGAGGTGGACCGCTTCTACGGCAAGTTTGACTGGAAAGGCATGCTAGCCGACCTGGGTCATGCCTATCGTGCCGATCTTGCCCGCGAGCGTTACCTCACAACCCCACCCCACTACTGTTACCTCAAGATTTCGGAAGGCTGCAACCGCTTCTGCGCCTTCTGCGCCATTCCCCTGATAACCGGCCGTCACACCTCGGTGCCGATGCAGCAACTGCTCGACGAGGTGCGCCAGCTGACCGAGCGCGGCGTCAAGGAATTCAACGTCATCGCCCAAGACCTCTCGTCCTACGGTCTGGACTTGGAAAACCGCATGATGCTGCCCGAGCTCATCGACCGCATGGCCGACATCCAGGGCGTGGAGTGGATACGCCTGCACTACGCCTACCCCACCCAATTCCCCTATGACATCCTGCCCGTGATGGCCAACCGCGACAACGTGTGCAGCTACCTGGACATCGCCCTGCAGCACATCAGCGACAAGGTGTTGACCAACATGCGTCGCCACATCACCCGCCAAGAGACCCTCGACCTGCTGGCACGTCTGCGCCGCGAGGTGCCGGGCATCCACATCCGCACCACCCTGATGGTGGGCTTCCCCGGCGAGGGCGAACAGGAGTTCGAGGAGCTGATGGACTTTGTGCGCGAGGCACGCTTCGAGCGCATGGGAGCCTTTGCCTACAGCGAGGAGAACGGCACCTGGGCCGCTCAGAACCTGAGCGACGACACCCCTCAGGAGGTCAAGCAAGACCGCTTGCAACGCCTCATGTCACTGCAAGAAGACATCTCGCTCGACATCCAGGAGCACAAGGTGGGCCAGACCCTACGTGTCATCGTGGATCGCGAGGAGGACGACTACTACATCGGCCGTACCGAGTGGGACAGTCCCGAGGTGGATCCCGAAGTACTCATCTCCAAGGACAAACCGTTGACCGTCGGCGAGTTCGCCCAGGTGCACATCAAGCAAGCATTGCCGTTTGAGTTGATCGGCAGCGCTGAATAACCAGCACACTTTTTTTCCGCCTATTATATGCGATAGCCACTAGTTGGCTGTCGTGCAATCGTTTGCGCAATAATTTAAGAAAAATTCCTTATTAAAAAAATGTATTAGTGAAAAAATTAGTAACTTTGAGCGACTTAAAAACTACAAAGTTTCAGGTAGGAGAACAAACCAACTTTATTCACATGTTTAATTAATAAAATTCAAGTTTATTTTTCATGAAGAGATTAACGTTAATTTTATCAATGTTGATTGCGCTCGTTAGCTACAATGCTAATGCAGCGATGTACATTGTGGGCAACGTTCCCTTCGGCGATTGGCACACCTACACTGGTGCTGAGATGACCGACAACGGGAATGGCGTCTACACTTATGTGACCGATCAGATCAATGGTACCGTCTGGTTTGTCTTTGCCGACAACCTGACCCCTGGTCCCAATGATGATTGGAATACGTTCAACGGCAACTACCGTTATGGTCCTCTCACCTCAGGCCAGGCCGTCAGCCCCAATGTTGAGTACACGACCCAGAAATCAACCAACGGCAGCGTGTCCTACAGTTTTGAAGGCGCAGCAGGTCAATCCTACCAGTTCACCTTCGATACCAACACGATGAAGTTCAAGGTTGAAGGTTATGTTCCTCCCGTAGAGATCGACGTCTACAGTGTAGCCGGCGAACCCGCTGCTGTATTTGGCGAGACGTGGAACGAGAAAGCCACCGCAACCGAGATGACGCTTGTCAACGGTCTCTACACCTGGACCAAGAACGGTGTTGAGCTGAGCAGCGGCACCACGATTGCCTTCAAGGTTGTGGGCAACCACGACTGGGGTCATGCATGGCCTACAGACAATTACACCTACGACATCACCGAGAACGGCATCTACGACCTGGTGTTCACCATTGACCCCGATACCAAGGATGTTGGCTTCACCGCCACCAAGGTTCAGGACGGCCCTGTTGTAGATCCCATCACTGGCGATCTGTTTATGCTGGGTAATGTGAACGGCAATAACTGGGCTGGCAATGTCGGTGTCGAGATGGCCTCTGCCGATGAGGATGTTTACACCCTCACCAATGTTACCATCGCCGACAGCGGTGACGGCTACGGCTACTTCAGCTTCAGCTCCAAGTTGGGAGAGAACGCCGATGACTGGGGCTTCGCCGCCTATCGTCGTGGCGCTGTTGAGGACGGCACCCTCGTTGAGGACGGTGTACAGGCCGTGCTCGATGCATGGGGCACCAGCAACGCCTTCAAGGCTGTTCCGGGTGTTTATGATGTAGAGGTAGGTCTGAGCAGCAACTATGTTGTGCTGACCAAGAAGGGCGAGATCGTTCCCGAGGTTGACCCCGTTTACATCATGGGTAACGTGAACGACCTCACTTGGGATGCCATCAGTGGTGTTGAGATGACCTATGACGAGACCGCCAAGGTTTACACCGCCGAGATCAATGTAACTGATGCCAACAATGGCAAGGGCTACTTCGGCTTCACTAAGAAGCTGGCCGATCCCGAGAGCGAGACTCCTTGGGATGACATCGCTGGTTATCGCTTCGGTCCCATGTGCGATCCCGAGGCCGAGAACTGGGTAATGACCGAGAATCTGCTGAATGTTGACTGCGAACTCGATATGGAGGGCAGCAAGAGCATCGAGATTCCCGCTGGTGCTTGGACCGTTACCGTTGACCTCAACAACGGTTTGTTCAAGATCAACGGCACCTGGCCCACCGACACTGTTGAGCCCACCGCTCCCGAGGTTTACCTCTTCGGTGACGTGAACAACCTCGCTTGGGATCCCACCCAGGGCGTCCTGATGGAGTATGCCGAGGGCATCTACACTGGTGTTGTTACCGCAACTCCGCGTGAGGGTCAGCAGGCTGCTTACATTGGCTTCACCAAGAAGCTCGCCGACGCTGAGAGCGAGACTCCTTGGGACGACATCGCCGGTTATCGCTTCGGCCCCATGGGCGAGGGTGAGAATTGGCAAATGACCGAGGAACTCCTGGGTGTTGAGTGCGCCCTGGCTACCGACGGCAGCTATCTGTCAGTTGCTATCCCCGCTGGTGAGTGGACCTTCTCCATCAACCTGGAGAACAACACCTTCTGCATCAATGGTGAGTGGCCCGTTGACACTGTTACTCCCGAGCCCTACACTGGTGACATCTTCATCATGGGTAACGTGAACGACTTCACTTGGGACGCCATCAGTGGTGTTCAGATGACCTACGACGCCGAGAACGAGGTTTACACCGCCGAGATCAACGTTGCCGACGTGAACGAAGGCAAGGGTTACTTCGGCTTCACCAAGAAGCTCGCCGATGCTGAGAGCGCAACACCTTGGGATGACATCGCAGCCTTCCGCTTCGGTCCCGTTTGCGATCCCGAGAGCGAGAACTGGGTACTTACCGAGGAGCTGATTGGCGTTGACTGCGCTCTGGCTACCGATGGCAGCTACAAGAGCATCGAGGTTGCCGCTGGCAAGTGGGCTGTTACCGTTGACATGGTTAACAACACCTTCAACATCAAGAAGGCTGGCATGATTGGCGACGTGAACAGCGATAACACGGTGAACATCACCGACGTTACCATCCTGATCAACGCTGTGATGAGCGAGAACTTCTCAACCATCAACTTCGACAACTCAGACATGAACGGTGACGGTAACATCAACATCACCGACGTTACCATGCTGATCAATGCCGTGATGTCCATGTAATGGAACCTCATCGGTCACCACAAGTGACTGACACAAAAAACAGGAGCCCAAACGGGTTCCTGTTTTTTCATTCGGTTCGTCCTGTCGCCAATGCTGACGAGCGAAGGATGTAACGGTTTACTGATACTTGGGCGAAGGACCGTACTTGTTCTCGGTCCACTGGCTGTCCTTTACCGCAAAAATCAAGGTGATGATAGCCATGAACGCAGTGGCCAGAGCGCCGCAAATCATCACAGCAGCAGCAATGGGCGAGTCCATAAAGGCATTGGCCATGAGTTCAACCAAGGCCATCTGATCACCCTCGGCCATCAACTCGCCGGCGACAGGTGCCAAGATGGCGACCAGTGCGCCATAGGTAACCAGCATAAACAAGCCGTACACCAGCACCCACCAGCCGCTGCGGCCAGTGTCATGCAAGCGTCGCGTCAAGGCTGCCAGCTGCGCAATACTCAGTAGCAAACCGACAATCAGACCGAGGATGTTCACCATGGGAAAGACCGCACCGATGAAGTTGAACACCATCGAAACGATCATCACAAAGAGGACAAACCACCAGTACTCGCTGCGGCGGGCACGGCCAGTGAAGTCAAAGAACTTCTTGAGGCAGATCTTCACGGCCTGGACCGGTTCCAGCATGGGGCGGGCGTTCACGCGGGGTTGATACTGCGGATCGGGCTGCTGAGTCGGCTCCTGAGGATTAAACACGGGAGGTTGAGATTGTTGATTCTGTTCCATATCTTAAAAACGATTAATGAATGTCTTTTAAGCGCAAAGGTAATCAATATGATTAACCGAGGCAAATGACCAACCGAAAAAAACTCACCGGGTGCGCACCCAGTGAGTTTCAGGTCAACGAAGACCGTATGAATCAATTAAACATTCCTTGATTACTGATACTTGGGTGAGGGACCGTACTTGTTCTCCTCGCGATGGCTGTCGAGCAGCGAGAAGACAAACACCGCGATAGAGATGCCCAGGTTGATCAGGTACAATAATGCCACCACGATAAACAGGCCCATCGAATTCTCCATGATTGCCTTAAACATATCAATGTCGCTGGGTGTGGGAGTAGCTTCGTAATAATTGGAAAGACCGAAAGCGGCAACCTCGGCAAACGATGCCACGACGCTCATGATAATGTTCCATACAACCCACCACCCACTGCGACCAGTGTCATGCAGGCGTCGAGTCTGAACCGCCAGCGAAGGGATAATCAGAGCAAGACCGATAACGCCTATCACAAGCATGGCAATCAAGGCAGGTGCATACCATAACATGGACCCCGCACCCTCGGAGGCACTTGAGCCAATTGCTAAAAAGATGATCATCACCAAGACCGGTATCAAGATGACAATCGTGGTAAAGAGGCAGAACCACCAGTACTCGCTGCGGCGGGCACGGCCGGTAAAGTCGGCATACTTGGACCAACAAATCTTCACGGCTTCCCAAAAGCCCAGCATGGGACGAGCGGAGCGGGTCCCATGGCCGGATCCTGATTCATCACGGGATTTTGTTCTAGTGTTTCCATAATGCTATGTTTTTTAGTGATTAATGATATTGTTTTTTGTTTCTTTACCCGTTAGACGCAAGCCGATTTCAAAAAACTACACAACAAACAGAGAAAAAAGACTTTTTATTATTTTCGGCAGTCAGTCAGCACACATCCCTACCCGCTCAAAGCTCCACATACTTGGGCGAAGGGCCATACTTGTTCTCACCCTTGTGGCTATCAAGCAACATGAAAACAAGTATCGTAATCGACAAACCAAGGTTGATCAAATTGACCACTCCCCACACAATAAGGGCTCCCGTGGATGCTGTAGAGAAACTGCTGGCACCAAGAGTACCTGGATCAAAGATAAAATCTTGTACGAACTGTGAGAACACGCTAACCGCATAACTGGCTACAATCCACCAACCGCTACGGCCTGTATCATGCAGACGACGTGTCGTGACAGCGAGCGACGGGACAAGGAAAACGAGTGATATGATCGCCAGAACAATTATTAATAATACCATGGCTGCAAACGCGTCTTCATTATGTATAACATACATCGCGATGACGCCAATCAACGGCAGCAGCATAACGAGGAAAATAAACAAGCTGAACCACCAGTACTCGCTGCGGCGGGCACGGCCGGTAAAGTCGGCATACTTGGACCAACAAATCTTCACGGCTTCCCAAAAGCCCAGCATGGGACGAGCCGGGATTTTGTTCTAGTGTTTCCATAATGCTATGTTTTTGTGATTAATGATATTGTTTTTTGTTTCTTCACCCGTTAGACGCAAGCCGATTTCAAAAAACTACACAACAAACAGAGAAAAAAGACTTATTGTTAATTTCGGCAGTCAGTCAGCATACATTCCTATCCGCTCAAAGCACCACATACTTGGGCGAAGGGCCATACTTGTTCTCACCCTTGTCACTGTCGCGCAACGAGAAGAGGAGAAGCAAGAGCGCAAGGGACAAATCGGCTACCTCAAACACCAACATAGCACAACCTGCAAATCCCGAGACCTGGAAGGCTTGCCTGAACTGCTCTATCTCGCCCATGTCCATGGCCTGGCCGCCAAAGATGAAAAACGGGACGGCAGAGCAGGCCACGCTCACGAGAAGCGACGCAACCACCCACCAGCCACTGCGCCCGATGTCGTGCAGGCGCCGCGTTTGAACCGCAAGACAGGGTATCAGCAGGACAAAGCATGCCAGCATTCCCAATGCAGCCAAGATGACAAACAACAACATCAATACGGGAGAAAGGCCTGATTCCATATCGATTACCGACATTTCATCCAATGTGGACAGAATATAAACAGGAGCTATCGGCAACAGGGTAAGCAACAGGGTGAACAAGACGAACCACCAATACTCGCGACGACGGGCGCGTCCCTGGAAGGTGGCATACTTGCTGATGCACCTGCCGACAGCGTCCTTGAAGCTCATTTTGGGCAAGAAACCGCAGGGTGCAGGCCTTGGCGCCGGCCCGCAGCCTGGCACAATATCTATTATGGGATTATTTTCTTGGACAAGTTCCATGAGTGAATGACCTTTTCTATATGATACTTATTGCAAATTTATTTCCGAGATCAATTACCGACAAGTGTTTTGGGGCAAAAAATTGAGCCTGCGCAATATTTATATGCAATTATGTCTAAAAAATTGACACTTTAGAGACACAGCCAGGGCAAAAAAGGGCACGCTTGACCACTGCTCGGCATTTTTTTGTAATTTTGCACCCGATTTTAGCGACAAGACAATGAAACGACAACTCAAGATATGGCTGGAATGCTTCAGGCTCAGGACACTACCCGTGTCGCTGAGCGGCGTGGTCATCGCCATCGGACTGGCCAAGTGGCATCACCATTTCCAATGGGTGCCGGCGCTGCTGTGCCTGGCATTCGCCCTGCTGGCACAGATTGTGTCCAACACCGCCAACGAGTACTTTGACTACCTGCAAGGGACCGACAAGCCCGGGCGCGTGGGGCCGCGACGCGGCGTCACCGAGGGCGACATCAAGCCCACGACACTCCGGAATGTGACCTTCGGCCTGATGGCGCTGGCCTGTGCCGTGGGGTGCTGCCTCATCCCCTACGGCGGCTGGTGGCTGCTGCCTGTCGGCATCATCATCGCACTGGCCGCTCTGGCCTACAGCACGGGCCCCTACCCCCTGTCCTATCACGGCCTGGGCGAGTTGATGGTGTTCATCTTCTTCGGCATGGTTCCCGTCAACCTGACGTACTATGTGCAGGCATTGAGTTGGGATCCGCTGGTTTTACTCATGTCCATCACCATCGGCCTGCTGGGTGTCAACGTGCTGCTGGTCAACAACTACCGCGACGTGGAAGATGACCGAGCTGCAGGCAAACGGACATCGGTGGTGATCTTCGGCCGCCCGGCCGCCGCCTATGCGTACCTGCTCAACGGCTACATCGGCATGTCGATACTGAGCGCTTTCTGGTTCATGATTGGCTGGGGCAAGGTGATGCCGTTGTGGACACTCGCCATCCCCGCGCTCTATCTGGTGATGCACACCGCCACATGGTACAAGCTGCGTCATCGCGACGGAGCCGCCCTCAATCCGCTACTGGGCGAAACCGCTCGCAATATGCTCATTTTTACGATATTACTCACTATCGCCCTCATCATTTATTCTTAATACCCGACTATGGCTCTGATTGACGACATACGCGCCTTGCGCATCGCCGACTATGACTATCCGTTGCCCGACGAACGCATCGCCAAGCATCCTCTCGCTCAGCGCGAGCAATGCAAACTGTTGTATTATAAAGGTGGAGAAATCCAGGAGCGCAAGTTCTGGGAAGTACCCTCGCTGCTCCCCGAGCGTTCAACACTCATCTACAATAACACGCGTGTGATCAACGCACGCCTCAGGTTCCGCAAGGAGACCGGCTCGACGATTGAAATCTTCTGTCTCGAGCCCGTGCTGCCTCGCGACTACGAGCAGATTTTCCAGACCACAGGCCACTGCGTGTGGCAATGTCTGGTGGGCAACAGTAAGCGTTGGAAACAGGGCGCCCTGACCCAAACCCTCACCATCGAAGGCCAGGACATCACCCTCGCGGCTACACGCGGCGAGCAACGCGGCAACGCATGGGAAATTGCCTTTGATTGGGACAAGGATGCAGGTTGCACCTTTGCCGACGTGCTTGACGCCATCGGCGAGATTCCCATTCCGCCGTATCTGAACCGCGGCACCGAGGAGAGCGACTCGACCGACTACCAGACGGTTTACAGCCATATCGACGGCAGTGTCGCTGCGCCGACGGCGGGTCTGCACTTCACCGACGAGGTGCTGGCCGAGTGTGACCGTCGCGGCATCTCGCGCCGCGAAATCACGCTGCACGTGGGCGCCGGCACGTTCCAGCCCGTGAAGAGCGAACACATCGGGGACCACCCGATGCACTACGAGTTCATCAGCGTGCCCCGTGCCGTGATCATGGACATCATCAATGCTCCGGGACCGGTCATCGCTGTGGGCACCACCAGCGTGCGCACCCTCGAGAGCCTGTACTACATCGGCCAGATTCTGGAAGACGCTCCCGATGCCGACGAGGAGGCGCTCACCGTGACCCAGTGGATGCCCTACACCACCCCCTGCCAGATTTCGACCAAGAAGGCGCTGCAAAACATCGTCGATTACCTCGATCGTCATCATGCCGACACCTATATGGGCAGCACTCAGCTCATGATCGCTCCGGGCTTTGAGTATCGCATCGTGGACGGCATGATCACCAACTTCCATCAGCCGCAATCCACGCTGCTGTTGCTGGTTGCCGCCTTTGTGGGCCAGGACAAGTGGCGCGGCATGTATGATTATGCCATGGAGCACGGCTTCAGGTTCCTGAGCTATGGCGACGCGCAGTTATTGCTGCGGTGATCAACGGATATAACATAGAGAACTGATTTCAGCGAAGATACTGAATTTAGAGTAATTTGTTTGCGACCGATTCATCTATAAAAAATGGTGATTGGTCGCATTTTTATGCCCAATGGGGTGATTAGTCCGGCCTATCGCGCATAATCGTGTTAAACGTGGCACATGGTTTGCCGTCTAAAAGACAAACAAAACGCATTTAATCACTTGTTGTACATTTAATATATCAACGATTATGAAAACTTCTGTTACAAAAATCATGATGAGCTTCGCGCTCATGGGATGCCTGATCTTCGGTGCATCCGACGCCTCGGCCCAAGGCCGCAGTCGTTCACAAGGGGGCAGCGCCAGCAGCAGAAGCCAATCGGCAGCTGTCTCACCTTCAAGAAACACCAAGGCTCCGTCGATGACTCGCGACATGAGCACTTCGAGTCGAAGCAGCGCAACGCCGCAAGTCAGCCGCACGACCACCAGCACTAGCCGTCAGAGCACGACTACGCCGCAAGTCAGCCGCACGACCACCAGCACCAGCCGTCAGAGTACGACCACGCCGCAGATCAGCCGCACGACCACCAGCACCAGCCGTCAGAGCACGACTACGCCGCAGGTCAGCCGCACGACCACCAGCACCAGCCGTCAGAGCACGACTACGCCGCAGGTGAACCGTACGACCACCGGCACCAGCTCCAACGCTAACACCCGTCAGAGCACGGCAACGCGTTCCGAGAAGACGACCATTGTCACCACTCCCAGCAGTGGAACTCGCACAGGCAGCGGAGCCATTGATCGCGGCACCACCAGCAGAACCACGACTACTGTGGGCACGCGCACCGACAAGAACGTCACCAGCGCAACTCCTGGCACAGCCAGCGTGCGCGACGACAAGCGCGGAACTCGCCCCAACGGCAACGGTGGCGAAATCGATAAGCCCCGTGGAGGCAACGGTCGCGGTAAGGGCAATCACAGTGGCAGCGGTCACGGTGGCAACAACGAGGGTAATGGCAACAATGGCAACCATGGTGGCAACGGTCACAATGGAAACCACAGCGGCAATGGCAATCACGGCGGCAACGGTCACAGTGGTAATCACAGTGGCAATGGTCACGGCCACAACGGCAACCATGGCTACAATCCCAACAACCGCTTTGACTACAGCAGCCACCACTACCGCGACGAGTTCTCCTGGAACTACATGCACCACAACTGGAGCCGTCCTCTGCCTCCTCCCGTGCGTGTACACCGCCCCGCTCCTTGGACATGGTACCGTCCCATCATTCCCGCTGGATGGCACCCCTACGCCGGAGCTCCCGTTATCGACCGCGTCCTGGGTCTGGTATTCGGCACCCTCTATGAGGCTTCGCTCGACCACCTGTACTACAGCGGTTACTACATCGACGGCTATGCCGACGGCATCATCTACCTGAGAGATGTGCCCATGCTCAACCTCTACTGGGCCGACGTGATGCTCAACTATGACTACAACCGACTGGTAAACGCTCAGTTTGTATATCACAGCAGCTACTACAACATGTCGCGCTACAACAGAGTCTACAACAGCCTGACTCGCATCTATGGCCCTCCCGTTTATCGCGACGGCATGACGATCAGCTGGTACGGCGGCGACAGCAACGGATATGTGACACTGTCGATGTTCAACAACGCCGGGGACTACTACACGACTCTGTCGATCGGTTACTAAACAAAAACTACTCAATACATACGCACGATAATCTATCAATTCGAGAGGCGGACAGCAACAGGTTGTCCGCCTCTCGTTTGCATCATCAACGTTGGTAAAAATGTCCAAAAAATTGGTCAATAAACCCTATTAAAATCAATAAGAGCCAAATTTAACAATTTTTCAATAGGATTTTACAAATATTAGATACATTTCCTTGAAAGAATATTGAAAATTACATTATCTTTGTGCCAAGTTTTTTCATAGGATTAGATTTTTAAGGTTTAAAGTGTACGCGTGTTGGGAAACAGGCGTACATTTTTTATCTCCTATTCTTTTTCATCAGGCAACATGCTCGACAAGGGATTGACAACAACTTGACAGTCACGAAATGTTTGTTGAATGGAAAAAGAATTGTATTTTTGCAGTGTAGAACCCATTAACACCCGTTCGACCGATGAAACAGAAACTGATACTCTTGACGATCTGCCTGTGGGCCACCCTCTGCGCCATCGCGCAGACTCAGTCACCGACTCAACAGGGATACGTAAGAACGGCCGAACGTCCCAAGCGCCCCAGTCAAGGCATCAAGGATGCCGTCATCACCATCAAAGGCAGGGGTGACGTCAAGAGCAAGAAGGACGGCTCTTTCTCATTTCCCTTTAATAATAAGAACAAACAAGAAGGTTTTAAGGTCTTACGGATTCAGAAAAAAGGCTATACGCTTGTCGATAAGCAGCTGATAGGACGCAAATATGCCTATTCAACATCGGTACCCATTGTAATTGTGATGCAGTCCGAGAAACAGGTCGCACAAGACAAGAAAGAGATTGAGGATAAAGGATTCGCCAAGGCCACAAAGAAATACGAAGCACGCATCGCCGAACTCGAACGTCAATATCAAGAGAAAATCATCAGCGAGCGCGAAAAAGAAGAACTCAGCGAGCAAGCAAGCTACGACTTTGAACAATTCATCCAGATGCTCAGCAAGATGGCCGAACGCTACGCGCTCACCGATTACCAGGGGCTAAGCGACATCAATCGCGAAATCCAGCAGTGCATCGAGGAAGCCGAATTGGAACGGGCCGATTCTCTCATCAACAGCAAGGGCGACTTTGACAAGAGAGAGCAGGAAATCTTGATTCAGCGGAATGCCAAACAGAAATCCGAGGAAGTCACCAAGCAAATTGATGAAGAACTCAACATCAAAATCGGGGATCTAGCCAACGACTATTACAAAAAATGCACTATCCTCGCGGCCAACTACCTTAACGACTCGGCCGCTTATTTCCTGAAACGCCGTGCAGCCCTTGACACCACTAACATTCAATGGCAGAATGATGTGGGAATGTTTTTAGCCGACTATCGTAACGATTTCCTCCAAGCACTGGATTATTACGAGCGGGGCCTGAGGCAATCGTCGGCACAATTCGGCGAGCAAAGCGAGTGGACGGCCGATTCATACATCAACATCGGCTATGTTCATTACAAATTAGGGGACTATGAGAAAGCGCAGCCGCTCTATCAAAAAGCGCTCGACATCTTTGAAAACGTGCCGGGAATAGACAGCATCAACGTTGCAACTGCATTCAATAACATCGGTCTGATTTATTTTGAATTGGGAGATTACGACAAAGCGCTCGAGCTCCATCAAAAAGCGCTCGACATCTTTGAGAACACGCCCGAGGCCGACAGCCTTGACATCGCCACGTCATACAACAACATCGGCAATGTATACCTTAAATTAGACAATTACTCCAATGCGCTGGGGCTCTATCAAAAAGTGCTTGAGATCCAAGAAAAAGTGCTGGGGACCGATAACCTTAATGTGGCTGCGACCAACAACAACATCGGCCTGGTATACTATGAATCCGGAGATTACAACAAGGCGCTGGCTTATCATCAAAAAGCATTGGAAATCCGACTGAAAGTGTTAGGAAGCCAAAACCTTGATGTGGCCAGTTCATACCACAACCTGGGCAATGTCTATAATGAATTAAGAAACTACGACAATGCCATGGCGTTCCACCAGAGAGCGTTTAATATTCGCGAAAATGTGTTAGGCCTCAACAACCTTGAGATTGCATCGTCCTACAGCGGCATTGGCAATGTCTACAACAGCTTGGGGAACTACGACAAAGCCCTGGAGCACCACAAGAATGCACTCGGCATCCGTGAGAAAGTCTTGGGAAGCGAGAGCCTTGACCTGGCCGCCTCTTATTACAACATCGGTGCTGTTTACCTAAACTTGGAAGATTACGGCAAATCATTGGAGTACCTTCAAAAAGCGCTGGAAATCCGTGAGAAAAAACTCAAGCCAGAGAGTATGGCCATCACCTTCTCTTACGTTAGCATCGGTATGGTCTACAAAAACTTAGGCGACTATGAGAAGGCGCTGGAATATTTCAGGAAAGCGCTCGACATCCGTGAGAAAGCATCAGGAACCGAGAACAAGAATGTAGCCGTTTTATATGGCAGAATCGCTGATACTTACCGCGATTCACAGGAATACGACAAAGCGCTGGAGAATTACCTGAAAGAAATTGAAATCCGGGAGAAATTAACGGAAACCAACGATGATTACATGGCTTCTACTCACTGCAATATCGGCATGGTTTACTATAAACTGGAGAACTATGACTCCGCAATGGAACACTTCAAGAAAGCGCTGGAGATTGTAAAGAAAACGAGCGACGAAGACAACCTTGATGTGGCCTCGCTATACAATAACATGGGCTCGATCTACCTTGCTAAAGATGATTATGAGAATGCACTGACTGCCTATCAGAAAACGCTCGAAATCCGTGAGAAAGTATTCGGAACTCAGAACCGTGATGTTGCCTACACATACTATGTCATCGGCGATCTTTACTACGCTCTAGGGGAGAACAAGAAAGCATTAGAGTACATTTCCAAGGCCTACGATATCTATCTGGCATTAAAAGGAGCCGAGGACCCTGACACTCAAACAGTCGAGCAATTTCTCACCCACATCAAAGAGAGCCTGAACAAACATTAATGCTACAAACTCAAGGGGGGCGGCTATCGAGCAAGACAAGAAAAAACACTACCTTTGCAGTGACTATGACGCGATTGGAGTTGAACATATTGGGATGCGGGAGCGCGACGATGACGCCGCGGCACCAGCCGTCGTGCCAGGTGCTGAATGTGCGCGACAACCTGATGATGATCGACTGTGGCGAGGGCGCACAACTGGCGGTGCGGCGCATGGGACTGAAACTGATGCGGCTGAACCACATTTTCATCAGCCACCTGCACGGCGACCACTGCTTCGGCTTGCCGGGGCTGGTATCGACCATGGCGCTGTTGAACCGCAGCAACTCGCTCACGATTCACACGTTCAAGGATGGTGCTGAGCTGTTCTCGGCAATGCTGGACTACTTTTGCCGCGAGCGCCCGTTTGAGGTGCGCTTCAACGTCATCGACACGCACAAGCGCATCATCTGGGAGGATGATGCCATCACTGTGACGACATTCCCGCTGGTTCACCGCATTCCCGCCGTGGGTTTCCTGTTCTGTGAGAAGCCCAAGCTGCGCCACATCATCGGCGAAGAGGTGAAACGCCTGGGTATTCCGCACTATGCCATGAACGCATTGCGCCAGGGCGAGGACTGGGTCAGCCCCGACGGCCTTGTCGTTCCCAACGAACAGTTGACGACGCCCGCCGACCCGTCGATCAGCTATGCCTACTGCAGCGACACCAAATTCTCGCGACGCGTGATCAAGCATGTCACGGGTGCTGACTGGCTGTACCACGAGGCCACCTACGACGAGAGCCTGCGCCTCAAAGCGCACAAACGCTACCACAGCACCGCCCTCGAGGCCGCGACCGTGGCCCGTGAAGCCGGAGTGAAGCAGCTCATCATCGGGCACTACTCCAAGCGCTATATCGACGAGACGCTCTTACTCGACGAAGCCCGCAGCGTCTTCCCCGCCACACGCCTGGCCAACGAGGGACTGGTCATCGACCTTAATCAATCAAGCCTTTAAAAATATTTCTTGAGGGATTAAACTTTATACCAGGCAATAAGTCCAATGGGTGGTTTTTGCCCCGGGAAGGCCAACCCACACACGGTACAAAGGGGTGAAGTGTAATTAATTACGTTTTTTAACAATCGTTTGAGGTAAAAAGTTCGTAATTTTGTTTAAAACGCATGAGATTTCATCGGAAAAAGTCTAAAAAAGCCCAACTGGGCGCAAATTAAGTAAAAATTTCTTTATTGTTTGAAGAATTTGTATTTCCTTTGCAGTCTCAAAATTGTGAACATACATTTTTTAAATAACAGTTTAACATTTACGACTATGTCAGAAATTGAAGAAAGAGTAAAACAAATTATCGTTGACAAGTTAGGCGTCAGCGAGTCAGAGGTAACTCCCGAGGCTACCTTCAGCCAGGACCTTGGTGCAGATAGTCTTGATACCGTCGAGCTGATCATGGAATTTGAGAAGCAGTTCGACATCAAGATTCCCGATGACAAATCTGAGACCATCCAGAACGTAGGCGACGCCATCAAGTTCATCGAAGAGGCAAAAGCCGCTGAATAAAAAGAAACTTTCAGGTGGATACCATGAATGAGCTCCGGCATCGGGGTATGTCTCATGGCATCCACCTTTTTAAACTTCCTATTACCACATGGAATTAAAGCGAGTTGTGGTAACAGGTCTGGGTGCCATCACTCCCATCGGTATGGACGTTGAGACCACTTGGAACAACGCCCTGAAGGGAATGAGCGGAGCTGGACCCATTACCCATTTTGACACGACACTGTTCAAGACCAAGTTTGCCTGTGAGCTCAAAGGTTTTGACCCACTGAACTACGTGACCGACCCCAACGACCGTCGCGAGGTGAAGGACTTCAAGCGCAATGACCTGTACACACAGTATGCGCTGGCCTGCGCCAAGCAAGCCGTTGAGGACGCCAACCTGCTTGCCGACGGCATCGACCGCGACGAGGTGGGCGTGATCTTCTCGTCTGGTATCGGTGGTCTGCACACCTTTGAAGAGCAGTCCGGTGATTACGCCAGGCATCCCGAACGCGGCCCGATGTACAGCCCGTTCTTCATCCCGACGATGATTGCCGACATTGCTGCGGGTCAGATTTCGATTAAATACGGCTTCCGCGGTCCCAACTTCGGTATTGTATCAGCTTGTGCCACCTCGACCAACGCCCTTATCGACGCTTTCAACTATGTGCGTCTTGGCAAGGCTAAGGCCATCGTTACCGGCGGTAGCGAGGCTCCGTTGTTCCCTGCCGGAGTCGGCGGTTTCAACGCAATGAAGGCCATCTCGTTGCGCAACGATGACCCCGAAGGTGCTTCCCGCCCCTTCAGCGGTTCGCGCGACGGTTTCGTCATGGGCGAGGGTGGTGTGTGCCTCGTGTTTGAAGAACTCGAACACGCACTGGCACGTGGTGCCAAGATTTACGGTGAGGTCATCGGTGGCGGCATGAGCGCCGACGCCTATCACATCACCGCCAGCCACCCCGAGGGTTTGGGCGCTAAGCTCGTGATGCAGCGTGCTATCGAGGACGCAGGCATCAAGCCCGAAGATATTGACTATGTCAACGCTCACGGTACCTCGACGCCCGTTGGCGACCTGAGCGAGGCCCAAGCCGTGAAGGACGTGTTCGGTGAGCACGCCTATAAACTCAACGTGAGCAGCACCAAGTCGATGACTGGCCACATGCTGGGCGCCACTGGTGCTATGGAGGCTGTCTTCTGCCTGCTGGCTTGCCGTGACGACATCGTTCCACCGACGATCAACCATGCCGACGGTGACGACGACGAGCGCATCGACTACAAGATGAACTTCACCTTCAACAAGGCCCAGAAGCGAACAGTAAACATTGCCCTTTCCAACACGTTTGGTTTCGGCGGACACAATGCAAGCATCATCGTCAAGAAGTACCAGAAATAATCCACTGGGCAAACGATGCCGCTGAGCAACGCCATATCACTCATAAAGCTCCTTTTCGTCAAGGATAAGGAGCTTTATGTTTTTATTCACCGCATCACCGGTTACTACCCGCGCGACATCAAGTTGTATGAGCTGGCGATGATTCATCGCTCCAAGCCGCTGAAGATGCCCGACGGACGCTGGGCCAACAACGAGCGCCTGGAATTCCTGGGTGATGCCGTGCTCGACACCGTGGTGGCCGAGTTCCTCTACTCGACCTACGTTAACAAGCATGAGGGCTTCCTGACCTCGACACGCGCCAAAATCGTCCAGCGCGAGAGTCTGAACCGCATCGGCAACAGCTTGCATCTCGACCGCCATGTCCATGCCTTGACACACTCATCCTCCCACAACAGCTACATCTGCGGCAACGCCCTCGAGGCCCTCGTGGGCGCCGTTTACCTTGACCAGGGTTACACGCGCTGCCGCAAGTTCATCATCAACAGGCTGGTGAAAAAGCACTTCAACCTTAACGACCTGGTCAAGACCGAACAAAACTTCAAGTCACGACTCATCGAGTGGACCCAAAAGTACAGGGTCACCATCGAGTTTGAGCTCGTTGACAGCTACACCGATTCCAACAAGAACCCCGTATTCCGCACTGCCGTCATCCTGGGAGGCATCTATGCCAGCGATGCTGACGGCTACAGCAAGAAGGAGTCCCACCAGGCAGCGTCCAAGAAAGCACTGGACCGCCTCAAGCACGATCAGCAATTCTGTGAGCAGGTGCTGGCCACTGCCGCCAGCGAGTGATCGCGGCGGCTGAATCGCGGCGTTGACAATGCCACACCAGGCAAGTTTCATCGCCAGTTTTCATCCGTTTCAACGGCCAATCACACCCGCTAATAAACGTGAAAAAGTGAAAAATTTGGTTTCATTCTGGGGGCGTTTCGGTAATCTTTAGTAAATTCGCAAATCTTTGCGGTTCCTTGAACCGCCATTAACTACAGAAATACATGAGACCGATTACCAACATATTGCTTGTACTGGCGCTCATTTGCTACGTGTTCCTGCCCTTCTACAACATCTCGTTGATGGGCACGGTCACTGGCTTGGGCTTCACTGCCGGCACTATTTCACAATTCCAATCCATCGTCAAGATAGCGATTGCACTGATACCGTTCGTGGCCTGCTTTGGCGCTATCACGCTGAACTGCCTGAGACGCCGCTGGTGGGTGCTTGGCGCCATCGCCTGCATCCTGCTGTGGCTGTGGTTCTGCAACTACACGGGCAACTACCACGACATCGGCCTGCAGCACGCGCCCGAAGTCACCCCCGACAATGACCTGGGCGAGGGTTTTTCCATCATCGGAATGGGCATCGGTTACAAACTGTCTTATATCCTGATCGTGTTGTCGCTCATCTCGGCATTTGTCTCGATGCTGCCGTTCAAGTTCAACGAGACCATCGAGAAAGCCGTTGATGACACCTTCGAGGGTGGTCGTCGCCATGTGCGCGAGGAATTCAAGCGCTTGGAAAACGCTCACAAGGGGCACAAGGGCCACAAGGGGCACACGTCCCCCACTCCGGCCCCGCCGATTGATGACACCCCCGAAGAGCCCGTCGAGGAGGACAAGGAAGACCCGTCACGTTTCATGCCGCAGAGTTAGCGGTCTTCCACACCAAGGTCACATCAAGCAAAACAGCCAACCCTCATGGGCTGGCCGTTTTTATATCTGTCATTGATACCTGGGATCATTCGGTTGCGGGACGGTACATATCGATGCGGCGGAACGTGAGCGGCGAGGTCACTCGCAATGTGTGACGATTGGCGCCATAGAACAAGACGCGTCCTGCCAGCACGTCGTAGTTGGCCAGCACTCCATGCACCTGCTTATACACCATGTCGCCCATGTAGATATAAGCATGATTAAGCTCCACACTGTGCAGCAATGCCCACTTGCCCGAGAACGATCCCTGCCACAGCAACTGCCACTCATCGTGTTGGGTCGTGCCGTCTGACGACACATCGGTACGTATCAACTCGTTATAATAGCCCGTGAAAGTGCTGTCCTTCACGTTGAAATTATAGGTCAACTCGATGAAGTGGATACTGTCGTCGTATTGATATATCCATTCACCGTCCATATACTTGCGATACCGGTCGTTCAGCTCAACGGTCTCGAGCGTGGTCCAGTCGGTCTCGATGACCTCGTGGTCGCCCTCGCAAGCCACCAGCCCCAGTATTGCGGCGAGCACAAATATGAATTTGTAGTAACGATTCATGATGATCACCTTTTTTAATAAAACGTGAACATACTTGCAATTATTGCACACAAGCCTATCAAAAACGGCCCGGGCATAATGCTTTACGCCCAAGCCATTCCTATCACTAATCACTCGTTTCTCATTATCAGTTTCCCCTACCGCCACCGGGCGTGTTGCCAGCGCCGGTAGCGCCGGTAGCGCCGGTAGAGCCGCCGCCATTCTGCTTGCTGTTGCCGATGAGGTCATCATTCTCGATGGTCTTGCTGGTCTTCTTGACATAGGTCTTAAGCGAGCCGAAGCGGTAACTTACCGTGAGGACAAATTGCCGTGCCCATCGTCTGTTCTCGGAGCTGGACCAGCCTGTCACGTCGCCTTGGGTGGTATAGGACTTGTAGGTCATGGCGTTCCTGAAGGGGTTTGCCGCCATGAGTTGCACCGTCAAGCGGTCATCCTTGAGGAAGGAGCGCTGCAGACTCAGCCCGTGGAAGTTGACCGAACCCGAATGGCCATACACACTCGAGATGCCGCCGCACCACATGCCGACGTAGGCCGAAGCCTGCAGTTTCCACGGCAGATACTGAGTGATGTTGGCAAAGAGGCTGCCGTTGAGGCGGTCGTTCTTCAAGTCAAGCTCGCGGCTCTTGTAATAGTCGTAACCGATAGAGCCGTTAAGCATGAGGCTGGTCTTCTGGAACGCCATCCACTGAACGAAGGCCGACAGCGAGGTGGAGTAGGTCTTGAGCGTGTTGGCATAGGTGGACACCTGCACCAGTCCCTCGGTCCATTTCATGGCCGAAATGCCGTTGCGGCTGAACTGGAACTGCGGGGTGACGTTGAAGGTCAATTTGGGACCCACGCGCATGTAAGTCAGGCTCACCGAATGATAGTGCACGCTACCCAAGCCGATGTTACCGAAAGAACGGCTGGTGGGGCTCTCGACCACAGCAGGGTTCAGATAACTGATGTTGGGACGGTTGATGCTGGCGGCATAAGACAACTTGAGGCTGTTGGACCAGTCGAACTGGTAACGCACGCTGGCACTGGGCACCCAATCGTTGAGATGGGCGTCGAAAGAAGGCTGTTCGCCGTTGGGGTAACTGGCACGCAGGTAGCTGTGCTCGTAGCGCAGGCCGGCACGGGCACTCCACGGGCCGCTGGTAAAGGTGTAGCTCACATAGGCAGCCCCCACTTGGGTGATGTGCCTGAAGCGCAGGTCGGTATCGGCATCAATACCCAGATAATCAAGCACATTGTGGCTGCGGTTCATGCGGTAGATGTACTTGACACCGGTCTCGAGGGTGTGCTTCGGGGCCAACGGGCGCGTCCAGTCGAGCTGGAAGGTGTGCTCGTTGAAGTTCTCCTTAGTGTTCTGGTCAATGCCTGTATAGGGTACCGGCATGTTGAACATGTCGATATATTGCGAGTTGTCAATGGTCTTGCCGCGTGTAGCCGAGAGCATGTAGCTCAGCGTAATGGCTTCGCCCTTGCGGCGGGTGAGACGCTGGTAGTCCAGACGTCCGTCCATACTGTAGTAGTCGCTCTTGGAATTGCTGCCCATGCTGTAACTGTAGATGCGATCGCCTGCTGCATCGCGCATGAGCGTATTGGACATGCCGTCAACGCCGTAGTCATAGGCATAACCGCTCAGCGAGAGCGAGACAAGGTTCAGCGAGTCGGGTTCCCAACTGGCACTCATGGTGCCGTAGTGGGCAGTCGTCTTGTCCATGTCCATGACGCTGTTCGCCACCAATTCGGCACCGCTGTCGGTATAACGTGAGAACGAATTGCTGATGGATTTTGACTTGGATCTCGCGATATGTCCGTTGTCGTGCTGGAAGCCATAGTCGATCGAGGTCACCACCTTGTCAATCTGGGTGGTCAGGTTCAACGAACCTCCACCAGCGGCAAACTGGTTGACCATTGCCGAAGCCATACCCGAGACGCCCTTGATGGCGGAGTGGTCGGCCATGACGATATTCAGGATGACGGTCGTGCCCTCGGCGTCATACTTGGCACCGGGTTCGGTAATCACCTCAATGCGCTTGACGCTGCTGGCAGGCATTGCCTTGAGCAGGTCCTTGGCATTGCGCGAGAGCGAAGGGTCAGGGTGTCCGTTGCGGAAAATCTTGAAGTTGGTCTTGCCGTTGACGCGAATCTCGTCACTAGCGTCCACACTGACCATGGGCACCTTGCGTAACATGGTCAGCACGTTATTGGTTTTGCTGTCGGCATCGGCCTCGACATTGTAGCCGATGCGGTCCACATCCTGCTTGATGAGCTGGCGCTGTGCAGTGACGGTCACGTCCTTCAGCTGGATGTTGTCAAACACGCTCAGCAGCGAGTCGTTGACCCAATCCTCGTCGTCGCTGGCAACAACGGGAGGATCATCGCGCTTCATGTTCAACGTCATCGAATAGCCCATAATCGTGAAGGCACCCTCCAGGGTGTTGCCCTTGAGCGTAGCATTGTAGGTGCCGCCGCCCTGGGGTTCGGTCACACTGATTTTATCGCCTTCGATGGTGGCATTGGTGGGCACGTCATAGAGTTGCTGCATCGGAGAGTCCATGGTCACCTTCAACTCCCCGCCTGACTGCTGGATGTGAAGCACCAGAGGAATGCTTTGCGGGCCCGCAATCATATCGCCACGCCACGTGCCGTTAAAATCCTGTGCCACCGTGATAAGACTCATCAGGGTGACCAGTGCGGCACAAAACAATCTTTTTAAAAATATACGTTTCATATCTAATCTAGGGTTCAGTGATTATCATTTTGCTTGTTAGACGCAACCGGGCGCCTAAAAACTACACCGATTCCTGAACTTTTTGTTCAAGCTCCTGCAGCTTTTCTATTTCGGGGTCGAGAATGGGTTTCTTAGCCTTATTTTTCTTGTCAGTAAACATGATGAACCTTATCCACAGAGCGAACATGGCGATGCCGCCCAGCACGGCAAGATACAACGGGCACCAGCGCATCAAGACCACCCCTACAAGCAATGAGACAGGAACCGACAGGCCATAAAGGCCGTATTTGCTCTTCTGTTCTTCATCTTCAAGGCAAGCCAGCATTTCCTGTGAAGTGTCGGCATGAAGAACCTTGTGGGCAACCAAAGCCTTATAACCATTAGACAATGCCCATATCAGCCAGAAGGCTACTATAAAAAACAGCTTAACCCCGTTAGAACTCACATGCACAATCAGTGCGGCAATCGAAAGGAGCCCACACATTAACGCCGATACGATATCAAACCAAAACTTAAAACGATAATTCTGTCTGATGATACGCTTGCGCATCGCTATCTGCTTGTTCAGCTTCTCTCGGTCAGCACTCATTGCCGATTGGTCCCTGACTGAACTGCCGTTGGTAATATCGGTTTTAACCTGTTCCATGATAAAACGGTGATTTATATGTCATTAATCATTTACCTTGACCTACCAGCTCCCGCAAGCGCTTAATGTCATCGTATCGATTACGGTTCAACAAATAGATGAGAACGAACAAAAACACCAGCGCCGCCGCCAAAATCAGAAACACCATGAGATCGTCGAGCCAGAAGTACAAGGATAGAAGAAATACCACTCCCAGGGGTATCGTATACAGATAGGTCTTTTTATTGTAATTATCAATCGCCGCCAGCAACTTGACCGGGGTCTCACTCTGTGAAACAGCCTTAACATATTTTACAGACATGACAATGGATACTAAGAAGGTGATTACCAGGACAGCATCAAAGCATAATTTGGCGATATTCTCGGTATCCCATTGATGGGTTGAATCAATGGGGTATAAATCCCTAAAGAGATACACCATCCACATGATCATAAAAGGCACCATCCACCATTTGGTGTATTTGTTCTGGTAACTGACAGTGTCCTTGATGCGGTCCATCAACACCTCTTGTTCGTTGTAATTAGAATCCTGTTCCATATTTTCAAACAGTTTTTAATCGTTTTTTACCTGTGAGGCGCATTCAGGCATCAAATAACTACAGTTTTCAGCCATTTCAACCCAAACAAAAACCTTTTTTAATACTTTATTACCTAGCCGATGAGTTGTTCGTCATGATGTCTCCGGCTATTATTCTTTAGAGAGCAAGTCGCGCAGGCGTTCTAATTCTTTTTCAACGGGCTTCTTATCTCCCTTGTTAAAATGGGACCATACGAGAAAACCGATAATGATGAGCGCAAGAGCAGAAAACAGCAAAGTTGTTGCCAAACTGACTTTTCCGAAATCAGAATAGATGTCATAACCTATGTACAAAACCAGCACAAACGCTGCTATGTAGCCAAAAATCTTATTAGCCTTAGTATACTTATCGTACATGTCCACCAACCGATGAGCGTCTTCACATTTACTCATCTTCTTTTTCCACCAAGTATCAAAACCAAAGAGGGCAAGAAGAAAAGCCGGTAAAGTCCATCGCGTAGACGCCCAATCGCCGGTGACTAAACCCATGACTATATTGTACACTATAAGGAGCAGTACAAGGCCTCCACACCCGATGTTGTTCTTTGCATCAGAGTCAAACTCGCGCTTGATGTCCTCAATCAGTTCATCCTTGCTGAATTTCTCGACCCAATCTTTCTTTTCTTGTTGTTCCATATCATTATTATTTTTATTGTTTTTACTTATTAGACGCAACAGGAGCCGAAAAACTACAGAAGAATCCATGTTTTTTTACTTGGCATTATTTTTGCAGCATCAATTAACGTGAACAATAACAAATCTAATTGAATTAAGGATATGATACTATCGACAACTCCCCAAATTGAGGGTTACAGCATCCGTGAGTACAAGGGCGTGGTTACAGGTGAGACCATCATCGGCGCCAATTTCTTGAAAGACATTTTTGCCGCTGTACGCGACTTCGTGGGCGGCCGCTCGGCAGCCTATGAGAAGGTATTGCGCGAGGCCAAAGACACCGCCATGCAGGAAATGATGGAACGCGCTCAGCAGATGGGTGCCAACGCTATCGTGGGCATCGACATCGACTACGAGACCATCGGTCAAGGCAACTCGATGCTCATGGTCGCCACCAGCGGCACCGCCGTGGTCATCTGATTTTTCTACTACGAATTACGCTATTTTTTAACGCCAGCATCCGCACCCCATTTTTTCTGAGGTGCGGATGCTGAAATTTGTACACTGCGTGAAACTTGTAGTTTCCTATTTTGAGATTTCAATGATTGTGGCCTCGTTGATATCGGCGATGTTGACAGGAATGGTGAGGGTGGCAGTGCGCTTGTCGTAGACCACGCCGGCAGCTTTCCTACCGTTTATTTTCACCTTGCCCTGCTTGGTCGTGGCAGGGATGATCAGGCGATATTCCTTGTTGGGGGTGTCGCCATTAATGTTACCCTTGCCCTGGATGGTGATGAAGCAGTTCTTGCCCTGAGGTGTGGCGGTGAACTGAATCTCGCGGTGCTTCTCCCTGTCGAGCGTGCCCGTGGACTGCAGGTCATCGTCAAACAGGGTGAACGTTGACGGAGTGCTGCTGGTGTAATACACGATGTCAAGTTTGTCGGGGTTGTAGTCACCCACATTATCCATCGGGTAGTTGGCCTGCGGGATGAAGGCTCCGGCGCGGACAAACAGCGGCAGTACCTCGAGCGGTGCGGCGTAGTTGACGGTCGTGTGACCTGCATAGCGCTTCTCGGGATGATTGATATCGACCCAAGTTCCCTCGGGGAAAGTGATGTCGCGGCTCACGGCGCCCTGTTGCATCACGGGAGCAACCATCACGTCATGGCCCCACAGGTATTGATCCCAAATATTGTCATAGCGAGCGATATTCTTATCGTCCTCGTAGAAGCCCAGCGGACGCACCATCGGCAGACCGTTGCGCGCGTTTTCATAAGCCAGCGTGTAGTTATAGGGCAACCAGGTGTAGCGCTGCTTGATGATGCGCAGCGTGAGGTCGCCGAACTCGGTATAGTGATAAGGCTCGGCATGATAGGTCGAGTGGGTGCGCAGCATGGGCGAGAACAAGCCTAGCTGCAGCCAGCGGATGTAGAGTTCGCCGTCGCGCTTATTGGCAGGATCAACGGCAAAGCCGCCCACGTCGTGCGACATGTAGCCCAGACCGCTCAGGCCCGCATTGAGCATGATGGTCACCTGGGGCTGCAGACCGCCCCACGAGCGGGACACGTCGGTTGACCAGGGAAAGACCGAATAGCGCTGCAGGCCAGCCGTACCGGCCCGCATCATGACCATCGGGCGACGGTCAGGGTAATCCTCCTTGAACATGTCATAGATGATGCGGCTCCACTCGTTGCCGTAGTAGTTGTGGTACTGCTCAGCGGTCAGGCCGTTGTAGTGGCGGATTTCCAGCGGATGCTTCTCGGGCTCGCCAAGGTCTCCCCACCAGCCGGTCACGCCCTCGTCGGTGAGGGATTTATAACGGTTGTGCAGCCACTGGCGCGTGGCGGGGTTGGACACGTCAAACATGCCGCCCTGTCCCACCCAGATGGTGACCGTGTGGGTCGTGTCGGCGCCGTCGGTCTTGCAGAAGATGCCTTGAGGATCCAACAACTTGTAGTTGTCGATGGCGCGGCCGTTGGTTAGCACATAGGGCTGTGAGATGGTCACCACGTTGACGCCCTTCTGCTTGAAATTGCGCAACATGCCACGATGGTCGGGCCACTGCTGCTTGTCCCACTCCAGACGTCCCATGTCCTCCTCCTTGCCGTACCAGTACAGGTCGAACACGATGCCGTCGAGCGGATAGCCCTCACGCTTGAGGGTATCGACCACGCCCTCGCTCTCGCGCTGGTCACGGTAGCCATATTTAGAGGTGATGTAGCCCAGCGTCCACAGTGGCGGCAGCTCCTGACGGCCCACGAGCCAGGTGAAGTTCCTGACCACATTTTCCACCTTGCCGTTGCCACCGATGACATAATAGGACACCGGCTGCGGCGACGTGGTGGTATATTGGATTTGATCGCCCAGATAGAGCGAGGACTTGCAGAAGTCGTCAAAGAAGATGCCATAGCCCTTGGATGAAATCACCATCGGCATGGTGATGCCCATCAGTTTGGTGCGCTTCTCGCCCATCTGGTAGCCATAGTTCTGGCTGTTGTAGTTGATGAGCGTATCGCCGGCCAGGTTGAACGAGTAGCCACGCTCGCCCGCACCGTAGAACGACTCCTGGCCGTAGTGCAGCAGCGTCAGCTTCGATGAGCCGCGGTCACACAGGTCGGTGATGTAATAACCATTGCGGCAGCCCACCGTGATGCTGCCCATGGTCCTGTCCAGCACCACCTTCATGCCGCTGCCGGTGCGCATCACACTCATGTCCTCCAACTCCTCGACGTTAATCTCGGCCTTGGCGGTCTTGTCCAGTGCCAGCGATGGCAGGCGTGTGCCGTTCCACCCGTCGGGCACCACATCCACACGCACAATGTCCTCGCCCACGGCAGTCACCGTTACGGTCTGGTGGCGTGTTGCGTCGTTAAACGTCATCGTTGCCTGCTGTGCCAGAGCCGTCAGTGCCAGCATCGCCACAGCGAGAATTGATGTCATCCTGTAAAGTTTCATCGTCTATCTATTGATTTTAATTAATAATTCTCAAGACAGCATGCATTGAAGTCAAGCATTGCCCTCGCTTTCTTTCAAGAGTGCCCGCAGTTGCCTCAACTCATGTTTAGACTCTGCGTCTTCATCTCCATCTTCTCCTCCAAGTCCTGCACCAAACAACTTTTCCCCTTTAAAAACTGAAAGCATCAATATTAAAAAGCCTATTCCCTCAAGGAGGTCAAGTCCAGAGAAATAGAGGAGCGCACTCTCGGCAACCAGCAGCATCATCGCCACCCATAGCCTGAGCTTTTGGTTCATGACCAGCCAATTAGCCACCAAGAACAACACAACGGCCAACACTTTACATGTTTTAGACACAAGGTTACCGTCGTCCAACAGGACCAAGCCGACCATAAAAGCCAGCAAAAGAACTGACTCCAAAATCCACTTCCTATCATAGACGGCCAATAATTCCTGAGGTGTTTCGGCGCGGGCCATTTTCCTGCCATAAATAATCTCAAAAAGTCCAAACAGGAGCAGACCTGCCCCAATGGTGAAAAACAGAGATGCACCCTCATAGCCATTATCGTGAATATCGAATAATAAGTAGGCCCCAAAGGTAAAAGGTAACACCGACAAGATGATGAGCCATTTGAGCTTACCATAGTTCCTGGTAATTGACCGCTGGATGCTTCCCATCAACCATTCAATCTCTTTATTTCTTTCTTCTTCGGTCATAAAACTAATCACTGGTTATCATCGGCAAAGATAAAAGAAATATCCAATAAAACGATGACATTTTGTTAAAAAAAGAAAGCGGACTGGCCTGCAAGCCTTAGAAATGAAAAATGAAGGGCTCGCCAAGGTCATTTTGGCAAGCCCTCCAATCGGGGTAAACAAGTCGGGGTGTGTTCTTCAGCCTTGTGGAGTAAAACAGTTATTCAATACTATTGGTAACCTTGAGGGTTTCCTTCCCGGCTCACTTGCGGAACATCTTGAGGCCGAGGATTTCCCAGAAGTCCTCAGGCAAGCAGATGTTCTCGATCTTGATGGCATCAACAAACACGCGAGCCACATCACGCACGTCGCGGCCCGCGTTGCCGCAACCCACGCGGGTGACCAGGAAGCGTTTCTCGGGGTGTGCGGCGGCATAACTGATGAAACGCTGCACTGCCTGGGCGAACAGGATGTGGTCGCCCGTGGCGGGGATGGCGTAGCTCTGGCCCTGCATACCCTCGCCCTGGCCCTCAATGGCACCGAAGTGCTTCACGGCATGGGCTGCGGCACCGCCGGCATGGTGCCCCTCGGGATTGCTGCCGAAGACAAAGACCTCGCCTTCGGCCAGCTGATCGATCCAGTCGGGAGTGATGCGGTCGGCATAGTAGGCGCGGGCATTGGCACGACGAATGGCCATTTTCCTCTCAAGGGTTGCTTTTGAGTCAAAGTCGCGGTTCATGCGCTCATAGTAGGCGCGCTTGGACGAGCTGTCGCGGTGCCACGTGTTGGATGCGCCCACATCATTGTGGTCGAACGCCATGACATGGTCGATGGACAACTTCATGGTCACCTCCACCACATCGTGGCACGAGCCCATGTAGGAGAAAGACCAACCCTCTTCCTTGAGGCGCTCGATGAGTTTGCGCAGTGCCTCGCCTGACCACTCGCGGGAAGCGTTCTCCAGACCGTCGGTGATGACTGTCACAACAGCAGTGGCATTCTCATCGTCCTTGATGCGCTCGTGCAGCCTGGTCAGTGACTGGCCCATGGCGTCGAACAAGGGCGTGCAGCCACGGGGTCTGTAGTCATGGAAGTCATGCACGCCGGCGATGGGCATGGCATCGATGTGGGTGCGGACGAGAGGCACGCCGCCACCGCGTTCGTCAAAGCACACCAGTGTGAGGAAGTGCTGCTGCTTGTCGGCAAAATCTTCCTGCGCCTTCCTGATGGTGGCGATGGTCTCGTTGATGCCGCTGATGGTCACCTGCTCCAGGCCACCCATCGAGCCGCTCTCATCGACGATGATGAGGTTGTAGATGTGGGCCTTGTCGGGGTCAACAGCCTGTACATTCCTGTTCTCGTTGTTCTTGATCTGATCGTTCATAGCAATAATGTGTTAAAATGTTGATGATTGTTGATTGAATGCGTCTATGAGATAAATCCTGCTTGAGGTCAAGCGGCAGATTCGTTTTTCTTGATGTAGAGGTACTTGGGATAGCGGCCCAGCACGAACAGCGTCACGGGGCAGAGCCAGATCTCGCGCTCAAAGCCTTCCAGTTCAGTGACGTTGTAGAACGAACCCCCTGTCAAGGAATGTTCGCCCTGAATCAGGCAAGCATAGCCGGGTTTATCGAGCGGCTTGTTGCTGGGGATGACACTGATGTGGGCAAACCTGTCGTCATCGCTCAGGAACTCGCACAGTTTGTCGGCTCCGGCCACCATCATCAGGTTGTGGTGGTCAAACGGCCAACCCGGAAAGTCAACATACCACTTCCCGTCTTCCTCGTGGTTGAACTGAAGACTGTACTCATCACGGCGACCAAACACGCTGCGCGACATCACTTGTGCTCCATGGAGCAAATCATTGATTGAAAAAGACATAACAAAAAAGTTTATTAGGATATTAACCAAGTTTATTTCTCACCGATAGTGCAAAATTACATCATGTTTACATGCGGCTTCATTTTCTGCAACCTTGCCAAAATGTAATTATTACACATTGACAAAACGAGCCGAAAATTTCAGGATCAACACAATGTGTAATATTTACACATTAAGCATTGATTTGCAATGTAGACCCCACCCGCTGTCACCGGGAAGAGTTCAAGTTGATTCAGTCACCTGCCACTGTGTCAGAATTCCAGGCGCATGCCTATCTTCTTGGCGCGGGCGTAGGCTTCCTCGTCAAAAGTGTACAACTTGGGAGAGCGGTGAGGGTTTCCTGTCACCTTTTTCCCGGTCTCCCTGATATACCCGAGTTTCAACATCTTTTTTTGAAAATTCCTTCGGTCACTGAGTTTAATGTCATCCTCGGGCGGATCCAAAATAGCTTTATAAATATTATGTAACTGGGGCATTGTGAATTCCTTGTCAAGCAAGTGAAAACCAATGGGTTCAAAATGTATTCGTTGACGTAGTCGTTCCAGGGCCAGTTCGATGATCGCCTTGTGGTCAAAGGCCAGTTCAGGCAATTCCTTCACTGGGAACCACATGGCTTTGCTGGCATCGTCGCCGCCCTTGACGCGATACTTATCTTTTACCACAAGAGCAAAGAACGCAATGGTGATGACACGCTCACGGGGATCGCGGCCACGGTTCGAGAACGTGTGGAACTCCTCCATATAGATGTCATCCACATCGGTCTCCTCACGCAACTCGCGATAAGCACAGGCCTCGGCGCTCTCATCCTCGGGACGCATGAAGCCGCCGGGCAGCGCCCACATATTCTTATAAGGTTCCAGGCCTCGCTGGATGAGCAGGACATTCAATTGCTCACCGTCAAAGCCCACAACCACCGAGTCGGTCGTCACGGCAGGATGCCAGTAAGGCGATTCCCATTGCTTGGTTTGCTCATTGTATTTCATCGTCAATTACCCTTTGTGTATTTTTTACACTGCAAAAATAATGCCAATTTTTCTAACCACCAAATATTTTTGTGTATTTTTTACACTTTAATAAATAACACTACTGATTTTCAATAAGTTAGAAACCTATGTCATCTGACATGCCAATAAAGCACATGACAGCAGCTGTCATGCGGCATTCTACCCCCTTGTAAACAATGTGTCAAAAGAATGTAGATAACGGCTGTGTGCAGATTCAAGCATTTTCATTAATTTTGCACTCACGAAAAAAACAGAACCGAATTTTATATAATGGAAGAATTTGAAGTAGGCAAACAGGCACGTCGCCGCACGCGCCCCACGCATGAGCCCGAAATCGTCAGCGAGTTCGGCAAGTTGCCCCCGCAGGACACCTCGCTCGAGGATGCCGTGCTTGGTGCCATCATGCTCGAGAAAGACGCTTATAACAATGTGTGCGAGATTCTCAAGCCCGAGGCATTCTACAACCCTGCCAACCAGAAGATCTACGAAGCCATCCAGTCGCTCGCGGCCGAAGGCAAGCCCATCGACATGCTCACCGTGACCGATAAGTTGCGTGCCAACAAGGTGCTCGACGAGGTGGGCGGCGCCATCCGCATCAGCGAGTTGACAGGCCTGGTGTCAAGTGCTGCCAATGCCGAGTTCCACGCCCGCATCGTGGCGCAGAAGTACCTTGCCCGCGAGCTCATCAGCTACAGCAGCCAGGTGCAAGCACTCGCTTTCGACGACTCCATCGATGTGTATGACCTGATGCAAGAGGCCGAGGGCAAACTTTTTGAAATCAGCAAGAACACCCTCAAGCGCGACGTCATTCCCATCGAGAACGCCGTCCAGGACGCCATCAAGAAGATCGAGGAGGCCGCTAACCGCGAGAGCGGCATGAGTGGTCTGGAATCAGGCTTCTACAAGCTGGACCGCCTGACCAGCGGCTGGCAAAACAGTGACCTGATCATCATCGCGGCGCGCCCTGCCATGGGTAAAACGGCTTTTGTCCTGTCGATGGCCAAGAACATGGCTGTGGAATACAACCACCCCGTCGCCGTGTTCTCGCTCGAGATGTCGAGTCTACAGCTGGTGAACCGCCTCATCAGCAACGTGTGCTCGCTCGAGGGTGAAAAAATCAAGAGCGGCCAGCTCAGCCAGCCCGAGTGGGAGAACCTGATGACACGCACCCGCAGCCTGAGTACCGCACCCCTGTATATCGACGACACCCCCTCGCTGTCCATCTTTGAGTTGAGGACCAAGGCACGCCGCCTGGTGCGTGAGCACGGCGTCAAGATTATCATCATCGACTACCTGCAGCTGATGAACGCCACGGGCATGAAGTTCGGCAGCCGCGAGCAAGAGGTGAGCACCATCTCGCGTAACCTCAAGCAGCTCGCCAAGGAGCTGGACATCCCCATCATCGCATTGTCACAGCTCAACCGCAGTGTGGAGACCCGTGCCGTCGACGACAAGATGGGCAAGCGCCCGCAGCTGAGCGACTTGCGCGAGTCGGGAGCCATCGAGCAGGATGCCGACATCGTGTGCTTCATCCACCGTCCCGAGTACTACCTGAAGTCGGGAGTTGACGCCGAGGGCAACGACATCCGCGGCATGGCCGAGTTTATCGTCGCCAAGCACCGCAGCGGTGCCACCGACACCATCAACCTGCACTTCGTGAGCAAGTATGCCCGCTTCGAGAACGACAACGAGAAAGACCTCGTGGGCGGCGAGACCACCTACGAGTCCAAGATGAACACCGGAACAACTGGCGCCTCGCCTGTAGCCGACGGCTTCACCCCACCGCCCCCCAATGTCGATTTCCTTCAAGGTCCCGAAGACAAAGACCAACCCTTCTAGAAGGAATTAGAATGAGATAAACCGGGATTCTATAAGAAGATTCAAGAGTTTATACTATTTTTGCGGTCTGGAAGTTAACATACAACCTAAACTATAGTTTAATTATAATGAAAAAGATGTTATTAGCTATGGCCATAATGATGGCTGCAGTGCCTGGTGTGCAGGCACAAGTAACACACGGCGTCACGCGCGCCGACATGGACCTGAGCGTAAAGCCGGGTGATGATTTCTACGAGTATGCCGGTGGTGGCTGGATGAAAGCCAACCCGCTGAGCAAGCATCCCGAGTATGCCAGCTATGGCGTGTTCAATGTTCTCGCCGAGGAGAACGAGAACCGCCTGCGCGACATGTTCCTGGAACTGGGCAAGACCGAGCACAAGTTTGGCACCGTGGACCAGAAAGTCGCCGACCTGTACAAGATGGCCATGGACAGTGACCGCCTGAACCGTGAAGGCGTACAACCGCTGTTGCCCGACCTGGCCAAACTCAAAGCGTTCAAGAAGGCCGACTTGACCCGTTTCATTGCCGACCAGCACTTGACGCTGAGCAACCCGTTCTTCAGCATCGGCGTGGAGACCGATCTCAAGAACAGTGACATGAACGTGATGTGGCTCGAAGCCGGTACCAGTGGTCTGCCCGACAGGGACTACTACCTGAACACCGATGCCGACAGCAAGAAGATCCAGCAGGCCTACAAGAACTTCCTGGTGAAGATGTTCACCCTTGCCGGTTACAGCAAGAAGGAGGCTAACCGCGCCTGCAAGACCATCTACGACATTGAGTACAAGTTCGCCCAGGCCAAGATGGACCGCGCCGAGGCCCGTGACTACACCAAGCTCTACAACATCCGCACCCTCGACCAGCTGCAGGCCGACTATCCCGCCATCAACTGGAAGGAGTACTTCAACCTGATGGGCACGCCCACCGTGGAATGGGTTATCCTGACCCAGCCCAAGGTGATGGCAGTTGCCAACGACCTGATGACCAAGCTCAACGAGCAGCAGATGCGTGACTACATGGCAGGACTGATCATCCGTGGCGCCGCCAACTACTTGAGCGACGACTTCGGTGAGGCCTCATTTGACTTCTATGGCCGCACCCTGAGCGGACAGAAGGAGCGCAAGCCTCGCTGGAAACGCGCCTTGGGTCTGCCCAACGGACTGCTCGGCGAAGCTGTCGGTGAGGTTTACGTGAGCAAGTACTTTGCCCATGGCAGCAAGGAGAAAATGATGAAGCTCATCAACGAGCTGCGCAAGTCGCTGGCCGCCCACATCGCCGGCCTGACTTGGATGAGCGAGCAGACCAAGATCAACGCCCTGGTGAAGCTCAACGCCTTCACCGTCAAGATCGGTTATCCCGACAAGTGGCGCGACTACAGCGGCCTGCAGGTTGATCCCAGCAAGAGCATGTATGAGAACATCAAGGCTGCCAGCCTGTATGAGACCCGTCGCAACCTCGACAAGATGGGCAAGCCCGTTGATAAGGACGAATGGGGCATGACACCGCAAACGGTGAACGCCTACTACAACCCCACCACCAACGAGATCTGCTTCCCCGCCGCCATCCTGCAACCTCCCTTCTTTGACGTGGAGGCCGACGATGCCACCAACTTCGGTGCCATCGGTGTTGTGATTGGCCACGAGATGACCCACGGCTTTGACGATCAGGGCCGCATGTTCGACCAGTACGGCAACATGACCGACTGGTGGACCGAGGAGGACAGCAAGCAGTTCCAAGAGACCGCCGAGAAACTCGCTGAGCAGTTCGACCAACTCATCGTCGTTAAAGACCAGCATGCCAACGGTCACCTGACCCTGGGTGAGAACATCGCCGACCAGGGTGGCCTGCGCATCGCCTACGATGCTTTCAAAACGACGCAGCAGTTCCGCGAGGGCAAGAAGATTGATGGTTTCACACCCGAACAGCGCTTCTACCTGAGCTACGGCCGCATCTGGGCCAACAACATGACCGAGGAAGCCATCTTCCAGCAGACCAAGAGTGATCCCCACTCCATCGGTCGCTACCGCGTGAACGCCACGCTGAGGAACATCGACACCTTCTTTGACGCCTTCGGCATCAAGGCTGGTGACAAGATGTGGCTCGATCCCGCCGACCGTGCCATCATTTGGTAAAGTATGATTCAAGGTCTGAAGCGCAACGCGCACTTCAGACCTTGAAGTTTAGAGTTTAGTGGTTAGAGTTTAGAGACGAAACTCTATACATAAGCAATCAAGTCCCGGGATTTCCGGGACTTGATTGTTTATAGTGACTATTGTTACTATAGATTTCTACAGCTTGAGGTTGAAGAGGGCGGCGGCGTTGCGGTCGGTAGCGGCGCTGACGGCCTCGGGGGAGACACCTAACGTCTTTGCGATGAAGTCGTTGATGTGGGGAATATAGGCGCTCTCGTTGCGCTTGCCGCGGTGGGGAACCGGGGTCAAGTAGGGAGCATCGGTTTCCAGCAGCAGGCGGTCAAGACCGATGACAGGCAACAACTGGGGCACGGTGCTCTTCTTGAAAGTGACCACACCGTTAACGCCGAAGTAAAAATCCCCCCTGCGGCGGACTCGCTCAACGTCGGCAGGCGTTTCGGCAAAGCAGTGAAACACACCTCGCGGCACGGGACAGTCCAGATGGTCGATGACGTCGAGAATGTCGTCAAGGGCCTCGCGGCAATGCATGATGAAAGGCACACCCATCTCGTGACACCAGTGCAACTGGATGTCAAGAGCATGATGCTGCTGCTCGCGCCAGGTTTTATCCCAATAGAGGTCAATGCCTATTTCGCCGATGGCCACAACAGGATACTGGTCAAGCATCGGGCGCATCTTGCCGAGCACGTCGAGGTAATCGTCATGCACATCCTCGGGATGCAGACCCAGCGTCATAGAAATGTAGTCGGGATACTGCTCATGCATCGCGGCAAGGCGCGGCACGCTCTCCAGATTCTCGTTGGGCAGGATGATGTGACGCACACCTGCTTCACGAGCCCGCTGAACGACCTCTACCCTATCCTCGTCAAATGCATCGCAATAAATATGTGAATGACTGTCGATCATCTTCTTTCATTCAGACAATTTGGACAACATTTAACTACAAAAATCAAGCGTAGCAACCGTTGTCCTTAAGTTGTTCTGGTTGTTCTGATTAATAGTTTCGTCCTGAGAGTCGATTGGCAAGGGCGATGAAGGCCGACTTGTCGTCATCGCTTATTTTCAACTGGCTGAAGGCAGCGACAGCCCGGTCGTTATAGTGGGCGATGGCATCTTCGGCCAGTTGGCGAACGCCCAGACGCTCATACAGCGATGTCACGCCATGGACCTTATCGTCGCGGATGGCATACTGGTCGTTGAGCCAGTGGCGCAGTTCATCGGCATCATCACCCTGGGCGAGCTGCATGGTGTTGATGAGCAAGAAGGTCTTCTTGTTGTTCATGATATCGCCACCGATTTCCTTGCCGAAGGTCTCGGGATTGCCCCACACGTCCAGCACATCATCCCTGAGCTGGAAAGCTAGGCCCATGTTCACGCCGGCTTCATATATCAGGTTGGCCTGCTGTTCATCGGCATCGGCGATGAGGGCTCCGGTCTTGAGAGCACAACCCAGCAGGACAGAAGTCTTCAAGCGTATCATGTTGATGTACTCATCGACCGAGACGTCGTTGCGGTTCTCATAGTCCATGTCCCATTGCTGACCCTCGTAGATCTCGATGGCGGTCTTGTTGAACAGGTCCATCACTTGCCAGTTGGCCGTGCGCGCGATATACTGGGTGGCAATCGTGAGCATGGTGTCACCACTCAAGATGGCGGTATTGTCGTTCCAGCGGCAGTGCACGGTGGGCTTGCCACGGCGCACGTCGGCATTGTCCATTACATCGTCGTGCAAGAGCGTGAAGTTGTGGAACATCTCCAAGCCGAGGGCAGCATCGATGGCGAGAGCCGAGTCACCGCCCATCGCATCACAAGCCATGAGCGTCAACACCGGACGAACGCGCTTGCCGCCCAATGCCATGTGATAAGCAATCGGCTCATACAACTGGTCAGGTGACGCGGGATAAGGAATGGCAGCAATAGCCTGGTTAACAGCGTCAAGATATTCTTGGAAAGTTTTCATATGTGAGTCAAGAGTTTAGTGTAAATGGAGATGAGATAAAAATCATTTTAGAGCAGCCTTATAGGCATTCTCGAATGAATTGAAGTCGGCTGGCGTGTAGAGTTCACGCAGGATGTCGATACGGGCATTGATGTCGGCCATGTCGGCACCCGGCTGATTGGCATCGGCTGCAAGGGCAGAGCCCAGAGCTGCAGGACGTGACGACTGGACATAGACATTCATCTGCTCGGGCACGGGAAGGCCATCGACAATGGCTTGCATCGTGCTGTCAAAGACCTGGACATGACGTTCGTAGCCCACGGTGTAGCACAACCAGTGGATGAGCGATACATAGTCGGCAGCCGAGTCGGTGTCGAACTGACGCAGTCGCAGCAGCTCAATCATCTGTGGGCACTTGAGTTGGGCCAACTCGCGCGGATCCAGCACTATGACGTGGGCGGCCTGGGTCAACGAGTCACGACCATCGGCCAGCAAGGGAGCGGCAAAAGCACGATTTGCCGCCTTGACCTCCCACGGCCAGCGCAGGCTGTCGGCACGCAAGGCGTTGAATCGGTTCACCACCTGATGCATCGCTGCCGTGTCGCCCCATGCAGCCAGGAACTCACGTCCTGCGGCCTCGCCGCGCTTGCTGGCGCCGCCACAGGCGGTCAACAGCATCATCAGGCCCATCAATATCAGCGGTAGTCGTTTCATTTCTTCTCGTCAGGGAAAATCGAGTTATACAATGGGCGGTCCTTCTCCTTGAGATAGGAACGGAAGGCCTCGTCAAACGCGCGCACAGCCGCCGAGTCCCGTTTCAAGGCATAGACGCTCTGCTTGGCCTTGGCATCCATGACAGCTCGCTCCATCGACATGGTGTCGGTGTGGTCCACCGCTACCAGTGCGGCGGCGGCTCTCATTCCGCTATCGCGAGCCTCGGCATCCAGCGGCGACTTTTTTTCGCCGCAAGCACTCATCAGCACCATTAAAGCTGCCACCAAATAAAGCAGATGTTTCATCGTCCAGAAATTGTTTTGCCACAAAATTACAAATAATTGGCACACACATCCATTCTCGCCGGTGTTTTTATGCTTTTTTTTCATAATCTGTGTCGTTGAAAAAGCGATGCAGGTTGGAATTTTTATATATCTTTGTGCTTTAGAATTGCATTTAGTCATGCTGGAGGCCGGTTTATACCTGATTCCCACTCAGTTGAGCGAAGTGCCGATGGAGAGGGTGTTACCCGCTCACAACATTGAGGTTGTGCGCGGGATAAGGTATTTTGTGGTCGAGAGTGTGCGTTCGGCACGCCGTTTTCTCAAAAAATGTGACCGCGACATCGATATCGACAGCCTCACCTTCAACGAGCTCAACGAGCACTCCGACTTGAGCGACACAGCGGCAATCGAGGCGCTGCTGGCTCCCATCGCCCGTGGCGAGGCCGTAGGCGTGATCAGCGATGCCGGCTGCCCTGCCGTTGCCGATCCCGGCGCCGATCTGGTGGCCATTGCTCAACGTCGCGGTTACAAGGTGATACCGCTCGTGGGCCCGTCGAGCATCCTGATGAGCCTGATGGCCTCGGGGTTCAACGGCCAGCGCTTTGCCTTCGAGGGCTATCTGCCGGTTGACGGTCAGGCCCGCCAAGCGCGCCTCAAGGAGATGACACGCCGCATCGAGCGTGAAGGCCAAACCCAGATTTTCATCGAGGCCCCTTATCGCAACAACCAGCTCATTGCCGACCTGGTCAAGCATCTGCCCGCCGGCATGCGGCTGTGCGTTGCCAGCGACATCACCGGCGAGCGACAGGAAATCATCACCCGCACCCTCGGCGAGTGGAAGCGGGCACAGTATGACTATCACAAGATACCCACCATCTTCTTACTGTATCAGTAAAAAACCGCACGTTATGCCTGGACACAAATATAAAGGATATACCAATGACGGACGCCCGCTGAAGATCTCATTCGACGTGGACGGCGATGACACGCCGACACCGAAGGTAGAACAGCCCACCGAAGACCAACCCTCTCGCCCTGCCGGCAATGCCATAGGCAAGGGACTGTGCTTCATCAGCTTCGGTAGCGGCAGCAGTGGCAACTGTGCCTACTTGGGCACCCCGCGTGGCGGCGTCCTCATCGATGCAGGCATCAGGGAGCCGGTGAAGTATCACCGCAAGAAAAAGAATCCCGAACGGCAGGACGTCCCCACATTTGACCAAGCACTGGCCGAACTTGAGCGCAACGGCGTATCGCCCGACATGATCAAGGGCGTGCTGCTCACCCATGCCCATCAGGACCACATGCGCACCTTGTATCCCGCAGTGAGCAGGTGCAAGTGCAGCGTTTTCTGCACGATGGGTGTGATGAGCCAATTGCTGCAACGGTGCCGCATCACCAGCCGCATCACTGACCGTCATGTCCCCATCTTCAAGGAAATACCATTCAGAATCCTGGACATGGAAATCACAGCCTTTGAGACCCTGCACGACGTGAAGAGCGTCGGTTTCAGCATCGAATATGAGGGAGAACGCTTTGTCGTGGCTACCGACACAGGCATCATCACCGAGCGCGCAGCCCATTACATGAGCCAGGCCAATTACCTGATGATAGAGAGCAACTACGACCGTAAAATGCTGTTGGAGGGCACCTATTCCTATATGCTCAAAGACCGCGTCATGGGCGAGAAAGGCCACCTCGACAACGAGGTAGCCGCCCAATTTGTGGCCGAGCATTATCACAAGAATTTACGCAATGTGTTCCTGTGCCATCTGAGCAAGGACAACAACACCGAGGAAATCGCCCTTAACACGATGCGTCAAGCCCTGGAGGCCAAAGGAATCACCGTTGGCGACGGTTCCAACTCCGCCGACCAGAGTACCCGTGATATCCAGATCTGCGCTTTGCCCCGCTATACTTTCTCCGACTTCTATATCTTGGCTTGACCTGCTTCTTATAGTTATAATTGGAATTGTAATAGGACTTACTCTTGGGCTTCTTGGGTGCCACGACTGGCGTCGAGACTGCCTTTGAAACCGTTGCGGCATTGATGGGCTCAGGCTTGATGGACTCGTCGAATATCTTATAGTCCTCGTTCTGCTTGAGCAACTGCTTGAACTCCTCGGTAAAATACGGCTCAAGTTTATCATACTCAACCAGGATCTCAATAGGAGAGCTCGAGATGCTGCCATGCTGGAATTCAAACTTGACACCTTTCTTTGTGCAGCACACCTCGGCGGGAACGTTCAAGGCATGTTGCAGTTTGCGGTCATCGGAACGGCCACTGTTGAGTTCGTCAATCTTCTTATTGATGGTCTTGAGCAGTTTGGTCTCCTTTTCCATGTCAGGCACCAGAATGTCCAGTCGCGAGAGGACACGCTGCCTCATCCTGTCATAGTGGATGAAGTAGCTGTTCTCGGACGTCGTGTTGCCGTTGTATTCCACCTTATCGATTTCCATCACCAGCAGGCGCTGCGATGTCATGTAGGGATAGACAAGCACCTGACTCACGTTGCCATAAACCGGCACGATAGTGGGGGCCGACGACAGCTTCTTGTAGTCGTCGCCGATGGGCTTGTTGAACGATGGCGTATTGAGATAGACATAACGCGCATCCTTCATCTGAGACTGGGTGTTGCCGAAGGCGCGCCCTATCAACTCCTTGTTGAGGGCCGTCAGCTCACCGTCGCCGTTCACCTTCCTGGGCCAGCGCACCTTCACATGCTTGATGCTCGTGTAGCGTGAACTGTTGTCACCGGGAATGCTGGGATTATCGGCAATGTAGTAATAGGTATTGTGCTGCAACTCGTCGAACAAGTCATCCTGAGACGCTGCCATTACGGTATCGGCCTCGATGACATAATCGGTCGAGTCGCGTTGTTCAAACAGGTTCTTGCTCTGGCCGCTGGCCTCGATGCGGCGCGACATATACCATCCCGCAGCCACCAGGTCAATGATGGTCAACAAGATGATGACAATGATGAGGTTCTTTTTGGTCATATTATTTTTAGCTGTTAGCAGCTAGCTATTAGCATTCAGCTATATGTTTTTGCTATCAGTTCTTTGATTCTGTCAATTCTTGCACGGCGTCGCTCACGCGTTGCATCAGCCAGCGCGGCGTTGACGTGGCTCCGCAGATGCCGATTCGCTCCTTTCCCTCCAGCCAGGCGGGATCGATGTCACTCTCACCACTGACGAGGTGAGAATCGGGGTTGGCATCCAGGCATTCGGCGAAAAGGATGCGCCCGTTGCTGCTTTTTGCCCCGCTGACGAACAAGATGAGCTCGTGCTGGGCCGCAAATTCGCGTATCTGCGGGATGCGATTGGCTACCGAGCGGCAGATGGTGTCGAAACTGCGGAACGTCACACCGGGCTGCACGCGTTGCTTGATTTCCTCGACAATGCGCTGAAACTCCTGCACGCTCTTGGTCGTTTGAGAATAGAGATAGATGTCACGCGAATAGTCGATCTTATCGATTTCACCGATGTTCTCGATGACTGTGGCCCGCCCCTGGGTCTGGCCCACGAGACCCAGCACCTCGGCATGACCACGCTTGCCGTAGATGACAATCTGAGGAGGGTTACCCTCGTTACTGTCGTTGAAGGTGGTGGCGATGCGTTGTTGGAGCTTGAGCACCACAGGGCAAGTGGCATCGATGATCTCGATGCGGTTGCGGCGTGCGGTTTCGTAGGTCTCGGGCGGCTCGCCATGAGCCCTCAGGAGCACTTTCACGTCGTGCAACTGCTCCAGCTGGTCGTGGGTGATCGTTTCCAGACCACGGCTTTCAAGGCGATCGACCTCGGCGGTATTGTGCACGATGTCGCCCAGGCAGTACAGATGCCCGGTCTTGTTCAGTTCCTCCTCGGCCTTGCTGATGGCAGTCGTCACCCCGAAGCAGAACCCCGACCCCTTATCTATCTCGATAATCGCCATTTTTAGTTTTTCAGCTTCTTGTCCCTGGACCTAAGTTTTTGGTTGGCAAACACTAACTATTCAACACGATTAACACTTGGCTCTCTCGAGGTAGAGCTGATAGAGCCACTCGTCTTGCTGCTCAAAGGTCAAGTTGGAATTGTCGAGCACCACGGCATCCTCGGCCTGACGCAAGGGGCTCTCCTTGCGGGTACTGTCGATGCGGTCACGCTCGGTGACGTTGGCCAGCACCTCGTCAAACGTTGTGGTGGTATCGCCTTTAGCACGCAATTCGTCAAAGCGTCGCTGGGCACGCACCTGAGCACTGGCTGTGGCAAACACCTTCATCTCGGCATCGGGGAATACCACCGTGCCGATGTCGCGTCCGTCCATCACCAGACCCTTGTCCTTGCCCATGGCCTGCTGCTGGCGCACCATCTCCTTGCGCACAAAGCCGATGGCGGCAATAACGCTCACCACGTTGCTCACGCGCATGCTGCGGATATAGCGCTCCACGTTCCTGCCATTGAGCACCGTCACGCTCTTGCCATCCTTGGTGGGACGGAAAGTGATGACGATGTCGCCGCGCTTGAGGTGTTCCTTGAGGGCCTTCTCGTCCACCTTGTCGCCCTTGATGAGCTTGTTGCGCAGGGCAAACAAGGTCACGGCACGGTACATGGCACCCGTGTCCACATAGGCATAGCCAATACGCTTGGCAAGCGTCTTGGCCATCGTGCTCTTGCCTGTTGACGAATGTCCGTCAATGGCAATAGTAATCTTCTTAAGTTTCATTGCTATCCATTAATGTTGAATCTTGACGGCAAAGATAGTGCAAGCAGAGCGAAATGCCAAATTTATTTGAGCATTTCCGAGGCGCAGCCTATCTTAATAATAGTAGAGTTATAAAAAATAGTGATACACCAGAAAAAAACAACGATGCACGAGAAAAAATTGATACAGATGTTGCAGTAAAGAAAAATTGAGTAACTTTGTGGGTAGATTACATTAATGACATTGAATGATCGAACGACACATTATCATTGACAACGTTGATCCCGTCACTTTCTACGGGGTGAATAACAGTAACATACAACTTATCCGCAACCTGTTCCCAAAACTGCGCATGGCAGCTCGTGGCAGTGTCATCACCGTCATCGGCGACGATAGCGAGACCGCCAATTTTGAGCAGAAAGTCCATGCCCTTGCCGACTACTGCGCCACCTACAACACGCTCCCCGAGGATGTCATCATCGACACCATCAAGGGCACTCCGCCCAAGCCGCTGAAGATGGATGACGTCATCGTGTACGGCGTGAACGGCAAGCCCATCAGCGGCCGCACGCCCAATCAGCAGCTGCTGGTCAAGACGTTCGCCGAGAATGACCTGACCTTTGCCCTGGGGCCTGCTGGAACCGGCAAGACCTATCTGGCGGTAGCACTCGCCGTGCGGGCATTGAAGAACCGTGAGATACGCAAGATCATCCTCTCCCGTCCTGCAGTAGAAGCCGGCGAGAAACTGGGTTTCCTCCCCGGTGACATGAAAGACAAGATCGACCCCTACCTGCAGCCGCTGTATGACGCGCTCGAGGATATGATTCCTGTGGCCAAACTCAAGGAATACATGGAGAACAATATCATCCAGATTGCCCCGCTGGCCTTCATGCGTGGCCGCACACTCAACGACGCCATCGTCGTCCTTGACGAGGCCCAGAACACCACGACCCACCAGATCAAGATGTTCCTTACCCGCTTGGGTTTGGGCTCCAAGATGATCATCACGGGTGATACCACCCAGGTCGACTTGCCGCGCAGCTCGACATCAGGACTGATTCATGCCCTGCGTGTGCTCGACGGCGTGAAAGGCATCGGCAAGGTGGAGTTTGAGAAAAAAGACATCGTGCGCCATCACCTCGTGCAACGCATCGTCGAGGCCTACGAGCGTTTCCAGGAAAATCAGATTTTGGCAGACCCGAAACCTGATGATAAGTGATTAGAAATCAGTGAAAACCACAAACCAAGATAACGGCAACCGGGTCGAGCAAGTGACCCCTTACAGCGACCAGACAACCGCCAAAACCGAGCAAGTGAGGCAGATGTTTGACAGCATCGCGCCAGCCTATGACTTCATGAACCGCGCGATGACCCTGGGCATCGACATCTGGTGGCGATGGCTGGCCGTCAAGCGGCTCAAGCGGCTGATGCCGACGACGATTCTCGACGTGGCAACCGGCACGGGAGACTTTGCCATCCAGCTGAACAACACGCTCCACCCGCAACACATCACGGGCATCGACCTGTCTCAGGGAATGCTCGATGAGGCTTGCCGCAAAGTCAAAGAGAAAGGCCTGGAACAGGCCATCACCTTTGTGCAGGGTGACTGCATGGCATTGCCGATGGAGGACGGCTCGTTTGATGCGGTGACGGTAGCCTTCGGGGTGCGTAATTTTGAGCACCTGCAGCGGGGCTACAAGGAAATGGCTCGCGTGCTGCGTCCCGGGGGCATGTTGTGCGTGCTGGAACTCTCCACTCCCACCAGTGGCCTCATCCGCTGGTTTTATGACCTGTATACATTGCATATCATCCCCGCCATCGGCGCGATGAAAAGCGGCGACAAGAGCGCCTACCGCTACCTGCCGCAGAGCATCGCCGCAGTTCCACAAGGCGACGACATGCTGCAACTGATGCGCAACGCAGGACTGCGCGACGCGTCATTCAGGCGCCTCACCTTGGGCGTCTGCACCATCTACACAGCCATTAAGAGTTAGGAGTTAGGGCTCGTACTGGTATCCCAAATCCTCGATACAATCGATGACGAGTTGATCGGGGACTGAACCTTCGACCAGTGCAGTGCCTTTGGCAAGATCAACAGTTACTTTTTCTACTCCGGGAAGGGCGGCAAGACCTTTTTCCACATTGGCCTTGCAGTGAGGGCACATCATGCCTTTTACTTTGAATTCTTTCATTGCAGTGGTTTTATTATGGTTGATTTGATGTGATTTCCAATATTTTGCACCCAGGGCCACAATAATCATGCCAAGCAGGAAGATGCTGCACACGGTGCTGAACCACGATGCACCATGCATGCCGTGATGCATGACATGACAAGGCAAGGCGGCAACGAACGTCTCACGCAAGCCGGGCCAGTAGTCAACCAGCAAGCCGAAACCAATCGCCCCGCCGATAATGGAGAGCAGATAGACGATCGTCGCTTTGCGGCCGAAGGCCTTGTTCACCACAAACATCGATGCCACATTGGCAGCAGGGCCCGCCATCAGCAACACCAGCGCACAACCTGGCGACATGCCCTTGAGCATTAACGCGGCAGCAATGGGAATCGACCCAGTGGCGCAGACATACATGGGCACGGCCACCAGCACGATGATGAACATATTCAAGAAGGGCCAGCGGGCATAGGTCGAGAAAAAGTCATCGGGCAGCAGCACGGTAATCAGCGTGGCCACAATCAGACCGAGCAGCAACCAGCGGCCGATGCTCTGCATCATGTCGAAGAAGCCGTATCTGAAAGCCTCTGTAACCTTGTTCCAGAAGCCTTCAGGCAATTCACTGAATTCGTAACTGGCCTCGGTTGACACGTCGTCAAGCGTTCCCTTGCGTTCCCAATGGCCGACAGCCAACCCACCTATCAACGATGTCACCAACGCTGCGACTGGACGCAGGATGGCAAAGGGCAGACCCATCATCGAATAGGTGGCCGCGATGCTGTCCACGCCGGTCTGAGGGGTGGCAATGAGAAACGATGTGGAAGCCGCTCGCGAGGCTCCGCTGCGACGCAAGGCGACTGCTGTGGGAAGTACTCCGCATGAACACAGCGGCAAGGGGATACCGAAAGCTGCCGCAGTCGCTACCGAGCGCAGCCCCGTCCCCGCCAGATAGCGGCTATAGATCGCCGACGGCACGAACGCATGCAGCACACCCGCTATCAAGAAACCCAACAACAGGTAGGGCGACATGCCGTTCAGCATCGACACAAAAGCATTCACATAGTCCATCATAACTGCAGGCAAAATTACGAATAATTTTTCTTTTTCGACCTGCAATCTGAGAACAAAAAGGACATTGTCCAGGAATGGATGCTAGATTTTCAAGGTAATGGAAATAACTAAGCCTCCTGAGGGGGCATTCTTGGCCGAGACCATTCCGCCATGCAGCAAGACAGCATTCTTGACGATGGCCAGACCCAAGCCTGTGCCACCCATGGATTTACTGCGTCCCTTGTCAACAGTGAAGAACCGTTCAAAAATCCGCGAAATGAGATCTTCAGGCACGCCCTTTCCATTATCCGAGATATCGATGTCCCAAAAAGGAGGGTTCTTGCGAGCAACGATTTCAATCGTCGTATCGTCACCGGCATAATTGATGGCATTGTCAATGATGTTGCGGAACACGCTATACAGCAGTGCCGTGTTACCTGTCACAATCACATCTTGAGGCATACAGTTCCTGACGGTCATTCTGTGCACATCAAATGAATGTTCACTCTCGCTGATGATATCTGCCACCAGCATGGAGACGTTAACTCGGTCCATTTCCAGATCCTGGGCAGCATACTCCATCTTGTTTAACAGCGATATGTCCCGTAATAGTGATGTCAGGCGGGAAGCCTGCTCGTGGGTGCGGAGAATGAACTTGTGGGCAAGATCCGGCTCGATATCAGGATTCTCGAGCAGCGTCTCGCTATAGCCGAGAATACTTGCTACAGGGGTCTTGAGCTCATGGGCAATGTTCTGGGTGAGTTCGCGTCTTAACTGGCTGTTTTTCTGCTCTTGCTCGGTGGTGATTCTCTGGTCCATGCGCTTAGCGTATCGATACAGCAAGAAGCCCAAACCTGTCATGACAACGACCGAGAACAGGAGCAAGTGCCAGTCACTCATTTCATTAAAGACGTTGAGCCGACGCCGGTCAAAATCCTCAAAAATGATGAAAATCACGGCATAAACGGCAAATATCGCCATCACGGTGAGGAACATCCTGTGCCCTTCAGTCAGTTTTTTCATTTTCATTATCATTGGTGAAATAATAACCGTAGCCGTGACGGGTACACAGGCAACGGCTGTAAGGTTCGATTTTCTTTCTTATTCGGGTGATGTTGACATCAACAGTCCTCGCAGACACGACGACCCTCGATGGCCACGCTTCGTGCATCAACTCTTCACGGCTAAAAACATGTCCACGATGAGTCATAAGCAGCCACAGGATGTCAAATTCCAGACGAGACAATTCAACAAAAGCCCCGTTAATCACAACCGACTTATCCTCGTGGTTAACAATCATTTGATCGTGGGTGACAACTGCTACAGGATGCCCCTTGCCTGAACGGGAGAGCACCGCTTTGATGCGAGCCTCCAGTTCTTTGACCGAGAAGGGCTTCGACATATAATCATCGGCACCGGCATCAAAGCCGTCAAGGATGTCGCGCTCGCTGTCCAGAGCCGTCAGGAAAATGATGGGGACAGCCTTTGCGTCCTCCCTGATGCGAATGCGGCGCGCCACCTCAATCCCGCTCATTACAGGCATCATCACATCCAGCAGCACCAGGTCGATCTGGTCGAAGTCTTCTTTCAGCGCCTCAACACCTGAATGGGCGACAATCGTTTCATAACCGGCATTGTGGAGATTGTAAGATAAAATCTCACACAAGTCGGGTTCATCGTCAACTATAAGTATTGTCTTGCTCATGGTTCACAAAATTAAGCAAAATCTCTGACTGACACCGAAGAATCACTCAACAAACGAGCTTCCACGACATTAATCACATAATCGGCTAGCTGCTCACACTCCTCGACGATGTCATTGAACAGCGTGCCGATGGAATAGGTGGTCTTTTGTTCATCCATTGCCTTAAGGTTTTTGGATTTCAATGAATTGCGCTGCTTGTTGATCTTATTCTCGATATTCAACGATTCCATGCTGTTCACGTTCTCACGGCGACCGCCTATCACAAGATTCATCTGGGTCAACGATGTCTCGACAAGATCCATCATCTGCTTGAGGTCATCATGCTGGATTTCATTGAATTTCTCACCATTATCGTGAAGCCTCTTCATCTTGCGGGCCAGGCTGAAACAAGAGTCACCGATAGATTCAATCTCGTCTATTTGCCGATTCATCGAGCGGATTTTGGATTTGGTATCGGAACTCACATGGGCTTCACTCACATGGGCGAGGAATTGGGCGATGCCAAACTCAATCTTGTCGGCCTTGTCTTCATCGGCCTCAATTCCGTTAAACTCCTTCTCAAAGTCTTTGGTATCAATGAGAACCGTGAGCATCCTTGCTCGATTGAACATGTCTTGAACATGCTTGCCGAAATCTTTCACCTCTCGCTGTGCCTGAAGCACGGCGATTTCCGGGGTCTGGACAAGGCCTGCATTGATGTATTTGAACTGGTATTCCGACTCGTTCTCGGTACCTTCTTTTTCTTTGAGCAGGGTGCACACCAGCCATTCAATCTGTGGAATGAACCAGACCAGCAACAGCGTGTTCAGCACGTTAAAGCACGTGTGGAAGGTTGCCAGTGCGAATGACAGTTTAATCGGATTGGGATTGGGGGCATCAGGAGCCAATCCTACCAGATTACACGACATATTCACGAAGGGATAAAACACGGCAAGCACCCAGATCACACCCACCACATTAAACACGAGATGGGCCAAAGCCGCCCTGCGCGCCTGGACGTTTCCTGTCATAGCAGCGAGATTGGCCGTAAGCGTGGTACCGATGTTCTCTCCCATCACCAGAGCAATACCCAGATAGATGGACAGCGCCCCGCTAGAGCACAGGATCATCGTGATGGCCATCAGTGCCGCCGACGACTGCACAATGCAGGTGAGAATGGTGCCGATGGCAAGAAAGATGATGATTGAAAGGTAGTTCGAGGTATCGAAACTCGAGAAGAAATTAACCAGCGTAGCATTGTGCGCCAGGTCCATCTCCTTGCCTGTCGCCGAGAGGAGACCCAAGGAGAAAAACAAGAATGCGAGACCGAACAGGAAATCGCCTGCAATCCTATGCTTCTTGCCGTAGATGAGGATGACGCCAATGACAAAGACCGGCCACACCAAGTCCACGACATTGAACGAAAAGCCTGCCGACATGATCCATGCCGTCAATGTTGTGCCGATATTAGCACCCATGATCACGCTGATGGCCTGGGCCAACGACAGCAGCTGTGCATTAACAAACGAAACCGTCATGACCGTTGTGGCCGATGAGGACTGGACTGCGACGGTAATGAGCATTCCTGAAAAAACTCCGGCAAAGCGGTTACTGGTCATGGCTGACAATGTGTGGCGCAAGTGGGGTCCACTCATCTTTTGCAGTGATTCACTCATCATGATCATGCCGAACACCAGCAAAGCCAGGGCACCAATCATCTTCACCACAAGAAACCACATCGGGTAGTTGATGGACAATAATACCATATTTTAGAATTAATGTAATGTCAAGCAATCAAAAGCATGACAAAATTACTTTGGCAAGCAGTAACGGCTGCTATAAAATCGGTTACAATTATGTTACTGTTGAACAACGTGGCCCGATGCTGTGCATGGTCGTTCAAAGCCGAAACAGCCGATGGTTTCGAGAATTATCCATGTACTTGAAAACTACCAGTCATTGTGTGCAACAAGAGAAAAAAAGCTTTATCGACGCATTAATACAGATTTTATTTGGCTCTATGAAAAATAATGACTAATTTTACCCACAAGAAACAAAAACACCATCATTATGGACATCAGACTACCTAAAAGGATGGACGGGCATCAGCCTGAAGTGCTGATTGAGTCCAAGCAGATTACGGTCATCGGAACGAACGGTTCGGGCAAAAGCCGCTTTTGCTCGGCACTTGTCGACGAGTTGGGCGACAAGGCTTACCGCATCTCGGCGTTAAAGGCACTCTTCCCCACTCCGCCCAGCACCAAGATATTGCCCGGGTCGATCGACGATCTGTTTAACCGCATGAACGCCGCCAACCCCTTGATTCAGAACAAAGCCGAGACCGAGTTCGACAAGTTGTTCTTCGTCATGCTCAATGATGAGTTCCGCGAACTGATGAATTTCAAGGCCCACAAGCTGATGGACGAGCAGATGGAGTTCCCCAAGACCAAACTCGACGTCACGGTCAAGAAATGGCAGGAAGTATTCCCCAAGAACAAGGTGCTGCGCGAGAACGGCAAACTGATGTTCACCAGCGAGGGTTATGAGGACAAGTATCCGCTGATAGGATTGAGCGACGGCGAGAAATCGGTGCTCTACTACATCGGTGCGGTGCTCTATGCCATGCCCGACGCCGCCATCCTGGTCGATGACCCCGAGACCTTCATCCACAGCAGCATCATGCGCACCCTGTGGAACGTGCTGGAGCAGATGCGTCCCGACTGCACCTTCATCTACAATACCCACGATGTGGAGTTTGCCAGCTCGCGCATCGACAACCAGTGCGTGTGGGTCAAGGAATTTGACCCCGAGGCGGTGGCTTGGGACTATGAGGTGATGTCCTCGAGCCGCGAGCTCGATAACGCCCTGCTCGACTTGCTGGGCAGCCGCAAACCCGTCCTCTTTATCGAGGGCGATGACAAGCACAGCATCGATTCCAGGCTTTATCCGCTCATTTTCCCTGAATACACGGTCAAACCCCTGGGCAGTTGCAACAAGGTCATCGAGACGGTGCGTTCCTTCGGCGACCTGCAGAATTTCCACCAGCTCGAGAGCCGCGGTATTGTGGATCGTGACCGCCGGAGCGATGAAGAGGTGGAATACCTGCGCAAGAAGAACATTCTCGTGCCCAACGTGGCCGAAGTGGAGAACATCTTGATGCTCGAAGGCGTCATCCGCGCAGTAGCGGTTTACAAACGCCGTAACCCGGACATCGTTTTCCCCAAGGTGAAAAAACGGGTTATCGCCATGTTTACCAAGGAACTCAAGCAACAGGCATTGCAGCATGTGCGGCACCGCGTGAAACGCGATGTGGAGAAACGCATCGACATGAAGTTCACCAGCATCAACGCGCTTGAAAACCACATGGTGGAACTGGTGAGCGAAATCAACCCGCGTGGTCTCTACGACCAGTTGTGCCGTGAGTTCCATGTCTATGAAGACAACAATGATTATGCCAGCATTCTCAAGGTCTATAACCAGAAGCTGATGCTCATCGAGAGCAATGTCGCCGTCCTGTGCGGTTTCAAGAACAAGGACGACTACATCCGCGGCGTGCTGAACATCCTCAAGGGCGGCAAGGAAAGTGCCCGCGCCATCCGCAAGGCCATCAAGGAGTGCTTCGGCCTCGAGGAGTAATGAACCTTAATCACCTGAAACCCTAAACCTGCAAAAGTGTGAAAGACAACAAGGAAGCGACATTGGCACTGGGCACTCAGCCCGTGGGCAAACTGCTGTGGCAGTATGCCCTGCCTGGCGTGATAGCGATGACCGCATCATCGCTCTACAACATGGTGGACAGCATCTTCATCGGCCACGGCGTGGGCTCGATGGCACTGGCCGCCCTGGGCATCTCGTTCCCGCTGATGAATATCGGCGCCGCCTTTGGTGCCGCTGTGGGCATCGGCGGTTCCACCCTGATGTCGCTGCGCTTGGGCCAACGCCAATATGACAAGGCCAACAACGTGCTGGGCAACATGGTTGTCCTGAACATCATCACGGGCCTGCTGGTGGGCATCATTTCCATCATTTTCCTTGACCCCATCCTCACTTTCTTCGGTGCCAGTGAGCAGACGCTGCCTCATGCCCGGGAATACATGTTCATCCTGCTGCTGGGCAACGTCATCACCCACCTCTATCTAGGATTGAATGCCGCATTGCGCTCGGCCAGCAAGCCTCGAGCGGCGATGATAGCGACCATTGTCACCGTGGTGCTGAACACCATCCTCGACCCCATCTTCATCTGGCCCTTGCACATGGGCATCAAGGGTGCAGCTATCGCTACGGTGCTGGCCCAAGCCGTCGTGCTGTGCTGGCAGTTGTGGCAATTCAGCCGCCAGCGCGAGTTGCTGCATCTTGAATGGCGTTTCCTCAAGCCGGCCCGCAACATCGTCAAGGACATCGTGAGCATCGGCATCTCGCCTTTTGCCATGCAGATTACAGGTTGTGTGGTCGCCATCTTCATGAATAACGCCCTGATGACCTACGGCGGTGACCTTGCCGTGGGTGCCTACAGCATTGCCAACCGCTTGGGCTTTGTCTTCTTTATGGTCATCATCGGCATCTGCCAGGGCTTCCAGCCCATCGCGGGCTACAACTATGGTGCCCACAATATGGATCGCGTGAAGCACGTGCTGCGGCTGACCATCACTGCCTCGGTCATCGCGATGACGGTGGGTTGGATCATCGGCGAGCTGTTCCCCGAGGCCTGTGTGCGCATGTTCAGCGACGATAAGGACCTGATCGACATTTCAATCCGCGGTATCCGCATCAACATGCTCGTCTTCCCCGTCATCGGCTACCAGGCCGTGGTCACCAACTTCTTCCAGACCATCGGCAAGGTGCGCATCAGCATCTTCATGTCGCTGTCGCGCCAGCTGCTGTTCCTGTTGCCCATGTTGCTGCTGTTCGCCTCGCTGTGGGGGCTCGACGGTGTATGGGCGTCCTTGCCTGCCAGCGACTTCGCCGCCTTCGTTGTGGCCGTGGTCATCATGCAGCGCTTCAAATTGCAACATGCCAAATCATGACGCCATCCCCCGAAGCGCGACCGCTCTCTTTCCTCTTCTACAAACTCATAATCATAGTCGTGACGAGGCCAAGAAATCATCGTTTTCCACAAGATGACATTGATTTTTTGGCCTTATTGTTGTTTATTGCGATAAAAACAGTAATTTTGTCGTTTGAATCTAATTTCTTGCTAATATTGCCTGACGACTCTCCAACAGGCAAGGTCAAGGGATGACATACACATGAAAATAGAAGCAATACAGTATGGAAAGACTGATAAATAAATTACTGGATTTGAGATTATTCAGGTCATTTAGAGTAAGAACGACCCCTCGTTGGATTATTCTGCTGCTTGATATGCTCATTGTGCTGACGTGCTTTGTCGTGACCGTCGTTGCCGACATGTACTCCCAGCACACTGTGACCCCGTCTCAAACCATCTTGCTGAACGCCTTCATCGTCTTTGCAGTATATTTTGCCGTTTCCTACGTCTCCAAGAGTTATACTTGCGTCATACGACTATCGGTCATCGAGGACCTGTACCGCATCTTCATGGTCATTGTCATTTCGACATTGGCACTGTTCGGCCTGAATGTCGTGAAACTTATCGTGTCTGGCTCGCCATTCATGAAGTTTTGGGACATCCTGGTCATCGGCGCCTTCTCGTTCTCGCTGATGATGATTGAGCGCTTGTGTATCAAGTACTTGTACATGCGCATGAATAGCGTCACCGAGGGCCGAAAACGCGTCCTGGTGCTTGGCACCACATTCACATCGGTGCTGCTGGCCAATGCGTTGAAGGGTGAGATCGGCGGTAAATACCTGCCCGTGGGCCTGCTCAGCATCAAGGCCGGTCAAGAGAACTCCGAGATCAACGGCTTCAAGGTCTACAGGTTCGACCCGACAAGGATGACCGACATCTTCGCTACCGATCATATCGATGGCCTCATCTTCGACAACAAGAGCCGTAACCTGATGAACAGCGGCTTTGCCGACTATTTCATCAAGAACGATATCGCCCTGTTGTCGATGAACAGGGTTGCCGAGTTTGAACAGGACAATGACAAGGAGGACGACAGGAACATCTCGACCTATATCAAGGAGGTGCAGATCGAGGATCTGCTGGGCCGCGATCCCATCGTGCTCAACAATTCTCTCGTGAGCGACCACATCAAGGGCTCTTGCGTCCTGATTACCGGCGCCTGCGGTTCCATCGGCAGCGAAATCGTGCGTCAGGTGGCCAATTACGGCGCCAGCAAGATTGTGTTGTTCGACCAGGCCGAGACGCCGATGCACGACCTGGCGCTGGAGATGCGCAAAGACCATCCAAAAGCCCACATTGAGCTCTTCATGGGCGATGTGCGCAACCGCGAACGCGTTGAGCAGGCCTTCAAGGAGTTCCGTCCCCGCTATGTATTCCATGCCGCTGCCTACAAGCACGTGCCCATGATGGAAATCAACCCCACCGAGGCCATCCTGGCCAACGTGATGGGAACTCGCAACGTGGCCGACCTAGCCCTGAAATACAACGTCTTCAAGTTCGTCATGATCTCGACCGACAAGGCGGTGAATCCCACCAACGTGATGGGCTGCACCAAACGTCTGGCCGAGATTTATTGCCAGTCGCTGTTCTATGATGCCCAGAAGCAAGGCAAGAAGACGCAGTTCATCACCACCCGATTCGGCAACGTGCTGGGCAGCAACGGTTCGGTGATTCCCCTCTTCCGCAGGCAAATCGCCGCGGGCGGTCCTGTCACGGTGACCCACAAGGACATCATCCGCTACTTCATGACCATCCCCGAAGCCTGCTCCCTTGTTCTCGAGGCCGGCTGCATGGGCAATGGAGGCGAAATCTACATCTTCGACATGGGTGAGCCCGTCAAGATCTACGATATGGCCAGGCGAATGATCTCGCTGGCCGGCTTGAAGCCCGACATCGACATCAAGATCGAGGAAATCGGTCTGCGCCCCGGCGAGAAGCTGTACGAGGAACTGCTCAACGACAAGGAGAAGACCACCGCCACCGTCAACAGAAAAATCATGACGGCTAAGGTCAAGACCTATGCTTACAAGGAGGTGTGCTCCAACATCGACCAAATCATCAAACTGGCTAAGAACGGTGACGTTCACGGCATGATCTACGCCATGAAGGAGTTTGTTCCCGAATACAAGAGCCAACACAGCCAATTCGAAACCATCGACAAGGAAATCGAGTCTGACGGCACGAGCGCGGCACCAAGCAAGTCCCAGCCCAATGCCGAATAACAGAACCCTTTATTTAATGTTAAGCCGCCAATGAAACGCTTTATTTTATCTCTTCTCGTGCTGGCAGCAGTCAGCATGATGGCTCAACCCGTTGTCCAAACCAAAGAAGAACCCACCAAACGCAAAAAAGTCGCCGTCGTGTTGTGCGGCGGCGGTGCCATGGGAACGATCCACATCGGAGCCCTCAAGGTGCTCGAGGAGGCCGGCATGCCCATCGACATGGTTACCGGTACATCAATGGGCAGCATCATCGGCGGCATGTATGCCGTGGGCTATAATGCCACCGACATCGAGAGCATCGTCAACAGCATGGACTGGGGAGACATCCTGCGCGACCGTCTGTCGATGAGAAACCAGACGCTTGACGAGCGTGAGAAACAAAACATCTACTTGTTTGACTACCGTATCTTCCTGGACAAAAGCCAGGACACGCTGGCCGGTGGCTTCATCCGCGGCATCAACGTCGAGAAGACCCTGCGTCACTACCTGCGCCAGCCCGAGGAGATTGACTTCAAGTCGTTGCCACGCCCCTTCGGCTGCATCGCGACCGACCTGACTACCGACAGCGAGGTGGTGCTCGACCATGGCTCGCTGGCCAGAAGTATCCGCGCCAGCATGGCCGTGCCCGGCGTCTTCGCTCCCGTGAGAATGGATCCCTATATCCTGGTTGACGGCGGCACCAAGAACAATTTCCCTGCCGACCTGGCCCGAAAGATGGGCGCCGACATCGTGATCGGCATCCGCACCGATCTGGGTCTGAACAAGAACTACTACTCCACCTCCGACATCCTGGAGCGCTCGGTTGGAGCCGACATACATAACCGCAGCGACGAGAATGACAAGTATTGCGACCTCATCATCCGCGTCCCCGTGAGAGGTTATTCGGCGGCCCACTTCTACAATTCAGCCATCAAGGAGCTCATCAAGCGAGGCGAGGAGGCCACACGTGAACGCCTGGACTCTATCATGATCCTCAAGCGAATGGCCGGAGTGCCCGACGACTACAAGCCCGACTACAGCATCATCAGCCTGAGTGACATTGATAATACCCAGGCCGGCAAACTTGTGAGCGAGGAGAATGCCAAGAATTCCATCAAGGCCAGTGTGGGTGTGCGCTATGACAACGAGGAACTGGTAGCTGCCCAGATTGGCGCAACCTATTACTTTGGCAACAAGCTGGACAAGACGCTCGACCTCACCCTCAGGCTGGGTAAGCGAACCATGGGCCGCCTGGCATGGAACATAATACCCAAGCCTCACAGCAAGATTGGTCTGTCTTACGAAATCTGGCACGAGGACATCGACATCTATCAGCGCAGGCACCGTTCCGACAATTTGAAATTCATTTACCAGAAGGCCAATGCCACCCTGCTCTCCTTTGACGCGCTCAACGTGAACGTTGACGTGGGCGTTGCATGGGAACATTACCACCACTATGATGTCTTGAGCAGCGAATACAGCGTCAGTGAATTCCAGAAAAACGTGCACTATTTCAATTACCATGCCCGTGCGCAGTACAACAGTGAGGACCACTGGTACTTCACCCACACGGGTATGAGAGCCGAAGCCCAGTATGCCTACTATACCGACAACTTTGCCCAGTGGAAAGGCCATGCAGGCTTCAGCGAAGTGAGTGCCCGCTGGCGCATGACAATCCCACTCACCAGAACCACTCATCTGCAGCCCATGGTCTATGGACGACTGTTGTTCGGAAAGGATGACATGCCCGCGACCATTGCCAACATGATGGGCGGCAATCGCGGGGGCATTTACTACGAACAGCAGCTGCCCTTCTCGGGCTTTGGCAATTGCCATATCATGGAAAAGAATCTGCTTGTGGGCGGTTTCAAGCTGCAACAACGCCTGTACAAGGAGCACTACCTCATGGTCAAGGGGCACGTCGCCGAGCAGAACTACAAATTCGGTGACGTCTTTAACGGCAAGCCCATCTGGGGCGCTCAACTCGCCTATGCCTACAATAGCATGTTTGGTCCCCTGGGCGGCTCACTGAACTGGAGCAACTTCAACAAGAAGGTCTCCATCTACATCAACCTGGGCTTTGAGTTCTAATCGGCTTATCTTCTACAACAACTTAAAAAATCGAGAATAGAGTTCTCGTCAAACTCACCTTAAATACAAAAACAAGCCCTATGTTTGATTTTACGATACAAACATAGGGCTCGTCATATCCTCTTCATGCGTCAGGACTTGCGCATGAGCTGGACGATACGGCTCATCTGGTTGGGGATGCGTATCTGCTGCGGACACTTGGACAGACAGGCTTCGCAATCGACACATTGGTTGGCACGGGCATCGGCAGGCAGAGCCTGGAGATAGCCTGTGAGGAAGCGCTCCTTGCGCTCGGCATAGTCGGGTGCAGCAGGCACCGGCAAGGGCAGGATGTGCTGATTGACGGCCTCGTTATAGAAACTGAAGTTGCCCGGAATATCCACGCCGTAGGGGCACGGCATGCAGTAGGCACAGGCGGTGCAAGGGATGACGGGGATACCCGCCATGCCGTCGGCGATTGTCTCGAGCAGAGCGTTCTCGGCATCGCTACAGGGGACAAGCGGCGAGTGAGTGCGCACGTTCTGCTCCAGGTGCTCCATCTGATTCATGCCGCTGAGCGTGGTCAGGATATTGGGATGGGAACCCACCCAGCGAAAGGCCCACTCGGCCGGCAAGGCATCGGGACGCAAGGCCTGCAGCTGCTTGGCATACTCGTCGGGCATCTTGGCCAGCGCACCGCCACGCAGGGGCTCCATCACCACGACCTGGATTCCCGCTTTCTCGAGTTTATCGTAAAGGTACTCGGCATCGGCGTCCTGCTTCCAGCCCTCTTTGTTGAGCGAGGCATGGCGCCAATCGAGGAAATTCATCTGAATCTGCACGAAGTCCCAGTGATACTTGTCGTTATTGTCGATAAGCCAGTCAAACACGCGCACGTCGCCATGATAAGAAAAGCCCAGATGGCGTATGCGGCCCTTCTCGCGCTCGCCGACGAGGAAATCGAGCAGGCCGTTGTCGATGAAACGGCTGTTCAGGTTGTCCAGTCCACCCTGCCCCACGCCGTGCATCAGATAATAGTCGATGTAATCCACCCGCAGTTCCTTGAAGGAATTCTCGTACATCTTCTTGGCCTCATCAAGCTGCCACAGGCGTTCGTTGTAGTTCGACATCTTGGTCGCCACATAGTATTTCTCGCGGGGATGGCGACTCAATGCGGTGCCGGTGATGCCCTCGTTAAGGCCGCCGCCATACATCGGGGCCGTGTCGAAGTAGTTCACGCCGTGAGCTATGGCATAGTCCACCAATTGATTCACCAGTTCCTGATTCTCACGGGGCAAACGCATCATGCCGAAACCCAACAATGACACGTGCTCGCCCGTGCCGTGCTGCACACGGTAGGTCATGTGTACGGCCTCGTCAGGGACAGTGCCCGGGATTTGACGGCTGCCGACAGTCGTGGCTGCCAGCGAACTTAACGGCTCCAAAGCCGCCATCGCCGCTGCCGAACCTGCAGTGATGCCGAGACGGCGCAGGAATTCACGTCTATTAATGTCCATAGCTGTAAAAATTTATAGTTTCTATATAGAAAAGCGTGTAGCAGGGCAAGCGTAGATACCCTGAAGAAAGGTTGTTCGTGTTGTCTGAGACAGAGTTAGAAGTCGCTGAAGAAATTCGGGCGAATCAAAATGCCGATGCGCAGGCGGCAGTGGTACTTGTTGTAGTCGAGCAGGTTCTCGCCGTAGCCGTCATAGAAGTGCAGCATCAGGTACTGGTTGTCCCTCTTGCTGAAGCGGAATCCCACATTCAGGATCGTGTTGAAGTTGAGGTTCCATCCCTTGCGTTTCACAAAGGTGACATCGGCCACCCAACGCCTGTCGGCCGAGATAAACTGTGAACCCACCTGGAAGATACCGCAGTACTTGAGAATGTCTTTGTTCTGCTGCCCGTCGATGATGGGAATCCAACTCTTGGCATACACCTCCAGACAAGGGTCAATAACCGCAGCATAGCCGAAGGTGACCTTATTCCAGCTGCGCGATGCCTCGCCGTCACGTCCGTTGGACTCATGTTCAAGCATGATAGTGGCATTGCCCACAAGTTTTCCGTTATGCACAACCAGATTCTGGACACCGATACCGGGATTAAAGTTCAGGTCATGGAAGGGCAACGACTCCTCAAACACGTTCCAAATTGCCTTCTGTGAGTATTGCAAGAACAAGTGGCTGTGGAAGGGCAGGATGGACTTGGTGAGCCTGTGGCGGAAGCTGATTTGGAACTTCACGTCGCTGTTGAACTCGGTGGGTTTGGTGTTGAGTGCCGTACCACCGACAAAGTAAGTGTCCTTGTAGATTCCAAAGGCGGGGCGGCTGTCAAAGTCATTGATAACGCTGTCCACATTGATTTTTTCTCGCTCCACGCCTTTTATTGACGTAACTATCTGGCCCATCATAGGTAAACCGACCAGTGCCAGAATGACAAGAAATAATGCTCTCGTGTATTTCATAACTTCAATTTTGTGATTTTTATATCGTTGTTTCTATTATCGCTAAAGTATTGTAAATCCTGCCGGAGAGATATCAGTATAGGTCATGATGATCTTGCCGTTCATCCACAAGTGAGTCCGAGACTTATCAGTATCGTTGTTATACTCATGAGTGAGCAAATACACATCATCGCCATAGGAATGGACCTCAACGGCATGTGAAGAGGTGCATTCCCATCCCGACAGGAAGTGTTCGGGAACACCATCGGTCCACATGGTAGCGAACGATTTATTGTTGTAATCATATTCAAAGCCTGCAGCATAGATGCGGTCGTTGCATTTCGTCACCGACTGCACGCTCCCAATGATGTACTCGCCTGCTTCCAACTCCCTGGGATAGCTGACAGGATAAATCTCATATTCCTTGTCGACCCAGACGGCAGGCAACGCCTCGATAAAGCCACCGATGATGGTGTGGTCACGGTCATAGGCATAGATAGCATGGCACTCGCCCGTTATGGCAGCCCCGGGCATGGGCAGGAACTCTTTCTTGTAATTGGTGTACAACACCGGCAAATAATGACCATCTGCGTCACCATTGTCACCGAAGCCATAACCGATTACATAGCATTTGCCTTCACTCACAGCGAGCGCATGGGTGGCGGGAATGAAGTCATGGAAATCCTCAAGCGGGAAGATGCCGCTGTTCTTCAGCACGTTGGGAACATCCAGCAAATAGAGATAATAATCCCATTTGCCGATACCGTATGTCCAGTGGTCCACATCATCGATAAAATCGACATGCAGGGTGTTCCACTTGCCGTTTTTCCAGTAACCTACACGGCCCTTGGAATGGTTACCCGACACAAAATAGTCATCACCATCGGAAATGATTTCAGCGGCAAAAACACAATACGGCAAGTGCGCGACAGTATCACCGTACTGGTCAAGGACATCGCCACTGTGGGTCAGCACCAGCACCGTGCGCTCGTCAACCGGCTTGATGGGGTTGACGGGTTCATCGTGCGAGCACGACGCGAGTGACAACAAAGTGATAGCCACAGATAAGCTATAAAAAACATATTTCATGATATAACTAATTTATTAAGCATTTATCTTTTATTAGTTAGCGGTACATGTGTCGATAAAACCACGGTGTTCAAATCCATAGTTTCATTTCATCCATGAACGATTCACTTAGTTCCTCCACCGAGGGCGATATAAAGGGCAATGATGGCTTGGGCACCATTGTACATATTTGTCGCTTCGTTGAGTTGGGCATTCAGGAGCGTTTCTTGGGCCGTCAGCACTTCCAGGTAACTGGCCTTGCCGTTGTCCATGAGTTCATGCGTTCCCTTGTAAGCGTCTTTTAAGACTGCTACCTGGCGGTGATAATAGCCATGCTTCTCCACCGCCGCCTGGCAGTCGGCCAGCGCATCATTGACCTCGCTACCGGCTTCGATGACGGTCTGTACATACTTGTTCATCAAGTCCTCCTGGGTCAACTGGCTGATTTTCAGATTTGCCTTCAGTTTGCCCTGGGCATAGATGGGCTGGGTGAGCGATGCCACAGCATTGAGCAGTATTTTACCAGGATTTACCACCATCGAGCCCGCACTATTGGTCCATCCTGCCAGGCCCTGCAGGCTGATGGAGGGGAAGAATGCGGCACGGGCTGCCTGGGTGTTATAGAAAGCCTCTTCCATAGCCAGGTCGGCCAACTTGATGTCAGGTCGATTCTGCAGCAACTGTGCAGGCACACCAGTGATGAAACGCCTGGGCAGAGCATAGGTGCCCAAACGGCTGCGCTCGATATGCTGCGGGGTGATGGCCAACAGGCAGCACAAGGCATTCTCCATTTGGCGAATGTTGTTGCGCGTGTCCACAATCGATGTTTTCACGCTCAGGTAGGAAGACTCCATCTGATTAACGGCTGTGGAGTAGGACTTGCCGTTTTCCCACAGTATCTTTTGGGTCTCAAGCGAGATTTTCCACAGACTATCGGTTGCAGTGAGGATTTCCAGCTGCTGGTCGAGCAGGAGCAAGGTGCTGTACTGCTGGGCCACAGCCGAGATGATATTGGCACGGACGGCCTGCTCGGCAATATGAGCCTGCTTGAGCACCGCCTCAGCCTTACGTTTTTTACTCTTGATGGAACCAAATGCGTCAACATCCCAGTTGACCTGCAGCGGCAGGTTATAGGTCCAGGACGCAGCACTGCCTCCGAATGACCCGACCGTACCCGATGGCGCCAAAACCACCGACGGGAAGAAGGCCTGCTTGGCAGCAGACAACGAAGCCTCGGATTGTTGTATGGCAATGCGCGCCGAATTGATGTCGGTGTTGTGCACGAGAGCGGTATCAATGAGCCGCTGCAGCAACGGGTCGATGAAAAACTCACGCCACGACAGGTCGGCGGCGGTCGTGCTGTCAAGCGTCATGTCTACCCCCCTGCCGAAAACATCGCCGGGGACTGTCGCTTCGGACTTGTACTCGCTGTGTAAACCCTTGATCGTGTCGCAGCCAGACAGCGATAGCACTGCTACACACAAGGCGATTATCTTGATTGTTGTTCTCATTGTCAGTTTTCAATTATTCTTAAGGTCCTTAAGACATCAAAGTCCTTCCTGATTGCTGATTTCCGGCTCCTTGACGGTAGCACCTTGGAATTTCTCATGCAACCGCTGGAACACGATGAAGAACACGGGCACCACAAACAACAGGGCAAGTGTACCCACGGCCATACCGGCGGTCACGCCGAGGGCCAGCACGCGGTTACCGTTGGCTCCCGCACCACCGGCGATGATGAGAGGAATCATACCCGCAATCATCGTCACGACAGTCATCAAGATGGGACGCAGACGTTCCTCACAGGCGGCAAAGGCCGCATCGCGGATGCTCATGCCCTGGGCACGTCGTTCAGCGGCAAACTCGGTAATCAGGATGGCCGTCTTGGCCAGCAAACCAATGAGCATGATGACACCCGTCTGCAGGTAGATGTTGTTCTCCATACCCGGCAGGTGGAGCAATGATACCAACCAGATGGCGCCGAACGACCCCATCAGTCCGAAGGGCACGCTCAGCAGCACGGCCCACGGTGTGAACCACGAGTTATAGAGGGAAGCCAAGATAAGGAAGATGAGAATGACGCAGATGACATAGATCAGAGCCGTGGCATTTGAACCTGCAGCCTCCTCTACCTCACGCGACATGCCACCGTACTCGTAGCCGTATCCGTTGGGCATCTCCTGCTTGAACACCTCGGCAATGGCCTTGTGGGCATCGCCCTCGGAGTATCCGTTGGCAGTCATTACAGCGCAAGTGATGCTCTGGTACAGGTTGAAGTGATCAACCGATGCCGAACCGACGATTTCCTTTAAGGTAACGAACTCTGAAATCGGCGCCATCTTTCCACCCTGCACGCGAACAAAGATATTGTTCAGCGACGAGGGGTCAAGACGATACTCGGGCGCAGCATTGGCCATGATGCGATACACCTTACCGAACTGGTTGAAGTTGCCCACATAGGAGCCGCCGCAATAGGCACCCATCGTGCGGAGCACTGCAGCGGGCGTCACACCTGAACGGTCACACTGTGTCGCATCGATGCTGACCTGATACTTCGGGAAACGTTCCGAGTAGGTGGACATCGCCAACATGATTTCAGGCCGTTCGTTGAGTTTCGCCAGGAACTTGGTCGCATCGGCATTGAACTCCGACATGGGGCGGTCCTGCATGTCCTCCAGCACCAGGTTCACACTGTTGTTCGAACCGTAGCCCGGCACCTGAGGCATCTGGAAGGGGATGACAATCGCATTCTTGATTTCCTTGCAATCCATGGCGAATCGTCCATACACCAACATGATATTGTGATTCATGCCGGAGCGGTCGTCCCAGTTCTTCAGGCGGATGATGAGCGTGGCATAGCAACTACCCGAGCGTCCAGCCATAATACCGTAGCCACTGATCACAGCATAGTTCTCCAGTTCGGGAATCTTCTTCACCTTCTCCTCCACCTTCTTGACGATTTCCTGGGTCTCATGCAGGGTGCAACCCTCGGGGGCGCGCACCTCGGCAAAGAACACGCCTTGGTCCTCCTGCGGCACCAGTCCTGACGGCAGACCGCGCATGAAGAACACCAGCAGCACCGCAGTGATGGCAAGCAGAATCCACGCCAACTTCGGGCGCTTAATGAACTTGCTGACGCTCTTCTTGTACTTCTTGAGGATAGCGTTATAGCTGACTGTATAGGCCTTCTTGACGTAATAGTTCAGGTTCTTGCGCTCTTCCTTGGCATCGGAGTACCTCAGCATGATGGCGCACAGGGCGGGACACAGCGTCAGTGCCGATACACACGACAGACCCACTGCCGAAGCCAGCGTGACACCGAACTGCGTGAAGAACGAGCCCGACGTGCCAGGCATGAAGGCCACGGGGATGAATACAGCCATAAATACGAGCGTACACGAGATGACGGCGATCGACACGTCGCTCATCGCCTCGCGGGTAGCACGGCGGGCATCGGTGATGCCGCCCTCCATCTTGGCCATGACGGCCTCGACCACCACAATGGCGTCATCGACCACTGTACCGATGGCGAGCACCAGTGCGAATAGTGTCAATATGTTTAGCGAGAATCCCGCAAGCGACACAATGGCGAACGTGCCCAGCAGCGACACGATAATCGAGAGCGAGGGAATCACTGTCGCCTTGAAGTTCTGCAAGAAGAAGTAAACCACCAGGATCACGAGGATGATGGCGATGATCAGGGTCTCCACCACATTGTGGATAGCGGCAAACAGGAAGTCGTCGCTGGTCTCCAGAATCTCAAACTCCAAGCCTGCGGGCATCGTGGGCTTGAGTTCATCATACAACTTCTGGATGCGGGCATTCACCTCGGTAGCGTTGGCTCCGGGAGCCTGGAACACCATGTAGATGGTGCCCGGCTGGCCATCAATGTTGGACGTGAAGTTGTAGCTCACGGCACCAATCTCCACCTCGGCCACGTCGCTCAGGTGCAGCAAGTGGCCGCCTTCGCTGGTGCGCAACACAATATCGTTGAACTCCTCGACGGTTTTCAGCGTGCCCTTGTACTCCATCGAGTACTGGTAGGAATTCTCGGACTGCTCTCCCAGCGAACCCGTGGCAGCGACAAAACTCTGACCGCCGATGGCAGCGAACACGTCGTTAGGTTCCAGTCCGTACTGTGCCATCACATCGGGTTTCAGCCAGATGCGCAGGGCATAGGTGTTACCCAGCGATATCACGTCACCCACGCCGGTGATGCGCATCAGTCGGGGCTTGACGTTGATGTCGATGTAGTTGGAGATAAAGTCGGTGTCATACTTACCGTCCACGCTTTTCAGGGCGCCAATGTGCAGGATGTTACTCTGCTGCTTCATCACCTGCACGCCCACCTTCGTCACCTCGGCCGGCAACAGGGCTGTAGCACGGCTGACACGGTTCTGCACGTTCACTGCAGCCAGGTCGGGGTCGGTACCCTGCTCGAAGAATACCTGGATCGAGACATCGCCCGATGCCGAAGCCGAGCTGGTGATATAGGTCATGCCCGGCACACCGTTGATGTTCTCTTCGAGCGGCTGAACCACCGCCTTCATGATGGTGTTAGCGTCGGCACCGGTGTAGGAGGTCGACACGCGCACCGTAGGCGGCGCAATGTTCGGGTACTGCTCGATGGGCAGCGTGCTCATGCAGATGAGGCCCACCAGCGTGATGACAATCGCTATCGCGCATGCCATCACGTATCGGTTAATGAAGATGTTGTTCTTCATAATTTAGTCTTTCTTTTTAGCGGCGGTCGGGAACAAGACGCGCTGTCCTTCCTGCAGGTTGTTGGCGCCCACGGTCACAATGCGGTCTCCGATATTCAGGCCTTCAATCACGATGACATCCTTGCCGTTGCCGGCAGCGGTCGTCTTCACGGTGACAGCAGTAGCAGTGCTGTCGGCTTTTACCTTATAGACCAGGTATTTGTCCTGCAGACGCACGACAGCAGTCTGGGGAATGACCATCACATTTTGGTGGCTATAAGGCAGCACTACCGTGCCCTGAATACCAGAGTACAGGACACCATTAGGGTTGGGGAAAGTGGCTTTGCATGCCAGCGAACCGGTTGTGGCATTCACCACGCCAGTCAAGGTCGAGAAGCGTCCCTTGAGAGGATACTCGGTACCGTTCTTCATGATGAACGTCACGTCGGGCAGGTTGGCAAGGTTTTTGGCCTTATCAGTCTGGGTGTAGCCCGAAGACACTCCCGCCTCGAGGACAGACTCGGGAAGCGAGAATTCTGCCTCCATCTGCTGGTTGCCGCTGACGATGGTCAGCTGGGTGCCAGGCGATACCATGTCGCCGGCAAAAACAGAAATCTCGCCAACAACACCCGACACCGGTGAGGTAAGCGTGCAGAAGCCAAGATTCACCTTGGCGCGATTCAAGGCTGATTGCGCTTGAGAGACAGATGCCTTGGCCTGACTGACAGCAGCTTGTGCCTGCTTGTAACTGTTCAAAGAGTTCTCAAGCATATAACTGCTTACAATTTTCTTATCGAACAAGTTTTTATTGCTTTCATACTCCAATTTGGCACTATTTGCTTGGGCATTAGCAGCCTGGAGGTTGGCTTGGGCGGCTTGGAGGTTGGCCCTTGCTGCCTCTACCTCATGCTGGGCATTGCGCGAGTCGATGACGAAAAGGGTCTGCCCTTTTCTCACTTGCTGACCCTCGGTCACGCAAATTTTCATCAACTGGCCGCTCACCTGGGGCGAAATCGTCACGTCGGCGCGTCCTTTCATTTTGGCGCTGAATTTCATGGGAGTCTCGATGTCGGTAGTGTCCACCACCATCGTTTCAAAAGACGACTCCGTCTCCTTGGGGATGTCAACACCGCAAGCGTTCATTATAGCAACCACGATGAACAGGGCCATCCATTTCAAAACATTGTTTTCTCTCATAAAAGTATTTAGTTTAAAAACAAACCTTAATGTAACTTTCACATCTATATAAATTACAAAAGTAGTACCTTTTTTATTATCTTACGGAACAATCGCCACAAAAATCACCAGTTTCAGTAAAAAAACAAAAAAAAATAAGAAATGCGGGAGTCGTTTAGGGACTCCCGCATTGAACGTGCGTGTATCAAATAAAATACAGTTTCTTAACAGGTCATAGTCGATTACTCGATGGGATTGTTCTCGGCAAAGATGGCCATGCGATCGTCAAGGATTTTATACTGATGATCCTGGATGAACGAGGTGCAAACGCGCAGACCTTCCTGCCACGAACCGGTGGTGGCAAGGCAGATGGCACTCACGCCGTAGTACATCAGCTCGCGTGCCAACTGGCCACTGGTCATGTTACCGTAACCGATGGTGAAGTAGAAACCGTCGGCAATGGGCTTGTCACCATCCATACCGTAAACGATGCGGAAGCCGTGGCGGGTGAAAATCTCTTTCAACTTGTGAGCTCGCTCACCGTACACGATGACGTCGTCACGGAAGTGGTACTCGCCGTTGCTGGCAGCGTCCATGATGGCGGCAAGCGCATACTGGGCGCTGTGGCTCGTGCCCGATGACAGGGCATAGAGCGTGCGGGTGATGAACACCTTACCGAAGGGCAGTCCATCGTAACGGGCCGACAAATCGGGATAGTGGCGGTTGAAGATGGCCGGACTGATGCAGGTCATCGCGATGCGCTCGCCGGCATAGGAGAATGCCTTACTGCCACTGATGTGCATGATGTAGTTGTCGGTATACTTTGCCACGCTGGGCTGGAAGGGCGGCTCAAAGGGCTTGCTGATGTCCAGACGGAAGTCCATGGCGAAGTAAGCCAGGTCCTCAAGCACGATCACGTCATACTTGGTGGCCAGCTCACCGATGTCACGCAACTCGTCGTCGGTCAGGCAAATCCAGGCAGGGTTGTTGGGGTTGCTGTAGATGAGGCAGCAAACATCGCCCTTGGCCATATATTCCTCGAGTTTGGCGCGCAATTTCTTGCCGCGGAACTCGTAGATGTCGAACGTCTCGTAGGGGACATCCTGAATCTCCAGCTGAAGCTTCTGCACGGGGAAACCGGGGTCGATGAAGAGGGCCTTGTTCTTCTTCTTGTTGCTTTGGGTGATGGTGAGCAACGAGGCGAACGTGCCCTGCATCGAGCCGACGGTGGGGATGCAGCACTCGGCGGGAATGTCAATGTCGATAAAGGCCTTGATGAAACGGGAAGTGGCCTCCTTGATCATCGGCTCACCGGGCAAGGCGGGATAGAGGCGGGCGCAACCGTTCTGCAGCGCCTTGATCTGTGCCTCGACACCGATCTTGGCAGCGGGCAGACCGGGAATACCCATCTCCATCTTGATGAATTCCTGTCCCGACTCGCGCTCGGCGCGCTCGGCGATGGCCTTCACCTCACGGATGGTAGCGTTGGCATAATCGATGATGCCATACTCGTCAATCGCGCGGTCGATGATCTCGCGGCTAATGGGGGTCGGTCTCATCGTTGAGCCTCCTTTCCGATGGCAAGTGCCTTGAGGTTGGCATCCACTACAGCGTCACCCTTGCGGCCAAAGACGCGGCGGATGGCATTCTCCAGCTTGTCATACTCGATACCGAGGGCCTTCTGAGCGGCACCCAGCAGGATGACATTAGCCGAACGGGGAATCTCGTTATCCTTAGCCAACTGCTCGATGTCGAGCGTGATGACGTTCTTCACCTTGGCAAGGTCGGCCATCACGGTATCAATTTCGGGGTAGTTGGTGATGTTCACAAAGGGCTTGCTCGAGGTGATGATCCAGCCCTCCTTGCTCAGGAAAGGCAGATAGCGCAGGGCCTCCATCGGCTCCATCGAGATGATCACGTCGGCCGAGCCTTTGGCGATCAGGTCGCTGTGGATGGGGTTGCTGCTGATGCGCAGGTTGGACTGCACGTCACCGCCACGCTGCGACATGCCGTGAACCTCGGCCTGCTTGATATAAAGATTCTCGTGCATGGCTGCTTCGCCAATCACGGTAGCGATGGAGAGGATGCCTTGTCCTCCCACGCCGCACAAAATGATATCGGTTTTCATTGCTTTGCCTCCTGTGCTTTCTTTTGTTTGAGATGACGTTGTAATGTTTGCATGCACTCGCGGCGCGGGATAATCACGCTGGTGCCGCGGTAGTTGATCTCGTCACGCATCACTTGCGTGATCTCGGGCATGTTCTTGGGCAGGGGAACAACCACCTTGAGGTGCTCGTCGGTCATACCCAAGCCACGGCAGATGGCCTCAAACTTGTTGGTACCTGCCGAGTCCTGACCACCCGTCATACCGGTGGTGAGGTTGTCGCTGATGATGACGGTGATGTTGGCGTTCTCGTTGATGGCATCGAGCAGACCCGTCATACCCGAGTGGGTGAAGGTCGAGTCGCCGATGATGGCAACGGCGGGCCACTGACCGGCATCGGCGGCACCCTTGGCCATAGTGATGCTGGCACCCATGTCAACACACGAGTGGATAGCCTTGAACGGGGGCATGAAGCCCAGTGTGTAGCAACCGATGTCGCCAAATACGCGGGCATTGGGATACTCCTTCAACACCTCGTTCAGGGCAGTGTAAACGTCGCGGTGGCCGCAACCCTGGCACAATGCAGGGGGACGCGGAGCCACGTTCTCGCAGCTGGGATAGCCTTCGCTCACGGGCAGACCCAGGGCCTGCTTCAAGGCGTCGGGGCTCAACTCGCCCGTGCGGGGCAGTTCGCCGGTAAGACGGCCCTTGATGACGGCATTGCCGGGCATCACGCCACGCACCAGATCCTCGACGAAGGGCTGGCCTTCCTCGGCGATGAGCACGGCGTCACAGTCGGCGGTCATGCGGCGGATGAGCTCCTTGGGCATGGGATACTGGCTGATCTTGAGCACGGGATAGGGGCAACCGTCGGGGTAGCACTCCATCAGGTAGTTGTAGGCAATACCTGTGGCGATGACACCCAGCGAGTGGTCGGCACCGTCGATGTACTTGTTGTACTCGCTCTTGACGGCACGGTCCTCAAGGTCGGCCTGCTGGCCTGTTACCGTGATGTTGCGCTTGATGGCGTTGCCAGGGAGCAATACCCAGTGGCTGGCCTTGGCGTCATAGTTCAATTCGTTCTCGGCACGCGGTGTCTCTTTCACCTCGACCACGGCACGGCTGTGGGCCATGCGGGTGGTCACGCGCATGAGCACGGGGAGGCATACCTCCTCGCTCAGTTCGTAGGCCTTCTCCATCATGTCGTAGGCCTCCTGCTGAGTGCTGGGCTCCAGCGTGGGAATCATCGCGAACTTGCCATAGAAGCGGCTGTCCTGCTCGTCCTGCGAGGAGTGCATCGAGGGGTCATCGGCCACGAGGACCACCAGACCGCCGTTCACACCCGTCATGCCTGAGTTAACGAACGGGTCGGCGCACACGTTCAAGCCCACATGCTTCATGCAGACCAGCGCACGCTTGCCCATGAAGGACATACCCAGGGCAGCCTCCATAGCCGTCTTTTCGTTGGTACACCAGCGGCGATGAACGTTGCGTTCCACCGCTAACTTGGAATTCTGAATGTACTCCGTGATCTCGGTCGAAGGAGTACCCGGATAGGCATACACGCCGCTCAGACCCGCGTCAAGCGCGCCCTGGGCGATAGCCTCATCACCTAAGAGTAACTTTCTCATTATTATAAGGTTTAACTAGTATTGTTTCAATAAATTAGGTGTATTAGAAGTAAATTTCAACTCACAAAGTTACACATTAATCTATACCCCACAAAATTTTTAAGCATTTTTGACCATTATAATGGGAAAAGGGGGCAAAATCACTGCCCCCCCTTTCCACTATTGAATTGATGTCTGATGGGATTATTTCAGTGCATTGACGGCGGCCTCGAGTTGATGCATGGCCTGTTCGAGGCGCCCGCGTGGAGTTCCCACATTCAGTCGCATGTGGCAATAGCCGGGAACACCATAAATTTCACCATTATTGAGAGCAAGATGTGCATCTTCGGCAAAGAAACGCACCAGTTCGGCATGATCAAGCCCTAATCGTCTGCAGTCGAGCCACATCAGGAACGATGCTTGCGGCTTGATGGCATAGATGCTGGGGATGTGTTCTTTGCAGTATTGAGCAACATAGAGAACATTCTGCTCGATATATTGCTTGCAGGCCTCGAGCCAAGGCTCACCAAGACGATAACCCACCTCGGTGGCGAGCAGTGCCGTGATATTGGCATTGCACAACTCGTTCACCTCTACCCAACGATAGAATTCCTGACGCAATTCCGGGTTCTTGATGACCAGCCAAGTGCTTTTTACACCTGGAATGTTGAATGTCTTTCCAGGTGACCCGCAGGTAATGGTCACAGCTGCTGCATCCTCGCTCACTGTCGCCAGCGGGATGTGCTTGTGTCCAAAGAGTGTCATGTCGCCGAACACCTCATCGCTGAAGATGATCACATTGTGCTTGCGAGCCAGTGCGGCAACTTGTTGGAGTTCTTCTTTCTTCCACACGATGCCTATAGGATTCTGAGGGTTGCAAACGATCATGAGTCGCGGTTTCTGCTCAATGAAAACACGCTCCAAGTCGTCAAGGTCCATTCGATAGAAATGGTCACCAGTGGGTACAAGGTTGTTACGCACCGCTAATCGACGGTTCCCTTCAATGACATCCTTGAAGTCGTAGTACACAGGCTCCTGCAACACCACGCGATCACCGGGATTGGTGTAAAAGTTGAGGACCATGCCCAGGGCAGGCATTCCACCATGCATGAATGTCATCTCTTCTCGACTGATTTCAAAGCCGTTGCGACGACGTTGCCAGTCGATAATCGATTGCCAATACTCGTCATACGGAAGCGTGTAACCGTAAATGGGATGGTCACCGAAACGCGATACCAGTGCATTACTGATTTCGGGACACACAGGGAAATCCATGTCAGCAATCCACAAGGGGAGCAAATCGTGACGTCCAAAGAGCTCATCCAACATGTCAACTTTTTTACAGTGGGTGCCACGTCGGTCAATGCATTCGTCAAAATTATACTTTGGCATTAGAATCGTTTTTTGATTTAAGGAACAATGTTCATAATTCTAGCGGCAAATGTAGAGTATTTTTCTGAATTATGATTAATTTTGCAGACCTTATTTCATATTGTGATGAATCAGACAATCCATTTTATCAAGATGCATGGTGTGGGAAATGACTACATATTTGTGGACACATCCCAATATCCGATAGAGGACCCCGAGGCGGTAGCCATTGCCTGGAGCCGTTACCACTTTGGCATCGGCAGCGACGGTCTGGTGCTTATCGGCAAGTCCCCGACCCCTGATGCCGACTTCACGATGCGCATTTTCAACGCCGACGGCTCCGAAGGGCTCATGTGCGGCAACGCCAGCCGTTGCATCGGCAAGTTAGTGTACGAGCGTGGCATGACCGACAAGCGCCAAATCCGGCTGATGACGGCATCAGGCATCAAAACGCTCGACCTGAAGGTGGGCGACGACAACACGGTAGAGAGCGTCACAGTGGACATGCTGGCACCTGCACTGGAAGATCAGCGGCTGTTCCTGACTGACGGCGAAGCCCTGCCCGACGGTGTTTTTGTCTCGATGGGCAACCCGCATTATGTCATCTTTGTGGATGATATCGAAGCCGTGGATGTGGCGCGCGAGGGCTCACGCCTCGAGCACCATCCGCGATTCCCCGAGCGCTGCAACATCGATTTTGCCCAAGTCAGGGAGGACGGTATCCGCATGCGCGTGTGGGAACGCGGCAGCGGCATCACCATGGCTTGCGGCACAGGCGCCTGCGCCACCGCCGTGGCTGCGGCTGTCACCGGGCGCTGCGGTCGTCAATCACACCTCATCATGGACGGCGGCACCCTCGACGTCGACTGGCGCGAAGCCGACGGCCACGTTTACCTGAGCGGCCCCGCAACCATCGCCTTTGAAGGCACGGCCAAGTTGCCCACCCGGTAATTGAGTCCTAAGCCACTCAGCACTTTTTCAACTATCGTTGAACTGCAGTTGTGGGTTATAGGAATTTTGATTACCTTTGCCGCGTTGCGGCTAAGGTCGGCTGCACCTCGGGAATAGCCAAATAAATTTGGAATTCCCCTCGACTTGCACTACCTTTGCGGCCAAATTGAGAGAACATAAACCAAAGATTTGAGACGCGAGATTTTGCGTCTCTACAAAAACAAAAAATAAAAAATGATTAACCAGCAATTACTGAATCCTAAGAGTATTGTCGTCATTGGCGGCAGCAACAACGAGCAGAAGCCCGGTGGCGCTATCGTGCGCAACCTCAAGCAGGGCGGTTTCAAACCCCAAGGAGGACGTGGTACAAGGCATTCAGGCCCACCACGACATGAAGGACCTGCCCAATGCCGACCTGGCCATCCTGGTCGTGGCAGCAAAGTACTGTCCTGAGTATGTTGACTACCTGACCGAGCACAAGGGCGTGCGCGCTTTCATCATCATCAGCGCCGGCTTCGGCGAGGAGACCCACGAGGGTGCCCTGCTCGAGCAGCACATCCTGGACACCTGCGAGAAGTATGGTGCCGCGCTCATCGGCCCCAACTGCATCGGCCTGTTGACCACCAACCACCACAGCGTGTTCACGAAGGGAGCCGACTTCATCAGCGGCTCGGGCGCTACCGCCGTGTTCATCATCGACTCGGGCGTCAGCAAGGGCTTGCAGTTCAACAGCGTTTGGTCCATCGGCAACGGCAAGCAGATCGGTATCGAGGACGTGCTGGAATACATGGACGAACACTTTGACCCCGAGCACGACTCCAAGGTCAAGTTGCTCTATATCGAGAACATCTCTCACCCCGAGCGCCTGCTCAAGCATGCCCGCTCACTCATCAGCAAGGGTTGCCGCATCGCCGCCGTCAAGTCGGGTTCGAGCGAGAGCGGTAGCCGCGCCGCATCCAGCCACACCGGTGCCATCGCATCGAGCGACACCGCTGTCGATGCCCTGTTCCGCAAGGCCGGCATCGTGCGCTGCTACTCGCGCGACCAGCTGACCACCATAGGCTGCGTGCTCACCCTGCCCGAAATGACCGGCAAGAACGTCGCTATCGTCACCCATGCCGGCGGTCCCGGCGTGATGCTGACCGACGCCCTGAGCAAGGGTGGCATGAACGTGCCTCTGCTCGACGCCAAGATCGGCGAGGAGCTCAAGGCACAGCTCTATCCCGGCTCATCGGTAGCCAACCCCATCGACTTCCTGGCCACGGGTACTCCCGAGCACCTGGGCATCTGCATCGACTTCTGCGAGAAGCGCTACGACAACGTGGACGCCATCGTGGTCATCTTCGGCACACCGGGTCTGGTACCCTGCGACGATGCCTACGCCGTGCTGCATGAGAAGATGCTCACCTGCAAGAAACCCATCTTCCCCGTACTGCCGTGCTTGAACATCGCCGGCCGCGAGGTGAAGGAGTTCATCGACAAGGGTCATGTGAACTTCGCCGACGAAGTTGCCCTGGCCGAGGCGCTCATCCGCGTGAGCAACACGCCCAAGCCTGCCACCGCCGACAACCTCTGCCCCGAGGTGGATGTCAAGGCCGTGCGTGCCATCATCGACGGCATCAAGGAGGACGGCTACATCGCTCCCGACGACGTGCGCGCCCTGTTGCAGGCTGCCGCTATCCCCGTCGTGCCCGAGAAGGTATCGGCCAACCGTGACGAACTCGTGGCCGCAGCGCGCGAGATGGGCTATCCCATCGTGGTCAAGGTCGTTGGCCCCGTGCACAAGAGCGACGTGGGCGGCGTGACGCTCAACGTCAAGGACGACGCCCAGCTCGAGGCCGAGTTCGACCGCATGATGCAGATTCCCGATGCCACCGCCGTGATGATCCAGAAGATGATCAGCGGCACCGAGCTCTTCATCGGCGCCAAGTTCGAGCCCACCTTCGGCCACAACGTGCTGTGCGGCTTGGGCGGCATCTTCGTCGAGGTGCTCAAGGACGTGCAGTTCGGTCTTGCACCCCTGTCGCAGCCCGAGGCCGAGCACATGGTGCGCTCCCTCAAGGGTTACAAGATCATCCAGGGTACCCGCGGCAAGCAAGGTCTTGACGAGGCCACCTATGTGAAGATCATCTGCCGTCTCTCGACCATGCTCCACTACGCTCCCGAGATCAAGGAGATGGACATCAACCCGCTGCTGGCCGGTCCCGACCACGTCACCGCCGTTGATGCCCGCATCCGCGTCGAGAAGTAAAATATCACCACCAAGACAGAGCCCTGGCCCACAGGACACCACGACTGCAGCCTGCCCAATACGGCAGCCCTCGCACGACGTGTCCCGTGGGCCGGGGCTCTGCCCCTTTTTTTTGTTGTATAAATGCGGTGGCCGAGCGCCAATTCCAGTCTAGCATGTTGAAAAAACATTTTGATTTTTTTGCATTTTTCAAGTAAAATGTGTTATTTTGCAACAATCAATTTAACCATTTATTATTAACAACTAAAACCTAATAGAATTATGTGTGACGAGATTAACAATGGCTACGACATCGAAGGTGGTGAGCTGACATGCGACGCCCCCAAAATCAGTTGGGATTGGAATCCCGGTGATGTCGGACAGTATGGTGACGGTATCCTGACAATCACGGCCAAGGGTGACGGTTTCGTTATGATAGAGGCTGACGAGCGCATCCGCACCGGAGAAGATGAGGCCGTAATGATTATCAAGGCTGAGTATGGCCAGACAATCATTGCCGAGGCCTACATCGCAAGAGCCGGAACTCCAGTGAGCCCAACCACAAGGATAACCATCCAAGTTCCCGACAGAGACGAAGTCAATGATCCAGAGCCGACAAGCCAAGCTCCTAGAATCAGTTGGGAATGGGAACCTGAAGATGTGGGAGAATTTGGTGACGGCATGTTGGTCATCACGGCCACGGGTAACGGTTTCGTCAGGTTAGACGCAGCCAATCGCACCCGCACCGGAGAAGACGAGGCCGTATTGAGAATCAAGGCTAAATATGGACAGACCATCATTGCCGAAGCCTACATCGCGAAAGATGGAACTCCGGTAAGTCCAATAACAAGGGAGACGATCGAAATTCCCGACGAAGACAAAGAACCAGAGCCGATAGGCCAAGCTCCTAGAATCAGTTGGGAATGGGAACCTGGTGATGTCGGAGAGTTTGGTGACGGCCACCTTGTCATCAGGGCCACGGGTAACGGTTTCGTCAGGCTAGACGCTGACGGTCGCACCCGCACTGGAGATGGAGAGGCCGTATTGAACATTAAGGCTGAGTATGGCCAGACCATCATTGCCGAAGCCTACCTTGCGAAAGACGGAATTCCGGCGAGCCCAATCACAAAGGAGACCATCGTCGTTCCCGGTAAAGACGATAAGCCAAGGCGCGTGCCCCAGAACAATGGTCATAATAATGCTCCCGTACTGGTATTTGGCGACGCAAACGGCAAGCAGATCAACGAAATCTCGTTAGCCCCCGGCGAAAAACAAACGGTCAAGATTATCCTCAAAGAACATCCCAAGCCCCTAACCAAGGGAATACAGGTACAATGGACGATGTTTGACTCCAGCCATAACCCCACCGACGCGATCACTTGTGTTGAGCGCCCCCGCACAAATGAATGGATCACCCCGCTGAACCTGTCATCCACCAACGAATCTCAAGGAGGCTTGGAGGGTAACGTGTCAAGTTCCAACAGGAATCAATCAACCAACTGGCGGTGGATAGGCTACAATAACCGTATCAACCAATTCTGGTATCCCAGAGATCAATTCACTCCTCCGATCGCTGTGGCTGAATTCACTATCCAGGCTCCCAGTGACTGGAAAGACAAGTTTGCGACCCTTGAGTTGGACCGCGAATGGTCAATGTTTGTCGAAAGTGATGTAACCACCATCGGCGACACTTCTCAATACAAGGAATATTGTGAATACGACATGAAGCTGACCATCAGGAACAAGAAGGCAGACACCGGCAACGCCGAGGTCAAGCCGAACGATTCCACGAAGTCCAAATATCCTGTCGTGGTCTTTGGCGACAAGGACGGCAATATCATCAACGAGATACTCCTTTCACCTGGCGAGCAAAAGAAGATAAAGCTCATGTTGATCAAGCATCCTGAAGCCGTCACCATGGGTTTGGCGATATTCATGAACTTGTATGGCTCTAACAAACTGCCTGCAAAGAGCATCGCCTGCGTGGACGCCCTCGGTAAATTGAGTAAGGAATGGATCACGCCGTTAAACTTGTCGACAACTAACCCCGCCGTTGGCGGCCTCAAAGGCAACCATCTTGTTTCAAACTATATTGAAAAACTTGGTGAATGGAATTTCCTCATCTCCAATTCGATTAAAAACCAGGTTTGGTACCCGCGCAACAACTTCATGCCTCCTATCGCAGTGGCTGAGTTCACCATTAAGGCTTCGATGAGATGGACTGACAGGTATTCCATCTTTAAAATCAACTCTAAGAAAACAGAGTTTGTCGTTACGCCCGAGACAACGCCCTTCTCTCTAGCCGGCTACAGCCTACATTACAACCAAGACTTGGAGCTGGTCATCAAGAACACAAGAAAAATAGCACGCCCTACAGGCTCTAATAAAACACCGGGTACTAAGAAAGAGTAAATGACTCTTACCCGAGGACAGAGCCCCGGTCCACAAGATAATGCTCTAAATGGGTGTATCTCGTGGATCGAGGCTCTGCCTTGATTATAACCGCAACATCGCTGCTCAGTTGAAGGTAAAAAATGACCCGGAAAAGGCGCCTTGGGACCAAAAAATCAAGAAATCGGGCGCCAGGATACGTTAATCTTTGTTAAATATCGTGAATTTGCAACGATTTTCGGTGGGTTGCAACTTGAAATGGGGGAAAAGTTTTGGTCAGGAAAATGGAAAGCAGTACCTTTGCGGGCCGATTATTATCAAAGTAATAGCCTTTTAGGGCAATGCTGTGTGGAATTTGGCCGTTCCGCACGGTGTTGTTTGGGCAATTAACTAACTATTAATTAGGAATTTAAAAGTGGATACTTTAAGTTACAAAACCATTTCGGCCAACGCCGAAACCGTACAGAAGGAATGGGTGGTAGTTGATGCTACCGACCAGATCCTGGGTCGCTTGTGCTCGAAGGTTGCTAAGATCCTTCGCGGCAAGTACAAACCCAACTACACCCCGCACGTTGATTGCGGTGACAATGTGATCATCATCAATGCCGACAAGTGCAAGATGACCGGCAAGAAGTGGACCGAGCACCAGTACGTTCGCTACACGGGCTATCCCGGTGGCCAGCGTTTCAGCACACCCGCCCTGCTTCAGGCCAAGAGCGAGAAGAAGAAAGACCTGCGCAAGGGTATGCACCCCCTGTACATGCAAGTCATCAAGGGCATGCTGCCCAAGAACCGTCTGGGCGCTAAGCTGTTGAAGAACGTTCACGTTTACAACGGTCCCGAGCACCCCCACGAGGCACAGAATCCCAAAGTTATTGACATCAACAAACTGAAATAAGAAGCATGGAACAGATTAATGCAGTAGGTCGCCGCAAAGCCGCTATCGCTCGCGTATACGTTAAGGAAGGCAGTGGCGAGATCACAGTGAACAAGCGCACTTTGGCTGATTACTTCCCCAACCCCATCCTGCAATACATCGTTAAGCAGCCGCTTAACACGCTGGATGCCGCCGAGAAGTATGACATCAAGGTTAACCTGGTTGGTGGTGGTTACAAGGGACAGGCCGAGGCCCTGCGTCTCGCTATCGCCCGCGCCCTGGTGAAGATCAACCCCGAGGACAAGAGTGCCCTGCGCAAGGAGGGTTTCATGACCCGCGACCCGCGTGCTGTGGAGCGCAAGAAACCCGGTCAGCCCAAGGCCCGCAAGAGATTCCAGTTCAGCAAGCGCTAATCGCCGCATGACGATGGTTGGCGACGTGTTGTCGCCGATCGATGCTTGCTCCACATTATATATAGATATGCCACGTGTGGCATGAGCTATATCGAGTTTAGTATCCAAATCGCATAGACTCACACTGGGAACTGCGGTGGCTACTATGCGATTGATTTAGTCGAAAGTAAACAATTTATTAAAAAACAAAAAAACAATGCAGACACCTAATTTTGACCAACTGCTGGAGGCTACTTGCCACTTTGGTCACCTGAAACGCAAATGGAACCCCGCTATGCAGCGCTAAGCTGGAAGAGGCAGCAAACGCCCTGAAGAACATTGCCAAGAGTGGCAAGCGCGTTCTGTTTGTTGCCACCAAGAAGCAGGCCAAGGACGTGACCCGCGAGCGTGCCATGAGCGTTGATATGCCCTACGTGATCGAGCGTTGGCCCGGCGGTATGCTGACCAACTTCGCCACCATCCGCAAGGCCGTGAAGAAGATGGACACCATCGACAAGATGGAGACCGACGGCACGATGGACAACATGTCGAAGCGTGAGAAGCTGCAGCTGAGCCGTCAGCGCGCTAAGTTGGAGAAGAACCTGGGTTCCATCAAGAACCTGAACCGTCTTCCCAGCGCTCTGTTCGTCGTTGACGTACTGAAAGAGCACATCGCCGTTGCCGAGGCTAACCGTCTGGGCATCCCCGTGTTCGGTATCGTCGACACCAACAGCGATCCCAGCAATGTTGACTTTGTGATCCCCGCCAATGACGACGCCAGCAAGTCGATCGACATCATCCTGGCCACCGTTTGCGAGGCTATCAAGGAAGGTCTGGAGGAGCGCAAGGTTGAGCAAATCGACAACAAGGATGCAGAGGCCGACTCCGAGGAGGTAAAAGAGGCTCCCAAGCCCCGCCGCCAGCGTGTTCGCCGTGCTGCTCCCGTAGCCGATGACGCTCCCAAGGCCGAAGAGGCTCCCAAGGCAGAGGAATAATTCCAAACAATAACTACTAAACAAGTTTACCAAAACAGAATTATGGCTGTAACCATCAATGACATCAAGAAACTGCGCGACATGACCGGCGCAGGCTTGAGCGACTGCAAGAAGGCGCTCATCGAGAGCGACAACGACATCACCAAGGCTATGGAGCTGATTCGCAAGCGCGGTCAGGCCATCGCTGCCAAGCGTGAAGACCGCCAGGCTGCTCAGGGCATCGCCCTCGGCAAGTCGGACGGCAAGTTCGCTGCTATCATCGCCCTCAAGTGTGAGACCGACTTCGTTGCCAAGAACGAGAAGTTTGTCAACCTCGCCAAGGCTATCCTGGACCTCGCTATGGCCCAGAAGCCCGCTAACCTCGACGAGCTCAACGCTCTCGACATGGACGGCAAGCCCGTAACCGAGCAGATCACCGCCCTGAGTGGTATCACCGGCGAGAAGATGGAATTGGGCGCCTATGAGTGCCTGAACGCCCCCTCGACCGTTGTTTACAACCACTTCAACGGTATGCTGTCGGCTGCTGTTGCCTTCAACCAGGAGAACGTGGCCGAAGACGTTGCCAAGGCTATCGCAATGCAGGTTGCCTCGATGAATCCCATCAAGGCCACCCGCGATCAGATCCCTCAGGAGGTTATCGACGAGGAGCTGCGCATGGCTATCGACAAGACCCGTGCCGAGCAGGTAAGCAAGGCTGTTGAGAACGCCCTGAAGAAGGCCGGTTTCAACCCCTACTACTGCGCTACCGAGGAGCACCGCGACGAGGCCATCCGTAAGGGTTACATGACCGAGGAGCAGGTTGCCGAGGCCCTGAAGCTCATGGACGAGACCGCCAAGCAGAAGGAGGCTAACATGCCCGAGCAGATGATCCAGAACATCGCACAGGGTCGTCTGGGCAAGTTCTATCAGGAGAACGTGCTGATGGAGCAGGTTTACGAGGCTGGTGAGAACAAGGAGACTGTTGCACAGTTCCTGGCTGCCGCCGACAAGGACCTGAAGGCCATCGACCTGAAGCGTGTCAACCTGAACGTGGACTAATTTCTCATTTCGAGATATCAGCGTGTTGTTGCCAGCGAGTTGTCGCTGGCAACAACTTTTTATGGGATGGAATGGGTAGTGATAGTGCATTGTGGGGCATATGGGAAATATAATGGGATGATTTATTGGTGATTTCCTATTGTCAGTTGAAAAATTTGTTGTATCTTTGCCGCGCTTTTTTGAAGTTTCCAGTGTGATGGGAAATTAAAGGAAGCGTTTTTACGTATTTATCACTTTAATTTTGAGTAACACAATTAATTAAAAATGAAGACTTATCAATTGAACGCAGAGGCTCGTACCGACCTCGGCAAGAAGGCCGCTAAGGCCCTCCGCAAGGAGAACAAAATCCCCGTTGTCCTGAATGGTGGCAAGCTCGTTGAGCTCGACAAGGACGGCAAGTACAATGGCAAGCTGCTCGCTGGTGAGAAGGTTGTCCCCATTGGCCGTGACGGCAAGGGCATCATCACCACCGACCTGGTAGTGAACTTCGCCGACGTGCGCAAGTTGATCTACAGCACCGACGTGTGCGTGATCGACCTGACCTACGACGGACAGACCCGCAAGGCTGTCTTGAAGGACCTCCAGTTCCACCCCGTTAGCGACGCTGTTCTGCACATGGACCTGCTCGAGGTTAGTGAGGACAAGCCCGTCGTTGTTGAGATTCCTGTTCACCTCGAGGGTCACGCTGTCGGTGTTAAGGCCGGTGGTAAGCTCTACCTGAGCATGAAGAAGGTGAAGGTTAAAGGTCTGTACAAGGACATTCCCGAGACCATCATCCTCAACGTTGACGCTCTGGAGATCGGCAAGACCATCAAGGTTCGCGACTGCCAATTCGACAACATCGAGCTGGTTAACGCCAAGGATCTGGTTATCGCCGGTGTACGCACCACCCGTGCTGCTGCCAACGCAGTTGCCGAGGGCGAAGAGGGCGAGGCCGAAGGCGAGGCTGCTGCCGAGTAATCTTGATAATGATTGTGGCGCTTCGTGCGCCACATCAATTATTCAACTACCCTATGAAATATCTCATTGTCGGCTTGGGGAACATTGGTGCCGAATACCAGGGGACCCGCCACAACATAGGATTTACAGTATTGGATGCTCTCGCCGAGGCATCCAATATTGTTTTCAAGACGCAACGCTACGGCGCTGTGGCCGAGATGCGTCTCAAGAATCAGCAACTCATGTTGCTGAAACCCTCGACCTATATGAACCTGAGTGGCGAGGCCGTGCGCTACTGGATGATCAAGGAACATATCGACCTCGACCATCTGCTCGTCATCGTTGACGACATTGCGCTGCCCTTCGGCCAGATTCGCATCCGTCCCAAGGGTGCCGACGGTGGCCACAACGGCCTGAAAAGCATCAACGAGTGCTTGGCAAGCCAGCAGTGGGCACGTCTGCGTTTCGGCATCGGCAACGATTTCCCGCCGGGCGCCCAAGTGGACTATGTGCTGGGCTACCCCACCCCCGAGGAATTGCAGATACTCCCCGAGCGTGCCAAGGTTGCCATCGATGCCATCAAGGCCTTTTGCCTGTCAGGGTTGACATTCGCCATGAACAATTACAATAATAAATGATTCAAGCGATGAATCGCTTGAATTAGAGGTTAAAGGTTAGAGAGGTTAGAGATATTTTGATTTTCAAATCACTGGCATGAAGGAAGTTAGGATTGACAAGTGGCTGTGGGCCACACGCGTGTTCAAGACCCGTACCATCGCCACCACAGCCTGCAAGCTGGGGCGTGTGACCATCGGTGGGATGCCTGTCAAACCGTCGCACGGCATCAAGGTGGGCGACCGTATCGACGTGCGCAAGCCGCCGGTGACCTATACGTTCGAAGTTCTGGCCTTGCTCAACAACCGCGTGGGCGCCAAGCTGGTGCCTCAGTACCTGAACAACGTCACGAGCCCCGACCAATTGCGCCTGCTGGAGATGGTGAAAATCGACGGCTTTGTCAACCGCCAACGCGGCATGGGCCGCCCCACCAAGAAGGAAGGTCGCGAATTGCAGGACTTCACCGACGATGCGTTCTTCGGCTTTGACGACCCGACACCCATCGACGACGCGTTTGATTGGGATGAGGAGGATAATCCCTTGTGGACCCAAGAGGACGAGGACCGCCTGAATGAGGACATTGCGCGTCGCCAATCCGAGAAGAAATGAAAAAGTCAAAGACCCGAAACGGTAAACACCGCCTCGGGTCTTTTTCTTTCTCACTGCCTCACGACATCACCATGACTTGGAGGGCGTGCGCCTGCACAAGTCTACAAAACGGCAGAAATTGCACCACTTGGCATCGTCGGGAGTCTGGATGAAGTCTTCCTCATAGAGGCTCTTGACAACCTCGCCCATGCGATCGGCAAATACCTGAACCACAGGATTATCCATCGAGAAGACGAACTGCTCGGCCTGTGCTCCGCGGCGATCCTCTTTCATCTTAACGCCACTGTCCTTCATCGACGACAACTTGTAGATGACCGGCGTGACGCTTTTAACCTCGGGATGTTCGACCATGTAGGCATAGCAATAAAGGAAAATCTGCAGGATCGCTTTACGGCGGTCTTTTTTGGTATTGTTGAACAAGTCGTCAAGACGATCCCTGTTGACAAATGCGGTCTCGTCCTTGCCGGTCTTGTAGTCCACAATGCGCACAGTGCCGTCGGCCAAGCGGTCGATGCGGTCGGGAGTATAGCTGAAATTGAACGACTCTCCGCCTATTGTCAAGGGCATCATCAGGTGCTTTTGCTCACACTCAAGTATGGTGATATTCCCTTGTTTTTCAATGATTTCCAAATCATAGTCCAAAACAAACCGAACATAGCTCTCGATGGTTTCGACCAGCATGAACGCCTCGCCCCTGAGGGGGGTGGTGTCGAGATTCTCTTCACAAACGTGCAGATAATGCTTCTTGATGTGACGCTCGACCGACTTGTGCAATCCGTTTTTCTTGAAATGCTCGATGTAAGACTTGTCCAGCACACCGCCTCGGGCCATCGATTGCTCGCAGTAGTAACAGGAACTGAGCGTGTCGTGAATGATGTCGCCAAACGTGCCGTAATCCATGAAATCGCTCACCTCATTGTCCTCGTTCAAGCCCTGAACATAGTGGAGATAGAACGACAAGGGGCAATTGATGTACTTGTTGATGGCGCTGGCCGACAGGAAACGCCCACCGACTGTGGTGGGGTCGCTCGTATAACGGCTGCGCAGGTCGCCAGCATCGGCCGACGACACCTCGATGGCGATGGGCGACGAGGTCTCGACATCGGTACTCAACTCGATGAATTCCAGCTGCTTGCCATAGACCTTCTCAAGCTGAGTGATGTAACGTGAAGGTTCGCTGGAGCCTATCTTTTGGGCACTGGAGTCGTAGATGAGCGTAACGCGGCGCGCACGATTGAGCAAGCGATAGAAATTATAGGCCACAATCGCCTCCTGCTGCTCGATGGTTGACATTCCGTGAGCACGACGTATGTAATTGGGGATAAACGAGTTGACGCTGCGACGACGAGGGAACACACGTTCATTCATCGACAGAATCACCACGTTCTCAAAATCAAGGCTTCGTGTTTCCAGCAGGCCCATGACCTGAAGTCCCTGCAACGGTTCGCCCGTGAAGGGCACGACTGCGGCTGCCGTGAGGCGGTCAATGAGGTAGAAGACAGTGCTGCGCTGCAACGTCTGACCACACTCGGCCAGTGAGCGCTTGAGCTGGTTGAGAACGTCGATATACATCATCAGGAAGGCTTGCTGCAAGGGCACCTCCACACCGTCCTGGTTGAGCTCTTCAGCCCCATCCTCGTCAAGCTCATCGTCGGCGGGTTTCATTCTGTCCATCAACAAATTAGAGAAGGACAACAGATGATCGAGATAGTCCGCGTGACGGGTGCTGTCATCACCGGGGCTGTCGCTGTCCATGGCAGGAACAAAAAGGTCCCCGAAACTCAGTTTCTCGAGCTCGGGAGCAGGCACGCGGAAACGGTTGGTGCGCGCCAAATTTGTCGCTATATCAAGCGCCTCATTGGTGAAATAGGTCTTGATGAGCGGATGCGACAGGATGTCGTTGACATCCTCGCGGTAGTAGGTCCACACATCACGGTCCTTGCTGGCCTGGTGATGCATACGCGCCACAATGTGCATGAGCGACACGATGCCTGAACTGCGCAAGGGATAACCCAGCGTCACGTTAAGCCTCATGCCGGCACCCATGTTCTGCTTGGGGGCATGCACCGAGTGCAGCAACGGTACCAGCAAGCCCTCATCGGGCAGGACGATGGCAGTCTCGATGCCCGGCAGACCTCGGCCGTCCAGCATACGGCTCACCTCATCAAACGCTTGCTTGGCCTGACCCACATTAGACGGGACTGAAACCACACGCACTGTCTGCTCCACTGCCTCGAGCGGTTCAAGTTCCTGAGTGCCGAATCGCTTGCAGTAGCCGTCGATGAGCAACGCACCGGGATCACGCGGCGCCCCGTCGGGCATCGCCAAGATGCCTGCATTATCCCACCAGAAGTCCGCTTTACCCTCGGCCTTGAAACGGTCAAAGAGTTTGACCTCGGCTGCCGACAGCACACCGAAGCCCACAAACACCACGCGGCTGTAACGAGACGGCACGACAGCCGACTCGGCCGCCATACGCAATTGCCTGCCTGACGTAATCACGCCCTTGGCCTCAAGCGCCTGATGATAAGCGTGATAAATGGTCTCAAGAGCATTCCACAGACTCAGGAAGCGCTGCTTGATACCGTCCTCGTCAGTGACATCGTCGGGTTGCTTGTCCTCGATCATGCGCCAGAGGCTGGCATCGGCATCGGTGTCAAAGAAGGCCGTGAACAGGTCATCGCCAAAGATTTTCTTCACCTTTTCCTTGACCTCAGGCGAGAGGTAGTTGCTGCTCAGGTCGTGCAGATCCTCGAGGTTCTGGTAAATCTCTCGAGCATCGGCCAGCGAGCGGTCGATGTCGTTGAAATCGCTGATGATGAGCTGCGCCCAGTAGATGAATTTGTCGAATTCCTGCGCCTTGTCACCCATCGCCTGGCAATAGGCGTCATAGAGGGCAAACATCATTTCGATGTCGGTGGCCGCTGCGGTACGTGTCAACTCGGCGACAAACTCGTTGATCGAAGTCGTGCAAGGCAACAGATGAGGCACGCGTGAGGCCGACGCCAACTGCTGTTGCAGGTAGTGAACAAAGAACTGTCCACTGCGGCGATTGGGAAACACAAAACAGTAATTTTCAAGGCCTTGCGCCTCGAGATAGTGGTGAGCTACTTGCTGCAGGAATGAAGACATGATAGTTAGAAGTTGAGGGACGTGACATCGCCACGTCCCGAGGAAATCTTTTTCTACTTGCGGATAAAGATGGATAGACGGATGGTGAGATCAAACAACACCAGTTTGGCATTGGCATTGCCGGCGATGTCGGTGCTGGCACGCTCCAGCTCGGCGGCAATGTTCTCGACATTGCGCTCGTTGATGAACGGAGAGAAGCGAGTCGAGAAAGCCTCTTCCTCGCGCGTCATGTAATTCAGCTCGGGGTTGTGCAGGTTGTAGATGAAGTTCTCGCGCACCTGACGCACAGCATAATCAAGGAAACGCCGTGATTTCTCGCGCTTCATGTCGGCAATCACCTCGCTCCAAGCCTTCAGCTTGGGCAGGTCATGCTGGTAGGAAAGGCGCATCATCTCGATGAAGCGCTCGCGGAACTCATGAAACTCGCTGCCCGTCTGCACCATGCGCTCGGCCATGTTGACGTTGCCGTCGGCCGGGGCGGCCAGGGCAAGGGCGTCTTGCATGTCCATGCCGTAACGCAGGGCCAGATATTGGGCAACTATCGGCGTGGAGGGTTTGCGCAACTCGATGCGTTGGCAGCGCGACAGTATCGTGCCCAGGATGCCTTTCTCGTTGTCGCTCACGAGGATGAACTTGCAGTCGTCGTAGGGTTCCTCGATGAGTTTCAGCAACTTGTTGGCAGCCTCATCCTTGAGTTTCTCCGGCAGCCAGATAATCAGGACCTTATACTTGGCGGTATAAGCGCTCAAGGTCATCTTGCGAATGATGTTATCGGCCTCACGCACAAAGATTTGCGGCTGTGCATTGTCATTCTTGAGCAAGGTCAGCCAAGCCTGGTAATCCTCGACCGGGTAGCGGGTGACGAACTCACGCCACTCGTCGATGTAATCGTCGGCATCGCAGGGGTTGTTGCTGTCACTCTTGCGGTTGGTGTAAGGATAGCTGAAATGGGTATCCACCTGATTGAAAGACTGGTGCTGACGGCACATCGGGCACACGCCGCACGAGTCGCCATCGACATGGTTCTTGCAGTGCAGATACTGGGCTGCCGCCATCGCCAGGCCCAACTTGGGCACTCCCGGCTCGCCATGGAGCAGCAACGCGTGCGGCAAGCGGTCGGCATCAATCATCCGACGTATTTGCTCAATTGCCTGTTCGTTGCCTAAAACTTCGCTGAATTTCATGTGTAATCAATGTTTTTCGGAGTGTAAAGATACAACAAATTCTCCACTCCACCTCGAGGGAAGCACTTTTTTTTGTGGAATGACAATAAAATGGTAATAAAATGGTAATTTTGCGGAAAATGGCGGATAAGATGACACGGGAACAGCGGCATCGCTGCATGAGCCGCATCAGGGGACGCGACACCAAGCCCGAGCTGGTGGTGCGGCGATGGCTGTGGCATCAGGGATTCCGTTACAGGCTGTGTGTGAAGTCGTTGCCCGGGAGACCCGACATCGTGATGAGGAAGTGGCGCACGGCCATCTTTGTCAACGGGTGCTTCTGGCACGGACACGAGTGCGAGAACAACCGCCAGCGGCCCTCGACCAACGCCGCATTCTGGCAAGAGAAATTCGCTCGCAACCGTGAGCGCGACGCCCGCAACCAGGCATTGCTTCAAGCCGCCGGTTGGCACGTGATTGTGGTGTGGGAATGCCAGTTGTCGCCCAAACGGCGCGAAGCGACACTCCGTGAACTGGACGTGACACTGAGCCGCATCGTGCTGCAACAGAACAGCGCCCCAGGCAAACGCTATGCCATGCCCGACGAGGGCGATGAGGCCTCTCTCGCCGCCGAACCGGCGGCCGACTACCGCACCTCGACGGCCAAAAATCCAAAAGGCGCCAAAAATGAATAATAATGATAAAATGAAAGCTAATGCCGCCCAAAAAGCGGCTTTTTTCATTTTTCCAACATGAAAACTAAGGTTTTCAAAGAGCCCATTTTATAGCCGTTTTCCCCCTGCTGCAAGGTGTCAAAAAAAGGTATTGAAAATATTTTGTCAGTAATAAAATAATACCTAATTTTGAGCGCTTTTTAAGCAACCATCTAATGACTACATTAACGAACTTTTATTAATACTTTAATCGTTTTAATTAACACTGAAAAATGGAGATCAAAACGGCAATGGCCGGAACGCTTGAATCCGGCGACATTTTCATCCAGATTGCGCCCAACGACAACGCTGGACTGCACATTGATCTTGACAGCACGGTAGCCTATCAATTCGGCGACCAAATCAAGAAAGTTATCACCGAGACCCTGCAGGGCCTGGGCATCGACCAAGCCGAGGTGAAAGCCACGGACAAGGGAGCCCTGGACTGCACCATCCGCGCCCGCGTGACGGCAGCCGCCGTACGTGCCACGGGCAAAGACGTGTGGGCCGACTAATTAACACTAAAAAACCATCAAAAACGAGAAAATTGTTATGCAACGACTCAGAAGAACAATGATGTTTGTCCCTGGTAACAACCCGGGAATGATGGCCGACGCTCACATCTACGGTCCCGATTCAATCATGCTCGACCTCGAGGATTCGGTTTCGATGGCCGAGAAGGACGCTGCGCGCCTGCTGGTTCACAACGCACTCAAGACCATCGACTACGGCACGACCGAAATGGTGGTACGTATCAACCCGCTGAACACTCCTTACGGTAAGAAGGATGTCGAGGCTGTGGTAAAGGCTGGCGTTCACGTCATCCGCATGCCCAAAACCGAGACTGCCGAGGAGGTAAAGGAACTTGAAGAGGAAATCATCAAGGTGGAGACCGAGCTGGGCTGCGTAGGCCGCACTCAGATCATGGCCGCCATCGAGAGCACGCTGGGCGCACTCAACGCCTATGCCATCGCAACTGCCAGCAAGCGCATGATGGGTATCGCCCTCGGCGCCGAGGACTACTGCGCTAACCTGAAGGCACAGCGCACGACGGGCGACTCGCCCTTCTTCGGCATGGAGCTGCAAATGGCTCGTCAGTGCATCGTCACGGCTGCCCGCGCTGCCGGCATCGACGCTCTGGACACCGTGTTCAGCAACCTCAACGACATGGACACCTTCCGTCGCGAGGTTGAGATGATTAAGGCAATGGGCTTCGACGGCAAGTCCATCATCAATCCTCGTCAAATCGAGGTTGTCAATGAGATCTTCGCTCCCAAGGAGAAGGAAATCGAGAAGGCAAAGACCATCATCGCTGCCATCAAGGAAGCTGAGAAGCGCGGTAGCGGCGTTATCGCCGTTAACGGCAAGATGGTTGACCGCCCCGTGGTTATCAGAGCACAACGTACCATCGACCTGGCCATCGCGTCGGGCATCTTGACAAAGGAGGACTTAGCATGAACAGTATCAAAGATAGAGCAGCCCTGATCTGCTGCCAAAGAATTGGGTAAGGAAGTCTATAACGACGCCCACATGAAGAAGAACATTACGCCGCGTCACGAGTTGCAGCGTTCCAACGGTAAACTCGTCACCCTCGAGGAAGCCATCAAGAAGAGCGGCCTCAAGGACGGCATGACCATCTCGTTCCACCACCACTTCCGCAGTGGTGACAAGGTCATCAACATGGTTGTTGCCAAGCTCGCCGAGATGGGTTTCAAGAACCTGACGCTGGCTTCATCGAGCCTCATCGACGTGCATGAGCCCCTGATCGAGCACATCAAGAACGGCGTTATCACCCAGTTGCACACCAGCGGTCTGCGCGGTGCCCTCGCTACCCCTGATGGAGAAGCCCGTTATCTTCCGTTCACACGGTTCGCGCGGCTATGCCATCAAGAGCGGTGAGCTGCACATCGACGTCGCCTTCCTGGGCGCCTCGTCATCCGACCCCCTGGGCAACGCTGCCGGTTACTCGACCAGTCCGAACGCCAAGAGCATCTGCGGTTCTCTGGGTTATGCCCTGCCCGATGCCAAGTATGCCGACAAGACCATCATCCTGACCGATGACCTGGTTGACTATCCCAACCAGCACAGCGCCATCAGCGAGGCCGACGTGGACTACGTTGTTGTCGTTGACTCGGTGGGCGACTCGAGCAAGATTTCCTCGGGTGCCATCCGCGACACCAAGAACCCGCGCGACATCCTGCTCGCTAAGCAGGCTGCCAAGGTTGTAATGAACAGCGGTTACTTTGAGGACGGTTTCTCGATGCAGACCGGCTCGGGTGGTGCTGCTCTCGCCGTTACCAAGTACCTGCGTCAAGGTATGATCGACAAGGGTATCAAGGCCAGCTACGCCCTGGGTGGTATCACCAGCCACATGGTGAAACTGCATCAGGAGGGCCTGATCGACCGCATCATCGACGTTCAGTCGTTTGACAAGGTTGCTGCCGAGTCGCTGATGAACGACCCGAAGCACAAGTGCGTGTCGGCCAACGAGTATGCTGCCTTGATGGAGCCGGGTTCAGCAACCCACTTCCTGGATGTCGTTATCCTGTCGGCTCTGGAGGTTGACGTGAACTTCAACGTGAACGTGCTGGTTGGTAGCGATGGTATCATCCGTGGTGCTATCGGTGGCCACCCCGACACTGCTATGGACAGCGCCCTGTCAGTCATCGTTTGCCCGCTGCTGCGCGGCCGCATCCCCTGCGTCGTTGACGAGGTTACCACGCTGATCACTCCGGGCAGCAATGTTGACGTTGTCGTTACCGAGTACGGTATCGCCGTTAACCCCAACCGTCCCGAGGTGAAGGAGCGTCTGGAGGCTGCAGGCTTGAAGATTGTGGACATCCACGATCTGGCTGCCAAGGCTCGCAAGATCATCGGCGATCCCGCTCCCCTGCCCTTCGGCGACAAGGTTGTCGGCGTCGTGCTCAACCGCGACGGCTCGGTACAGGATGTAATCAAGAACATCGTAGGTTAATCCCGCATTTAACCTGACTCTATAACACTGACGATGGAGATTACGCTCGACGCTCTACTGCAAAGCCGTGACAACCGTCACGCGCTGCAACAGCAGTTACTCCAGCAACACCCCGGCTACACGCTCGTGTGCCTGACGGTGGTGATGCCCGGAAGCGTCAAGCGTAATCTCTATTCGGTAGTGACTGCACAAGCGGCCTTGACCGCGCTGCTCGACCGCATGGGTGAGCACGTGCGCGCAACTCACGCCCGCGACTTGGCAACAGGTTATGAGGCCTATCTCATCACCGACTTGCCGGCGCTTGAGGCCAAACGTGTGACTTGTGACATCGAAGACAGCCACCCGTTAGGGCGGCTGTTCGACATTGATGTCATGAATGGTGACGGCACGCCCATCACCCGCCAGACGGTGGGCGGCGAGCCGCGTCGTTGCCTGTTGTGTGACCACGAGGCACGCTGGTGCATGCGCAACCACAGCCACTCGCAGGAGGAGCTGATGGCCCACATCCAACAACTCATTGAGGACTATGTACGATAACTTTGAAATCTGCGACATGCCGCTCTCGCTCAAGTCCAACAGGACACGAGTGGAGCGCTTCCTTGCCGACAGCGGTCTGCGTCTTGAAGGCGTGGACTACTATGCCGCCGTCACCGATGACGACGGCAACATCATTGCCGGCGGGGGCTTGCAGGGCAACGTGATCAAGTGCATAGCCGTGGGCGAAGCGGCTCGCGAGACCGGCTTGAGCAACAAGTTGATTTCCCACCTCATCGGCATGGCCAACCAGCAGGGTGCCAGTTCGGTAAAGGTCTTTACCAAGCCCGACAACCGCACGGTGTTCGGGAGCATGGGCTTTAAGGTCATCGCCAGTGCTCCCCGTGCCATCCTGATGGAGAACGGCATGAGAGGCATCAGCGCCTACACCGGCTACCTGCGCCGCATGCGCGGTGAACGTCCCGAGGGCGCCTCGGCCATAGTGATGAACGCCAACCCGTTCACCCTGGGCCACCGTTATCTGGTGGAGCAAGCCGCCCGCGAGGCCTCGACGCTCTATGTCATCGCCGTGCGTGAGGACCGCTCGGCATTCAGCTATGCCGAACGCCTGGCCACGATTCAGGCCGGCTGCAAGGGACTGGACAACGTGGTGGTTGTCGAGGGTAGTGACTACGCCATCAGCGAGTTGACGTTCCCCACCTACTTCCTCAAGCAGGTGACCGATGCCACCGACACCCACATCACGCTGGATCTGGACCTGTTTGCCCGTCACATCGCTCCTGCCCTGGGCGTGACCACACGCTATGTGGGTAGTGAACCCATTGACGAGCTCACGGCTCGCTACAACGAGCTCATGCAGGAGCAGTTGCCGCAACACGGCATCACCGTGAAAACGGTGGACCGACTGATGCAGGAGGGACAAGTCGTGAGCGCCTCGCGCGTACGTCAAGCACTGGCCGACGGCTCGTTGAGTCAAGCTGCCGCACTGGTGCCGGCGACCACTGTCCCCTACCTCATCGCTCATCTGGCCACCGACGCCATGCGTGCCGAGCTCGACACCACACCCAAGCCCGGGCTGGTGGACCGCAACGACAACGGAGCGCACCGCGACATGGACCTGGCGATGATGAACAGGAGCATTGACGCATTACTGCCCTATTTCGTCAAGCTGGCATTACTTGGATACCAGGACGCAATGCCCGAGACCGAACAGGTGCGCCAAATCGGCATCGACGCCGAGCGCGCCATGCTCAATGCCACGGGTGGCGTGAACACCCATCGCGGAGCCTTATTCTCGATGGGACTGACCACGCTGGCCGCAGCATGGTGCATGGGCCACAATGGCGCTATCGAGGGAAAAGCATTGCAGAGCCTTATCCAACAGCTTGCTGGAGGCTTCGCTCCCACGGCGGGCACCCACGGCAACAATGCCGTGAATGCGCACCGTGTGACCGGTGCCCTTGACCTGGCCAAGGCAGGCTATCCGCAACTGTTCAATGACTGGCTTCCCGCTTACCAGGGCTGGCGTGTAGAAAACCTTTCTACAGCCCGTCACAAGCTGTTGCTGCTCATCATGAGCCAGCTGGACGACACCAACGTCATCCACCGCGTGGGCTACGAGCAGGCACAGCAGGTCAAGCAAGAGGCACAGGCTTTACTCAACAACTACAGCACCGACGACATGGAAGCGATGAACCGCGACTACATCGCGCGCAACATCTCTCCCGGCGGCAGTGCCGACATGGTTGCGCTCACTTTATTCATTCACGCAATATTGAATTAACAACCCTATATCAATTAACATTTTCAAAATTTTATCATGGTAGAATTAATTAATCAAGGAGTTTACTTAATCAACGGTAACGAAATTCGCACTGATGCAACTGGTCTTCCCACGCCTGACGAGGCTCGTGAGAATACCATCACCTACGGCATCCTGCGCTCTCACGATGTAGATGGCAGCAAGGGTAAGAAAATGCGCATCCGCTTCGACGCGATGATGTCGCACGACATCACCTACGTGGGCATTATCCAAACCGCCCGCGCCAGTGGTCTCGAGAAGTTCCCCCTGCCCTACGCAATGACCAAC